>NZ_CAKZNK010000103.1 GCF_937129525.1 uncultured Chloroflexus sp. | reverse complement strand
CCCGTTATCAATCCACCTGCAAGACGAAACAACGCCTGCATAAGTTCCTTCGCCCCTAGGTGGGGTGGAACATTTGTCGGGGCGGGTTTTAAACCCGCCCCTACCCGGGGGCAACGGCGACACGGGCGCGTTGAAACCCCGCCCCAACCTGGGGGGCAACGGCGACACGGGCGCGTTGAAACCCCGCCCCAACCTGGAGGGCAACGGCGGCACGGGCGCGTTGAAACCCTGCCCCGACCTGGGGGGCAACGGCAACACGGGCGCGTTGAAACCCTGCCCCGACCTGGGGGGCAACGGCGACACGGGCGCGTTGAAACCCCGCCCCGACCTCGGGTGAAACATCTGTAGGGGCGGGTTTTAAACCCGCCCCGACCCGGGGGGCAGCGGCGGCACGGGCGCGTTGAAACCCCGCCCCTACGTTCAGATGTCAACCAGTGCTCGCTGCTCGCGGAAGATAACGAACTACCGAGACCACAGAGACCATCTATCAGCTATCGCCTATCCCCTATCGCCTATCCCCTATCGCCTATCCCCTATCGCCTATCCCCTATCGCCTATCCCCTATCGCCTATCAGCTATCAGCTATCGCCTATCATGGTACAATGCAAATACTATGGAACAACGCTGTCTGTATGACTACAATCTGGCAGAACTAACCGAATTGCTGCGCAGTTGGGGCGAACCGGAGTTCCGCGCGCGCCAGCTTTATCGTCATCTTTATGTCAATTTAACCGCAGACGCCGGTCGCATGACCGATCTGCCGGCCACCCTGCGCGCGCGTCTATCCGACCTGCCACTTTCCACGCTCCGCCTGGAACGGGTGCAGATCGGCGACGAGGGGATGACGCGCAAAGCCCTCTTTCGCCTGCCTGACGGCGCCGTAGTTGAAACGGTGCTGATGGTCTATCCCGATCGCTCGACCGCCTGCGTTTCAACGCAGGCTGGCTGCGGGATGGGGTGCGTTTTCTGCGCCACCGGAAAACTAGGGCTGTTGCGTAACCTGAGCAGTGGGGAGATTGTCGCTCAGGCAATCTGGGCCTCGCAAGAACTGCGCGCAATGGGAGCGGCTGGCCCATCAGGTCGGATCACTAATCTCGTTTTCATGGGAATGGGTGAGCCATTCGCCAATTATGACCGCTGGTGGCAGGCAGTGGAGCGGTTACACGATCCACGCGGCTTCAACCTCGGCGCGCGCAGCATGACCGTCTCAACTGTCGGATTGGTGAAAGGGATCGAGCGTCTGGCCAACGAGTCGTTGCCGGTCAACCTGGCTATCTCGCTCCACGCCCCCGACGATGCGCTGCGCAGCGAGTTAATGCCGGTTAACCGACGCTATCCGATTGCCGAATTGATGGCAGCCACGCGCAACTACGTGATAAAAACGCGCCGCCGGGTATCGTTTGAATATGTGCTCTTGCAAGGCAAGAACGATCATCCTCATCAGGCTGTTGCGCTCGCTCGCCTGCTGCGCCGTGAAGCGCCGCGCGGCGCAATGCTCTTCCACGTAAACCTGATCCCCTGGAATCCGGTACCCGGCACGCCGCTCGGTCGCTCTGAATGGGAGCGTGTTACTGCTTTCCGGCAGATTTTGACCGATTACGGTATTCCCTGCACTGTGCGTGTTGAACGCGGAGTGGAAATTGCTGCCGCTTGTGGTCAACTGGCCGGGCAACAGGTGGTAATGGTTGAACCGGTATCACAGCCAGTGAGAGAATAAATCCTTCATTTGTAACGATCTGAGAGTTTGTATGGCGATCATCCAGAATGTAAAAGGCATGCGCGATCATCTGCCGACAGATATGATGCTACGGCAGTATATTGTCACTACCCTGACGCGCATCAGTGAGTCGCGCGGCTTCGAGCCACTGCAAACGCCGATCATCGAATACGCTGAGACGCTCGAAGGTAAACTCGGCGATGATGAGAAGCTGATCTACCGCTTCGAGGATCATGGCGGTCGTCGCCTGGCCCTCCGCTACGATCAGACGGTGCCACTGGCTCGTGTCACAGCCCAGTATGCCGGTCAACTGGCATTGCCATGGCGTCGTTATGCGTATGGGCCGAGTTATCGCGGCGAGCGCCCGGCTCGCGGGCGCTACCGCGAGTTCTATCAGTTTGACCTCGATATTGTCGGTAGTTCCTCGCCGCTGGCCGATGCCGAAATAGTTGCCATGCTTTGCGAGGCGTTAACTGCCCTCGGGTTTCCCGATTTTGTCACTCTGCTCAACCATCGCCAGATCATCGGTGGAATCGCCCGAGTCAGTGGCCTATCCGAAGAGGCTGCTAGCGGCGTCTATCGCGCGATTGACAAGTTCGACAAGATCGGCGCCGATGGCGTGCGGGCCGAGTTGCTCAAATCGGGTGTTGACGCTGCCGCAGCGGATCGCATCCTCAACCTGGTGCAAATCGATGGCGCGCCTGCCGATGTCCTGGCTGCGCTTGAACAACAGTTGGCCGATGACCGGCGGGCAATCGCCGCGATCGCCAACCTGCGCGCCGTAATTGCCGGTCTCACAGCAATGGGTGTGCCTGCCAGCCAGTATCGGGTAGCGCCGCGGCTGGCTCGCGGTCTCTCGTACTACACCGGTGTTGTCTTTGAGGCTATCACCCCTCACTGGCCCGAAGGTTCGCTGCTCGGTGGCGGTCGCTATGATGACCTGATTGGCCTGTTTGCCGGACGCAATATCCCGACGGTTGGTCTCGCGTTTGGCATCGATCGCCTGCACGACGTGATGCTTGAACTCAACCTGGGACCACGCCCCCGCACTACTGCCGTCGCTTTCGTCACCTTGTTTGGCCCGGAACAGGTTGCCGATAGCCTGGCGCTGGCAACAGAACTGCGCGCTGCCGGTATCAATACCTTGATCGCGCTTGAGCCGGGCAATCTCGGCAAGCAGTTTAAAGAGGCCGACCGACGCGGTGTGCGTTTTGCGCTGGTGCTCGGCCCTGATGAACTGACCCGCAACGAGGTGGTCATCAAAGATTTGCAACGCGGCGAACAGCGTTCGCTGCCACGAGCTGCTATTGCCAGCTTGCTGGCCGAGGCGTTAACCGAAGGAAAGTAGATAGTGCGATGCCGGCGCGTAAGATCATTCAGGCCGATGGTTGGATCTGCGCGCCGTGGCAACGCGCATCTGCCTGGTAAGGCACGCGATGAATATTACTCGTCCGCTACTCGTGCTGCTGCTTGCCGGCGTCAGTTATCTGGCGGCTCAAACCACCGGCCAGCGCCTCTTTTTCCATCTGAGCTACATTCTGGCCGGATTACCTCTGGTTGCGCTGGCATGGGCCTGGCTCAACTTGCGCGGCCTGAGCGTTGAGCGCGCGCATGCCAGCTTGCGGGCCAGCGTCGGTGAGTATACCCGCGAGCGCATCACTATTCGCAATCTGTGGTGGCTACCGAAACTGTGGATCGAACTGCAGGATGAGTCTGACCTGCCTGACCACGAACCCGGTTTTGTGGCCTATCTCGGCAGTCGCGAGTCGACCCGCTGGACGACCCGCACTCTCTGTACCCGTCGCGGTCGGTTTACACTCGGCCCGACCCGCATCATCAGCAGCGATCCATTTGGCCTGTTTCGCTTCACGCGCCTGATCGCAGGCAGAGGCGAGATCATCGTCTATCCGGCTACTGAAGAGATTAGCTCGTTTCGCCTGCCCGGCGCCGAATTAGCCGGAGGATCAACCAACCTGGTTCGCGGACACAACGTAACGCCCAACGTTGCTACCATTCGCGACTACCAGCCGGGAGACGGCCTCAATCGCATTCACTGGCGCAGCACCGCGCGCCACAATCGCCTGATGGTGAAAGAGTTTGAACTCGATCCAAATGCGGATATCTATCTTATTCTTGATCTCAACGAACGCGCAGTCACACGCGCAATCGATCGTCCACCTGATACTGATGAACGCCAGATCGCGCCCTGGTGGCAGCGGCAACCGACCTCTACGCGCCAAATGTTGCCCGACTCAACCGAAGAGCAGGCTGTGCAGGTTGCAGCTTCACTGGCCCGCGCATTGCTGGCCCAGAATCGGATCGTTGGCCTCATAGCCTGGAGTGACCGGCTTGAAGTTATCCCTGCGGAACGCGAAGAGCGCCAGTTGTGGAAAATTCTGGAGCTGCTGGCAGTCGCGCAAGCGTCAGGCCAGCGCTCGCTGGCCGAACTGCTGGTGGCTGAAGGGCAACGGTTTAGCCGCGATACGACTCTTATCATCATTACCTCTGATCTCGATCCGCGCTGGATAACCGCGCTTCAACATCATCTTTACCGGGGCGCGCGCGCCGCCGTTATCTTCATCGATCCGCTTAGTTATGGCGGCTGGCATGATCCCACCCCACTTCTCAACCAGCTAACCGGCTTGAAAGTCGATGTGTATCGCCTGCAACGGAGTGACACTCTGGCCGATGCGCTGCGCCAACCACTAATAATCGCAACACCATAAGGTATCAGAACGGGAATCGGTCTGGCGACACAGCGTTTGGCCGCAGGATCTGGCATCCCTGCCGGGTATACACTCAACGTAGTTTCCTTTCATTGCTGGTAATAACTTCTTCTCTTGTAGAAGTGTGGTAAGCGCGGTACACTACAGAGCAAGTGTACGCTGCCGAATTTCGCGTTACTGATGCCCGCGAGATCACCATGATGAACTGGCCCATTTCCAGCGAATTTCAACAACGTTATCTCGAGGCCATGTTACAAGGTAGTGGACGCGCCGCCGATCGCGTGATTGAACAGGCGCTGGCACAGGGGGTTCATGCGCCGCGCATCTACCTTGACATCTTCCAACCAACCGCCTATGAAATCGGACGCCTCTGGCAAATCAACCGGATCGGCGTCGCGCAGGAACACCTGGCCACTGCCATCATCGAACGGCAGATGGGTGAGCTACATCCCTACTTTCAACCTAAAATAAAGCGCAACCGTCGCATCGTTCTCGGTTGCGCGCCAGATGAATGGCATCGGGTTGGCATTCGCATGGTCGCCGATTTCTTCGAAGCCGAAGGCTGGGAGGTCATCTACCTCGGCGCAGCCGTGCCGATTCCCGCCTTTATCGACGCCATCAAAACGACTCACCCTGATCTGGTGGGTATCTCAGCGGCGATGGTCTTTCATTTACCCCATCTGACAAGTCTGACGCGAGCGCTGGCTGCAGCCGATCTCGATGGGATCCCGCTGATGGTAGGTGGCTTGCCATTCGCGCGCCAGCCCGATCTGCACCGCGCTCTAAACATTCAATTGAGCGCGCCAAATGCCGCCGCCGCCGTGCTCGCCGCTAACCAATCATTCCCAACGCCGCCCCAACCGTTGCGCGTGAGCCATAGCGAAGAAGCGTTCGCTGCCCTGCGCGCGCATCGCCGACAGATCATCAATCGCGCGACCGATCTGGCTCTTCAGCATTCCCCTGAAGAGCGCGACCCGAACATCGTCACTGCTGGCTACGAATTTGTTACCCGGATGCTTGAAGCGGCCCTGGCAGTTGAACGACCCGAACTGCTCGACGAACAGATTTTGTGGGGAAATGAACGCCAACCGCGCGACGGAGTTCTGCCCGAACAGATACTACGTCGGCTTGAAATCTACGATTCCGTGATCCGACAACTCTTGCCGGCAGAGATTGCTACAATCGTTGGCGCATATACCAATCGAATGGTCGCTTTGCAGCGATCACTGCTTGGTCAGGAATAAGTACTAGCCGACTGTGGTATTAAAGAGCTATTGCCCGATCAATATGGCAAAAGTTATGATACGATTGATACACTACGTATTTTGATAAAAGACGCACTAGTTTTGCCGGCAAGAGAGGCGCTATGGCGCAAACAGCGTTTACGGTCAACTATTTCCACCGACACAAACACATCGTTTCTTTCATCCTGATCGCCATTCTTATCATCAGTGCTACCTTCAGCGCAGCGCTGACAGCGCTCGCCGCCGGAACGCTGACCGTGCAGGTCTACATTGACGACGCGCGCGATGGATTCTACGACACGGACAGCGGTGTCAGCGGCGTGCTAGTGTCCGTTTATTCATCCGACGGCGTGATTGTCGGGCTTAACACGACCAACAGCGCTGGTGAAGTGGTCTTTCCATCCCTTCCCGATGGTAATTATCGGATTGAAGTCAGCAATCTCGGCGCGCGCGTGGTCTCCATTCCAGGCCTCGACAATGCCGGTCTGCTCTCGTTTGCCACTATTTCAGGCGGCGCAGTCACCCAGCGCGTGGGGTTGCGCGACGCCGTTGGCGGCATCGATACTGCCGCGCCTCCTGGCACTCGCAACATCACGGCGCGAGTATGGGACGACCGCGACGCCGACGGCATTCAAGACGCCGGCGAACCTGGACTGGGCAGTTTGCCCGTGATCCTGGTCGATAGCCTGGGTAATACCATCGCCGGCCCGGTAAACACCGACAGCCAGGGGCGAGCAATCTTTAGCAACGCGCCGACCGGTGCCGGCTACCGATTGCGCATTCTGTCGAGCAATTTCCCCACCGGCTACATCCTGACGCAGGCTTTTGTCAATGACGGCTCGCCTAACCCTGGTATCCGCGACTCGGATGCCGTTCTGGTGGGTGGTAACGCCGAAGCTACGATCCCCAATACCGGTCGCGGCGCCAATATTGACAATATTGACATTGGCTTCGCCCGCGGCGCTGTGAGCGGCTTTGTCTGGCGCGATAACAACCGCAACGGACTATGGGATGCCACTGAGTCGCGGATCAACGGCATCACTGTGCAACTGGTTGACACAAGCGGTCCGACAGTTGTTGCCACAACCACCTCGCGCCAGCTTATCGGTTCGAGCGCCGCGGAAGATGGCGGTATCTTTGTCTTTCCAGGTGTGCCGCTCGGTCCGACTTACCGGGTTGTGATACCGGCCTCGCAATTTGCCTCAGGCGCAATCTTGTTTGGCGCGGCGAACTCGATAAATGTAGCGGGTGGCGATGTCGGATCGCCCAATGGCATTCCCACCAGTGATGTGACGGGTCCAAACTTCCCGATTAACACGACAACCAATACCCGATCCGATCAGCGCTTCGGCTTTTACAAAGGGCTGGTTGGCGATTTTGTCTGGCTAGACGATGATAATGATGGCGTCCAGGATCCCGGCGAGAACGGGGTCAACGGAGTTATCGTCTTCGTCGATGATGGACGCGGCAGCGGCACAGCCAACAATGGCATCCGCGATGGCAATGAGCTGATGACCGTTACAACGAATAACCCGAATACCAATCAACCCGGCTACTATCAGTTCGATGATCTACCCCTGGGTGCCAGTTACCGGATTGTGCTCGATGAAGCCAACTTCCTGCCCGGAGGCGCGCTGGTCGGTTTGGGTAATTCAACCGGCACTGTCGCGACCAATGGCAACGGCAATGACTATATCTATTTCGACTCAGGCTCACTCAGTGCGGCTGACCCGGAAGACGACGATGTTGACTTCGGCCTGACTCGCGCCCGCATCGGCAATCTGGTATTTGAAGATGTCAACGGCGATGGTATTTATAATACCGGTGATAATCCGCTGAGCGGAGTAGAGGTGAATGCGTACCGCGCCAGCGATGATGTGTTGCTGGGTTCAGCGACAAGTAATGGTAGTGGCATCTATGCCATCCCGGGTTTGCCGGCTGAAGAGATCTATGTCACATTTGAGGCACCGCTTGGTTTCGTCGGTAGCTTGAGACCGAGCGGCGCAACACTCGCCCCAGACGAGACCAGCTTCGCCGATTACAGCGACCTGGTTGAAGAGATTGGCACAAGCGGGGTTTGGCGCACCGATATATTTACGCCAGTTCCAGGGCAGACCTACGATGGGATTGATGCCGGATTCTACCGCCCCGTGCGCATTGTTGTCACTACCTTCGCCGACACCATTACCATCAATAATATTCGTGAGAGTGGCGAACCTGGCATTGGCAATGTCACAGTCGCGGTGACCGGCACCGTATCACGCACAGCAACCACGAACCCAACAAGCGGTGATGTTGTCTTCCTGCTACCCCCCGGTTCATACACCATCACTGTCACGACGCCAGCCGGATATCTCCAATCACCCGGCAATACCGGCAGTCAAAGCACTACCAATCTGACCAGCGGGCAAAGCATTAGCGCTAGCTTTGGCTACTATCTGCCCGGCAGTATCAGCGGCATCGCTTTCTTTGATACCAATGGCGACAGCCTGGCCAGCAGCGAGCCGCGGATGCGTGATGTGACGGTCGAGCTACTCGACTCGTCGAGCACTGTGGTATCAACCACCACGACTCTTACGAATGGCACATATAGCTTTACCAATATTTTCCCCGGTAATTACACTGTTCGCTTTACCAACCCCGCCACCGGCAACTATACCTTTATTACCGGTGGCGATAGCGTGGTGACTACGGCAGGGCCCGTGGCAACCAGCAGCACGGCTTTGCTCACCGTGCCCTATAACGGTTCTCTAACCGATATTAATGCCGGATTCCGCGGGCAAACCACGGTTAGCGGTCGCGTGTTTGAGGATAATAATGCCGACAATCTGCAAGATGCCGGCGATGTAGATCTGTCCGGCGCGACAGTAGCGTTAACCGTCACTGCCAGTCTGCCTAACCTGGTGGCGACATATCAGGCAACGATTTCCGCTTCGCCTCCCAACTACCTGTTCAATAACTTGCCGGGCGGCAGCGCGGGCACTATCACGTATACGATTGCATTCACCCCACCGGCTGGCGGTTACATCGCAAGTGATGCAAATGTGGGGAGCGATGATACGATTGACAGCGACGGGCCAACGGTGACGGTGACCGGTCCGACGCCAGGCGGCACGCTTGACTTCGATCAGGGTTTCTTCCGCAATGTCACCATCACGGCGCGCGTCTTCCGCGAACCGTCTGCTGGACGCAACAATCAATGGGAAAGCGGTGAAAATGGTATCAGTGGCGCGCGAGTCGTTCTGGAACGGCTGGATAACACACCTGTTTTGACCGAAACCACGAACAGCAACGGCCTGGTAACCTTCGCGGTGCGACCGGGTAGTTATCAGCTCAACGTTGATGAAAGCTCAGCGGCGCTCGCCGGCCTCCTGCCTTCATCTGGATCGACGGCAGCCATCCCGGTAGCCGGAATACCATTGGCCAGCGGCGGAAGTTCGCTTACCCAGATTTCACCGCCTGGAACTACTAACGTCTTCGGGTTCTATGTCTTTGGCGTCGTTGATGGGCGTGTCTTCTTTGATGGCGCAAACGGGCCGGCTGACAATCAATCTGCCGGCGAGCCGGGTGTGAGCAACGTTACTGTGCGACTGCTCAATGCCAGCACAACGGCAGTCGTGGCGACCACAACCACGAACGCCAGTGGCAACTTTAGTTTCAACAGCGTTGAGGGTGGTAGCTACCTGCTCGAATTCGTCAATCCCGATGCGGCAAACTTTAGCTTTGTCGCCGGACCGGCAGGGAATAACGATGTTGCCTCTATTGTCAGCAATAATGGTCGCACCGCCGCTTTCACGGTGACTGATGGCCAGATCACCACGCGCGGCGCAGCAGTCATCGGCAATAGCGCGATTAACGGTATTGCCTTCGTTGACCGCGCTTACGACGGACAACGCACCAGTGATCCCGGCCTGGCAGGGGTTACGGTCAATCTGTCAGCGACGATTAACCTGACCAATTTGACCACCACTGTTAACCGCACCGTCACGACGAATAGCAACGGCGAGTACAGCTTTAGCGGCTTGCCTGGTGGCGCTTCCGCAAGCGAGGCTGCCTTCACGCTCACCTTCAGTCCACCCACGGCCACGCCAGCATATCAACTCACGCTGGCCGATCAGGGGGCAGACGCAACCGATAGTGATGGCGTTGCCGAACTGACGAATCAGCCGCTGGCGGTTGGCGCAACGGTCAGTCGCGACCAGGGCTATTACCAGAATGTCACAGTGAGCGCGCGGGTCTTTAATGAAACGGTGACTATCAACAACGCCTTCGAGACTGGCGAAAGCGGATTGAGGGCCGTGACGGTGAATGTGACCGGGCCAATTTCGACAAGTCAGGCAACTAATATCTTCGGTATCGTCACTTTCAACGGCCCGCCCGGTGCCTACACCTTCACCGTGCCCACCGATCCGAGCGGGTTTATCCGGTCACCGGGCAATACCGGCGCCGCCTCGACCGGCCTGGTGTTGAGCGGCGCGACGCCTGATCCGGTTCCCTTCGGATATTACCGCCCGGCTCAGATTACCGGTACGATCTGGTTTGATACCGATAGTGATGGCGCGCTTGACAGCGGCGAGCCGGGGATGGAGAGCGTGAGCGTCCGCCTGGTTGGTAGCAGTAGTGGCCCGGGCACGCCGGTTACAACCGATGGCAATGGCGCATTCACTATCAGTGGAATCGAGCCGACCGGATTGACCAACGCTAGCTATCAGCTCTGCGTGACCTTGCCGGGTGGATTCACATTCACTACGCCTGGCAGCGCGCTGACAACCGATAATAACAGTGATGTGACCAACTCAACCACCGGTTGCACCGATGCATTCACGGTATCCTCAGGCGATGATATTACTTACATCGATGCCGGCTTGCGCGGCGCGCTGTCGATCGGTGACTTGATCTGGGAAGACGCCAATGGCAATGGCGTGCAGGACAGCGGCGAACAGGCGCTCGACGGGGTGACGGTCACGGTTGTGGTCTCCACCACCGGTAGCGTGATCAATGCTACCAATCCATCGTTCACGTTCAGCGCCGTCTCAACCAGCGCGAGCGGCCTGAGCGCCAACTACTCCATCGGCAATATCCCGCCGGGTAGTACAGTGACTATTCAATCGGTCAGCCGCTTCGGCTACCTGTTGACTGTGGCTAATCAGGGTGGCAACCCGGCGCTTGACAGCAATGCTGTTGGTAGTAGCGTTACATTGACGACCAGCAATACCACTATCGACTTTGGCCTCTATCGGACAACGGCCATTGGCGATACAGTCTGGTTTGATGCGAATGGAAATGGTTTGCGTGACGCGGGCGAACCCGGTATAGCTGGTATTTCAGTAACGCTCCGCGGTAGTGGAGGGAATCCCATCACCACGACGCAAACCCTGGCAGATGGTAGCTATGCCTTCAGCGATGTAGCGCCGGGAACGTACTCGTTGCAAATAACCCTGCCCGCCGGTTATACCACTTCCAATAATGGTAGTGGTTCGCTGACGGTAGACAATGACAACGACTTCCGTACCGACGGCACTACCACCAACTTCACCATCCTCAGCGGCCAGGCCCTTGACCAGATCGATGCCGGTCTCCGCGGCGCCGGCAGCATCAGCGGCATTGCCTGGTTTGACACGAACGAAAATAATCAGCGCGATCTTGACGAGACCGGACGCCTGGCCGGAGTGCAGGTCACGGTCACGTACACACCCACCTTGCTGACCGGTTTCTCGCAGACGGTACAGGCACAAACAGCCGGTGATGGCTCGTACAGCGTTACCGGTTTGCCACCAGGTCAGGTAACGTTAACCTTCGTCAACCAGCTTGGTTACATTCTGGCGCAACCAAATGTTGGCGATGACGCAACTGATAGCGACGGTCCGGTCGTAACATTGACGCTGGCGCCCGGTCAGCAGGCTGTGTTCGACATAGGTTACTACCGGCGCGTGGCAATCTTCTTGCCGATGACAATCGTCCAAATCCCGCCTGACCTGATCGTCAGTTTGCAGGCGACTCCGACCAGCCCGAACAAGAACACACCGGTAACCTATCGGGTAACGATCACCAACGTTGGACGGGAACCGGCAAGCAATTTCTGGATCGATCTCTACGTCAATCCACGACGGGTGCCAGAGGTGAACGAGCCGTGGAATGAACTCTCGCGTCAAGGTCTGGCATGGTTCTTCGATGGCGTCCTCCAGCCCGGCGAGAGCGTGACCCTGATCAGCACGCCACGCAGTCCAACCAATCCATTTGGGTACGATGTGACTGTCAGCTCGCCAACCTGGAATGGGCGGCTACCTCCGGGACGCAATACCATCTATGTCTACGTTGATAGCTGGAACCGCAGCATTGCGGGCGATGTGCGCAGTCCGTTTGGCGCAGTGGAAGAGGTGAACGAGACAAATAATCGGGCAGAGATTACGATTGTGGTCTCGGAATAACAACAACCGATAAATGAGAGGGATAAAACCTGTAAATTGATGTTACCAAACTATTCACAGGTTTTTCCCTCTCGTCTATCACTTCTATAAAGGCAAGGATTTGTTATAATAGCGCTAGTGGTGGCGGTTAAAAACCTCAAAAAGTGAAGAACATAATGCCAGAATAACACAAGGAGTTGCGTATGCAACCTCGACGAATTGTGAGCTACAGCATGATACTCTGCGGTGTGCTGGCAATGGTTGTTGGCTTTAGCCTGTTGCCGGTGCCTGCTCCATCAGCAGCCGCACCCGCGTTACAACCGTCGCCACGGCCAACTATTCCACCAGTAACCGTACTGCCGGTCACCTCGCCAACCCCGGTACCGATGGGGCGCGTGACCGGCACGATTATCGATCTCCGTACCCAATCACCGGCGACAAATATTGCCGTTCAAATTGGTGATGCGGTGGTGTATAGCGATGAAAACGGCAATTATGATCGATGGGTTGAGTCGGGATTCTATACATTGGCCCTGAAACTCACTGAAGAACAGGGATCGCCGGCTCAACCACCGCTTGAAATTGCGGTCGGCCCCGGCGATACTGTCGTTGCGCATCTCTTCTTTACCAGCCCGGCGCCTAACGAACCATCGTTGCCGTCGTTGACTATCGAGGCGCCGACGGTCGAACCGGTTCTACCGACGGCGCCCGAGACAATGCCTGAATTGCCTGCCATCATCCCGCCAAAGCTCCCATTCACCGGGATCGAAACGGAAGAGCAGAGTGGCAGCGCCCGGCCACCACTCCAGCTTCCGCGCACGGCAACTACAATCCCCTTTAACGCTCAATTCTGGTTTGGTTTGGGATTCCTCCTCCTGATTAGCGGCCTGGGCTTGCAGTTCTGGCCGATCCGACGACGGCCAACACCGCAGTCGTCCAACGATCAGCTCCTGTCTTCCTTGCTAAGCGATCCGCTACCGGCATCAGATGAGGTGTTATTGCGCGAACTGTTGATCGAAGAGCGATCAGGAAAGTAAGGCAGAAAAACACCATGAGAAAGGACGCAGCCCAATCAATGTGCTGCGTCCTTTCAGCGCATACTGCGCGCTAACTAGCCTGCTCAAGCAACAAGCGATGCAATGCCGAATGATCGTGATCACCGTAGCCACGGCTCACCAGTTCCTCGTAGCGGGCAATAGTTCAGGCGAAGTGGTATTGCGCGAAGCCATGAGAAGCCATGAACAGAGGACGCAGCCCAATGAGCTGCGTCCTTGTGATTTTCACTTTGCGCTAACTAGCCTGATCGAGCAATAAGAGATGCAGCGCCGAATGATCGAGATCACCGTAGCCACGGCTCACCAGTTCCTCGTAGCGGGCAATGGTATCGCGCAGATGGGGCAACTCGATGCCGGCATTCGCGGCTAGCGCTGCTGCCATGCGCAAATCCTTGAGTTGTGTGGCCACTTTACCACCCGGAACGTAGCGACGCGCTTCCATCCGCCCACCGTGGATCTGCAACACTTTTGAGTCGGCGAAACCGCCGGCTAACGCCGCGCGTAGCAGCGCCGGTTCGAGTCCGTATGCCTGAGCCAATACCGTCGCTTCCGCCACCGCCTGAATGGTCAGGCCAACGATAAGCTGATTAATCACCTTGGCGGTATGGCCGGCGCCCGGCAAGCCGACATGGGTAGGCCGCCCCAATACCCGCAAGATCGGCATAGCCCGCGCAACATCCGCCTCAGTGCCGCCCGCCATTATTGCCAGCGTTCCGGAAGCGGCGCCTTCCGGCCCGCCCGAGACCGGCGCATCGACCCAACCGATCCCGCGCGCGGCCAGCGCTGCAGCTCGCGTCTGCGAGTCGCGTGGATCGGAACTACCCATATCGATCACGAGCTGGCCCGGTCGCAAGAACGGATCAAGGCGCGCTAGCAGATCACCCACGGCTGCCGAGTCACTCACCATGATGATCAGAGTCTCGGCCTGAGCCGCTTCGGCCAGTGTTGCTGCCAACGGTATACCAGCGGTCAAAGCCGGATCGAGCGGTGATCGATTCCAACCGACGACCTGCATGCCAGCCGCCAGCAAGACGCGCGCCATTGGCCGCCCCATCAGGCCAAGACCGAGCATTGCAACATTCATTGCGTAGCCTCCGCCAGCATTGTCCGCTCCATCAGACGGCGCAACCGTACCGTGGGATGATTTGTCTCATAAGCGACATCTTCCCACCGAACGACCTCACCGCCTGCAATCGGGCGAGTCACGCGAATATTGTGCGCCAGACCGATTGGAAGCGCACCCATGGCTACCGAGTCGGTTGCCGGCATGAGTCTGCCGTACACGGTATAACCGCCTTCACCATCGAGCAGCTCGCCCTCGGCCAGATCGCGTTTAGCCACTGCAACCACATCGGCCAGGAAGACCTGTGGACAACCGGTTGGCTCCTGACGCAAACCGACTCGTAACACAGAGATCGGCAATTCGAGGCCGATCAGGTGAGAGGGACGATAGAGGGCGCTGTAAACCCCGCTGGAATCAGTAACGAGACCATATTCGGCAAAGCAGCGGCGCACATAGTCATCAGGCGCGGCAAAGACGACGTAGACGCCCCAGCGCAGATCGCGGAATACCGGACGGCCATCGCGTTCGAGCGAAGAGACCACTTCAACCGTGCCAGCGTGGGTCAGTTGCCCGCCAGCCTCACGGGGGCGCAAAACGTGGGGGAGATCATCGACACCGCATGGAGGAAATGACAGGCCGTGTGGTTGCGGTCGCAAGCGGCATGCATTGGCAACGGCTGCCATTTCGATGGCCGACTTGGTGCCATCGAGAAATGAATTGAACATCTGCGGATTCATGCCGCCGGCAGCAGCTTGCTCAGCGCTGAGTCCGTAATACTGCCAGACCGTCTCAGGTGTGCTCTGGTGATAATGGGGCAGATAGCGAGTACCCTTGCCGGCGCAGATCACCTCAAAACCGCAAGCGCGCGCCCATTCGACCTGTTCGGCAATCAGCGCAGGTTGATCGCCGTAGGCCAGTGAGTAGACAACGCCGGCTTCGGCTGCGCGACGGGCCAGCAATGGGCCAACCAGCGCATCCGCCTCGACATTGACCATCACGATATGACGGCGATGTTCGATAGCGAGCAGGCAATGGGCAACGCCCGCCGCCGGCGCTCCTGTTGCCTCAACAATGACATCAAGACCATCGGCAGCGATCAGCGCCGGCGCATCGTCACCAACATATGTTGCGCCACTGCGTAGCGCATCGGCCAGCGAAGCAGCGGCATACTGCTCGGCTGGCCAGCCGGCGCGAGCCAGCGCCGCGCGCGCGCGGTCGGGAGCGAGATCGGCGACGCCAAGCACATGGAGACCGGGAACGCGACGCGCCTGGGCCAGAAACATGGTGCCAAATTTGCCGGCTCCGATCAGACCAACTCGCAACGGGCGACCCTCAGCGACACGACGCGCCAGCAATGAAAGCAGATCGTTCATGAATCTCTCCTCAGGGTTTCGATCAGATGTGCATAACCTGGCCGGCAATCGGCAAACCTGATCGCCGGGCACAAACCTCGGATCGGGCAGATCACTTTTTCCCTGTGAAACTCATCAGTGTTTCATATTGTACTCGATCAGATTGTGGTACACTGCCAGTATGCAACGACAACTCTCGCAACAGCTCCGTCGGCTTATTGCTCAACGCTGGCGTCGGCACGCTATCGACACTCTGCTGACTGCAACCAGTCTGGGCTTTATTGCTGTCTTTCTCGGTGTCGTTCTGGCGATCATCGGCATCGTTTCCCTGCCGCATCCATTGCTGGGTTGGGTGCTCGCGGGCAGTGTTGTCACCGGAGCAGTGCGCGCGCTGGTCTTTCGACTAACGCCATCGACTGCTGCGCGCCGCCTCGACCGGCGATTTCGTCTCTCTGAACAACTGAGCACGGCGCTGGAGGTTGGCGATGATCAGGCCGGCGTTGCCAGCCGGTTACAACAGCAGGCGCAAGAGACCATCAGGCGCATCAATTATTATGTCAATAAAAAACAACGACCAGCCTGGCCTGACGCGCTGATGCTGGGCGCGTTCCTGCTGATGTTAGCCGGCCTGCTGCTCCTCATCGAGTCGCCAATGGCGCCAGTTGGCGTAGCCCAACCCTTGCCGGCATTGAATCGCCCTGATCAGGTGGCCGACACACTGTCAACCGAAGCGTCTTCATCGACTGAAATGGGAACAACGCCTGGATCTGGCGTTGATCCGGGGGTACTTTCGGCGCTGGCCGACGCTTTGCGCGACCAGAGCCTGACGCGACCGGTCGCCGAAGCGCTTGATCAGGGTGATATTGCCGGCGCGGCTGAAATGCTGCGCGAGCTGGCCGATCAGATGGGTGAGGTTTCGCCGGAAGCGCGTGAAGCAATTGCCGATGCTTTGCGCGACGCGGCCCGCCAGATAGACCCGGCGCGCCCTGATCTGGCCGACCAGATGCGAGCGACTGCCGACGCGCTTCAGTTTGGCGATGCCATCGCCAGCGCCGCCGGTGTAGAGGCGCTGGCTGACGCGCTCGAACGGCAACCATCGGCGCCGATAGCCGGTGGTTCAGGTGGTGGCGCTGGCAATGCACCCGGCAGCCAGCGCCGTGAGCAATCGTTTAATCCGCTCGGCATTGAAGGCAGACCACTCGAATTAGCGACTCGTGGTACCGGTCAGCTACCCGCTCCGGGGACGGCAAGCGACGTGACCGGATCAACTCAATCGGGAGGGCTGTCGATGCGATCGAGCGGTGTCAGTCTTAGCGGCCCGGTACAGGCAGCCGATGATCCGCTGCGAGTCCCAATGGATGTGCGAGATGTGGTTCGCGACTATTTTTCGCCGTAAACCGGCTACAACTGAACCGCTGTTATTTGACGAAACGTTTCTGCGTCGCCTCGAGCGGCTCAGTTTGCAGACCCAACGCGCGCTACGCGGCACGCCAATTGCTGGTCAGCATCCCAGTCGGCAACAGATGCCGGCTACCATCTTTACCGATCACCGACCTTACGTCCATGGCGATGACCCTCGCTACCTTGACTGGCATGCATACGCGCGCCAGGAGCATTTGCTGGTGCGTTTGGGTGAGGTCGAGCAAGATGTGGCGGTGAGTGTGATCGTTGACACATCGCGCAGTATGACCGTCGGCGAACCAAATCGCCTGCGGCTGGCAATTCAACTGACTGGCGCGATCGGCTATCTGTCACTGTCGCATGGCGACCTTGTTACGGTGCTGACCGGCGGACAGTTGGCGCCAGTGTTCGGGCCGGCGCGCGGCAAGACACTCTCGGTAGCGTTGCTGCGCGTGTTGCGCGCGCTCACGCCGACATCACAGCTCGATCTGGCGCAGGCTGCGCGCGTGGTTGCCCGGCAGCAACCACAAGGCGGAGTCGTTGTCGTCATTTCAGATTTGCTGACGCCGTTACCGATTGAAGAGCTGGCGCAACATGTGCCAGCCCCGCGCTGGCAGGTGATGGTCTTACATCTGCTCAGCCTGGCTGAGCTTGCGCCGCCGCTGCATGGGCCGCTTGAGCTGGTTGACAGTGAAACCGGCGAACGACTTGAAATCGATCTGACCGAAGAAGAGCTGGCAGTTTTTCGAACTGCGGCGCAAACCTGGCGCGCGTCACTGGCCGCGCGTTGCGCCGCGCGTGGTATGGCGTATGCGCCGATAATGACTGACTGGCCACTGGAACGCCAGATCATCCCTTTCCTGCGCGCGCGGCGATTTTTGGGGTGAAGTCGCGATGAAACTGGTCACACTGGCATCGGAATCAGCCTGGTGAGACGAATCGATTAACAGCAGCGCTATGAACCTGCTTGCGCCTCTCGGATTACTCGCACTCCTGACCTTGCCGGTGATTGTCATCCTGCACATGATGCAATCACGTCGGCGACGAACAGTCGTGCCATCACTCCTACTCTGGCAGCAGGTTCCGCTACGACCGGCGACGCGACGCCGACGACTACGGTTTACATTCCTGCTTTTGCTGCACATGCTCGCGGCATTACTGCTTGGATTAGCGCTGGCCCAACCACAGATTCCCTGGTCGTGGCCAGGCGCAACGCGCGCGACGGCCATTATTATCGACACGTCAACCAGCATGGCCTTGGCCGAAACGGGTGGCAGCCGCATCGAGCGCGCCCGGCAACGCGCTGCGACATTGATTAGCCAGATGCGCGGCGCTGATCGGATAGTGCTGATCAGCGCCGGCCCATCGGCTCGCCTGATCGACCAGGGCAGCAGCGCCGACTCGGCGCGTTTGCTGGCGGCGCTGAGGCAAATAACCATTGAAGGCGTGGGAAGCGATCTATTCGGCGCATTCACGATCGCTGAGACGTTTTTACTCGATCAACCCGGTTCACGGGTGATCTGGCTAACCGACGGCGCGCTGCCGCCACCTGATCTCAACACATTGCGCCTGCCGCTTCAAGTCGAAGTTATCGGCACAAGGCAGCCGAATCGCGCTATCGTAACGCTGGCTGCCTACCCGAATCGCATCGGCGCGACCGATGTTTATGCCCGGCTGGTAAACTTTGGCGACCAACCATTTCGCGGGTCGGTGCGGCTCTTGATCGACGGACAGCTTGATCGCACTGAACAGATTAGCATTCGCCCAGACTCAGCACTCGAGTTGACGTGGACTCTGCCCGGCGCGGCTCAGCAGGTACGATTAGAAATGAATGGCAATGACGGCTTGCCGCTCGATGATAGCGCGACGGTAAACATTGCCGGTCAACAACCGATTCGAGCGCTGCTGGTCGCCGACGATGCGCCGGCGCTGGCGCGCGCCTTGCAGGCTATGCCGGAAGTGAGGCTCCAAACGGTGACACCGGCAGCATATGCGCCGGCTTCAGACGTTGATCTCTCTATTTTCGTCAACACGTTGCCGTCACGCTGGCCCGCCGGTGGCGTGCTGGTCATCAATCCGCCGACCGGTGGTTTGCTACCGATTAGCGGCACAACTCGCGCAGATTCACCGGTAACTCTGACGCCGGCTGGCGAAACCCTCTTGCGCGATGTCAACTTTGGCGGCATTACCTGGGGTCAGGTGGCAGTCATCGATCCGCCATCCTGGTTAACCCCGCTGCTCTTCAATGGTGACATTCCACTGATCATGCGCGGTCGATTTGAGCGGAGTGAAGTGGCGGTCTGGAGCTTCGATCTGACCGCCAGTTCGTTGAGCGAACGGCTAGCCTTTCCGCTGCTGGTTGCGCGCACCGCGCGAGACCTGATGCCACCGCAGTTGCCCACATCCATGACTCTTGGCGCGTCACTATCATATCGGGCTGATGTCCGAACCACGCATGTAGAGCTGACCGATCCCACCGGTACTACGGTGAGGCTGGCGCTGCAACCGGCGATTCCCACCATCCTCGAACCGACACACATCGGCATCTATCAAATACGGGAATGGGCTGAAGATCAACTGGTGCGGGAAGCGCAGCTTCCTGTGAACGCCGGCGCCATCGATGAGTCTGATCCGACACCACGTTTTGCCAGCGCGACTCGCAATGGAACACTCGCTGCTGTGATAGCTCAACCCACCGCTACCCCGCAACCATTGTGGTCCTGGCTGATCATTGCCACCATTGCATTGCTGGTCGGTGAGTGGCTCTACATCCAGCGTAGACTGCAACCGGAGGCGCGATGATCTGGCAATCCGCTCATATGTTTTGGTTGTTGCTGGCGCTGCCGGCATTTGCGTTGATCTGGCGCCGGGCCGGTCGTCGTCTGCCCTGGTCAATCCTGGCTCTGCGGCTGGCGATAGTTGCGTTGTTGATCGGCGCTCTGGCCGATCCGGTCTGGCAACAGGCAGGCAGAGCGGCGGCTGGGCCATTGATCGTGTTGTACGATCAGTCGGATAGCCTTACGCCAGCCGGACAGGCCGCGATACGATCTGAAGCCGAGGCTATTGCGGCAGCAACCGGCCCGGAAACACGTTTGCTGGCGTTTGGCGCGCAGGTGATTGCCGGTAGCGATCAACGACCTGACGGCGCCGGTAGCGATCTGGCTGCGGCTTTGCGAATGGCACGCCAGTTGTTGCCAGCCGGCGGTCGCGTCATTCTGATCGGCGATGGTCAGCATACCGGTGGTGATGTGCTGGCCGAAGCGCAGCGCGCCGCTCAAAGTGGGATTCAGGTTGATGTGCGCTATATTGCGCCGCCGATAACGCCAGAAGTGGCCATCACTCGCCTCGATGCGCCGATCTTGCTGCGCAGCAACGAGACGTTTGCAATTGCGATCACAACGCTGTATCGTCCGGTCAATGGCGCAGAACCGCTCGCCGCTCGATTGCGCGTCTGGGCCGATGGACAGTTGCTCGGCGAAGAACCGGTGTTCATTCCGGCGGGACAGTATCAGTTTGTTGTTGAGCATACTGCCGGGCAACCGGGCATTCTCAGTCTACGAGCTGAGATCGCGCCCGCAGAACACGACACCTTTAGCGCCAACAACGCTGCTGCTGCCACCGCGCTGGTTATTCCTCCGCCACGGATCTTGCTGATCGAAGGGTATCGTGATGGTGGGGCTATGCTCGGCGATACCCTTCGTCAGGCGGGAATGGAAGTTGATCGCAGACCACCAGTCGAGTTGTCGGCCAATCTTGAGCGGTTGGCAGCATATGATGGGGTTGTGCTGGTCGATGTCTCGGCCAACCAGCTCTCGTTTGAGCAAATGGCTGCGCTGCGCGAACTGGTTCGAAGCGAGGGTAAAGGTCTCACCGCGCTCGGCGGCAATCAGGCATTCACATTGGGAGGCTATGCCGAGACGCCGCTGGCCGAAGCGTTGCCGGTGCAGATGACACCGCCGCCGCGTCCGCAGCGAGCGCCTATCTCGCTCTTGCTGATTATCGACCGCTCGGCCAGTATGAGCGCCGCTTTTGGGATTAGCAAGTTCGATATGGCCAAAGAAGCCGCTATCCTTGCGCTAACCGCGCTCCAGCCGAGCGACCGGATCGGCGTGCTGGCCTTTGACACTGATACAATATGGACAGTGCCATTTCAGGAAGTAGGTGAGGGGGCCAACATCGTCGAATTACAACAGCAGATTGCAATGATGGCGCTTGGCGGGGGCACCAATATCGAACGGGCACTGGCCGTAGGTCTGCCGGCGCTGGCTACCGAACCAGAACGCGAACGGCACGCTGTCTTGTTGACTGATGGACGCAGTTATAGCAACAACTATCCGCGTTATCAGCAACTGGTCGAAACGGCGCGCGCCGCGCAGATCACTCTCTCGACCATTGCGATTGGCCTGGATGCCGATACTGAATTGCTTGAACAATTGGCGCAATGGGGAAATGGACGTTACTACTTTGCGCCAAATGCCAACGATTTGCCGCGCATTACGCTGCAAGAGAGCGAAATTGCCGGCGCTGAGCTGACGGTTGAACAACCGGTGCCGACATTACTCGAACAACCGCATCCGCTGGTGCGCGGCATTGACCCGCGCGCATTGCCGCCACTCGATGGGTATATTGCGCTGCAACCAAAACCCGAAGCCACCGTTGTGCTGAAGAGTCCGGCAGAGGATCCCCTGCTTGCCGTCTGGCAATACGGTCTGGGGCGTAGCGTGGCCTGGATGGCCAGCGCCGCCGCGCCGTGGGCAAGCGCCTGGCCAGGTTGGCCAGATTATGATCGGTTCTGGGGTCAACTGGTGCGGTATACGCTACCTACCCCCGACAGCGGGCCGATGCAGGTGCGTCTCGTTACGGACGCCGATGGAACAAGTCTGGTCGTCGAAGCGCAAACAGCAGGCGGCAGGCCGATCAATCTGGCGCAGGTGAGCGCGCGGGTTACGTTGCCCGATGGCAGCGAACAGAGCTTTAGCCTGGCGCAAACGGCGCCAGGACGCTACGAGCGCGAGCTGGTATTGACCGACACCGGGCCGTATGAAATCGATGTTTCGCTGTTTGCCGGTAGCCAGACCCTTCAACGTAGCATCGGTTACGCGCAACCGCCATCGGCGGAGTATGCGCTGACCGATCCGGCGCAGGGTGAAGCCTTATTGCAACAGATCGCGACCATCACCGGTGGCACAATGGAACCGGTATTGCCGGAAACCCCGCCGCCACCGCCGACACTGGTGAGTGCCAGCCTATGGCCACTGCTGGTCGGGATCGCGCTGGCATTATGGCTAGTCGAGATCGGGCTGCGCCGAAACCGGGCACTCTTGTAATTGCGATACTCATGAAAGATGTGATTTCTCGCCAATATTATGCTCGCTGCGATTGACGATCTCATCGCTACTGCCATCCACGAACGAGTCTTCCCTGGCGCAGTCGTAATCGTGGCGCGAGCCGATCACCCGATCCACGCTGCTGCTTACGGCGCGACAATGTACGACGATAGCGGTAGTCAACCGGTGACGCTCGACACCGTCTACGATCTCGCCTCGCTCACCAAGGTCTTCACTGCTCTGGCCGCGCTGCGGCTACACGACGCCGGAATGTTGCCGCTCGATCGACCAGTGCAACACTGGTTGCCTGCGCTGCGCGCAAGCGACATCACTGCGCGCCATCTCCTCAGCCATTGCAGCGGATTAGCCGTACAGCTTGCCCCGTTAGCCCGTCAGGGCGCGGCTGCGATACGGCAGGCGGTCTACAATGCGATCCCGAAGCATCCGGCTGGACAGGTGACCGAATATGCTAACCTCAATACTCTGCTGCTCGGCGATCTGGTAGCGACGGTCTACGACGGTTCACTCGACGCAGCTATCGAGGAGCTTGTCTGCGCGCCACTCGGCATGCAGCATACTTGCTTTCGGCCACCGGTGGCATGGCTTCAACGTACCGCGCCGACCGAGTGGGATTACGAATGGCGCGCGGGACTGGTTCACGGCGTCGTTCACGATGAGAGCGCATATGCGCTCGGCGGAGTAGCCGGCCACGCCGGGTTATTTGGCATAGCCACTGAGGCCATTCGCCTTGTGCAGCTTTTCTTGCAGGAAGGCTCCTGGCAAGGGAAACAGCTCTTGCGCGCCGAAACGGCGCGAGCGGCGCTAACTCCACAAGCGCAACGCGCCGGACAGCCGGTCAGCGGGTTGGGCTGGATGTTGCAGCGACCGTATATGGGAGCAGCAATGGCTGCCGGTTTTGGACACAGCGGCTTTACCGGGCCGATTATGATGGGTATCCCTACCGAAGCGCTGGCAATTGTTGCGCTCTGCAACCGCACCTACCCGCGTCGCACCCCGCCACCGTACCGCCACCATCAGGTTTTTGCCAGCATCGTCGATACAACCCTGCACGCAATAGAAAGCAAACTGGTATCATAACCGGGTATAATACGTTAGAGACAAGGCATTTTTAGCATTGCGACGGGAGAAATGCCATGAGCCGCAAACGCTATCAATACTGGTTTCGTGTTTTGAGCGCTATCATCATCGGAATTCTGATCCTGGCAATGGTCGTTACCGCGATCATTCCATACTGATCTGGAGGTTAGGGATGACCTACACGATGCTCTACGACGGCAATTGTCGGATCTGTTGTCAGCAAGCTCAGATGGTCAGCGAATGGGATGAACATCACCGGATTGAGCTGCTCGACGCCAATAGTCCGGCAGCGCGCGAGCGCTTTCCTCAGATTAGCCATGCTGAGGCAATGGAGCAACTGCACGTGATCGGGCCAGATGGAACTATCTACCGCGGCGCTGCCGCCGCGCGTGAACTCCTCTTGCAGTTGCCAGCGCTGCGTGGAGTAGGTGAACTGCTGCGATTGCCCGGCGCGCTAACGCTGGCGCAACCACTTTACGATTTGGTGGCCCGTAACCGCTATCTGTTTGGGAGAAGCGCCACCTGCGATGATGGCACGTGCCGGACGAGATAATACGATCTTGTTCAGGTATAGACCTGCCGATTGAGCATTCGATTCAGGCGAAACGGAGTAATGTCGCAGGCGGTTGATCCGTCAATTGCCAGATCTGCCAGCATTTCGCCGATAAGTGGAGCAAGCTTGAAACCGTGACCGATGCAGGGGATGGCGATCACGATTTGACCGAACTCTGGATGGCGGTCGATCAGAAAGTCACCGTCGGGCGTATGTGTCATGCGACAGGTCTCGGCACGGAGCAGACGGGCGGCGTATCCGGGTAGTGTCTGATTGAGGCGGCGCGCGATCTGATCGTTCTCAACCGGATCGGGGAGGGGTGGCGGCTCGTAAGGATTACGCACCAGCGTGCCAACGCCGAGACGCTCAGCCTTTACTCCTTCTCCCAGATCAGGGAAACAGATCAACGGTGGATTGGTTTCATCGTCACCGAAATCGCTTATCACCGGCAAGTTGCCGAGTCTGCGATCACGAGGCAAAAAGAAAGCTGATTGCTCGCGGGTAATCAAAAGTGGGAACGAAAGTGATAAACTTCGCAGCAAGAGCGGAGTATACGAGCCGGCTGTAATGATCACCCGCTGAGCGCGGTACGTAGCCCCAGACGCATCAACTCGCGCGCCCGAGCCATCAGGCATGACCCGCTCAACTCTTACCCCAGACGCAATTGCCGCGCCATAGCGACGCGCCTGCTCGATAAAGGTGGCTACGCAGCGCGAAGCTGGCAGAATCCCGCCGTCGGGTTGATACAACCCTATTGTCTGATCGGAGATTGCGAGCTGAGGGAAGCGAGCGCGGAGTTCAGGCGCTGACAGCGACTCAAACGGCACTCCGGCAGCGGCCAGATTTGAAGCACAAGCCCGGAGATAGCGCAGATCAGCGGCTCCGAGGGCCAGCGCGCCTGTCTTGATCACGAGGCGCTGCCCGGTATCAGCTTCCAGATCGGCCCATGCCTGGTAAGCCGCCTTCGCCAGGCGAGTGTAATAGAGCTGTGGATACGCACAGCCGATCTGGCGTGACAGGCCGTGCGAACTCCCGCGAGCGTGCCCAATGGCAAACTGTTCGAGTAGCAGCACCCGCCGACCGCGCCGGGCAAGAGCATACGCCGTCGCTGCGCCCATTACTCCGCCGCCCACAATCAAGACTTCGAGCATACGCATAGTGCGCCTCTTTCCGCGGAGCTGCATGTTGTTTGCTTTTGATCATATCACTGCGCGTTACAGGGTGTGTGATGGGCGATAGGCGATAGCTGATAGGCGATAGGCGATAGCCGATAGCCGATAGCCGATAGCCGATAGCCGATAGCCGATAGCCGATAATCCCTCTGCGGTCTCTGCGGTAGGATCGATAGCCGATAAGCGATGAGCGGGGAGGGGGCAAGGGGGAGGAAATCGCCCCCATCTGCCAGAGGATGATAGCCGATAGCCGATAGCTGATAGCCGATAGGCGATAATCCCTCTGCGGTCTCGGCTGACAAAATTGGCGCGAGAGTGGCTAACTCTCGCGCCGAT
>NZ_CAKZNK010000102.1 GCF_937129525.1 uncultured Chloroflexus sp. | reverse complement strand
TAGCATATCTGATTGCGATCGACAAGCCGATAGCCGATAGCCGATAGCCGATAGCCGATAGCCGATAGCCGATAGCCAACAGACTCTTATGTTATAAAAATTTGCTTTCGCCGTTTATTCATATAAAGTACAATAATCAGGTGATTCAAACGGGGTTAGAGGTTGCTCTCGCTAAGGTGTAAACAGGCATGGCGGTCATACCCTTCGTTATGATATATCTCATTCCGGCGGTGAGCGCTGCCGCTCTGGCCATACTGATGTGGCAACACCGCTACTATCGCGGCGGACGACCGTTTACACTCTTGTTAGTTGCCATTGCCTGGTGGAACGCCTGCCACGCGCTGAGTATTGCCGATACAACCTTTGAAGGCACTCTCTTCTGGTCATTGCTGCAAAATGTTGGAATTGTGTTGATCGGGCCATGCTGGCTCCTGATCGCGCTCGCCTATTCGGGTGAGTGGTGGCGTGTGCCGCGCTGGATCCGGCGCGGAATCTTCGTTCCTGAATTGGTTGCGCTGGTGCTGGCGCTAACCAACAATCTCCATTACCTCTGGTGGTCAACAGTTGAAGCAGACACCTCGCGTCCGTTCCTCTGGCTTTCGGTAACACGCGGGCCGGCCTTTTGGTTTCACAGTATCTACGCTTATGTTTGCCTGGCGATTGGCATTCTGGTGCTGGCTCGCGCATCCTGGCAGTCGCCGCCTGTCCACCGTTACCATGCGCGATTAATGCTCACGGCTGCATTGATCCCTGCTATTGGGAACGTTGTCTTCTTGAGCGGGGTAAAGATGCCATGGAATGACGATCCCACACCCGTGCTGCTCTTTATCTCGGCAGCCGTGGGTATCTATACCACAATGCGTTATCGCCTCTTCGATCTTGCGCCGCTGGCCGAGCAAGAGGTGATCGCCAGTCTACCCGATGGACTGATCATTCTCGATAGTCGTGGCCTGGTAGCCGAGATCAATCAGCACGCCCCTCGCTTATTGGGTATTAGCAGTGAACGCTGGATCGGACGACCGCTGGCTCAACTGGTGGTCAATTCGCCGTTTGGCCGCGATCTGCAACTACTGCTCACCACTACGGTGACAGCGTCAACACGACCGACCATCTTCGATAACGGCACACAGGCAATCGAAGTGCGCATCCGACCGCTCCAAACGGCAACCGGGATCACCACCGGCACACTGTTGCTCATCCGCGATGTGAGTGAACGGATTCGGGCCGAACAAGAGCGGATCAGTCATATTGCCGCTCTTCGCCTGATCAATGCAATTGCCCGCAGCGCCAATACGGCTCAAGAAACCGGTTCTTTGCTCGATACTATCGCGCGCATGATCGTGCAAGATGGCCAGTGGGAGCGGGTATCGATTGGCTTGATCGGCGAATCACAGACAACTATTACAGTGGTCGTTGATCACACCACTCACGGCATCGGCTCATTGCAAGGTCAGGTCATTGACGGAAATGCGGCAGTCAGCTTGATCAGACGCATTGAGCGCGACCAACCTTCCTTTATCTACCTGACCGAATTAAACGCTGAGGATCCGCTGGCGGAAGGTTTGCGTCGGGAGGGATTGCAATCGTTGCTGCTGGTGCCGTTGCGCCACGAACACTATGCCACCGGCATTCTAGGGCTGGCAACCAACGCGCCCAAGACGATGACCCCCACGCTGGAAAAACTGGCTACTGCGATTGGCGAATTGATCACCGATGCGATTGTGCGAATTCGCCTGTACGAGGAAGTAAAACGCGCCGACCGGCTTAAAACCGGTTTTCTCGCAATGGTCAGTCACGAGTTGCGCACACCGTTGACCTCAATTATCGGTTACACCGACATGCTGCGCCGGGGCGTGCTTGGCGAGTTGAGTCCTGAAGTGCAAGAGACTCTTGGGTATATGAAACAGGCCAGCCTCAATTTGATGCGGCTGATCAACGACATTCTAGAATTTTCACGCATGGAGGCCGGTCAGCTTTCGATGGAGGTTGAGCCGGTTAATGTAGAGGCAATTATTCAAAACGTAGTTGGTCAAATGCTACCCCAGGCTCACGAGCGCAACCTCACTTTAAAAACAAACCTGCTCCCCAACACACCGCGGATCGTAGCCAACGCAGGCCGTCTCGAACAGGTCTTGATCAATCTGATCAGCAATGCGATCAAGTTTAACCGTCCGAATGGCCTGATTGAAATCAGCGTTGAACCGCGCGGAGAATGGCTGCGCATCAAGGTCAGCGATACCGGCATTGGCATCGCGCCCGCAGATCAAGAGCGCATCTTCGAGGAATTTCAGCGTGTCCGGTCGCCGAATGGAAAACGCGAGCAGGGCATTGGCCTCGGGCTTGCGATCTGTCGTCGCCTGATCACCTACATGGGAGGCAGAATTGGCGTTGAGAGCACTCCTGGCGAGGGTTCCACCTTCTTCTGCGACTTACCGACTGTTGCCGCATCACGGATGGTAGGGAAACACGCCGACGCATGACCGTACCCCCGATTCTGTTCTAAGCCGCCATCTCTCTCGCTGCCGGGCAGCGGCCACTCCTGGCGCGCCGGGTGTTACCCGGATTGCCGTCGTGGCGGCGATGCGAGCGAACGAGGTGGTACAACGAATGCGGTCACACCACATTCTCCCACCGATAAGCCCGCCCCACGCACCTTGCTCCCCATCAGCCGGCGCAGTCGCCTAGCCGCCGACATTACTGCCGGCGCTGGTCGGCTCTTACCCGACCGTTTCACCCCTTACCGGTTGCCCGGCGGGACTGTTCTCTGTTGCCGTCTTGCGTCACCAGTCGATTGCTCAACTGGCGCCCTCGCTTGCTGTTTCGCGAGGCAGCCTTCCGCCTTGCGGCGGGCGGGGAGTCGGGAAGTTCCTCTGGGGAAAACCCCAGCGGCGGCTCGTCATGCGTCGGCTTCATTCTTAGTATAGCACACCGGGGAAGAGGTTAGCCCCAACGCGATGGCGCATCGGAAACACTCTTATTGTTGCAATTGCGCAAGCAACTCTTGTTTCAGATCCCACAAACGCTGACTGAGCGAGACGTGGTAAATGTGCGGATTCATAATCCGTCGCACACCGAGATCAAGTCGCTCAACATCAGCATGACGACGGGCCCGCATCTGTTCGAGCGGCAACGGTGCGGCCACCCGACGACCATCAAGCATAGCTGGTTCGAGCAGTGGCTCGATCCCGGTCAGATCGGCGCGCTTTACCGCGCGCTGGCGCGTATGATCGCTTGGATGGCGCAACCGGATCACCTCCTCGCGCATGGGATCTTCGTCTTCAAGCGCAATCAGGTCAGCCGTTGCCTTGCCTCGCTCGTCGTACAGACGCCAGACTCGCTTGAGGCCGGGGTTGGTCAATTTGGCGGCGCTCTCGGCAATTTTAATCGCCGGACGCCATTCGCGCCCATCATGCAATGCAACCAGCTTGTAGACCCCCCCTAACGCTCCCTCGCCGTGTGAGGTAACCAGCCGGGTGCCCACACCGTACACAAGTCGGCGAATGATCGCATCGGCATCGGCATGATAACGCGGCGCTTCCTGGGCAATCTGGCTCCGAATCTGCCAGATCACCAGCTCATCAAGATCGTTCGAGAGCACGATCACGGTATCGGGAAAGCCGGCCCGATCCAGCATGAGCGCCGTCTGAATGGCGAGGTAAGCCAGATCACCCGAATCGAGTCGCACTCCAACCGGCTTATGCCCCTTTGCCCGCAGCTCTTCAAAGACGCGGATTGCATTTGGCACGCCGCTATGCAGGGTATCGATCGTATCTACCAGCAACAGACAGTCATCCGGGTAGACTTCGGCATAGGCGCGGAAGGCATCAAGTTCGCTCATACCGAGCGCCAGGAACGACTGCACCATCGCGTGAGCGTGCGTTCCCCTGGCCGTTTGACCGATCGTATGGGCCAGACCAACATTTGAGGTAAAATCGGCCCCACCGATCAAAGCGGCGCGTGTGCCGGCATTGGCGCCTAACCCCTGCCCGCGGCGCAGACCAAACTCGAGCACTGTGCTCGCCCCACTCGCCTCGCGGATCCGACTCGCCTTTGTCGCCACCAGCGTCTGATAATTGAGATGGTTGAGAAGCGCCGTCTCAAGGATTTGTGCCATCAACAACGGCCCGCGCACGATTGTCATCGGCGCCTGCGCATGCACCACCCGACCCTCCGGCACCGCCCACAGAGAGATCCCGCCGAAATTGCCGTGATTGCGCAGGTAGGCCAGAAAATCTTCGCCGAAAACCGGCTTACCCGCTCGATTACGCTGGCTGCGCAAGACCTCGATTTCATCGGAGCCAAACGAGGCCGTCTCCATCCAATCGAGCAGCCATTCGAGACCGGCAGCGATACAGTAACCGGCTGAATGCAGACCGTAATGCGGCGGCTGGCGAAAGAAATGGTCGAATTGAGCCGTTCGTTCGTGGATACCCATGCGAAAGTAGAGCTGGGCCATGGTGAGTTGATATTGATCGGTGAAGAGGATACCGGTAGCAGTGCGGAGCTGCGCGCCGTTCATAGCAATCCTCGCGATATTAGTGTAATTATCACACTAATATAGCAGGAAGTGAGCGGGTTGTCAACAAAGAAGTGGCGCAGCGCGCCAGCAAAGAGAAACCAGGTTACCGAACCGGAATTCTCCAGGAAACGTGTCACCAATGTGGCGAAGGGCATTGCGCGCCCGTCGCCCTTTGCTCGCGCCGACTACCACCACGCCGACGCCCCGCGCCGTCTGCCTGACCGGTGCGCGCCGCTGAAACCCGCCCCGCGCCGTCTGCCTGACCGGTGCGCGCCCCTGACCCGCCCCGCGCCGTCTGCCTGACCGGTGCGCGCCG
>NZ_CAKZNK010000101.1 GCF_937129525.1 uncultured Chloroflexus sp. | reverse complement strand
TTTCCGCGAGATTCCACCCCCGATCACCGCAGATAATCTTGATCAATTGGGCATTACGACCTTGATCGGAGTGGGTCAGAGCGATTTTACCGGATCGGCGCCGTACCGCGTGACGAATATTCAAGCCGGTATGCGGCTTCTGCACGGCATCTTGATCCCGCCCGGCGGCGAGTTTTCGTTTAACCAGACGATTGGGCGTATTGATAGCTCAAACGGTTTTGTTGAGGGTTACGCAATTATCCAGAATCGCACTCAACTGGAGTGGGGTGGCGGTATCTGTCAGGATAGCACCACTGTCTTCCGGGCTGCGTTTTGGGCCGGTTTGCCGATTACCGAACGTTGGGGGCATTCGTTCTATATTAGCTGGTACGATCGCTACGGTTATGGCCCGTATGGCAATGGGCCGGGAATGGATGCCACCATCTTTACCGGTGGCCCTGATTTGAAATTTCTCAATGATACCGGGGGCTGGATTTTGATGCAGACCCTGGTTGATACGCGGCGTCATCTGGCTGAAGTGCGTCTCTATGGCCCGGAAACCGGTCGTAAGGTGCTGCTGGAAGGGCCGGTGATTACCAACCGCACGCCTCCGCCGACCGAGCCGGTGTATGTTGCCGTGCCGGATCGCCCGGTAGGTCAACCGCGGCAGAGCGATACGGCGCGCGGCGGTATGGATATTCATTTTACCCGAATCGTGCTCAATGCTGATGGTAAAGAGATCGAGCGGCGTGAGTTTGTAACTCGTTTTAAGCCGTGGCCTGACATCTTTGAATACAACCCGGCTGATCTTGGTCCTGATGGCAAGCCGTTGCCGACACCAACGCCACCTGCCGAAGACGTGCCGCCAATGGAGCAACCTCCGGCAGAAGCGGCGCCAAATCCGACCGGGTGATTGCGCGCATTACCACAGGACATTGTCTGAGGGGTGACATACCTGTCACCCCTCATATTGCTGCTGTCGCTGTGAAAAATGATGACGCTTCCGTTGCGCTTCTCGAGGCATTGGGCTGCCGGGTGGAGCGGTGGCCCTATCCGCCGACATCAGTGATTATGGTATGTTTACTCTGGTGAGAGGTAACGCCTCTCCCCACACATTCGCGAGCGCGGGCGCAATTTGTTGCGGGTCGCCAGTAGTGTAACAGCGCAGCGTGCCGGAACCGTTAGGGAGTCCAATTCGTTCGGCAACGCGCGCGGTTTGCGCAGCAACTGCCGGGCCAGTATCAATGATAGTTACTTTGGGCCCGGCACAGGCGCTGATCAACGGGGTGAGCGGCGGAAAGTGCGTGCATCCCAACACGATCACGTCGGCATCGGGAATGGTTGCGAGATAATCGGCAATAAGCGCGCGAGTCTGATCATCGTCAAGGGCGCCGTTCTCAACCTGAGTAACTAGATCGGGGCAGGCGAGCGTATAGACCTCGACATCAGCGGCGTAGGCGTTGACCAGCGCGCGAAAGCGGTCACTGGCAAGGGTGCCGCTGGTTGCCATCACGGCCACTTTACCCCGTCGCGAAGCTGCAACCGCCGGTTTCACACCCGGTTCCATCCCGACTACTGCGACAGGCAATTCGCTGCGCAATAGCTCAATCGCGGCAGCAGTCGCAGTATTGCAAGCGACTACCACGATCTGCGCGCCCTGCTCGACCAGCCAGCGTCCGCAAGCCAGGGCGCGACTGCGAACCTCGGCTGCCGGACGCGGGCCATACGGGCAATAGGCGCTATCGGCCAGATAGATCAGATCGGCAGTGGGTAAACGGTTACGGATGGCGCGGGTAACTGTTAGCCCGCCAAGGCCGGAATCGAAGATACCGATCATAGGGTAGATACCACAGCATTACAAATGCCGGCAGTCAACCAACTGCCGCTTTGTAAACGTAAACCACGTTGCGCCGGAATTGATAACTGGGAAGGGACCATACCGGTGTTATTGGCTGCTGGAAGGTGGTGGTGTTGGCTGGTGGCGGCAGGCAGCGATAAAATCGGCAAAGAGCGCCTGCCAGCGTGGTTCGCTGCTGTTCCAAAGGTGTTCAGGGTGGCACTGCACTGCTAGCAGATACTGATCGCCGGTCGACTCAACCGCCTCAACAATCCCATCAGGCGCATACGCCACTGCCCGCAGGCCGGGGGCAAGCGTTTTTATGGCCTGATGGTGCATCGTATTACACCCAATCTGATCCGTCTTCAAAATGGTTGCCAGGCGTGAATCGGCTGCGATGGTCATTGGATGGGTCAGATCCGTCCAGGCTTGTGAGCGGGAATTGGCGCGGTGATCAATCGCAGTGTCGTATTGCGATGGAATATCCTGGTAGAGTGAACCACCAAGGGCAACGTTGATCACCTGGAGGCCGCGGCAGATACCGAGCAGCGGTTTGCCATCAGTCTTTGCCCGACGCGCCAGCGCTAATTCGACTGCGTCGCGTTGTGGATCGACAGACCCGAGTTGCGGATGTGGATCTTCGCCGTAGTGGATCGGATCGACATCATCGCCACCGGGCAACAAGATCCCGGCGCAGTAGTTGTAAAGCGCGTGAATGGCGCTGAGATCGTCGGTCAAATAGATGATGAGCGGGATGCCACCGGCAGCTTCAATTGCGCGCAGGTAGGTGGAACGCACAGCCTGCAATGCGCGGCCATTGGCGCCGGTATGGTGGTGCATGGCGGTGATGCCAATCAGAGGACGATGGTGATCGGTCATAGATAACTATCGTTCTATTCAAGCTGTTGCGGAAAATTCCGGTTACGCAGCGCGACTATGCCGACGCGCGTCGCGGCAACTCTGGACGAAGTCAGCAAAGAGTCCTTGCCAGCGTGGGTCGGCTGCTGCTTGCAGCGCTTCAGGATGGCATTGCACGCCCACAATGAAGTGGTGATCTTCACTTTCGAGGGCTTCGATGACGCCATCGGGCGCCCATGCCACAGCCCGCAGGCTGGGGGCGATCCGGCGCACGGCCTGATGGTGAAGCGAGTTGATCATGAGATCGGTCGTTCCCAGGCAGCGAGCCAGGCGCGAGTCAGGCGCAATCGTCATCGAATGAGCGAGGAATGTCCAGTCTTCACGGGCATACGAAGCATTATGATCGATTGCCGAACCGAGCTGGGTTGGAATATCCTGATAGAGTGATCCCCCTAACGCCACATTGATCAACTGAACGCCGCGGCAAATGCCGAGCAGCGGTTTGCCGTCGGCGGCAGCCCAACGGGCAAGGCGCAGCTCAGCCATATCACGCGGTGGGTCGATCGCTCCCAGCCGCTCGTGAGGCTGGTCACCATAGTGATTAGGGGAGATGTCGCCACCGCCGGCAAGCAACAGGCCATCGAGCTGGTCGTAGATGGCGCGCAACGCAGTTGCGTCAAGCAATGGCGGGATGAGTAGCGGCGCGCCGCCGGCCCGTAGCACGGCGTCAACGTAGGTCTGGCGATGGCCGTATGAAGGCGGACACCAGTCGCGGTCGCGAAAGGTTCCGCAGGATATTCCTATCAGAGGCGTCATGCGCGCTTCCTCCGTGGTCGGTAATGCCGGTATGTTATGAGTGCGCATTATAACACAATAGACTGGCGTAACATCGGTCACGGGTATGATCTCATTATGATCTCATAGGGAGAGGCTTAGAGCGTGAGGCCGGTTCTACTCTCTCAACTGCGTTCAGGAGCGACCGGGAGGGCGATAAAGAAGGTGCTGCCTTGATTGACCACACTCTCTACCCAGATTCGCCCGCCAAGTAACTCGACCAGTGGCTTAACAATCGAGAGGCCGAGACCGGTACCGCCTGCTTCGACCTTAAGTGGGTTGTCAGTGCGGAAGAAGCGGTCGAAGATACGCGGCAGATCTTCTGGACGGATACCGACGCCGGTATCGCTGATGCTGAGGAGAAGGTAACGTCGGTTATCACTCAGCATACTGCGCGCCGGTTCGGGTAGATCGACATTCATAGTCTCGCGAGCAACGATAGAGATCTTGCCGCCGTTTGGGGTGTATTTGATGGCGTTGAGCAGCACGTGGTGGAGAATCTGATGCAGACGCACTGAATCGGCACGGATCAATGGTAATCCGGGCGGGATCGAGATCGTCAATTGATGCTGGCGCTGGAGGATTTGCGGTTGAAGCTCGGCAATGACGCCGCTTAGCGCCTCGGCGAGATGGAGCGAACGCCATTCGAGATCGATACTGCCCGACTCGATCTTGGTGATTTCGAGCACATCGTTGATCAGATTAATCATGCGCTCGGTGTTATTGTAGATCGTATTGACGAACTCACGTTGGGTATCGTTGAGTTGACCGAGGCCACCCATGGCCAGCAATTGGGTAAACCCTTTGATCGCAGTCATCGGCGTGCGCAGCTCGTGCGACATCGTGCCGATGAACTCATTCTTCATCCGGTCAGCTTCGACTTCGCGGGTAATATCGCGCAACACCAGCAGCGCGCCCAGCAACTCATCATCTTCTTTCAGCACCGGGCTGAGCGAAAAGTTGATTGTCCGGCCATTGATGACGGCAGTGGTATTGAAGGTGCGGGCAGTGCCATCAAGGTGCAGAGGCCGTCGCAGCAGCTCATCGAGCGGCAATTCAGCGGCGTGATTGCCGAGGTAGCGCTGAATAATATCGTGCAAATTCCAGAGCAACAACTCTTCGACCGGGCGGTGGAGAATGCGGCTGGCGGCCTGGTTGATGCTTAACACGCCGCCGTACAGATCGCACACGATGACGCCATCAAGCAAGCTTTGCAGAATGGCGGCAATCTGACTGGTCTCTTTTTGCTGGCGGTCGAGCAGTTCGTAGCGTCGTTCGGCCTCGGCGCTGATCATGCGGAACAGGGTAGCATTGTTAATGCCGATGGCAATTGCGCCGGCGCAGGCATTGAGCAATCGCACATGCCCTTCGTGAAAGAAGTGCGTATGTCGATGCGAGAGAGTCATGACGCCGATAACTTCGCCCTGCACGAAGAGCGGCACTGCGATCATCGACCCTTCGCGTTTTCGGTGACTCCCCGGGACGGTGACCCAGCGATCATCCTGAGTCACGTCGTGTACCAGCACAGTTTGGCCATGTTGGGCAGCCCAACCGGCGATACCCTGACCGATAGCGAAGCGAACGGTATTTTCAGGCGAGACCTTAGCGCCCAGGATAGCGCGCGTCACCAGCAGACTGGGATTGTCTTCTTCGGTCAGCATGATCGAAGCGTTCTCTGCCTGCACAATGCGGGCCAGCATCTCGAGCGAGTTGTTCAGAATCTGGTCGAGATCGAGCGTCTGGTTTACCTGTAGGGCGATTGCGTGCAACGTGGCGAGGCGATCCTTCTCTTCTTCTAGCTCGCGGGTGCGCTCGATCACGCGCTGTTCCAATTCCGCGTTGAGGGTGCGGATGGTATGGTACAGCTCGGCATTCTGCAACGCAATGGTGGCCTGGCTGGCGACACTCTGGGCAAGATCTTGCATGAAGCGCAGATCGATTGGATTGTGCAATTCTTGCAGCGTGACCGCGCCGATTGGTCCCTCGCCGCCAATCATGGGGATGATCAACGCGCTACAGCCGGCAATCAGCCAGTTGTGATCGGGATCGTCGGGTATCGCGGGCCAAAAGGTGCTGGTAGAGCCGGTAAATGCTGCCCGAATGGTCGGGTTTGTATTCGGCAAAATGTATCCTGCCGGCGGGCCGTCAGTGCTACCGCGACTGGCCACGACGCGCAGTTGCCCGCTATTGTGATCGGTCAGCCACACAGCGACGTGATAGGCGCCGGTTAAAGTTTCCAGACTATCAATCACAATCTCGAGCAAAGCATCGCGGTTGAGGGTTGCCGACAGGCGCTGCGAAATATCGTTGAGCGCTTTGAGCTGTAATGCGCGCTGATCGGCTGCCGCTGAAGCGGCATCGAGGCTGGCGGCAATGAATTCACGTTCGCTGATCAAATGACTTGTATGTTCATTCCAGACCTCGAGCAGCATGGTGATAACGTGTTCGAAGAGTTCGGCGAGCGCATCGAGCGCTGCCAGGTCTGGGTTGTCATGCAATAAGACGGCGCGAGTTGCGCGATGAAGCTGATGAAGATGGCGAACCAGGGTTGGGAGATCGACTTCGAGTTCTTCGGCGGTCAATTCGTGGAACAGGGTGCGGAGGGCCTGATGATCGCCACTGGCAGCAGCAGTAAGGGCTGCGGCGAAACGAGCGGGGTCAAGCAGAGATTGGGTTGCCACTGTGCCCGCGCTCGACTCACGCAGGTCATGCCAGCGTCGCAAGAGATCGGTCTGTCGGATTTGGAGCCAGTGGTGCAGTGTGTCCGTCATACAGACAATGGGTGACTACCGCTATTCACTCCGCACAACCACGACAGTGGCATCATCGTTGTCTTTGCCGAAGCGGGCCAAAATCTCATCGGCGATCTGTTGTGGCGATTGATGCCACGCAGGAGGCAGTTCTGTCAGGAATCGGCTTGAAATGCCATCGCTATATAAAACGAAGATATCGCCAGAATTGTAGGTGTAGGCAAAGCGAAGAAGCTGCGGCAAGCGATAGCCGACAATACCATTCTTCGAGATCGGCTTAATGGGCAGATCGCTGTAAACGTATGCGCCAACATTGCCTACTCCAACAAACTCGGCGGCGCGCTCACCGGCATCAAGCCGGAGCAGCGCCATAACCGCCCCCCGACTTCCGGCAAGGGCGCGATCAGCCTGTCGCATCAGTTCGGTCAAATCAAGGGTTGGATTACTTTCCAAAACGGCAACGGCGCGGCGCGCAGCTTCAGCAGCGGCATCACCTCCTCCCAGACCATCAATAACGGCAGTCAGTAATTGATCGGTCTGGTATGGCAAAATGACATACGCATCGCCACTCACACGCTGACCGAGCTTGGGTCGTAACGCTGCCCCCCAAGAAAATTTCATAGATTAAGGTCTCCGGGTCGAATGCCATTTCACTGCGCGCACACACGTGCCGACGCCAGGAGTTGAATGAATAGAGAATTCATCCATCAATCGGCGCACGCCGGGCAAGCCGGCGCCGAGCGAATGGGTTGTGCTGTAACCATCGCGCAGCGCCAGATCGATGTCAGGAATACCGGGGCCGCGATCTCGCGCTTCAACGGCAATGCCCATCATTGCCGGGTCGCGATGAACCGGCATAATTTCGATCTCGCCACCTCCGGCGTGGCGAATCAAATTGTGGGCGAGTTCGAGAATACAGATCTCTACCCGCGTGCGATCCGTTTCGCTAAATTGCAATTCGGTTGCCAGCCGGCGACCGGCGCTAAGCGCCACATAGATGTCTGCTTCTCGTTGAATGCGAAAGATCAACGATTCCATAGTCTTTATTATACCTGAAGCGCATTAACGGGATGTGACCGGTCATCGGGCCGATCGGCGCGGCAGACGCAATTCGGCGCTGTCGATCACAATGGTCACCGGGCCGTCATTGATCAGCGCCACTCGCATCATCGCGCCAAACACGCCGGTGGCGACGGGGACGGCGCGCGCGCGCAACGCAGCGGCGAAGGCATCGACAAGCGGCGCTGCGATGTCAGGTGGCGCGGCAGCAGTAAAGCTGGGGCGACGACCTTTGCGGGTGTCGGCGTACAAGGTAAACTGTGATACGACCAGCGCTGAGCCACCCACATCAAGCACGGAAAGGTTAAATTTACCCTCCTGGTCACTGAAGATGCGCAGGTTGGCAATCTTTTCGGCCAGTAACTCAACATCATCGCCGGTGTCGGTTTGTGCGACTCCCAGCAAAATCAATAGACCATGGCCGATGGCGCCAACAACATTGCCCTCGACCGTCACTGATGCCTCGGTGACCCGTTGTATCACGGCGCGCATTTACGCCTCCTCGACGGGGATGGCAAAGACGAGTCGTCCGGTTTGGGTCTGGTGAACGCGAGTGACAACAACCTCAATCGTGGTTCCAATCAGATGACGGGCATTTTCCACAATGACCGGCGTGCCGTCATCGAGGTAGCCAACCCCTTGCTGGCGGGTATTTCCTTCATTGCGGATCAACACCTGTAATCGTTGATCCTGAATGACCGGTGGGCGGAGCGCGTCGCTCAATTGATTGAGGCTCAGTACCTTGAGACCTTGCAAACCGGCGACGCGATTGAGATTGTAATCATTGGTAATAATCGGACACTTATGCAAGCGGGCTAACTCAATCAATTTATCGTCAACCCGTATGGTGTCGGGCAGATCGAAATGAACGATCTCGATTGGCAAAGGCGCTGATTGTTGCATCTGATTGAGTAGCTCAAGGCCACGCCGACCTTTTTGCCGGCGTAAATCATCATTTGAGTCGGCCAGGAGTTGTAATTCAGCCAGGACAAAAGACGGCACCAGCAATGTTCCTTCCAAAAATCCGGTGCGCGCTATAGCGGCGATGCGACCATCGATGATGGCGCTGGTATCGAGCAGATAGCGTCGTTCAGTGGGTGATGGTAATGAAGTCGGGTCGGTTTGAGGGGGCGGAGCGATCACGGTAGCGCGCGACTGCCCCAGATGTTTGATCAACTCGATCAGATCGTGTTTGCGCTGATACAGAATCGATGCGCCAAAGTAGACGAGAATGATCGTCGCAATAACGGGCAAGATATTGCCATAAGGCGCGGGCAGCGCAGCAAGCGGTATGGTGGCCATCACACCGGCCAGTAATCCCAACAGAATACCGATTGCTACGAGGAGGACATCGCTAAGTGGAGCTGTGCGCGCTTGCCTGAGCAACAAGCGGAGCGGATTAACAGTGAACCGGGGGAGCAGAATAAAGCCCAGGGCGCCACCGGCAAGCGCAAGTAATGCAGTGGCAAGGAGTTGTTCTGAATTGGGGTTTGGGCCAGAGAGCGAGATTCCCACCCACAGGCCGAAGTAACCTATCCAGATAAACCCGATCAGGCGCGCAATCAAATCGAGACTAAGTCTCATGTCTCACCCTTCATCGGTCTCAGTTGATGAAGATGCTACTTTCCGGGTGAGGAGTTCAACCGCTTCCGCTAACGAACGCACCGGAGTAACCGTCAATCCTGGTGGCGCCTCCGGTGTTGAATGAATCGGCACAACTGCCTGACGGAAGCCCAGCTTGGCCGCTTCACTCAGGCGGCGATCAAGCTGGCTCACGCTGCGCAGTTCACCCGATAGACCGACTTCGCCGAGGCAGACCACATCGGGCGCGATCCGCTGATTGCGATAGGATGAAGCGATAGCCAGCGCGACCGCAAGATCGGCAGCCGGTTCGCTGATACGCAATCCACCAACAATATTGACATACAGGTCTTGATTAAACAGCGGCAGGCCTACGCGCTTTGAGAGCACAGCCGTGAGCATCAACAGTCGGTTCAGGTCAAACCCGTTGGTGGTGCGGCGCGGTTGGGCATTGCCGGTGTGCGACGTAAGGGCCTGCACTTCGACCAGTAATGGGCGTGTACCTTCGAGGGTTACCGCAACTGTCGAGCCGGGGCTATGGGTATTGCGTTCAGCGAGAAAGACCTGTGATGGGTTCCGCACTTCGCGCAGGCCATCGCCGGTCATTTCAAACACACCCACTTCGTTGGTGCTGCCGAAGCGGTTTTTGACCCCACGCAGCAGGCGGAAATGGTGGAATCGGTCACCTTCGAGATAAAGGACGACATCGACGATGTGTTCGAGCACGCGGGGGCCGGCGATAGCGCCCTCTTTGGTGACGTGACCAACCAGTACGATCGGGATGGCAGTCTCCTTCGCCAGTTGCATCAGGCGTAATGCGCCTTCACGCACCTGTGAGACGCTGCCGGCGGCGCTGGTGAGTTCAGGCAAATAGACCGTCTGAATTGAGTCGACGATCACCAGGCGCGGACGTAGCTTGCGAATATGCTCGATGATCAGGTCGAGTGACGTTTCGGCGAGCAAGAAGAGGTCATCGGCAATGAGACCGAGCCGTTCGGCGCGCAGGCGGATCTGTTGGGCCGACTCTTCGGCGCTGACGTAGAGGGCGGGGCCGACACTGGCGGCGAAGTGGGCCGCGACCTGTCCGAGCAGGGTTGATTTGCCGACGCCGGGATCGCCGCCGATTAAAACAACCGAACCGGGGACGAGTCCGCCGCCCAACACACGAGCGAATTCATCGGCATACACCGGGAGGCGCTGAAAATCGGCGAGCGGCACATCGCGCAGGCGTACCGGCTGGCCATGGCCGGATGGAATGACGCGAGCGGCGCTGGCAGAGCGGGATGAAGCCAGGAGTTGTTCGACCAGGCTATCCCAGGCGCCGCACTCAGGGCATTTCCCCATCCAGCGACTCTGGTGAGCGCCACATTGCTGACAAACGAAGATTGTGCGCGTTTTTGCCATACCCGCATTATACCACTGCGATGCAGAGTGATGATTCGGGTGGATGGCGCTGATGGTGTATCGCGCAATGATAGCTAGAACTTGATATGAATAATTTAGATGAAATCCATTCTGTATTGATATACGTTGTTTGTTTATTGCAAAACTATTCAATGTTTACGGATTGAAAGCAAGTATATAGAAGCCAGAAACAGATTCGTTACGCATCGTTCAGGGTGGGCAAATGGTACTATGAGCAAATAGGGATTGCAGGTAGTTGTAAGCATTCAGGTATATCGTATACTCTGCCACACACTTTTGCCGGCTCTGGGAGTGAATGTTATGCTGAACGGAATTGCGTTGCTGATGGACGAAGATACGTATCGGCGCGATGCGCTGGTGAACGCGCTGTGTCAACGGAAATGGGCCGCAGTTGTGTCAAGTGATGTGGAGGAAGCAGAGCAATATTTATCGCAAACAACATTTGATGCTTTGATTTTTAATTTAGATATTTCGCCAGCCTCTTTTCTTAAAAATATTGCAAATCATTTGTTGCAAAACTCTGAACCGATTGTTGTTTTATATAACAAATACTTTGATGTCTGTTTTACATATTCATATAGATTAAAATATGGTTTAGAAGAAAGTTTCTTTATTGGTATCTATTGTGCTATTCAGCAGGTCAAGCGCCGGTATGCGCGAGTACGCTTTTTAGCCAGGCGGCAACGGTTGATCAAAGAACCCTCTTTAGCTCCCTGCCTGCCGGCCCCATCTCTGCTAGTTCATCGCTCGCTCTGCCAGGTGAGCGTTGCGGGTCGGATCATCCCTTTGAGCCAAAACGAAATGGAGTTGTTGCTCTTTGTGATCCGATCACCTCGCCAGACGGCTTCGTTTTTCGCTATGGCTGAAACATTCTACGCCGGATCACATTTTAACGACGTGCGTGATTTGCTGAAAAATCGTGTTTATCGCTTGCGCCAGAAGATTGAGCCAGATCCAGATTTGCCCTGCATTTTTTGCAGTCAGCGAGGGTTTGGTTTAACAATCCGATCTGTCGTCACGTTCGTCGAAGAATTCAGCACTCCGGAGGTGGCCGAAGAGTTCGATCTGGCGGCGATGGAACAGAAAGAGCTGATGGTGGATGTTGATCCTCTCGCTGTGCAGCTATGGCCAGCAACCAGAAGGCAATGGCAAGATCAGGCCAAAAATAAAATGCATCTACCAGTCCATGAATCAGCGCTCCAGCTATGGTAGCTGCTGCGCCGATGGCCAGGGCCGAATTCGGATGCAGTGTTGGCGCGCGTAGTATGCGCCAGGTGGCCCATCCCAATCCGATCAGTAAGAGCGGCCCGCCACGCAACAGCAGGTCAAGGATGAGGTTGTGGGGATGGGCCGTGTAGATTTCGCTGGTATCGCGCAGCGCCGGATCGATGTAGCGTGGATAGACGACGAGAAACTGGTCGAGACCGATGCCGAGCGGGTGATCGGCCAGCATTGCCAGCGCAGCGCGCCAGGTGGCGAGTCGGATGGCACTGCTGCCGGTAAACAGACTCAGTCGCTCAATCCCGAGGAGCGTGAACGAAATGGTGATCAGAACCAGCGCGATGATGCCACCGATCAAGATAAATCGGCGGTAGCGAGGCGCAACTGTGAAGCCGACCAGCGCGCCAGCAGCCACGATAGCGCCCAGATAAGCGCCGCGCGAGAAGGAAATGCCAAGCGCAGCCAGCGCCAGCAGCGCGGTAGTTCCCATTGCCAGCGCGTTCCGGCGGCGGTGTTGCCGCCATGCGCTCCAGGCCAGCGCCGCAGCCAGTGGCCAGACCCGGCCCATTGCCAGGCCGAGATTGTTAGGATGGCCGTAAAATCCGGTTGCGCGCACAACGCCTTCGGTAGCGACCAGATCGGATCCATGGCCGATTTTGATACCGAACAGCGGTGTCAGGTTGATTCCACCTGTTTGGGCTAACGCAACCAGCGCCGAGATTGCGCCGGCGATGAGCCAGCCGATCACGGTCGGCACGATAACTACGCGACCTTGCCGTTCGTGCCACCAGAGTAGCGCGGCAAAGAGCAACGGTTCGACGATCATCCAGCGCAGCTCGCGCAAAGCAGAGCCGCGCGCTTCAGCGATCAATACGCCCCAGACTCCGGCAAGCAATACCAATCCGACAGGGGCCAGGCTGATGATGGTCTCGCGACGATAGCGCCAACCGGTTGGCGCTAGTTGGGAGATTGCAAGGCGGCGTCGGAATGGCCAGTCGTGGATGATAGTAGCGACGGTTGCAATCAGCAAGACGATTTCGTGCAGGGGGAGATAGATGCCGCTGTCGCGGATGCCAAAGCGCGCATCAAATAACCCTTTGGGTAAGAAGTAGAGTGGGGCGGTAATGGCTACCCATCGCGCGGCCAGATCCGGGCGCGCGAGGGCAAGACCGATAAACGGCACGATGCCAAGAATGGTTAGCGGCAATTGCGCCGAGGCGCGATAAGCGAAAGCCAGCGTGAGGCCTTGCAGAGCGAAGATGATCCACTCGCGGCGGTGGACATCGAGGCGTTGCCAGCCGATCAAGATGTGATCGAGTACGTTTAGAGCTGCGCGCATGGTCAAGGCGCTGAGCGCAGCCAGCGCCACAAAGAGGAGGAATGGCCCATAGTTGCCGATCGTTCGCCCTGGCAACGCGCGACTGACGACAAACCCGGTCGGTGGTGGATCGCTCTGAATGGTCAGGGTATGTATCTGATCGGGGAGATCGGACAGTGCGTTATTCCGCAAGGTTACCGGCGCGCCATTCAGCAGCGCGCTAACCGGCTGGCCGCCTTGCAGTTCAATGGCAGTGCCGGCAAATCGCACCTCCCAGCCGGCACTGGTTGCCGTCACGGCGGGATGATCCCAATGATGCACACCGATATGCGCTACCGGTGGCGCTTGCAGATAATCGCGTAGGATGGTATACGATGGTAAGATCTGCCAGTCACGGCTTACCAGCGCAAAATAGGGGGTTGGATCGGCGGGATTGGGTTCAGCGTAGCCGCCGTAACGCAACATCCAGACGTTCATCACCCCCATCCATGGCCACTCGCGACGGGCGCGCTCGATTTGGGCTACCAGATAGGCGCCTTTGGTCGCTTCATCAACCGGTGGCCCCCAGACGAAGCGTCGTTCAGGTGGTATGATCTCCGGCGCTGCATTGTAACCAAACTCTGTCACCCAAACCGGCGTGGCCAGATCGTCGTGGCGCTCCATTACTTCGCGCAGCAGCACCACCCGACTGACATCGTTGCGGGTATCGATTGGTCGATCCCAGCGCCAGTTATCGCGTCCGCGTAGAAAGACGTAACGATGTTCTGATGGGGGTTGGCCAAGACCATAATTTTGCGCGGCCATGATGTCAAAATAGGCTGCGCCGCCGAGCGTGTAGATCGCATCGAGGTACTCTAACTCACTCATCGGCGCGCGCGGATCGAGGCCGTCAGTCGGAGCCAATCCGGGGAAGAGGACGACAGCTTCGGGATTTGCCTCTTTCACTGCCTCATAGCCGATCCGCAGCAGCGCCAGGAAATCAGCCGGTTTCGGATCTTGCCAGCCCCACTCATTCTTCAGATTAGGTTCATTCCAGATTTGGAAGTATCGCACCTGACCGCGGTAGCGAGCTGCCAGTGTGGAAAGGAAGCGACCGTAATCGCGCAGATCGTCGGGTGGCGCAATGGAATTGCCGTCGATCGCCAGACCTGCCTGAAATTCCGGGGTGGCGCAGCTCTGTTCGCAAGCCCAGGCCGGTGGCCGATCAACGCGCATGATTAGCTCAATCCCATGCGCTACTGCTGAAGCAACGATCCGGTCGTATTTGGCCCAGCTCGATACAATGCCGATGGTCGCTGCATTGCGGCGGTCGGTAAAATCGCCGCGTCCGTGGATTTCGATGTCATCCCAGGGCACCTGCATGCGCACATAGCGCGCGCCGAGGTCGCGGGCAAGGGCGAAGGTGCGATCGATGGCTGCCGGGTCGGGTTCGAGGTGGAGGTTGAAGACGTTGACGCCGAGAGCAGGGCTATCACTGTAGGGAAACGGCTGGTTGATCGGTGAATGTTCAGCGATGCCGCGCAGCGCAGCGTTATCGATCCAGACTGCAACGCTGAGCGCGACCACCAGGAGCGCGCTCAGGCTGATCAGGGCGCAACAGCGAATCAGTGCAGTACGCATAGCGCAAAGAGTATAGACGGGCAATGCAATGGTGTCAAGGCAAGATGGCCGATACAGTCGTGAGGTGGGGTGGGCTGCTTGCGCACTCAATCCATCCCCTCATCGGACGAGCCGCTTGACCGGCAATACTGACTATGGCAGGTGGCGCCAGCATTGGCGGTCATCGCAGCGTCCTGGATGTAGTCCTGGTATGATTCAAATTGTCCTATCTGCGCCGGTCACGTCGAGCGCATAACGCAACAAGACTTCACGCGGGATGATCTTCAACGCAGCTTCGTGGGTAGCGGCGAGGATCACCGGCGGGGCAACACCAGCTTCATAGGCTTCGAGCCAGCGTAGAGCGCAAAGACACCAGCGGTCACCCGGTTTGAGGCCGGGGAAGTTGTATTCAGGGCGCGGAGTGATGAGATCGTTACCGCGCGAACGGCTGAACGCGAGAAATTCAGCGGTAACCTGGGCGCAGACCACGTGCAGACCGATGTCATGAGGGCCGGTTTCACAGCAACCGGTGCGAAAAAAGCCGGTGAGTGGTTGCAAGCTGCATGGCGCAAGCGCGCTGCCGATGACATTGCGGGTAGTTTGATCGGACTGCATAGAAACTCTCGCCAAAGTGATACAACTCTTCACCGGTTGGCAAATGGCACCAGATTGCCTGCCTCGTCAAGCGTCCAGACAGTGCCATCACTGGCGGTAATGCCGGTTTGCGCGCGCCAGCGTTCGGGCAGTGGACGCGGCATCGCCAGCATACCACCAGATGGTGTGCTCAGCAGGGTAAAATCGAGCGTACCGGCGGCGCTGCCGCTGATAGCGACACGCACCTTCCAGCAACCATTCCATTCGCGGTAGAAGTCGTAACTGAGTTCCACCGGGCCGAGCAGGTTGGTAAGCAGAGTGGCAATCAGCTTTTTGGCTTCCGGTACCCGGCGACGGAGGTCGGTGAGTGGTTGCGGTGTCATCTCGTCTCCTGAACTGGCAGGCAGGTTCTTGGCTCATTGGAAGCTTTGCCGGTCGCAGGCAACCGGCACACTATCATGATACCCGTGATATGCCATTTCGGCGCAACCTGGCCTCGCGCCAGACCCGGGCGGCGCCGCGAATGAAGCGGTAGGCAATGAAGGCGAGAACGAGCGCGATGATAAGCGCAAGAATGGGCACGAAGATGGCGAGCAGGCTGAGCACAAACGAGATCGCATCTTCCAGGAAGCTGAGAAAGGTGTTGGCAGTGCCACCGGTAGCGGCAGTGACGGCAGGCCGGATGCTGGCGCGCGCGCCCTGAGTGCCGGCAGCGGCGATGATGGCGGCGACGGCAACGATGGCCGGATGAATGGTAATGATGTCTTGCGCAGCGGCAAGCGCCACAATGGCGCCGGCAATCGGGCTGATCACCAGACCGATAATATGGAGGACGCTGTCAACTGCGGGAACTTTGTCGCCGATAAAATCGATGATGGCCAGTATAGCGAGAACAATCATCGTGATCGGGTGGGCCAGGAGATCAAACGGCTCGCCAAGCTGAATGAGGCCGAGCCGAGACAATACGCTGACGGTGAGTAAGGGGAGGTAGGCGTTGAGGCCGGTGGCCGTTGCCAGTCCCAGCGAACTGGCGAGCGTGATGATGGTCTCCATAACAACACTCCGACGGCGAATGGATGACGGAACAACCGAATGACACCTCTCTGCGCTGTGCCAGGCAACACGTGTGGTGTCCAGGCAGGCAGTCACTCATTTGTCCAATCAGACGCGCAACTGTCGGCAAAAGTTGCGCGTCTGATTGCGTATCATGCTAGCACAAGCGCGAGATTTCAGGAGTGAACAATGATGACTGAACCTCCCCGCGGACGACCGCGTCCCCTTCCCACACTGTCTCGTCCGCAGACATTACGGCAATGGTTACTGGAGACCCGCAAGGTGTTGCGTAATGTGCCGGCAGCGTTTCGCCTGGTCTGGCAGGCCGACCGTCTGCATACGATAGCGATGGCGGTGATTACGTTGCTGGCGGCTGGCTTGCCCCTGGCGCAGGCGTATGCTGGCAAGCTGATTGTTGACACAGTGGTGATGTCAATTCAGGATGGTGTTGATGCATTGAACGGTCTCAGGCAGACATTACCCTGGCTGTTGGCCGAGTTTGGGCTGATCACGCTGGGCGCAGCGCTGATGCAAGGTCGGTCGTTGAGTGAACATATCCTGCATGCGCGGCTGAGTAATCTGGTTAATCTGTTAATTATGCGCAAAGCGCTCTTACTCGATCTGCACTACTTTGAAGATGCGCAGTATTACGACAAGCTACAAAATGCGCGCCGCGAGACCAACTTTCGCGCGATAATGATCATTAACACGGTCTTTAGCGCGATCCAACAAATCCTGACATTGCTCTCTTTTGCCGCCAGTCTGCTCTGGTTTAGTCCGCTGGTCGCGTTGTTATTGTTTGGCGCGACAATTCCGGCTTTTCTGGCCCAGACCCATTTTAGCCACTTGCGTTTTCGATTGTTGACCTGGCGAGCGCCGGAGTTTCGCCGGATGCAATATCTTGAGCATCTCCTGACAGTTGATGCGGCGGCGAAAGAAGTGAAGTTGTTTTCGCTCGGAGAACCTCTGATCCAGCGCCATCAAGAGCAATTTCAGCGCTTTTTTCATGAAGATGAAGCATTGGCCCGCCGACGGTCGTTGATCAGCACCTTGTGGGGTGTTGTGGCTAGCGCCGGCTATTACGTGGCCTACGGCTGGATCGTCTGGCAGACGGTGGCCGGCGTCATTACGCTGGGAGGGATGACCTTCTACCTGACGCTCTTCCGTCAGAGTCAGTCGGTGGTGCAAACATTATTCGGTAATCTGGCGCAGCTCTACGAAGGCGGACTGTTCTTGTCCAACCTGTTCGATTTTCTGGCGCTTGAGCCGCGCATGACTAACGGTCGCAATCTGCCGGTGCCGCGTCCTATTCGATCCGGGATCGAGTTTCGTCATGTAAGTTTTCGCTACCCTGGCCGCGAAGATTGGGCGTTGCGTAACATCAACCTGCGAATTGCGCCGGGTGAGAAGATTGCGCTGGTAGGTTCGAATGGCGCGGGCAAGACAACATTGATCAAGTTACTCACGCGGTTGTATGACCCGACCGAAGGCCAGATTCTGCTCGATGGGGTTGATCTGCGCGACTACAATCTGGCTGAACTACGACAGCGGATTGGCGTGATCTTTCAGGATTTCGTTCGCTATCAGGCCACAGCGCGCGAAAATATCGGTTTTGGCCAGATTGATCAACTGACCAACGAACCGCGGATCCGAGAGGCGGCGACCCGGGGTGGCGCCGATGAGGTGCTGAGAGAGCTACCGGCTGGTTTCGAGACGATGTTGGGGCGTTGGTTTGAGCACGGGGCAGAACTATCAGGCGGACAATGGCAGAAAATTGCGCTGAGTCGCGCATTTATGCGTGACAGTGAAGTGCTGGTGCTTGATGAGCCGACGGCTGCGCTTGATGCCGAGCGTGAGTACGAGATCTTTCAACGGTTTCGGGATCTGACCGCAGGGCGGATCGCGGTGCTGATCAGTCATCGTTTTTCGACTGTGCGCATGGCTGACCGAATTGTCGTGCTTGAACATGGTCAGATTACCGAAATGGGGACGCATCAGGAGTTGTTATCTCGCCAGGGAACGTATGCTCGTCTCTTTCTAATGCAGGCCGAAGGGTATCGATGACAGACAGGCGGTATGGGGCAGCGTCTGGCGTTGCAGGATCGTTCGTGGGGAGCGGTGATGACGGTCATTTGGTGCGCTCCCAATCCAGGCGCCTTGTTTGGGGTTGCTATGCATCAATCGGCACGACGTGTTTGAGCTAGTTCAACGTGTTGCGGTCGGTGACAGCCGGATGGTTCCATCTATCGCGCATTGATTCTGCCGGCACTGGTCACGGTTGCTGCGATTGTTGCGCTGAATGTCAGCGAGGGTGTTTGTTGCCTGTCTGTTCACCCGTGAAAGAGCAGGGGCCGGCACTTGAAGCGGAGATGACAGATATTACGGCGCAATGCAAGACAAGCGAATGTAATCTGCGGAGTATGTTCAAGCCTGGCTTCATCGACAACCTACGGGTGAGGCTGTGAATTAACGACCGACGCAAAACCGATAACTGTTTCGGCATACGGCTGTTCATTACTGCGTTACGGTACCGGCTATCCTGCGCAATGATTGCAACAGGTTATCAGCCATAGGTGGCAGCGAGGCCGACGCTAGCGAAATAGCGTGTCTATGTTCTGCCCGATCATTTTATGGAAGAAATAGCTTAATGTAAGCTTTCGAAGCTTTGAGACTGCCGCTCGGGCTGAGATTGCGGGGATGCTGATGGGCGTGGTTGAGACGGCTGAAAGTCAGCGCGAGGCCGACAGGCGGATCGCACCAGTATAACGAGCGTCCAGGCCAATCCGGCTATTATTAATGCGCCGACACCCTGCGCGAGCGCGATGAGACCGGCCATCTCCATAGTGCATCTCCCTGGAATGAAGAACTTCCTTACTTCTATAGTGAGTATACACTAATTTTGGGATTTTGCAAACCAGATACTGTAAAAACTTGCCAGACAGAGAGCTATGAAATTCGGCAGAGAATGGGTCAGGCGTAGCCAGCGCCATGCCGTCCGACAATTTCTAAGCAATCATTTAAGTCATTTGTGAAGCTGATACCGTATATTGGTCTCGGTGAGTTGACAATGTACAGCGAGGAAGGCATGAAACATCTATTCATCTGGTCGTTTGCAGTGATATTAGTTGCGTGCAGTCAACCATCGGCGCCAGCCGCAACGCACACGATGGATCATTCCATGGCACACGATCAAGGTGTCCCGTATGACGCGCGCTTCATCGACAGCATGATCGAACATCACGAAGGTGCGATCACGATGGCGCGGCAAGTGTTGGCAGAGAGTCAAAACGAGCAGATTCGACAACTAGCTGAAGCGATTATTGTTGCGCAAGAGGCCGAAATTGCGCAGATGCGACAATGGCGGCAAGCCTGGTACCCCGATCTACCGCCAACCAATGGGATGGGCATGGAGATGGGGCCAATGACAGTTCCCGCCGGTGATGAATCGTTCGATCAACGGTTTCTCGAAGCAATGATCCCTCACCACGAGGGCGCGATTGCAATGGCGCGCGATGCGTTACAGCATGCGGAACATCTTGAAATCAAACAGTTAGCCGAGGCTATCATCAGCGCGCAAGAGGCCGAGATTGCCCAAATGCGCGCATGGTTGGGCAGGTGATGATGGCGTAGCGTGGGCGAGCCAGTCTTGTCGAAGAGATCGGTGTAGCTGCGCTGTGTCCAATCCCGATCAAGCACTGTTCCTTAAGGGGAGACATGCATGTCTCCCCTTTTTCTATCGTTTCCATCTTTACGCGCGGATAAGAAGGCACTGACGCGCAGCGCTGCTGGCGGACACGGCGGGCCGGATGCTGCGCTCACGCGCCGCTGCGTCACAGGGCATGCCGCCAGCTTTCACGTGAGGGGAACCTGAGGCGCGCCGCTGCGTCACAGCGCATACCGCCAGCTTTTACGTGAGGGGAACCTGAGGCGCGCCGCTGCGTCACAGCGCATACCGCCAGCTTTCACGTGAGGGAAACCTGAGGCGCGCCGCTGCGTCACAGGGCATGCCGCCAGCTTTCACGTGAGGGGAACCTGAGGCGCGCCGCTGCGTCACAG
>NZ_CAKZNK010000100.1 GCF_937129525.1 uncultured Chloroflexus sp. | reverse complement strand
CACGTCACTGCCACGCTTCCACTCACCGCGTCAACGGCGGTGGCGCTGTAGGTCACTACCGCCCCAGCCGGCCCGGTTGCTTCAGCAGTAATGCTGTCAGGGAGATCAAGAGCAGGAGGCGTTGTATCAATTGTGAAAGAGACAGCCACATCGCTGCCCAGCGCAATTCCACCCACGCTGGTCAGCGTAGCGCAGGCAAGTAGCATGTATTGACCGTCAGGCAAAGGTTGGGTGACGGGAATAATCGTAGTTGTCGCATCAGTAACACTTACTGTGCCGATCAAATCAGGATCAGGGCTGCTGCACGTTGCAACAGTGCCGGCATACAGACGGTAACCCGTCGCAACAGCGCCGTTGCGCAGACGTTCGGCAAAGGTGATTCGCAGCTCACTTATCGGCTCGTTCAACAGAGCGCCATCGTTGAGGGGCGTCTCGGTAGCGCCATCACTCCGCGTTATCAACTGCACGGTTGGCGGAACGAAGCTGAGACGGCGCCCAAAGACCTCAAACTGGCGATCAGCAGCAACACCGTTGAGATAGCCGGCCCAGACGGTCATAAACCGCCCGGTTTCGGTGGCGATCACCCGCGGCGCAACCCGGTGCCAGTTGACCGGATTGAGGGTGGTGGAACCAGCGGTTTCAGCCTCGCCTCCCGGCAATGGGCGAGCCAGGCCACTGGAATTCGCTTGAAAGGCGGCGGGACCAAGCGCCGGTGTGCTGCCGATCAGAAAGTTGCCACCACCAATTTGAGCCAGCGGCACACTGCCATCGGTATCTGCGTTGAAGCGTTGACCGAAAATCTCGAAGCGATCGTTTACGGTTGGATCGCCCCGCCAAACGACCAGCCACTCACGATTGAAAGCATCGTAAGCCACATCGACATCGAGGCCTTTAAACCGATTATCGACGCCGTTAGAACTAAAACTTACTCGTTGTCCGCTGACACTGGTACCAAAACCGGTCGCCTGACGGAGGCTGACATACACTTCTTCGAAGCCGTTGGTTTCATCGCCAAACCACGCAACCAGATACTGATTGCGATCAGGATTGTAGGCCACGGCTGGCCGATAGGCATCACAACTGGCATTCGCGCAGGCATTTGTCTCACCAACCTGAGAAATGCGATGATCATCACGATAGTTCGCGCCAATGTCAGGCAGAAGGTGAGCCTGAACCCCATCGGCAGCCAGGACCTGCCCATAGATCTCAAACTCGCCGTCTTCGACACCGCTAGCGTTATTGTCAGCCGACCAGACCACAAACCATTGATTATCGACGCTGTTATACGCAATAGCGGGTGTCACTGCATCATAATCGGGCCGAACGTACCCTGCAGCGCCGGTATTGAATCCCGCTCGACTGATAAGAAAATCGTTCGCACCGATTTGACCGATGAAGCGGCGGTTTGGATGGGGGTCAAGTGAAAAACGTTGACAGCGGATCTCAAATTCGCCGCCTTGCTCGGCAAAACTCTGAGAGAGAAAGCCATTCGCCCGGTCATCAGACCAGCAGATCAAGAACTCGCCATTCTGACTGTTATAGGCAACAGCCGGTGATAAGGCATCCCAATCCGGGTTCCGGTTCTCAAAGTTGTTGCGGTAGAACAGCACATTGATTTCCGAGATGCGATCATCGCTGGGATTGCCACACTCATCACGAATCAAGAGTTCACCGTCGGCGGCGACCACCTGCACGTAGATTTCATATGCGCCGCCAGCGCGATAACCGGCGCGACCGGCACCGGGATTATTGCAGTCGATGAGCGGATTGGTATTGTCAGCCGTCCATGCAACCAGGAAGACGTTATCGCGCGCGCTGTAGCTCACTGCCGGGCTATAGGCATCAAATGGATCGCTGGCGAGATCATTGCCGTTGCGACTGATACGAAAAGCTGTGCCGGCCAATTCAGCATCGGCAGCAGTTGGCGCGACGAGTTCGCCGGTAGCCGCATCGACAAACTGCCCGTAAATCTCAAATTCGTTTGTGCCACCACCAGCTCGCGGACGAACGTAGACTACGAGATACTGATTCGTCACCGGATTGTATGCCACATCTGGCTCAAATGCATCGAGCGCCGGCGCAGCGTCACCAATGCGTTCATCACTCTCGCCAATCACACTATTGAGGGCAATGCCTGCCGCCATTTCGGGTGACATCAGTGATCGCGCCGCAACGATGGTTGGTATACCGGCAAACATCCAGGTGATCGTTAGCATGGCAACAAAGAAGCGCCATAGTTGCATAGAGACCCCTTGTCAGGCGAAAAAAACTTGTAGAGACACGCTTGAGCAGAGGTGATGGATGGCAACAACGGCTCAGTAATCAAGATAGAGGCGGAGAATGTGAAGGCAATGAATAAGTGTGAGCCAAAAAGGTGACGAAAAGTTAAACGGGTGTGGTGACAAGACCACACCCGTCGCGTGAGGGGGCGTCATGCTGGCCGAGAAATCGACTAACTGTGGCGCGCAAGCTGCTCTTTTACCGTGGCTACAATACGTTCCACTGTCAGACCCAGTTCAGCGTAAATACGCTGGAAGGGAGCAGAAGCGCCAAAACGATCAACCCCGATGATTGCGCCATCACAACCGACATAACGCTCCCAGCCGAGCGAACGACCGGCTTCAACGGCCACGCGCGCTTTGATAGATGCCGGCAGCACTCGCTCGCGGTAAGCGGTATCTTGTTGATCGAAGAGTTCGCGGCATGGCATACTGACGACTTGCACACCGATTCCTTCAGTCGCCAACTGCTCGGCTGCTGCCAGCGCCAGCGCCACTTCTGAGCCGGTAGCGATGATGATCGCCTGTGCTGGATTGGCAGCCCGCAACACATAGCCACCGCGCAACACACCATCAGCGGCGCCAAGCTGCGCCCGATCAAGCGTTGGCACATTCTGGCGGGAAAGAATGATGGCGGTTGGCCCATCGACGCGCTGAAGAGCCAGTCGCCAGGCCATTGCCACCTCATTGGCATCACCCGGTCGCGCGACCAGCAGATTGGGAATAGCGCGCAAGGCTACGAGATGTTCAACCGGCTGGTGGGTAGGACCATCTTCGCCGACTCCGATACTATCGTGCGTAAAGACGTAGATGACCCGCAACCGCATCAGCGCCGCCAACCGAATCGCCGGGCGCATGTAGTCGCTGAATACGAGGAAGGTCCCGCCGTAGGGAATGATGCCACCGTGCAACGCCATACCGTTAAGGATTGCGCCCATGGCATGCTCGCGCACCCCGAAATGGAGATTGCGCGCGCTGAAGTTATCGCCACTGATCGAGCCTAAGCCTTCGAGATAGGTAAAATCGGAGGTATGGAGATCTGCCGAGCCGCCAAGCAAGCCGGGCAAAACCGGCGCGAGCGCCTGCAACACCGCCCCAGAGGCAATCCGGGTACCCTTTGCCTTCGGATCGGGGGCGAAGACCGGTAACGCGGCTTCCCAACCTGATGGTAACCCGCCCGCTTGCAGCACATCCCACTCTGCGGCCAAGTCAGGGTACGATGCGCGATAGCGCTGGAGCATTGCCTCCCATTCACGCTGACGAACGGCACCCACTTCTACGGCCAGTTGCATATGGTCATACACTTCAGGCGGCACGTAAAAAGCCGGCTCCTGCGGCCAGCCCAGCGCCGCTTTCGTCAGTCTGACTCCTTCGACGCCAAGCGGTTCGCCATGAGCTTTGTGACTGCCGGCCCGCGGACTACCATACCCGATCACGGTGCGAGTGATGATCAGCGACGGTCGCTGGTCATCGGCAATGGCTTCGGCCAGGGCCAACGCCACCGCCGCCATGTTATGGCCGTCAGCGTACAATACCTGCCAGCCGTAAGCGGTAAATCGCTCGGCCACGCGCTCGCTCCAGGCCAGTTTCGTTGGCCCAACCAGCGAAATATCGTTGCTGTCGTACAGCACGATCAACTTACCCAGCCGCAAGTGACCGGCCAGACTGGCCGCTTCGTGCGAGATACCTTCCATGAGGTCACCATCGCTGGCAATCACATACGTATAGTGATCAACGATGGGGAAGCCAACTCGGTTGAACTTTGTTGCCAGCCAGCGTTCGGCGATGGCCATGCCCACTGCGGTAGCGATTCCCTGCCCCAGCGGCCCGGTCGTCATCTCAACACCCGGCGTGTCGTGATATTCGGGATGGCCGGGCGTGCGACTGCCCCACTGCCGAAACTGCTTCAAGTCGTCGAGGGACAAATCATAACCAGAGAGATGCAACAGCGCATAGAGCAACATCGAACCGTGACCGGCTGATAGCACAAACCGATCGCGATTGGGCCAGTGCGGATCGGCGGGATTATGCTTGAGAAAGCGCGTCCAGAGCACATACGCCGCATCGGCCATACCGAGTGGCATGCCCGGATGGCCGCTGTTGGCTTGCTGGACGGCATCAATGGCCAGGGCACGGATCGCATTGGCACACAACTGATCAATCGTAGCAGTGGTGGTTTCGTTCATGCAGCAGGTTCTCCTTCTCTGCGCGCCAGAACAACCGGCGGCATGCAGTCACTTCTCTGCTACTCATCATACCACTGACCGCATGAAACGCTGCATTGAGCGTTACAGATTCAATCTTTATCCTTTATCGAGCATTGCGACATAAGCAGCTAAATTTGTTATGATGGAGTCATAATGAAGAGCGTGACCGCGAGGCGTTATGTCCCAACCGCTGATCATTTTGGATACCGATCCGACGATTGAGGGTCTCTGGGTGGCAATCGAAACGGCGCGCGCGCAAAGTTATCCACTCACTGGCGCCGCATTCCGCCTGACGCGACCGCCGCAAACGCCCTTCGAGGCGCTCGATGCGGCGGCGCGCGAGCTTGATTTTCAACCGCTTGGTGAGCGCTGGATTGAGGTGCCACGCCGGATCGCGCTGAAGATTGTAACCCATATCATCGCTCACGATCTGGCTTACCCTGATGAAATTGTTCCCACAACGCAGGCTACCGAACTAGCCGGACGGGTGTTGGGGTTACTCGGGACGCGGGCACGTTACTTTACGAACGGCGCGGTGAGCGGAGATTTTGCCATCTACAATATTCATGGCGAAGAAGTTGTCGGCTGGCGCTCACTCAGCGAAGCGCCGTTCGATCACGGCATTATTGCGCTTGACGAGCAACGAGTAGTGGTATTGTGGGCTGAGGATGCGCCATAGGCGCAGGTCAAGGCAACGCGATCAGCCGGCAGACAATTAGAAACTGACAGACGTGATGAACCAGAGTCGTTCCCTTAACCCATCGGCGTTGACCGCTCCCTTCCGCGTGTTGTGGAGCGCACTGCGCGATCTATTTGACGAATTTCTGTTGCTCACCCTGGCAAATCTGATTTGGGCAGCGATGAGTGTGCCGCTCTTCAGCATTGCATATGTCGCAATGGTAAGTAATGCGGCATTGCCAGCAGCCGCAGCAGCATTGCTCGGCGTTGTGCCGGCAGCGCCGGCCTTCGCCGGTCTGTATGCGCTGAGCAAGCGGATAAGCGAAGGACGGGCCAGCAAACTTATCGACTTTTTCGTCGGGATGCGGGCTTACGCTGTGCCGGCCTGGAGGTTGTATGGGGTCTGGATGGCAGGCCTGGCGTTGATCCTGTGGAATCTGGCTTTCTACATCAATGTTCCCGGTATTCTGGGCGGTATCCTGATCGGCTTCTTCCTCTATCTGTTTATGCTCTGGTCGGCGCTGATCATATATGCCTTTCCACTGATGGTGCTGCTTGATCGGCCTTCACTGCGCCAAATTGGCCGCAATGCGCTGATTTTGATCGTCAGTCGGCCAGTCTATACCCTGGTCACGATGCTGCTGATGGGTTTCACGTTGCTGGTCAGTAGTGTGGTATTGATCGTACCTTTTTTGCTCTTCACCGTCTCACTGCTGGCATTGTGGAGTGTTCGCGCCACGCAGTTTCTGATCGACGAAGCACAGGCAAAACGGGAAGCTGCCGCTGAAGCTGGCTCGCCGCCCGAAGAGCGTGGTCGGCGCGGGCAAGTGCGGCCAAAGTAGGCAGGATGGCTCGACTATGTCGTTGGGCCATCAAGCCGAACGGAGAGCATATAGTCATTCTTGCCAGATAGATCAGGCAGACCCTCAACAAGGAGATGGAATAACAGCGGCTGTTAGATCACGGCGCTGTACGCATTCTTGAGGAATTACTTATGTTAACTCGACGAATTATCCCTTGTCTTGATGTGAAGGCCGGTCGGGTCGTGAAGGGAGTGAAGTTTCTCAACCATCGCGACGCTGGCGATCCGGTTGAGCTGGCTGCGGCTTACAATGCTGCCGGAGCCGATGAACTGGTCTTCTACGACATTACTGCCTCAAGTGACGAACGGGCCATTATGGTTGAAGTGGTTGAACGGACTGCCGCTGAGGTGTTTATTCCGCTGACGGTCGGCGGCGGGTTGCGCAGTGTCGAAGATATGTATCGGATGTTGCGGGCCGGCGCCGACAAGGTGAGCCTGAATACAGCCGCTGTGTATAACCCCAATCTGATCGCCGAAGGCGCGCGACGTTTTGGCAGCCAGTGTATCGTGCTCTCGGTTGATGCCAAACGAGTCAATGCTCCCGGCGAACCGCCGCGGTGGGAAGTTTTTACCCATACTGGCGCCAATCCGCGGCCAACCGGCCTCGATGCCATTGAGTGGATCAAGCGCGGGATCGATCTGGGCGCTGGCGAAATCTGCATCAATAGCATGGACGCCGATGGCGCGCGCACCGGGTATGATCTCGAACTGCTCCAGGCCATCACGGCGTTCTCGCCGGTGCCGGTCATCGCATCGGGCGGGGTTGGTTCCCCGCGCGATATGTATCGCGGCATCGTTGAGGGTGGCGCCGATGCGGTACTGGCCGCTTCGATCTTCCATTTTGGCGACTATTCGGTTGCCGATGTCAAGCGATACCTGGCCGAACACGGCGTTCCGGTGCGCCTGACCGGGAATTAAACACGCTCCTTGCGCCTCGTTATCAGATCGCTCCGGTGACGTTCCGCAGAGGCTCATGCCTCGCCGCTTCGCAGGCAACGCATGCGGCAACCCGCTCTGTTGCCGCCGAACAGCTCCGTCCGAGCCATGTTCCCGCAGGAACGTGGCGCGTCAGTTCGAGGAACACCCGAATCATTGTGCGCCGCGCAGACATGGGCACGGTAGCCGGCGCTATGTCCTGAGGTTCAGGCGCATCGCCTGAAGGCGAACACTGCGCAGCCCGAAGATCCACAGTGGCAGCAGGATCGCACACATGTTCACTGCGCGCTGAAGCGATCGAGCAGTCTGCCTGCCTGCGCGCACTTAAGCGCGACGGCTTGCCGCAGGCCCCCGATGTCATCAGATACATGGCAGAGATGAGGTAATGTGCCTCATCTCTTGCTGGCCATATGGTTTATGGCACACCGATCAATGCCACCGCATCAATCTCGCTCCAGCTCCCATCGCGCTGGTCGAGAGTTATCCGGGCACTGACGATACGGGTCAGGGTCTGCTCAACGGTAATCGTCTGGACGAACGGGCATTCGGTGGCAGGGGCCGGTTCGGCCCGATAGACAACTCTGACTGTACCCTGCTCATCGATCAATTCCACCTGAACGATATAACCGGGCTGGTAGTTTTGATGGATAATCAGACCGGTTGCGAACAGCGGTTCGGCAAAATCCACGGTGAGCGTCTCGCGGCTGCCGGGTGTGGCCGGCGCCCAGGCATTTGGACTATCCTGACATGTCGGCACATCTGGTGGGCCAATGACGCCAGCCGGATCGTAATCAGGAGCATAAAAGCTGCTGGCAGCAGCCGAAACAGCCCACTGTTGCTTTATCTCACCAGCCGGCGCAATCGGCTCCGGGGTCAGGGCCAGGGCCGTCGCCATAGCAGCAGTATCGACTTGCAACCGGAAAGCAGACACTGCGCTATACTCGCCGCTATTATCGCTCACCCAAACCACGCCGCCGGGCGCAGCCACAATCCCATTGGGCAAACTGATCTCGCCAGGGTTGGGGATACTACCAGGCGTAGCCAGCGCGCCACCACGCGCGACAATGGCGCCGTCGGGCGCAAGCTTCAAGATAGCGCCAGCGTAGGTGGCAAGGTAGAGATACCCGGCGCGATCAAGGTCAAGCACCGGCCCGGCGAATTGGGAGGGATTGGCCGGATCGCCAAGACGGGCCAGCACACTACCATCGGGGGCCAGTTTCACGATTGCGCCAGAAAAGCTCTCGGCCAGATAGATTGCGCCGCTGCGATCTACGACCAGATCGGAAGGAGCCAGATCTGTCGGGAGCGCAATGCGCTCAATGAACTGGCCATCGGCGCGGAAACGAACGATACTGCTGGCAGCCATCCCATCGACGCCGGGACGGGTGTCGATCGCATAGATACTGCCATCGGGGCCGATAGCGATGCGCTGCGGCGCCGATAGGCCAAACTGATCTGGCGCATCACCATGACCGCCCCAGCGGTTGATAAAGACCCCATCGGCGCTGAAACAAACGATAGCATTTCGACCATAATCGGCGACATACACATCACCGTCAGGGCCTAGCGCCACGTCGTAAGCATCGAGCAAAGCATCAGCGCCAAAGGTAGCGCGGAGCGTGCCATCGGGAGCAAAGACCCAAACACCCCGCCCGCTCTCGGCCAGATAGAGCGTGCCGTCAGGCGCTGCCGCCAGACCGCGCGCGGCGAGAAAGCGACTATTAGCCGCGCCGCTGCGTCCGCCAAGCCGCAAGACAAAGCCGGGTGGGCCAGAGCGAACGATCTGCGGCTGCGTCGCCAGATCAAGCGGCGCAGGTGTCGGGGTCGGCGCGGGCAACAGCTCTAGCGCCGCTAAAATATCGGCAATGACAGGTTGTTCAGTTTCCCATCTTGCCGATGCTGCCTGCGCCAGGATGCGCACCACTCGCGTTTCATCGACCAACACCAGCAATTGGCCGGCGCTGGCCGGACCGCTCAGACCGGCAGACAGCCCACGCGCGGTACCGATCTGTATCGGTTGCGTTGGCATGATCGTGTAGCCAGCAGGCTGGATGACGCTACTTGCCAGCTCGAAGACCGTCTCAGGATTCGCGGCAGCCGCGCCGTATTGCGCGATCAACGGCGCCAGCGGCGCCGTGTCAATGATGATGATTGGCGCGTCAATCACGTTCGCAGTCAGGGTAGCCTCATCGGGTGCAACCCTGACGATATTGCCATCAAGCCGACTCTGCCACCCCGCCGGCAAGCGTAACCGAATGCCGATTTCAGGCAACGTCATTTCCTCACTCAACACAACAGCGGTTGGAGTTGGCGCTACCGGCGTGACCGGCAACGGTTGCGGCTCAGCAGCGCAGGCCGCTATCCCTATCGCAACCAGCAACACAAACAGGTAAGAGAGACGCATGCCGCTTCCTTTGCGATGGCGCATAAGCATCAATCACGACAGCAGATCGATATCGCTTCACCTGAACACCAAATAAGTGGAGCCAACTCTGTCGCTCGACTACCGACGGATCGCCGAACAGATTACATCAATTCTCTGCAGGTATACCACATGTGCCACCGGTCAATGACGGCAGACGCAGGGCTAGCGGTATGAAAACATTGCAAACGTAATTCATATTTCATTAACGCGAAGGTTATACCCATTCGCTATACTCTGTGCAGACAGCAAGCAAGATGTCGCGCCAGGCACATTGTAAAGCGGGCAATCCCGATGAACCAATCAGCTCTCTACAACATTGGTTTTGTGCTCGAGCAGGCCCTCGGCCACGTAACCCACGCCAAAAATCTGCAAGTGAATATCAGCCGCGATCCCGATGTGCGACCACATTGGGCATTGATCCCTTTTGAGACAAAGGGTTTGGCGGCACGCATCCCGGTCTACAACAGTAATTGGACGGTGCGCGCCGGTCTGCGCGCCAACCGCTCGCTGAGCCGTTTGGTCAGGCACACGCCCATCGATGCGCTCTTTTTCCATACGCAGGTACCCGCCGTGCTGGCCGCCGGCTGGTTGCGCCGGTATCCCGGCATCGTGTCGCTCGATGCCACCCCGTTGCAATACGATCAGCTCGGCCCCTATTACCAGCACGATCCCGGCCCACCATGGCTTGAGCGGATCAAGTGGCACCTCAATCGGCGTTGTTTTCGCCTGGCGCGCCATCTGGTCACCTGGAGTCAGTGGGCAAAAGAGGGTCTGATTGATGGCTATGGCGTACCGGCAGATAAGATTACCGTCATTCCACCCGGCGTCAATGTGCATGAGTGGCAACGACCAACACCGCGCGCGCGTCATGACGGGCCGGTGAAGATCCTGTTTGTCGGCGCAAACCTTGAACGCAAGGGTGGCTTGCTTCTGCTGGAAGCCTTCCGTACCCTGCGACCACTTGGCGTCGAATTGCATCTGGTCACGAAAGATCAGGCGCCAGACGAACCGGGCGTGTTCGTTTACCGCGGCATGCAGCCAAACAGCGCACCCCTCAAGGAGCTATACCATCAGGCTGACATCTTTGCCTTGCCCACCTATGGCGACTGCCTGCCGATGGTGCTATCAGAAGCGGCTGCCGCCGGTCTACCGGCGGTTACGACTCGCGTCGCCGCTATTCCAGAAATTGTCCGTGATGGCGAAACGGGATTGCTCACGCCGCCCGGCGACCTGGCGGCGCTAACCGAAGCGCTCCGGCGCCTGGTGATACGGCCTGATGAGCGATTACGCTTTGGCGAGCGAGCATTCACCCATGTCGCGCGCGCCTACGATGCGCGCCGCAATGCTGGTCGGCTATTGGACATGATAAAGGGCGAAATCGATCTGGCCCGAATGCAAGAGAGGATTCCCGCGTGAATCAAGTTTTGCTTACTGTTTCAGGCGTAATACCAGACAACCTTGAAGCTGAGATCGCTGCCGGTCGCCGTCCGCGCGCCGACTATCTCGAACTGGCTCGTCATTTTGAAGCCGATCTGATCGATTATCGGATCGCGCGCGCCACCAGTGGGCTGGTTGGCCGTCTCTTCGAGCGCATTGGCGGGCCTAACCTGCTGCTGGCCTGGGCCTGTTTTACCCGTCGTCATCATTACCAGGCAATCTTTACCGACGGCGAACAGGTAGGTCTGCCGCTGGCAGCGCTGCTCAAGTTCTTCAGCCCTAACCGCCGCCCACGCCACCTCATGATTACGCACATCCTCTCGGTGCCGAAAAAGATGATCTTTCTCGACCGATTCGGTGTTCATAGCCACATCGACCGCTTCATTGTCTATTCGACATGGCAACAACGCTTTATTACCGAACGCTGGCAGTTACCACAAGAGCGGGTGCCGTTTACACCCTTTATGGTTGATGACCAGTTCTTTCACCCACGCCATGCCCCGCCTCAACGCGCCTCGCGGCCACAGATCTGCGCTGTCGGTTTGGAACGGCGCGACTATCCAACCTTGCTCGAAGCCGTTCGCGGCCTTGCTGTTGATGTCGTTGTTGCCGCAGCCAGTCCCTGGTCGAAGCAACGCGACAGCACTCAGGGACAGGTCATCCCAACCAATGTGCGCGTGCAGAAGTTCAGTCAATATGAGTTGCGCCAGCTCTACAGCGATAGCGGGTTTCTGGTGATGCCACTCGAACCGGTTGAGTTTCAAGCCGGCGTCACTGCCATTCTCGAAGCGATGGCGATGGAACGGGCCGTGATCTGCACCCGCACTCCTGGTCAAACCGATGTGATAGTCGAGGGTGAAACTGGCTTGTATGTGCCACCACGCGACCCGATGGCATTACGTGCCGCTATTGAGCGACTGCTGGCCGAACCAGAAACCGCGACGCGCATGGGTAAGGCAGGCCGCCGGCTGGTCAGCGCGCATATGAACCTTGACCATTATGCGGCGCGCCTGACCGGGATCTTGCGCGAGACACTGGCCGAATCAAGCGTGGCCCGCGCCCCGGCGCAGTAGTAAGGAGTGACTCAGATGACGCTTGCCTGGCTTGTGCTCATTACTGTCTGCTGGATCGTTGGTGGCGCGCTGGCACTAATCGTCGCCTACCTGCTGCTACTGACTATTGCTGCGTTCTTTGCGCGCCGAACCACTCCGCTGCGCGATCAACCTGGCACCCGCTTTACCATTATGATCCCGGCCCACAACGAAGAGCGGTTGCTCCCCGATCTCCTGACTAATCTTAACCAGCTCGATTACCCGCGTCATCTTTACCAGATACACGTGGTGGCCGACAACTGCACTGACCGTACCGCCGCGGTTGCAACTGCTCACGGGGCCATTGCCCACGAGCGGTTTGATCCGGTGTTGCGAGGCAAAGGGTATGCGCTCGAATGGCTGTTGCAGCAGATTTGGGCCCGCAACGAACCAGGCGACGCCTTCGTCATTCTCGATGCCGATTCGGTGGTGTCAACCAACTTTCTACGGGTCATGGATGCCCGCCTCGCGCGCGGTGAGCGTGTCATCCAGGCCTACTATGCCGTGCGCCAGCCGGAAGGAGCCTGGAGCGCCGGCATTCGCGCCGTAGCCCTAATCGTACTGCACTATTTGCGTCCACTGGGTCGGATGGTACTGGGGGGATCGACCGGTTTGAAAGGCAACGGCATGGTCTTCGCAGCCGATATTCTGCGTCGCCATCGCTGGACAGCTTCGCTGACGGAAGACATTGAGTATCATATGACGCTCATCCTGGCCGGTGAACGGGCCATGTTTGCGCCTGACGCGATTGTCTGGGCCGAGATGCCCGACAACCTGCGCTCGGCGCAGAGCCAAAATGAGCGCTGGGAGCGGGGTCGCCTCGAGATGGTGCGTCGCTATGTGCCGCAACTGCTCCGCGAAGGCTGGCGCCGACGCAGTTTCTTGCTCATCGATGCCGCCATCGAGCAACTGATTCCACCCTTCTCGGTCGTAACCGGCGCCAGTGCCCTCGTTGCGCTGGCAGCGCTGATCGCGCGCGATCCGGCGACACTGGCCCTGGCCGGGTTCATCATCGGCGGACAAATCATTTACATTCTTAGCGGACTCTTCCTGGTTGGCGCGCCATGGTCGGTCTATCGCTCGTTGCTGTTTACTCCTTTCTATCTGGTCTGGAAGCTGTGGCTATATGCGCGCCTGCTGCTTGGTATCAAACCGCGCGATTGGATCCGCACGGCGCGCAACCGCGCCCCTGGTCGTAGATGATAGCAGGCCAACCGGTCAAGAACGTTATGGCTGGTCTCGCACCAGCCACTCGATTTGATCGATGTAATATTGTGGCACCAGATCGCTGCTCGTTTTGAGATAAAAGCCGGTGACGTAGGTATATTCTGGTTCGTAGATCAGATCGTCGAGCCAGACATAGATCTCGGCCCATTCACCCGGCGCAATTGCCCGATTCAAACCAAGAAAATAGAGTCGAGTTTCGGGGAAGAGCGGCTCGGTGCTGTTCGTAACACGACCTTCCAGGGTGACCGAATCGTCATCAGGCTGCCAGTACGGTACCCGATTGCTACCCACGACTGCAACCGTCATGGCATCATTTGCAATTGGTGTGTCACCACCACTCAAGCGAAACCGCAACGCCGCCACCTGATCGCGACGCAATTCGATCCCGCTATTCGGAGTTATGGTAAAGAAGAGAATGCCGGTACTTTCGCTGGGCGTAACAGCGATAGCTTCCCGCCCCAAAGCCACCACGCCGGTCTGGGTCAAGATCAGACTGTTCAAGAGAGCGCTGTTGTCTACGCTCCAACCTGCGCTCAACGCATCGCGGTAAACCGGCACAACCCGCAGGCTGCTGACCTCATTGGCGGCAATCGTGGTTGGAGTCGCGGTTGGACGCACCGGCAACGGCGCGCGGGTTGGCGGTGGCACAAATGGAGTCGCCGTTGGACGTTCCTGGAAGAAGGGGGCGATGGTAGGAGTTGGGACACCCGCTGCGGCAGTTTCAACCGACAAACGGCGGCTACAGCCGGTGAGCGTCATCAACACAAACAAGCAGAGGATGAAACTAACGAGCTGCGCGCGCATATGATCCTCATCTTAATGTATGTGCGGTAAGGGGCGAGCGTGAGAGTACTATCTCTCACTATTCAAACGCGCGGCAGGACGAATGGGTCGCAGCGTATGAAGGCGCGGGAGAGATAAGATCAACCGCGCGTTGAGGTTACTCAGGTTGCAATTTATCCTCACTGCTGATTGATCGAGCTGCCAGCAAGCGCCAACAGCGCAGTTGCTCGCGATACGCTATCCCGATGGTTGATTGTCGCGCTGAGCCTGAAACACCCGCCAGCGATAGACTAACGGCTCTTCGCCGGCGGCAATCTGTGGCAAAGCGTTAATCACGCCCATCATCGTGCCGACAAAGACCATGCTACCACCTTCCCAAGACATATCAACGTAAGCGTAGACAAAATGGGTGAAGATGTAGAGCGTCGCGGTGAGGGCAAACACGCGCAACTGGCCATGCGGCATGAGGCGAACCATTCGCGCGCCGTAGAGCATCGTCAATGCCAGCAACAGAATGAAGGCGAAGAAACCGATCACGCCGATCTTCATCCAAACCCACATGATGGAGTTATGAGTGATGTATTCCCACCATTCGAAAAAGCTAATATCGGGCATTGGCACAACCATATAAAACTTATTGCCAAACCCGATACCGGTTAACGGCGCGCTGCGAATGGTGAACATGATGTTGATATTCTCTAAATCACGATAAATATTCGAAGCAGCATCGCGAGCGCTCGGTTGACCGATCACCGAACGCACTGCGCGAGCCAGAATGCCGAGTGGGCCTTGATTGTTCCAGAAGACAACCAGGTAGGCGACAAATGCCGCAGCGCTGGTCGGGGCGATGAGAAAAAAAAGGCGACGATTTTCGAGGTAGAGCAACAAGACGATGAGACCGATGGCAATCCCCAGCGTGAGAAAACCGGCGCGGCGAAAATTTGCGATCAGGCTAAAGAGCACAAATGGCGCCATCAAGATCAGCGAGAAGCGCCGGGCAGCGCTATCGCGGTAGAGCCAGGCCGCAATTAAGAGCACAAAGAAGAAATTGAAGTGGATCGACATTGCATGCTCAGCAATGCGTTCGACGCCGGCGAGATCCCATTTCAGTACGTCGTGTACGTACCATACACCGGCCACACCTTTAGCAAACAAGGCCACCGTCGCCACCCAAAAGAGAGTATTGAGCTGTGACCGGGTCTCGATCAAATTGCCGGCCAGCAACAACATCAGCGGCAGGTAGAAGATTGCCCGCACTTCCCACAGCGCGATGACTCGATTGCCACCATTTGCCAGCCCATACGCCAGCCCAATAGCGTTGAAGAGCAGAAAGATTGTCGCCGGCCAGAAGAGAGGGCCAAAGTGGATCCGTGACAGGCGTCGTTCCGCCGCCACGCGCACAAACCAGACTACCAGCGTCCAGACGATCGTCAGCTCTTGAGGGCTGAAGGAGAACGAGTCGGACATATACATGATCGACTCGGGACTCGATAGATTTTTGGTAAACGGATACCAGGGATGGAGCGAGCGATCGCCGAACAAGGTCAAGCCAAGGATGGCGTAAAGACCGAAGCGAGGCTGGATGGCGGTAGCCACCAACACGCCGCCGAAGATTAGAAATGACAACACCGACTCGGGCGCCATCTGGCGACGTAACAGCAGCATCACCGCGCCGGTCAGCGCGCACACTGCCAGGAAGAGCAGCCACCAGCGCCGTTCGTTACGGCGAGCAACAGTAGCGGCGTCAGGATAGCGGGGAACCAACAGATCGAGCATAGGAATATCCGGCGCGCCGGTCAAATCAGGTTAAAGAAGTAGTACGCGGCTACGACCAGCGCACTTAAAGCAATCGCAATGAGAGCAACATCGCGCATGCGCCAGTGTGGCGTCAGTACACCAATGAACAAACAGATGACCAGAAAACCGACGAAGAATTTCATATTCTACTCCTGGGGGATCAGGCGATGAATCCAGCGGGGAGTAGCAATGTGCGCCTGATTGAGAATCACGCCCAATACCGGGACGTGTTGCAGGTCATTCAGCGCGCGTCGCACCTCTGTGACAGGAGTCACACCGTGACGGACAACCATAGCGTAGGCGGTTGCCAGCGCAGCCAGGGCCAGGGTATCACTCGTTTCGAGCACTGCCGGAAGATCGAGCAACACATAATCAAAGTGTGTGTTCAGGTGATCAAGTAAATTCCGTAACTCGGTGCCACGCGCCAGCAAGGGCCGCTGTTCGAGCGCGGCAACGCCGGCGGGCAATAACCGCAGACCGGCATAGTTAGTCGCCAGCAGCGTTTCATCGAGCGTCGCCTGTCCTCGCAACACATCGGCCACGCCTGGCAAGACCGGCAATGGCGGCGCCACCTCTTCCGGTTGAGCTGCTTTGCGCTTAGACTTGACCTCTGGCGTTGCCAGCGGCCTGAGATTAGCCAGCATACCCGGCGCCACCCAGTTGAGTTCGACAACGCACACCCGCTTGCCGGTATCGTGCGCCAGTGTGACAGCGCTGGCCAGGGTAATGCAGGTGACACCCTCATTGCGCAGAGCTGAGGTAAAACCGATCCGATTGGGCAAACGCTGTCCAACCAGCAGATCGGTCAACATGCGTCGCAACTGGCCGATCTGCTCACCGGCAAAAGCGCGACGCAGTGCGCCATCGGCGGTTTCGATCACCAACGGTGGATCAGCAACCGTCGTATTAGTCTTGTTTTTAAGCCATCCAAACATGACACGTCCTTACGGTAGATAATCGGTTTTGTCAGGTCGGTAGCAACCCAACCGTTTGACACCGGCTGCGTGGCTGCGGGAAGCAACAATTTTCATACCTGTGGTTGCAACGTTGGTTGATCCACTTCCACAGTCGCTGCCACCAGTGACGTTGACGGCACTACCTGCTGACTCAGCGGCACAATCGCCAGCAACGGCAGATTAAGGGCCTGTTGCACATCAACCGGGAAACGCAGGCTCCGATCGAGTAATGCGCCACCGCCGATCAGGCTGGCCGAAAGAAAAACACCAATCGCGACAAAGATGATCATATTCTTCACGAAGCCGGTGAGCGAAAACTCGGCTTTTTGCGGGATTTCGGGCTGGTCGATGATCTGGTAGGTCTGGCGGATCAAACTTTCATTCTTCACCAGCGCCAGACGAGCGCTCTCTTCGTTCTCTTGAGCGGCGCTCAATCGCTCTTCGGCTCGCGCCAATGCTGCCCGCAACTGATCAAGCTGGAACTGCTCACCAGGGGGACGCTCGCCACGCACCGGTTCGGGATTGGCGCTAAGGAAATCGATCAACGCCTGACGAGCCGAATCCACTTCGGACTGGTAGGGTGCGATCAGATCTTCAAAAAATCTTTGGGCAGCGACACTCTCTTGAAAATCGGTGTTCATCTTCCACTTGAGGTAGGTATCCATCGTTGCCACCACCAGTTGATACGAAAGCTCCGGATCATCGGTCGTGGCTCGAATCTCAACCAGTTTGTCGCCAAGTGGATTAATACTAACCTCTTCGCGGAAGAAGGTGAAGGTCTGCCACACCACTTCCGGGCCGCCAGCCATCAACGGCTCGAGTTTCGTCTGCTGGATCGCCGAGCGCACGAAGGCATTGGTCGCCAGCAACTCGTACAGCTCATTTGTTGTCGCCTGAGCCGGTGTTACCCACCACGAAGCGTCACTGTTCGATGAAGTCAGCGAGGCGAGCAGGCTATCTTTTTCGATGTAGATCTTGCCACTTGAGAGATATTCCGGCGGCAAGAGCAAGATATAACCGCCACCCAGGATCAATGCCAGCACGAATGGCGCCAGACTGAGGAAAGGGCGACGGAAAAAGCTTTCAAGCAGCCGCAGAATGATCAGGCGAACCATACTGCCAAATCCTCTCATAACTAAAAAGGTGGAGGTCGATTACATCGACCATCAACAACATCATACCAATAAATACTCTGCCATAGCGTGAATGCAAGCTTTTCAATTCGTCATTCACTTCGCGAACTGTTCAGAGATCCATCAACCAGCAATGACGCATCACAATGACCCATAACGCACAGCAGGCCTCGTTCATACCATTTGTCTACGACCTTCATTTCGGTTAACAGTTTCGTCAAACTAGATCCATCCTATAGCATCAACCGAACCGATCTGGCACAATAGAACCGGTCAATAAGCCATTGAGTGAGGTCAATGTGATGCCAAAACTACCCTTCAGCAAACTTTCCCGCATTATTGCCGAAGAGTCAGGCGCTCTGCAACCGCGCTTGTTACTCATTAACGGCATGTTGGGACTGCTGCCACGCTACGTTGCCGCGCGATTGCGTCCCCGTATACTGCGGTTGGCCGGGTTACCGATTGGCGACGGTACCATCATTATGGGCCCGCTCCGTCTACACGGCTACGGCCCGATCAGCAAGCGCCTGCGCATTGGCCGCAACTGTGTCATCAACACCGACTGCTTTTTTGATTTGAACGATTGCATCACCATTGCCGATCACGTTGGCATCGGCCATGAAGTGATGATCCTTACTGCGTCGCATGAGATGGGCCAGGCAGCGCATCGAGCCGGGCCGCTTACCACTGCGCCGGTCACCATCGAGAGCGGGGCATGGATCGGCGCGCGAGCGCTGATATTACCGGGTGTGCAGATTGGCGCCGGCAGCGTGGTAGCTGCCGGCAGCGTTGTTACGCGGACAGTGCCGGCCAATACGCTGGTTGGCGGAGTGCCGGCCAGGCCGATCCGTCAGCTCGATTAAGGATCTTCCGGTCACCGCAACACAATCGGCACCCAGTATTTAAGCGGTGAAAAGATCGTGACCGTCGTCCCGCGTTCAGACTGCTCTTTGGGATCGCCATTGCCATTGGGATCTGGATCAAGCCCGGGCAATGAAACGTCGGTAACAGTGACGTTACCCGAGCGCGCGCTCAGATTGACAATATTTTGGAATACTGTCGGTCCTGTTGGCGGGCGCACCCAAATGATCAAGCGCAACCGCGCGCGCTGACCCTCATCCAACACCTGATCGGAGGCCAGTAATTCCAGGTTTGTTCGCCCATCGAAGGCGGGATTGACCGTTAACGCAGTAAACCCACTTTCGGTCAACGCGCTGAGTTCAACCAATTCCCAATCTTCAGCAGCGGCAAACACCGTTGCCAGATCATCAACCGCTTGCAAGTCAGAGACCGGGTCAGCGCCGAGATTGCGGAAGGTTATCCAGTATTCAAGCCGAAAACCTTCCCGTCCGTCGCGAGTTTCAGCAACAGGTGGCAGCGCATATTTTGCCACACCCACACCACTGACACATTGTTTAAGATTGATCTGGGTCATGACAAAATCATCACCGAAGGAACTGTTTGTCAGACTATCGATCCGTAGCGTAATACTGGTCACACCACTCCCGGTGGTAAATGCGAATTGGATTAGCACCCACTGATCGGGCGTTTTTGGCACCACTGTTGTGCCGACCGAGACATTGTTGACGCGCAATTCGATGATCGGATCGGCGGCGCCATTTGCGCTCTTCACCGGGTCGAGCAGATTATCGAAATAGGCAAAGAAGTTGTACGTCGTATTCGGCGCAACCGTTACCGTCTGCTGCCACAACATAACCCGGCCATTGCCAGCTTCATAGTTCGCAACGCTTGGATTGGAATAGAAGTATGTATCAGTAGCCGGAACATCGCGCTGCGGATCGCCGGGAAATGGACGACCGTAAAGATAAGGATTGGTTTCAAAGGGTGGATACACCACCGACCCGGTCTGGATCGAAAATCCACCACCATTCGCATCATCAGGATAGACACCGGCGCCGCGATTGGTTAAGGCAGTGGTGAAGCCGACTGCGCCCTGGGCAAAATCACCGTTCTGCACCAGATTATCGCCGCCAACGATGGTGTTGACGGGGCAACCGCCTGCTCCGGGATCAAGGATCTCAGCGCGCGCCGGCTGGGCCGCGCTGAAACTGACAAGCACGATAACAGTCACTGTTATCAAATAAAGCCATCGCTGCGCCATAGTGCCTCCTGTGCGATCATGAGCTGGTGAAGGTCAGTAATGTGATAGCGAAAGGAGTAAACGTGAAGGGTTGTTCAAGTGGCACCGGCGACTCTGTCTGAACCAGCGAAACCGTTTCAGCCAGCAGATCATCCGCGCTGATGATGGTTGCCGATACCTGCCATGAACCTTCCGGCAAGCCGAATGTAGCCTCAAGTGGTTGTGCGGTCTTGTTAATTGCCAGCAGTGTCAATGTGCCGTCAGACCGACGGCCTGCATACAGACTCAACGTTTGCGCGGGATCGAACGGTGACTGCACCTCCAGCAGCTCATCACCGAAGCGACTCCAGAGCATCAGAGCGTAGTACGATGGGTTGGGGTCAAAGGTATCGGCGTCAAGCAAACCGTAATCGGTGCCATTGGCTGCGCGTCCATTTGCCAGATCCCATTGATTGGCGATGGCAACACCATGAGTGGCCATCTGGCCAATCGAATCGGCGATGAAGAGCAGATTAACTGCTCGCCGCATCAACTGGCCATTATCGAGATCTTGAAACGAGACCAGGTTGTATTCAGTGACCGCCACCGGCACTTGTCGGCCCACATGTTGTTCGAACGCGGCCCGCAGATCAGACATAATCGTGGCCCAGCTCCGCTGCGGTTGTAGCAATGCGCCGGCAGGGTTTTCTGGCGGTTGAAAAAACGGATAGTAGTGAACAACATAAAAATCGAGCTTCTCGCCGGCGCCGGCAATAACGCGATGCCCCCAATCTGTCCACTCATCAGGCTTTTCGATCCCAACGGCGCCAATCTGGATCGTTGGATCAACCGCCTTCATCGCATCGTAAAAGGCAAGATAGCCATCATAGGCAATGCCATTGACGGTAGCGCCGCGCAGATATTCATCGGCATCGCACGTCCAGACATCTTCCCAACCCCACTCTGAACAATTCGGGCCGACATCGCGCTTTGCGCCGTACACCTCATTACCAATCTCCCAATAGCGCACCGGAAACGGATCCGGACTAACCAGATCGGCGCGCAGCCGCGCCCAATAGCCAACCGTCTGCCAGTCGCGCCCGCGAGCATCAACGCCGATGATGCGGGTGTCATCAATCGATCCGTTAAAGAAGGCAACCAGCGCTGCTGCTTCCTGGGCTGAACCGTTGATTGAGACTGTCCAGATAATCTCGGCATTGACTGCGCGGGCAAAACGCAGGAAATCAGATGGTTTGGCAGCCCATGGCCAATAACAACCATCGCCACCAGTTTCGCAATCGGCCCAGGCATACGAATTACTCCAGCTACCGCCGGGCATTCGTAGCAAGGTTACACCTGCCTCGGCGGTGCGATTGATAAACGTCTCATCGCTCAGGCGATAGGGGTTCAACCATGCTGGCACATTCGTGCCGAGCAGGTACCGGCTGAAAGGACGGGCCTGCGCTGGATTGATCACGATGGTTGGGCGATTCGCATCATGTGGTGGAAGTCCAGGCGCAGTCGCCACGGTGGTTACAACAGGCTGAACGGTTGGTATCACCGTAGGAGCTGGCACAGTAGTCGGTGTATTACAGGCAGCCAGAAGCAGTGCCATTGATAGAGCGAAAACTCGTTTCAAAAAAATCATAAAAAAACCTCTGCAAACTGTATATGCCAATCTGAACACTCCGAGATAGTCTCACGCACGATACATGATGTGCGACATATCTGACAAATCAATGGTTATACTTCAGCGCCAACCTCTTCGAGCGGAAACAGCTTGCTGATGCAACAAACAGACGTAGCTAAGGATCGCCAAAATAACCTTTCGTTTAATTATTTCGGTCGTCAGGATGACAGTTTGCACGTACTGAGATCGAGGCAAGCGCCTGAGAGGGTTGCCACACTGGCCGCAAATACAGAGACAGAAGAAGCAGGTCGATTTCATAACAGAACGCCAGCTTGAGAAAGCTCTGGACAAAGGGACACGTAAGGGCGTGCAATAGATGGAGTCTGGAAATAACGATAGCCGGCTTTATTCTCAATTGCTCTACACTGAAACGGGTAGCCACTGCCGGACAACCGGTGCCTCAGCCTGTTACAGTCAGCGCGTATGGCGTGACATATTCTTAACCGGCAAGCAATCACCTGTAAGGTTTTTGTTCGCTTACTGGTATATAGTAAAGCGCAGAGAGTTTTAGGAGGTACCAGGATGATGAGCGCACCAGAATTATCACCACTTGACGAAAAGAGCCGACGCATGCTGGAAATTTTTGCCGAGCGCCGCTTTCAGCGCACCCGCGCAAACCAGCGCCTGCGATTCACCCTCTCACTATGGGTTATCCGCACCAAGTTGCTCGCTCGTCTCAAGCGGGTATTAGATGTTACCGTCGCCTCAATGGCGATTGTGCTGACTTCGCCGATTATGCTGATCACGGCAATTCTCATCAAGCTTGAGTCGCCGGGACCGGTGATTTTCAAGCAAGTGCGCGTCGGCAAAGACGGTGAACATTTCTATTGCTACAAGTTTCGTTCGATGTACGTTGATGCGGAACAGCGACAGCGCGAATTGCAGACCAAAAACGAAGCTGACGGTCCTGTCTTTAAAATGAAGCACGATCCAAGAGTGACGCGAGTAGGCCGCGTGATTCGCAAGCTGAGCATTGACGAATTGCCCCAACTCTTTAACGTATTGAAAGGTGAGATGAGCCTGGTTGGGCCCCGTCCGGCCCTGCCGAGTGAGGTAGCCCGCTATACCTACGAGCAACTGGGTCGCCTGCACGCAATTCCAGGGATTACCGGATTACAGCAGGTCTCAGGGCGAAGCGATCTCGACTTCAAGCGCTGGGTCGAACTTGATTTGCAATATATCGCCGAGCAGAGCATCTGGAAAGACATCGAAATCCTGTTGCGCACGATTCCGGCGGTGTTGTTGGGGCGTGGGGCATATTAAGGGTAGCAACCATGCGCAAACTGCTTGTCATTCTCGGTGTGCCGGTTGACAACCTGACGATGGCCGAAGCGCTTGATCGCTGCGACGAGTTTATTGCAGTGGGGCGAGCTACCGGTCGTCTACATCAGATTGCCACTGTTAATGCCGATTTCGTTGTCAATGCGCTGCATGATCCCGAACTGCGACGCATCCTGCAAGAAGCCGATATGGCGACAGCCGACGGCATGCCGCTCGTCTGGGCCTCACGCCTGCTCGGCGGACCACTGCCTGGCCGGGTAACCGGCGCCGACATGGTACCGGCGCTGGCCGAGCGCGCTGCCCAACGAGGGTATTCAATTTTCTTCCTGGGCGCGCGCGAAGGTGTCGCCGCCAAAGCTGCGGCTATTCTGCAAGAACGTTATCCCGGTTTGCGCGTGGCCGGCGTGTTGTCGCCGCCACCCGGATCGGTGCTGGATATGGATCGCTCAATCGTTGAAACCGTCAAAGCAGCCCGGCCAGACATTCTGCTGGTGGCGTTTGGCAACCCCAAACAAGAGAAGTGGATCAGAATGTACGCGCATGAATTGCGCGTGCCGATTGCGATTGGGGTCGGTGGCACATTTGATATGATCGTGGGAGTTACCAAACGGGCGCCGGTGTGGATGCAGCGAGTCGGCCTGGAATGGGTATACCGGTTAGCGCAAGAGCCGCGCCGATTGTGGAAACGGTACGTTCACGATTTCATCTACTTCGGGTACTTCTTTGCCCGACAATGGTGGGCAATGCAGCGGGGAAGAGCGCTCACCATTATTCCCACTGCTCCTGCCGCACCATCGGCTGCGCCGGAAGCTCCCGCTGTGCCGGAACCTCCCGCAGCATCATTGCCATGGCCTGTGCTGACCGTTGAGCCACGGCTCGAAGTCGCTAACCTGGAACCATTCACCGTTCGAGCCAATCAATTGTTGGAAGCACACCCTTTTTTGATCCTTGATCTAAGCGCAACCCGGTTTCTCGATAGCTCGGCCCTGGGCGCATTAGTCGCACTGGCCAAACGCGCCCGCACAAAGGGAGGCGACCTCTTCTTGCTCAATGTGCAAGAGCCTGTGCGGCAGATCCTTGATTTGCTCAAACTCAATCGCTTTTTTGAGCAATTTTCCGATCTAGCGGCAATTGCCGAATGGATGGAACGTCAACAACAACCAGCGCCAATCCAACCCGCGCCAACACTTTCCGGCTGGACGATCATCCCGGCGCCGCGAGTGTTCGACGCCACTACAGCGCCAGCACTGCTAGAGCAGACTGGCGCTGCGCTCGCCAGAGGTGAACAGGTCGTCATCGATTGTAGCCAGACAACATTTATGGCCAGCGCCGGAATGGCTGCACTGGTAAAACTCGACCGGTTGGCCCGTGAGCAGGGGAGCGCGCTACGTCTGGCCGGTTGCGCACACGATGTCTTGCGCACCCTCCAACTGGTACGCCTCGACCAGGTATTGGCGATCTTTCCCGATGTATCGGTGGCGACTGCTACGCCAACAAAGCCAGCTCCGATTGCAACTGAAGGGGGCTTAACTCGATGACCATTGCGTTGCTGATTGCGACTGCTGAAGAGCGTCATTTGCCGCCATTGACCGATGTCTTGCCGGATGTCTTGTTGCCGATCATTGATCGACCGGTCATGGCAGTTGCGGTCGAACTGCTGGCCAGGGCCGGTATCAAGCGCATTCTGATCGCGCTACACGAACAGAGCGCCCCCATTACGGCAGCCTTCGGCAGTGGCAAGCGATGGGGTGTTGATATTGAATATGTCACGTTACAAGAAGCCTGGGGTGATGGCGGCGCCTTGCGTTGGGCCGGGCCACTGATAAATGAAACCTGTCTGGTATGGCCGGGCAACGCGATTATCGACCTGCCAATTGAAACGGCGCTGGCACACCATCAGGCTCATGGCGGGCCACTCACGGTCATTACTCACCCGGCGCGCGAGTACGCCCACCCGGAGGCTGCTATTGCTGAAGATGGAACCCTGCGCGCCGTGTTGCCGGCTAAGAGCGATGGCAATGTTGTCACTCTCACCGGAGCCTACCTCATTGAACCGAGCTTGATCGCACAAATTCCGCTGCGCAAGCGATGCCAGATTGTCACCGATCTGTTACCGCACTTATTGGAACAACACATACCGATACACAACTTTACCTTTAGCGGCTACTGGAATCCTTTGACAACACTGGCCAGCTACCACGAAGCGCAGCAGGTCTTTTTGTACAGTGCCTACCGGACTGCCGACCCGACAGTCACCGATGGCCCGCGTGCCACCGTGCGATACCCTTCAATCCGGGGTCGCCAGATCGCACCCGGAGTATGGGTAGGACGCAATGACTCCATCCATCCCAGCGCGCGCATTGCGCCACCCCTCTACATTGGCGACAACTGCTGGATCGGGCGCGATGTTGAGCTTGGTCCGGGCACGGTAATCGGCGCCGACTGCATGATCGATGACGAAGCTACCGTAACAGCCAGCACCGTCTGGGCAGATACCTACATCGGTCAACTGGTCAATGTTGATCGGCGTATTGTTTACCCAGGCATGATCATCGATCCAGAGAGTGGTGAACAAACCGCAATTGTCGATCCGTTCCTGATCGGACGAGTCTCGGCAGCAACGGTGAATACAAACCGGCTGACCAGCGTTTTGAATCGGATCGGCGCCCTGCTCATCCTCATTGCGCTCAGCCCACTCTTTTTGTTCACCGGACTGCTGGCCGCGATCGGCAGCGGCGGTCGGCCACTCGTTCGGCTACCGCGCGTTGGCGAGCGCGTGACGCTGGCCAACGGGCAGACCACATTCCGCCCATTGAATCTCTGGCGCTGGCGCACCCGTCATGCCGATGGACGCCCGCTCTGGTTTGGGGCATGGCTCGAAGCCTGCGAATTTCACCGGTTACCAGAACTTTTGAATGTCATCAACGGCGATCTACACCTGGTCGGTATTAAACCACTCTCGCCCAACGAAGTCGAACTGTTGCACGAAGCGTGGCAGCAACGTCGCTATGAAGTTCCACCCGGCATAACCGGTTTATGGTACGTACAGGCCGCCGGTGATCTCGATTCTATTGTGGTTGCCGATGTATACTATAGTGCAACGCATACATGGCAAGATGACCTGAAGATACTGTTGCGCACACCGCGGGCCTGGTGGCATCGGATGAAGGCAACGAAAGTGACATCTGAGATCGGCGTAGCCGTAAAAGCCGACCTTGCGCCACCCAGGTAAAGATAACGAGGTGTGATCGGGGCAGTATCACCAGGTGCCTGGGTTAAAGGAGGATTATACCTATGGAAATCAAGCCGCGAACAGTCGGCAATGTGGCAGTGCTGGCGATTGAAGGTCGGTTCGACGCGAATACCGCGCCTCCCGTCCAGCACTGGCTTGAACAGGCAACTGCCACCCCTGGCGCGCGTGTTTTAGTCGATCTGACCGAAACCACCTTCGTCGACTCAACCGCGTTGGCGACGCTGGTATCGGCGATGAAACGCTGCCAGCAAGGGAAAGGTGAATTTGCGCTCTGCGGTTTGCGCCGACCAGTGTTAATGATTTTCGAACTGACCCGACTCGATAAAGCGTTCAACATCTTTGTTGATAGCGAGCATGCGCTTGCTGTTTTGAATGCCTGAGACCACAATGATGCTTGTTTCGTTGCTCAGCTCACAATACAACCGCATTCAGGCATTAGCCGAAGCATGGCTGGCGCAAGGCGCGCAGGCATTTGGAGTTTTTGAACAGGGACGGGCGCTTGCCTACTGGCCGGCTGGACAGCGACTGTTGCCAGCCGATCTCAGCGCAGCCATCTACTGTTACAACGAAGTCGTCGGCGAACTTCGTCTAAGCGGCATTCGGCACAAAGCAGCGCAACAACATCTGAAAGCCGAAGCTGAGCTTATCGGTTACATGTTGCAGCTCGAATACGAGTTGCAATGCATGACCGCCGATCTGGTTGCCAGTCAGGATCAACAACTCGCGCTCTACCGATTAACGCAGGCGATGCGCGATCTGGTAACAGTGCGTGAAACGTTGACGGCTGTTGTCCATGAAGCGCAGCGTATGTTGAGAGGGCGAGCCGGCTTTGCAACCTACGTGTCAACAAACGGTGGCGATCCGATCGTTGTGCAATCGGAAGAATCGAGGCTCAACGTCGAGACGATCTGGCGACTATTCTGGCAACTACAAACAGAAGATCGTCCGCTCTTACTCAGTGAAAATGATGGCGATCTGCGCCGGCCACCCGGCGTGCATAACCTGTTGGTGGTTCCAGTCCGGGTGCGGGGGATGGTAGTAGCCAGTATCGGGATCATGGATCGGGCAGAAGGTTTCGGCACTCCTGAGCTGAAACTTGGGCGAGCGCTCGCCGATCAGGCCAGCGCACAGATCGAGCGGATCTTACTCTACCAGGAGATGGTAGAACAGGCGCGTCTACGCAGCGAAATGGATCTCGCTCGACGAGTGCAAACCGATCTGCTTCCCCGCGTCCTGCCAGAGGTGACCGGTTTAGAGATCTTCGCCTATTCGCGTCCGGCATTACAGGTTGGCGGCGACTTTTTCGATTTCATCAACCTGCCCAACCATCCATTCATCTTTACCATCGGTGACGTGAGTGGGAAAGGCGTTTCGGCGGCGCTGTTAATGTCGATGACACGCACTGCCTTGCACAGCAAAGCGCAGTTTATGCCATCGCCGACACCGGCACTGGTGATGCGCCAATCCAATGAAGATCTCTACAACGATTTTACCCGGATCGGCGTCTTTGCAACTGTCTTTGTCGGTCAATACGAGGTCGAGCAACAGACTATCACATATGCCAATGCGGGTCACGCGCCGGTCATTTACCGACCGCGCAACGGTCGAGCTGAATTATTGCTGGCCGATAACACGGCTATCGGTATCCTGCCAACCAATCACTTTCAAAATCGTTCGCTCGCGATGGCAGCAGGTGATCTCTTGATCGTTGCCACCGACGGTTTCAGCGATGCCCGTAACGAACAAGATGAATTATTTGGCATCGAACGATTATTGAACGCGGTCGATGAACTGTCCAAGCTTTCAGCGCGCGAAATTGCCGATGGTTTGTTTGATGCAGTGGATCGATTCAGCGCGGGCCATCCGCAAGATGATGATCAAACGCTTATCGTGCTCAAAGGAGTAGAGCCGTGAGCAGGCAACCCAGCGAAGTGATCCGGCTGGATCTACCGGCCCGCCATTCCTATCTGCACCTGCTGAGTGAAACTATTGCCGAATTACTTCGGCAGGTAGGAGCAGACAATGAAACGTTGATATACAATGTGCAGTTGGCTGCGCATGAAGTCTGCACAAATATCGTCAGTCACGCTTATCGGAATCGGCGCGATGGCGAAGGACGCATTCATATCACCTTAACGCTCTACCCACAACCACCCCGCATCGAGATCGAATTGCACGATACGGGAGAGACGTTCGATCCAGAACTGGTGCCGCAACCCAACCTTAGCGAGGCCCAAATCCACGGCTATGGTTTGTTTCTCATTCGCCACTTGATGGATAAAGTCAGCTATACATCGCTTCCTGATGGAAATCGCTGGCACCTGGTCAAGCATTTAAGCTAAAGGAGACTCTGAACATGACCACGATCATGATCGTCGATGACTATATACCGAGCAACCGGTTGATGGGGTTCGTGCTCGAACAACACGGCTATAAAGTGGTTACTGCCATTGATGGCGAGCAGGCGTTGCGCCGACTCAACTCTGCGGAAGTCGCTCTTGTTGTCACCGATCTTACGATGCCGCGGATGGACGGGATTGAACTGGCTCGCGCAATTCGCGAGCATGAACGCTATGCCGACTTGCCAATCATTATGGTAACCGGCAGTGTCAAAGAGCAAGACGAGGTCAAAGCAGCCGGCGTTGGCGTCAACGCTTTTCTGACCAAGCCGGTTGACTCAGACGATCTGATTTGTGAAGTTGATCGGCTCTTGCGGCGCCGCGCGCCCAACCAAAAATTCGCTGCCAGGTGACTGTCTCGTTAGATGAAATCTATGCGTATTTCAGCATAGTTTCAACAAAGGATGATACGCTGCTGACATAAGCTGGTTATTCAGACAAAATGGGCAGCAACTGTATGGATATGTCGGCAGTCGATGTTGTGATTTCAACATATGGACGCGGCGCTGCTATCGACGCTACGATTCGCAGTCTCCGCCAGAACACGTATCCTCACTTTACGATCTGGGTGCTTGACCAAAGTGAAGACGATCGCACTGAACAGTGTGTTCGTCACCATGCGTTAGAAGACGAACGGATCTGTTATCTGCGGCAACCGATACGCGGTATATCGGCCACACGCAACGCCGGCGCTGCTCTGGGCCATGCGCCCTACATTCTGTTCACCAACGATGACTGTGTGCTCGATCCTGGCTGGATCGGCGGGTTAGTCGCGGAATTGCGCGACGAGCGGGTCTGGCTGGCCTTCGGGGCAGTATACCCGGGGCCACAAGAGATGAAGGTCAATGAATTGGTTTTGGGCACGTGCAATGGCTCGCGTCGTATTTTTCGCCACAATCGGTTTAATCTTGCCTTCGGTCACGGCCATAACATGGGCGCGCGGCGCAACGCTTTCGAACAGATGGGAGGATTTGATGAACTGATTGGCGCTGGCGCGCCATTAGGATCGTGGGAAGAGCGAGATCTAGGCTATCGGGTCTTGAAAAGCGGTGGCTGGATCGCCTTTACCCCACAGGCTATTGCCTATCATCACCACTGGCAGAACTGGCAAGGCGTTCGCCGCAGCTTTCGCGCTTACGGCATTGGCGCCGGCGCGGTTGCCGGTAAATACCTGCGCTGCGGTGACCTCGGTGGCCTGGTATTGTTGGGTGAATGGTTATTTAGCCAGGGATTGCGCCAGATTGCTTCGGGTGTGATCAAGTGGCATCGCCTAGATAAGATATTGCTGGGATTAGATCAACTGTATTACCCCTTTGTAGGTTTGCAAAAAGGCTGGAGTTATCAACTTAACCGCGAATTGTGTTGTTATATTGCGCCATTTCGCCTGACCGACCCATCACAGAGAGGAGTAGCGCCGTGAGCGCCCAAGGAGCGCCCAACCCCATAACGCCGCCACCCATTAGCGGGGCGCGGCTGGCCCGAAATGCAAGCGCGATGATGGCAGCTCAGTTGCTCACATGGGCAATGGCTTTTCTGGTTGCCATCTTTCAGCCACGCATCCTGGGGCCGCTCGCGATTGGTCAACTGTCCATTGCGTTGTCGATCTGGATGATTGCCGGCGTGTTGATCACGTTCGGTATGGACACACACCTGACCAAGGCGATTGCTCGTGAACCGCACCGCACCGGTGTATTGGTCGGCACCAGCCTCATTGTTCGGATCGGCTTGTGGGTGATTAGTTGCCTGGTCGTCTTTGGCTACGACCTCCTGGCCGGCAGTGCCGATCCAACGCAAATTGCCCTGATCTGGATTATCGGGCTGATGACCCTCTTTGCAACACTTAGCGGCGGCTTAATTGCGGCGCTGAATGGGCTAGAACAGGTACATTATGTCTCGCTGGTTACGGTTGTCAGCAAGCTGGCGCTGACAGTGTTGAGCCTGAGCCTGCTCTTCGCCGGATTCGATGTCATCTGGATCGGTTGGGCAAATGTGCTGGCTGCCCTGGTGGCACTCTTAGGCGATGCTTTTTTCCTTTTCCGCCAGCATCGACCGCGCTGGAGTTTCGATCTGGCAGCGGCACGAAGTATGCTGCTTGACTCAAAGCAGTATCTGGTGACGGCATTAACGCTGATGGTTTATCAGCAAATCGACCGGTTGTTTATCGCCCTCTTCGCCTCAACCGAAGCTGTGGGCTGGTATGGCACTGCCGTAAACCTGTTTGGCACCTTGATGTTCTTCCCGGTAGCGATTGGCACTGTCATCTTTCCGACATTCACGCGCCGCTTTGCTGCCGGGCAAGATTACCTCTCACAGGCGGCCCGGCCAATCTTCAACATTATGGTTGTGCTCAGCATGCCGATTGGGCTGGGGTTGCTGGCGCTAGCCGAACCGATCACGCTCCTTCTGTACGGCGATGCCTTTCGCCCAACCGGCGCTGTTCTCGCCGTGCTGGGATTGGTGCTGATCTGTACCTACCTGAATACGGTGCTCAGCCAGTTGCTGATTGCCGCCGAGCGCACTGCCATCCTCAACACGATTATGATTGTGGCGACGGTCGCAACGCTACCACTCGACTTTTTCCTGGTACCGTGGACTGATCGCGCCTTTGGCAACGGCGCGCTGGGTGGGGCGCTGGCATACACGATTACCGAGCTAGGCATTCTGATCGCGGCTATCAAGGCCTTACCCAAGGGCACATTTGGCGCTCAAAACTGGCGCACCGGTTTGCTGTCCGGCCTGGCCGGATTGGGTATGGCAGGATCGATCTGGTGGCTACGGACATCACCATTTTTCTTCCTGGCCGTGCCATTAGGCGCTGTTGTGTACATTGGTCTGGCGCTGGTATTGCGCGCGCTGCCCAACAATGATATGGCACTGGTGAAGGAAGCGCTGGTTAAAGTGCTGGAAAAGATACCCTTTGTGCGCCGCAAACTGACAGCAGTGCAACCTGAAGGATAACTACAGCGAGGCAAACCATGCCTACCATCGCGCTGTAGACTCTCAGCATTGTCGCGCAGAGCGCCGTCAATCTTTCCGACTCTAACTATCAGTGTCTCGCTCACAGCACTTCATGCCCGCTCAAGCCGGGTTTCTCAGCACACGCCAGAACATACCTACCATCACGATACGGCCTATCATCGTCATCGCGAAAAGCACTGCCAGCCCCTGCAATGCCACCGGCCCTACCATCAGCGTCACGCCGGCAGCAGCCTGACCTAATGCGCCACCAACCAGGGATGCGACCAACGTGCCAAGACCGGTGATCAGGCTGTAGATCGCCACTGCTGCGCCGCGTTGAGCGACCGGCGCCCGCTCCATCAACAAATTGCCCAACCCTTGATTGACACCCGGCCAGAAGACGCCAGAAAAGATCGAGGTTAACCAGAGCGGCACAATATTGTCAGGAGTAGAGAGGATCCAGCCCAATGGCAACGGTACGGTTCCAAGCACACACGCGGTGATCACCGGACGGTAACCGTAGCGATCCATCAGCCAGCCAACCAGCGGTGAAAAGAAGAGCGCAACTGCACTGGTTACAACACCGGTCAACGCCAGCAGTGAAAAATCAAGCTGAAGCGCGGTCAAGCCGTAGGCGTTGAAAAAAGGCGCCGCGATACCGGTAACCAGTGCCCAGGCGGTAGACAGCACGGTAAAGTGCAGAAATGAAGGATTGCGTAACGGATCCAACAACAACGAACTCATCCCGTTCCAGGGACGAGGGGTGAGAGGTGGTTCTGGTTGACGCGCAATCAACCAGGCTGCGCCAAATGCGGCCAGTGCTGCTACCCCAAAGATGAGCGCATAACCTTGCGCTTCAGCGCCTCTGGCGCGAAAATGGTCAAGCGCGAGACCGGCGGCAAAGACACTGATCATAGCCGAGATCCCACCGACAGTATTGCGAACACCGAAATAACTGCCCCGCCGGTTGGCCGGCACCAGATCGCTCATCCAGCTTATCCAGGCATTGCCCGCCATACCGTTAAGACCGTAGGAAAAACCGAGCGCGATGAAGAAGATGGTCAGTTGCCACGCCGATGGCCAACCGGTAAACGGCAGACAGAGCAACAAGGCCCACACCAGCCGACCGACCAGCGCCGAGTAGAGCACTATCGCGCGTCGGTTGGCAAACCGCGCTTCAAGATAGGCGCTGAGAAACTGAAAGAGCTGACCGATAAACGGCAGCGCTGCCAGCAAGCCAAGCTGAAAATTGTTTGCGCCAAGTAACAGCGCAAAGCCGCTGAGAAAAACACTGCCGCCGACGGCCCCGGTAATACTGATATGAACATTGGCGATGGCGCCTTCCCAGATTGAGATGATCATGCCGCGGCGCGCTTCAGAGGGTAACAATGGCGCCATTGTGGCCGGATCTGCGGCGGAGCGTTCAGACGCAACTGTGGCAAGACGAGAAGTACTGGTACTGGTCATGATGCAAACCTCATTCAGACATTAGCGGGGTTGAATTGCGTTGCGAGACAGGCGAAGAAGCGATCCTTCCGGTTTCAACAACCTTACAAAACACATGCATTACCCCAACGATGCACGTTTCAGCAGAACCAGTATGCTATAATCAGGTAACTTACGGATCTGTCTTAAGATTGAGAATGTTTGCGCCGGGAGATTGGTTATTATGAACGTCATAGACTTCCTCTTCGTTGTGCTCTTCTTCGGCGCGCTAGCGGCAGGTTTTTTTCAGGGAACAGTGCGGATTCTACTGATCATCCTCTCGTTCTACCTCAGTACCGTCCTGGCCAGTCTGTACTACCAGAGCCTGGCTAACGTCTTCGTGCGCGAATTGGGCGGCGAGCGCTTCGTCAGTCAATATGTAGCTTTCGCGCTTATTCACCTGCTTTGTTTCATCGTGCTGACATTTGTCGGTATCTACACCTTCCGCTACGCGCAAATACCACACCACTTTGAAATGATTGATCGGATCATCGGCGCTGCGCTCGGCCTTATCATCGGCGGTCTGGCGCTTGGATTGGCCGCAGTGCTGCTCTGGAATCTCTTTATTGTGCGTGGTTTTGCCAATATCGAGTATCCGATAACGCGCTGGCTCGGCGGCCAGATCGGCACCTCATTGATGTTGCGTTTTTTCGCCAATGCTGTCTTGCCTGGCCTGTACGACTTAGTAGACCCGGTGCTCCCTGACGCCGCGCGCATTATTTTTAAGGTACAGTGATCAACCTTCCGGCTGATGACAACACCCGCGCACTGGTGGTAGGCTGAGCGAGGCAACCATTGGTTTAAACGGTACGAGTATGTCTATCCCGGAATCATCCCTGCACACGCTCGAGTTCGACGCCATTCGCGAGCGTCTGGCCCGTCATACTGCGTTTTCAGCGGCGCGTGAACTGGCTTTAAGTCTGACTCCGGCCACCGATCTGGCTGAGGTGCGCCGGCGCCAGGCCCTTACCGCCGAGTCGCGTCTGCTGCTGGAAGAGTGGCCGGAGATCAGCATCGGCGGGGCACGTGACGTTCGCCGGGCCGCGCAACACGCGGCGCGGGGTGGCATCCTTGATGGCACAACACTGCGTGACATCGCAGCAACCTTGCAAAGTGCCGTTCTGTTGCGCCAGCGTCTTGGCCGGCTCGACGCGCGCTTCCCGCATCTCATTGAGCTAGGAAGCAGTCTACCCGCCCTGCCTCACCTGATCGAGGCTATTGAGCGAGCCATCGCTGATGATGGACAGGTGCTGGATAGCGCCAGCCCGACGCTGGCCCGCCTGCGACACGAGGTACGCATTGCGTTCAATCGCTTGCAAGAGCGATTGCAGAGTATGATCCACTCCAGCGCGCTGGCCGATGCGCTGCAAGAGCCGATCATCACCGTGCGGAATGGTCGCTACGTCATCCCGGTCAAAGCCAGCCATCGACGTGAAGTGCGCGGCCTCGTGCATGACCAGTCGGGTTCAGGCGCAACCCTCTACATCGAGCCGATGGCAATCGTCGAACTGAATAATCGCTGGCGCGAGTTGCAATCCGCTGAAGCGGAAGAGGTGCAGCGCATTTTGGGCGAGCTATCAGATCAGGTGGGGGCGGCGGTGAGCGCAATTACAAGCGCTGTCAACCTGCTGGCTGCAATCGATCTGGCTTTCGCTATGGCCCGCTATGCAATCGCTACCCGCAGTATTGCCCCGGAGATCGTCGATTGGCGACCCGACGATCCGCCACCGGTTGAACCGCCACTGCGCCTGACACGCGCCCGCCACCCACTCTTGCCAGCCGAGACGGTCGTGCCCATTGATATCTGGTTGGGTGGCGAGTTTTCTGTCCTCTTAATTACCGGTCCCAATACCGGCGGCAAGACGGTGGCACTCAAAACGACCGGCCTGCTGGCTCTGATGGCGCAGGCTGGAATGCAGATACCAGCCGACCAGCCCTCTCGGCTGCCGGTATTTCTGTATATTTTCGCCGACATCGGCGACGAGCAGAGCATCGAACAGAGCCTGAGCACCTTCTCTTCGCATATGGCGAATATTATCCGGGTCTTGCAGACGTTGACGGCGGCGCAAGATCTGCCACCGGTGGCCGATGATCAAGCGCTCTTTGACTATCGCCGACCGGCAGCGCTAGTGCTGTTTGACGAACTGGGCGCTGGAACTGATCCGGTTGAGGGCGCGGCTTTGGCGCGGGCAATTATCGGACGGCTGTTAGAACTAGGTGTGCTCGCGGTAGCCACCACCCATTACGCCGAGCTGAAGGCATTTGCCTACTCAACGCCGGGTGTGCAAAACGCTTCGGTCGAATTTGATGTCGAGACTCTGGCGCCGACGTACCGTTTGAGTATCGGCATCCCTGGCCGCTCGAACGCGCTGGCCATTGCCGCGCGCCTGGGGCTGGATCCGGCATTGATTGAGCAGGCGCGTTCGTTTATCGACCGCAAAGAGGCGCAAGTCGAAGACCTGCTGGCTGGGATCCAGCGCGAGCGCGATGCGGCAGCGGCGGCATTGCAACGAGCCGAAGAGCTGCGCGCCGACGCTGAAAAGTACCGCAATCGACTGGCCGCCGAACAGCAGGCCTTTGCCGCCGAACGGGAAGCGGCCCTGGTCGCTGCCCGTCAGGAGATTGAAGCCGAACTACGCGAAGCGCGCCAGCAGTTGCGCCGGTTACGCGAAGAATACCGCTCGGTGAACATCTCGCGGCAGTGGCTGGAAGAAGCCGAAAAACGCCTGGCCGCCGCCACCGAGCAGGCGCAACAGGTGACCGAACGTTTGCGCCAAAAGCATGCGCCGGCCACCCCGCCCCCCCCCGCTGAACGTCCGTTGCAGGTGGGCGACCCGGTACAGGTAACGTCAATCGGTCTCAACGGCGAGATTGTGGCGATTGATGAAGAAGACGACACCGCTACTGTGCAGGTAGGTGGGTTTCGGATGACGGTGAAGCTGGCCGAACTGAAGCGCGTCAAAGCAAAAGTGGAAGATGAGCGCCGTTATACGCCACCCGAACGCAGTGTCACATTGCCTGCCGTCGCTGACGTGTCGATGAGCTTCGATATGCGTGGTTGGCGCGCTGCCGAAGTGAGCGACCGCCTCGACCGCTACCTTAACGAGGCCTATCTGGCCGGTCTCCGCCAGGTTCGCCTGATTCACGGCAAAGGCACCGGCGCGCTACGCCAGATTGTGCGCGATATACTGGCTACGCATCCGCTGGTAACATCATTCAGCAGCGGTGGACGCGATGGCGGCGATGGCGTGACAATTGCCACGCTGGTGGAGCGGTAAGCGCCGGCCAGAGGTCAATAAAACGCGTCGTGACGGAATGCAACTGATGCGCAACGTTTACGTTGTCGCTCACAAACTCGCCAGGACAATTCGTTAGAGCAGCGAACGTTCCACTGTTCACGTTCGCCCTGACGGTCTTGCAACCTGCCACAGCCCTCGTTACAATAGCAATTGTTCATTCTGCCCCGTCAGAGAATATCTATGAGCGAATCAACCATTCTGGAACAAATACTGGCCCACAAACGGATCGAAGTGCGTCGCCAGCAGGCAAAGATTCCGCTTGCGGCACTCCAGGACAAGATTCACCGCGCTCCGCCAGCGCGTGATTTTGCGGCGGCGCTGCGCCGAGCGCCGGCAACTGCGCTGATCGCTGAAGTGAAGAAAGCTTCACCTAGCCGCGGTGTCTTGCTGGCTAATTTCGATCATCTGGCCCTGGCGCGCGCGTATGTCGCCAATGGCGCTGCCGCAATCTCGGTGCTGACCGATCAACGCTTCTTCCAGGGCAGTCTGACCTATCTGGCCGGCATCCGCGCTTTGCCAGAGGTAGAAGCAAGCGGAACGCCACTGCTGCGCAAAGATTTCATCATCGACCCGTATCAGGTATACGAGGCCCGCGCTTACGGCGCCGACGCGATCTTGCTCATCGTGGCAGCGCTCGATGATCTGACTCTGGCCGAACTCTTTGCGCTTACCGGTGAACTTGGGATGCAGGCATTGATCGAGGTGCATACCACTGCTGAACTGGAACGAACGCTACGCCTGCAACCGCCGATCATCGGCGTCAATAATCGCGATTTGCACCGGTTTTTGACCGATCGAACGACGACCAAAGCGATTGCCGAACGCCTGCCTGCTGAGCCGCAACGTCCACTGCTGGTAAGCGAGAGCGGAATCTTCTCGCCCGAACATGTGGCTGAAGTGCGTGCTTACGGCGCCGATGCTATTCTGGTTGGCGAGGCATTGGTTACAGCTCCTGACATTGGCGCACACGCGCGGGCATTGGCGAACGCTTGAGCGGACGAGCCAACGCAGGAAGGTATCGGATCAAAAAAACCTGACAGTAACTTTGGATCTTGCTGTCTGACATCAAGGAAGGTCTGTTGTGCAACAGTGCCCTACCTGCAAGCATATCATTACTGGTACCGAACGATTCTGTCCTGTTTGCGGTCAAGCATTAGCCGTTGTCGCCTGGCAACCAGCCCCGGCGGTAGAGACGACGATACCGGTGATGCCGGCGCAGAATAGCCGCCTGGCAATTGCCAGCCTGGTCTGTGGAATTGTCGCCTGGATACTCTTCTTCGTCCCGTTGTTGCTGGCAGTGCCGGCCATCATCTGTGGGCATCTAGGTCATGGCGCAGTGAAACGCAGCAATGGCGCGATCAGCGGCGGCGGTCTGGCATTGACAGGACTGATACTCGGATACGCCCACCTCGCACTGACAGGTGTAGCCCTTTGCATCGGCGCGCTGATCCTGGCGCTAACCGTGTAGAAGTTTTAATGGCTAGAAGCCGCCAGGAGGGCTTTAAGGTTCTGTCGATAGAACTACATCTATCCACAGCCCTTGCGCGCATTTCCTTGCAACCAACCAAAATAAACGGGGTGACTGCCTTGCAGTCACCCCGCGAACGTCAACGGTGCTTACCGCAGGCTGCGGCGCATCACCATTCCACCGAGCGCAACCAGCGCCAGCGCCATCAGAGCGAGCGCCGCCAGCGGTAATGTTTCACCACTGGTCGTTGGCAGTGCCGCCGGCGCCGCAGTGGTCGCCGGCGCGGTCACCGCAAGCTGCGGTGTGATGCTGGCTACAAAATTCGTAGCAAAGACGCTGTAGATTTGGCCGGCGTCCACGCGTGTGCCTGGCAGATCGATCACTACCGCGCTGCCACCAGCCGGAGTCACCTGAAGATCATACGTGCCGGCGTCAACCTCAAGATAGCCGCTCGCATCGGGGAAAGCCAGATTGCTAATCAGCGTAGCGCCACTCGCCAGCTTCACATCAACCGCCGGCGCATCAGGCGAGAAGTGATAGACACGCACCTTTGCCTTGCCAGCCGCAGGCGCACTCAGATCGTCAACGATCACCTGTGGGCGAATGCTGGCTACCGGGCCAACCGCTGCAATCGTATAAGCGCGGCCAGCTTCGATTGTCACATTGGCATCGATCACCGCTGAACCTGCGCCAGCACCCGTTGGCGCCACCTGCACCCGGTATGTTCCCGCCGGCAGATCGAGGTAGGGGCTGGCAGCAAAGAAGCCAACATTGGTCAGAGCGGCATTGCCGTTAACAAAGACATCAACCGCCGGCGCGTCGGGTGAAGCGTGAATGACACGAACCTTGGCCGAACCACTCTGGGCGAAGGCAGCCGGCACAACCAGCAAAGCGAACAACAGAGCCGCAGTGAGAGCAATCGACAGCTTGCGAATCACGGAACATTCCTCCCTACTGATATAAACGGTTCCTCTTGCACCGGAATTGGCAGCTATTTGCAAACTTCTTGCACAATTTCCGGCTTCATCTCTCTTTACGCGCGGGAGGAACGAGTGGATGTATCGAGCCAACAATTTCAACTATTCAGAACTAAAGATATGGCGACCGGCAGAAATAGTGTGGTGATGGGCAGACCTGCTCAGTGCGTGCAGGGCATAGCGAGACTGATGGCGCGGCAACCGGGGTACGGCACCGCGCCCGGCCTTAATCGGCATGGGCCTGACTGCCCCAGAACATTGCATCTTGCTCGGCACGCAACTGATCACTCAGCCGCCCGGCTGGCAGACGAACATCAGCGTAAGTGATGATCCCGTCTTTGGGAATATCGCGGAGCAGGGTGCAGCCTTCGGCCAACCCGATTGGCAGCAGACGTTCAGCCTGGACGACATCAGCATTCTCGGCCAGTCCGTAGGTCATGTATCCGCCAAGACCGTCGATAACTTGCCCGGCCTTGAGATCGGTCTTAGCAGCAGTAATAACTTCGACTGCAGGTCGGCCAGCCGCTGCCAGTACGGTATCGCCAAACAGAGCTGCCCGCGCAATCGAGTTCGGCACTTCAAAGTGGCAGAGGTGATAAGGGGTATAGAAGAGGTAGAGCGGCCCTTGACCAAGCTTGTACAGATGGAGATAGTGTTGCATGCGCGGATGATCGTGAGTGCCGAGCACAAACACTCCCGGCCCTGGCGTGGCGCCAACGACGTAATCAACGATGCCAGGCCCAGAGAGTAGTTCTTCCAGCGGATAGAGTTGATGCACAACGTCAGACAGCGGCGTTCCAGAAGGCACCGTTGGCCCGAACATACCGCGACGCGCTACCCGCATACCGGTAGCATTGGCCACAACCGCCTGCTCGAACGAGATTTTGGTGCCATCGGCGAAGCTGGTCACCATATACGGATTTTGCCCCCACTGACGGGCGAAGTTAGCCTGGGTGGTCGGATTACGGTACGGGTCATGCAAGCCCTTAATATTGCCGCACAGCACCGGCTTCACCCCCAACCCGCGCACAAAGCGATAGAGGTTCATCGTCACGCCAGGCTGATCGCCATCAGAGAGGGTGAAGATGACGCTGTGGCGGCGGGCATACACCTGCAAGATAGCGCCGAGAGTGCCGTCAAGTTCAGCATTCATTGTCACGACATGTTTGCCATGACGCATGGCAGCTAATGCCACCTGCGCGCCAAATTCTACCGCGCCGGTCACCTCCAGGATGACATCGATCCCATCGGCAGCGCAGAGGAGTAAGGCATCGTCGGTCACTGCCGGCGCGCCGGCGGTGAGGGCAGCATCGAGCGCCGTAGTCGAGTCAACGCGGCGAATTGCCTCGACCGGCACATCTGCTTCGGTGTAGGCCTGAATCGCCCGGTCAAGTGTGCGGTTGGCAATCGCTACGAGCCGCATGCCCTGAGTGTAGCGAATAATCTGGAGCGCGATCCCCCGCGCCATGAAACCGGCGCCAACCATGCCAACCCGAATCGGGCGCCCTTCGGCTTCAGCGCGAACCAGTGCGGTATCAACGAGTATCATATCGGTGCCTTTACGTATTGTCTTTGGTTGTGTTGCCGGGAACGATCCTGTAGCGATCCGGTTGCTTGCTGATTGGATTCCATTGGGCCGCAAAAGATAAAAGGGATCAGGCAACTGGAAAAGCCTTTTCCTCCCACACGATATGGGTGAAATGACAGAAGATCGCAACTATACGCTGAAGGTATTAGCTCAGGTGTATATCGTAGGATGCCAGGCGTTACCAGAATTCACTACTACCCACATTCTATTGTTCGGTAACTGTTGCGCGCGACAATCGCGCGCAACACCGCTATGCCAGATCGCTCCGGTAGCGTCTGCGCATCACTTCCCTGATCGCTAATAACACTGGCTCCAGTATTACCCGTTAAACAACGGCCAGCGCCTGTCTTTCTCGCTCATCTCGGTCACCGGTAGCGGCCATTCGATCCCGAAAGCCGGATCATCGAACCGCACACCTCCCTCAGCAGATGGCGTGTAGTACTGAGAGACCTGATAAAACACCTCAGTCTCATCTTCCAGAGTCTGGAAACCGTGGGCGAAACCTTCGGGCACATAGAGCGCCAGGCGGTTGGCCGCAGTCAGTTTGACCCCAATCCACCGCTTGTAGGTTGGAGACTCAGGCCGCAGGTCGATAATCACATCGTAGATCGCGCCGCGAATACAGCGCACCAGTTTGGTTTCAGCGTAAGGAGCGTGCTGAAAGTGCATTCCGCGCAAGGTACCGGCCAGCCGATTGTACGAAAGATTCATCTGCACTACCCGGTCAACCAGGCCGTGCTCGGCGAATTCATCTTTGGCCCAGACCCGCGCAAAGAAACCTCGATTATCCTCGCGCGGCTCCAGCTCGATGATGTACGCATCTTTCAACTCAGTAGGAAGAAACCGCATTGTCTAACTCCTCCAGAATAGCTCGGCGTCAAGCTGATTGGTCGCGATCAGATGGCGCAACATCTTAAGGCGGGTATAGGGTGGCGCCTCGAAGATTTCGCGCGTCATGCCGATCCGTTCAAACACAGCGCGTAGTTGCCGAGCGCCGGCAACAGCGTCATACCGGCAGGCAAAACCGGGCAGACGAGTGGCAATTTTGGTGAAGTCAACCCGGTAGCTCCGATTATCGCCATCGTTGCGACCGAAGGTCAACTCGCACCCGGGAAAGACCTCGGCGACAATCTCAGCAATCTCGCGCACACGGTAATTGTACCGGCTATCGCCGACGTTGAAAACCTGGTTGTGGATGGCATCGCGTGGCGCTTCCAATGCGCACGCTACAGCTTGCGCAATATCGAGAATATGCACCAGCGGTCGCCAGGGCGTGCCATCGCTGGTCATCGCAATCTTCCCGGTTGTCCATGCCAACCCGGCCAGATTGTTTAAGACCACATCGAACCGCTGTCGCGGCGATGGCCCGAAGGCAGTTGCGTTACGCAGAAAGACCGGTGAGAAGTCATCATCGGCCATCTGAGCCAGATCGCGTTCGACGAGCACCTTGCATTCAGCATAGGCAGTCTGCGGGTTAACAGCCGACTCTTCGGTTTTGATTTCACCTTCAACACCGATCCCGTAAACCGAGCACGACGACATATAGACGAAACGGGTGACACCGGCAGCTTTGGCAGCCTGAGCCAGCCGCACGCTGCCTTGATGGTTGATCTGGAAGGTCAGATCACGGTTGAGTTGACCGAGCGGATCATTCGACAGCTCAGCCATATGAACGATAGCGTCAAAGCCGACCAGGTCTTCCGCAGTTAACCGACGAATATCTTGCACTATCAACTGCGGTTGGCGCTGACCGCTGTGATAGAGCCAGCCGCTCTCGTAGTAGCCGGTATCGACTCCTACCACCTCATGGCCGCGTTCCATCAGGTAGGGAGCAGTGACGATGCCGATGTAACCGCCGCTACCGGTGAGGAGAACTTTCATGCCTGGACTCCTGTGCAGTATATCTGAATGAGATCATTTGACATCAAGCAGGTCACGAGCTGCATTTCCGCCGGCCTGCTCCGGTCGCTTCGGCGCTTACCAGATCTTCCACGGGGCATTACCGCTCTGCCACAAGCCTTCAAGATAGTTCTTGTCGCGCAGAGTATCCATCGGATGCCAGAAACCGTGGTGGCGATAAGCGGCTAATTGACCGCTCCGGGCCAACTGTTCGAGCGGTTCACGCTCCCACACAGTCTCATCACCGGCAATGAGATCGAACGCTGCCGGTTCAACGACGAAGAAACCACCATTGATGTAGGCGCCATCACCGCTCGGTTTCTCTTTGAAGCTATCGATTAAGGTCTGATCTTCACCCAGCGTAAAGGCGCCAAAACGACCTGGCGGCTGAACGGCGGTCAGGGTGACAGTGACGCCTTGTTCGCGATGATAGGCGATCAGCGCGCCAATATCGACATCGCTGACGCCGTCGCCATAGGTGAGGCAAAATGTCTCGTTACCGATATATGGTTGGATGCGCTTGATCCGACCTCCCGTCATCGTGGCTTCGCCGGTATCGACCAGCGTCACCTGCCACGGTTCGATCTGAGTTTGATGGACGGTCATCTGGTTAGCGCGCATATCAAAGGTCACATCGGCATGATGCAGGTAGTAGTTGGCAAAATACTCCTTAATCATATGGCCTTTGTAGCCGCAGCAAATGATGAACTCGTTGATGCCGTGAGCCGAATAGATCTTCATGATGTGCCAGAGGATCGGCTTACCGCCTATCTCGACCATCGGTTTAGGGCGGATTGCGCTCTCTTCGCTAATCCGAGTGCCGTAGCCGCCAGCCAGGATGACCGCTTTCATACTCAGATCATGCCTCCCGTGAAATTAGAGTTCGCCACGTCGTTGCAACTCTTGCCGAAACCAGGGAATGGTCTGTTCCAGCCCTTCGCGCAGGGTAACTTTTGGCTCCCAATTGAGAATGCGGCGCGCCTTGCTGATGTCAGGCTGGCGCACCTGTGGATCGTCTTTCGTGCGGAGATCGCGGTAGACAACGCCGGCTTTATTGCCAGTTATTTCGTTGACGATCTGGGCAAACTCGGCAATCGTGAACTCGCCTGGATTGCCGATATTGACCGGCTCAACTTCATCGCTGAAGAGCAGACGGTAGACGCCCTCTACGAGATCAGAGACGTATTGGAACGATCGAGTCTGGCTACCGTCACCGTAAATTGTCAGCGGTTCACCACGCAGAGCTTGCGAGATGAAATTCGGTACGACTCGCCCATCGCGCAGACGCATGCGCGGGCCGTAGGTATTGAAAATGCGCACAATCCGCGTCTCGACGCCGTGGTAGGTATGGTACGCCATCGTCATCGCCTCGGCGAACCGCTTGGCTTCATCGTATACACCACGCGGCCCGACCGGATTGACGTGACCATAGTAGCTTTCCGGCTGCGGATGCACCTGCGGATCGCCGTAGACTTCCGAGGTTGAGGCGAGCAAGAAGCGCGCTCCTTTTGCCCGCGCCAGGCCGAGCGCCTTGTGAGTGCCCAGCGCGCCGACTTTGAGCGTTTGAATCGGTAGTTCGAGATAGTCAATTGGCGATGCCGGCGAAGCAAAGTGCAACACGGCGTCAATCGGGCCATCGATATAGATATAGTTCGTCACATCGTGATGAATGAACAGGAAGCGGGGGTGACCGGCCAGGTGTGCGATGTTATCGGTGCTGCCTGTGATCAGGTTATCCATCGCGATCACCGTGTGTCCCTCGGCTAGAAAACGGTCGCACAGATGGGAACCGAGAAACCCTGCTCCGCCGGTAATTAGCACGCGCATAACTGATTTCTCCTTTCAGCTTGCATAGTAGTCGGTATTTGTGAAGGTCTGATGAATCTCTGACTGAGATTTTTTAAACTGTCTCAGCCGCACTCTCCCAGTAATGCTTATGGTGTTGACGGTAGAAGGCAATGGTAAGCGCCAAACCGGTACGCAGATCGATGCGCGGTTGCCAGCCTAGCAGGCTGCGGATCCGACGATCATCGGCGTAGTAATCGCCAATATCGATCGGCTTGCGGTCGGCAGGGTAAGGAATGATCTCAAAACTGCCTCCACCGGCGACTTCGACGGTAAGCGCGGCCAGATCGCGCAGGCTGATCACTTCCAGCCCGCCCAGATTAAAAATTTGTCCTGCGGCAGCCGGATGGACGGCGGCCAACAACATCGCTTCCACACAATCGTCAATGTAGGTAAAATCGCGCACTTGGGTGCCATCGCCCCAGACCTGGATCGGTTTGCCTTCAATGACCTGTCGGATCCAGATACCGAGAAAGGTCTGGCGCGCATCCTTCACGCGCATGCGCGGGCCGTAGGTATTGGTCAAGCGCAAGGCGCAGGATCGAATGCCGTAGACGTTGTTGTAGAGGATGTGATACCACTCGCCAGCCATCTTGTTGATACCGTTCACATCAACCGGATGCAACAGATGCCGTTCGTCAACCGGCAGATAGTCAGGTTTGCCGTAAATCTGGCGAGTGGAAGCGTAAACAATCGTAATCCGAGGGTTGTTCTTGCGGCAAGCCTCGAGAATAGAGAGTTGCGCCCGGCAATTGATATCCAGATCGATATACGGATTGCGCATCGAGTCGAGATGACTGGTCTGACCGGCTAGATTGAACAGGAAATCCTGCCCTTGCACCAGATAGTTCATCGAGTATTCATCACGCACATCGGCGATGTTGACACGCACTCGTTCCTCAATCCCGGCGATATTGTAGAGATTGCCACCGTATTCGGGAATCAGTGAGTCGATTAATGTCACCTGTGCGCCAAGTTCGACCAGGCGACGAGCCAGGTTTGAGCCGATAAAACCCAGCCCGCCAGTAATCAGCACGCGCGCGCCCGCAAAGGTTTGCCCGTTGATCATACCAATCCCATTCGTATGGTTTTAGCGACAAGCGCCACCTCATCGGCGCTCAATTCAGGGTACATCGGCAACGAGAGGATTCGTCCGGCCAACTCTTCGGTCACCGGCAGACTGCCCGCCCGATAGCCGAGATTGGCGTAGGCTGGCTGGAGATGGGTTGGGACGGGGTAGTGAATATCGCACCCGATACCGTGGGCAAGCAGGTGTTCGCGCAGGCGGTCGCGCGTCGCCCGATCGGGCAGCGTGATCACGTAGAGATGGTAGACGTGACCGGGTTCGTCGGCGGGCAAACCGAGCGGCAGATCGGTCAGCGCAGCGGCATACCAGCCGGCTCGCTCGCGTCGCGCAGCATTGGCAGCGGCGAGGCGAGTTAATTTCACCCGCAAGAGCGCAGCCTGTAACTCATCAAGTCGTGAGTTGCGCCCGCCGCTTTCGGTAGTGTAATACTTCCGCTCCCAGCCGTACATCCGCAAGCGGCGCAGACGTTCGGCCATAAAAGCGTCGTTAGTCACGACTGCCCCCCCATCGCCGAGCGCACCCAGGTTCTTGCTCGGGTAGAAACTGAACGCTGCCAGGTGCCCCCACTGACCGGCCATGCGTGGTTGACCGGCATTATCCAGACACCAGGCGCCGTGGGCCTGCGCCGCATCCTCGATGACGATGAGGCCGTGTTGTTCAGCTATCGCCATAATTGCCGGCATCGCAGCCAGCCGACCAAACAGATGCACCGGAATGACCGCTCTGGTGCGTGGCGTAATCGCGGCAGCCAGCGCCGCTGGATCTATATTCTGCGTCACCGGATCGACATCGACCAGCACCGGCTGTGCCCCGGCCTGCAAAATAGCCGCCACGTCGTACATACAGGCGTTGGCGACCGTAATCACTTCGTCACCAGATTCGATGCCGGCGGCAACCAGCGCCAGATAGAGCGCTTCAGCGCCGCTGGCAACGCCGATACAGTGATCAACGCCGCAGAGCGCAGCAAATTCGCGCTCGAAGGCGCTAACCTCCGTGCCCAGAATGTACCAGCCACTCTCGATCACCCGGCTGGCTGCGGCGAGCAATTCGGCTTGCAACGCTTGATGGCTCCGTTGCAAGTCACCAAACGGCACTCGCCATTGTATGTTCATACTGGCCTCCTTGAAATGAGCGAATACGCCAATACACGAGTCACGCCCGGCAGAGCGCAATCGTGTCTAGCGGTACTATAGCGTAATAGTACCTGATCCGTGTTGCGCGCCGCCAGGGTATACGATACAGTAGAACCATCAATACCAATCAGAAAGGAGGTGAAATGCTGATGATGGCAATCCAATTAGCAATCTTGCTGATAACGGGAAGACAATACCGCGAGCGCGGACAAGGCCTGGCCGAATATGGATTGATCATTACTCTTATCGCACTAGTTTGTGTTGCAGCTATTAGCGCAGTTGGTGGCTCTCTGTCTGATATGTTCAATACGGTCAGGGCAATCTTCCCGAACTAGGATCCGGGTTCATTTCACCGTCCAAACGCAAAGATGTAAAGACTTAAGCGAGCAAGCCTGAAACCTGCATTCTCAGCTTTACATCTTTGCGTTTGCCTCAACTATTCTTCAGCCACTTGCGCCAGCCGCGCCCGATCAAGCACGATGACTCGTCCTCGCTCCAGTTTCACCAGCCCTTCTTCCGCCATGCGGCGCAAAGCGCGCCCGGCAATTTCACGCACGGTACCGGTGCGCTCGGCCAGTTCTTGCTGCGTAACCTCGGCGGCGCCTTCGGCAGCTTCGGCCAGCAATAACCGCGCCAATCGCGCTCGCACCGAACGAAAGGCCAGATCTTCAACCAGCGTGACCAGTTCGCGCAATTGACCGGCCAGATCCGAGAGCGCCGCCAACGCCAGATCGGGATGATTACGAATGAGTGCCAGTAAGTCTTCGCGGGCCAGTAACAGACAGGTGACGTGACTCATCGCGCGCGCCGTTGCCGGGCTTAGCCCACCATCAAAGATCGGTACCGCATTGAAATATTCACCGGCCCTAACCATTGCCAATACCTGTTCACGGCCATCTGGCGCAGTGCGTGCCAGCCGGACACGCCCGCGCGTCACAAAAAAGATTGCCTGCGCCGGCTCATCTTCGCGTATGATATGCTGACCAGGTCGATAGTGACATATCTTCACGCGCCGGGCAGTTTCGGACAGTGTTGCCTCATCGAGGCTGGCAAACAACGGGAAGGCGCGCAGATCGGCGATGGTCATCGAGTCTCTCACAATGGTAAAAAACTTTATTAGCGCCTGAAGCGGGTGCTTCGATCACCATTATAGATACTTTTATGCTTCACAAAGTCACTCTATCTGATCGAGCAACGCTTGCCTACCTCGATACCGGTAACGGTCTGCCAGTCTTGCTGATCCACGGCTTTACCGACACAGCGCGCAGCTATATGGAGTTACTGATTGATGAACTGCGCCACGATCATCGCGTGATCGCGCCTGATCTATGCGGTGGCGTCAGCCGGCCACCCAATCGCGCCTTCCCTCTCGATTTTTACCGGCGAGATGCCGCCGATATGGCCAAACTGCTCGCCACCATTCAGCCGGGGCCGGTCGTCGCAATCGGATTTAGTGATGGCGCCGAGAGCGCGCTGGTGCTGGCAGCGCGTTATCCCAACCTCTTGCGCGGAGTCGTGGCCTGGGGAGTATCTGGCGTGATCAGTTAGTTAATGGTGGAGACGGCGCGCGCCTGGCTGCCGGTGTCAGCCTGGAACAAAGGACGCGCCGCCTGGCGGCAAGAGATTATCGACTGGCACGGAGCAGAACAACTTGAACCGATGATCGCAGGTTGGGTGCAGGCAGCGCAGGCGATTGCCGCCGCCGATGGCGACATCTGCCCTGGCCTGGCGCCGCAGATCCGATGTCCGACGCTATTGATCAACGGCGATGGCGAACAAAACCTCCCGGAAGATGTGCAACGGCTGGCAGCCACCATCCCCAACTGTCGCCTCGAGTTTGTCGCCCGCAGCGGTCACAGCATCCAAAACGATCAACCGGAGGTCTTGATCCGGTTGATCCGTCAGTTTTTAGCCGGTTTATCGCCGTCGTGAACTAAATCGGTATCCTCTCAGAATTCGTTTCTCCGGTTCCTTTATGGTTGCGCTACCAGCCGATACACACCGCCAGCCCGATCCAGCAGGTAGATGTCACCCTCTTCATCCACACCGAACGAGGTGGTCTGAATGCTTAAACGCGCGACCAGCGTATTGCGCCATTCGTTGCCGTCAGACCACAGTGCCCAGAGATTGCCGGTGCAGAAGTCGGCGTAGAAATAGACCCCGATCAGCGCCGGCTGGCGCGTGCCCCGGTAGACCTCACCACCCGTAACCGAACAACCGCCACCGGCGCTATTGTGATTGTAGACCGCTACCGGCAACACCAGACCATCCGGTTTACAATCAGCCGGTCGGTAACATTGCGCGCCTTCCATAATTCGCCAGCCATAGTTGAGACCGGGCGCGTCAACCGGCGCAACATTCACCTCTTCCCAGGCATTTTGCCCCACGTCGGCAATGAAGAGCCTGCCGGTAACCGGATCAAAAGCAAAACGCCATGGGTTGCGCAGGCCATAAGCCCAGATCTCCGGCAACGCATCGGTCTGGCCGTTGAAAGGATTGTCCGACGGAATCGCATACGGCTGACCGCGATCAACATCGATCCGCAGCAATTTACCCAACAGCGTATCGAGCCGTTGCCCGGCATCGAGCGGATCGCCAGCGCCACCGCCATCACCGGTGCCAATGTAGAGATAACCATCAGGTCCAAACAGCAACAGACCTCCATTGTGATTGGCAGCCGGTTGCTCGATCCGCAACAGTTCACGCGCGCTACCCGGATCAGCTCGATCAGGATCGGCGCTGACCCGATATTCGGCAACGACCGTGTCGCCGCCGGTATCGGTGTAGTTAACGAAGAACCGACCATTGACGGCAAATTGTGGATGAAACGCGATACTCAACAGCCCCTGCTCGTTCCCGCGTGACCCAACCCGATCGCGCAGATCGAGAAACGGAGTTTCCAGACGCTGCCCATCACGCAAAATCCACACTCGACCGGCCTGCTCGACCACGAACAGGCGGCCACTCCCGTCACCGGCATGGGTAATATGCGTGGGACGAGTAAAACCGGTGGCGATTCGTTCGAGCGCATAGGTAAGCGCAGCCGGATCAACATCAGCCACCGGTGCAGTCGGCGAGGGCAGGGGTGCCAGTGTCGTAGCAGTGACAACCGGTGTCGCTACCGGTATCACGGTTGGCACTGCGGTCGGCGGCGCTGCAGTCGGGGTCACGATTGGAGCGGTAGCCGGTAAAGGCGGCGCATCAACGGGATTGCTGGCAACAGAGGCACAGGCAGTTAAGCCGAGCAAACAGACTCCGATGATCAAGCGTAGCATGCGACTCCTGTCTAGCGTGGGGAACTGATCACTTCATATGTGATTCTTACCACACCTTGGCGTCGCTCTGCCACATTCAGGCATCGCTTCGAGCCGGCCAGATAGCCAGTGATCGGCCTAGCCGCTGCCATTCTTTGCCTGCAAAAACCGCGTCACCAGTCCTGGTAAATTGGCCAGCGGCCCGGTGCGCACTCGCGTCGGCGGCAGCGAGTCGAGGAACCGCTGACCATACTTCTTGGTCAGCAACCGCCGGTCGAGCACCACCACGATCCCGCGATCTTCGCGTGAACGGATCAGGCGACCAAAACCTTGCTTGAAGCGCAGAATACTCTGCGGCACGCTGTATTCGTTGAACGGGTCAGCAAACAACTCGCTACGCGCCGCCACAATTGGGTCACTCGGCACGGCAAACGGCAGCTTGGTGATGACCAGCACTGACAGCGCATCACCAACCACATCCACCCCTTCCCAAAAGCTGTTGGTGCCGAGCAAGACCGAGCGGGGAAACTCTTTCAACCGATCAACTAACGCGCGTCGCGAGCCATCAATTCCCTGCGCCATCACGCCAATCCCGCGATCTTCGAGCTGATCTTGAATGGCGGCATATGTCTGGCGCAGCGCATTTGCTGCTGTAAACAGCGCCAGCATCCTGCCGCCCGATGCCAGCGCCAGATCGACAATTGCCTGTTCGATCATCTGCTGATACCCGCGCTGGTTAGGTTCGGGAATATCGTTGGGAATGTATACCAGCGCCTGCTGGGCATAATCGAACGGCGAATCAAGCAGCAGTTCGCCGCATTCGTCTAGCCCGATTCGACTTTTAACAAAACTAAACTCGCCGGCGATACTGAGCGTCGCCGAAGCAAGAACGCTGGTCTGTTTCTGGGCAAAGAGCTGACTCTGCAAAATCTCAGCCACACTCAACGGCGCGGCAGTAAGGGTCAGGGTATCGCGCTGACGGTCATAGCTCAGCCAGCAAATACTATCATCGTCGCCAAAGATCACGTGGCCGCCACGCACCCGCGCATCGGTTGCAAACCGGCGTAGCACTTCCACCCTCAACAACACATCGTCAAGATCACCGCTCGCCTCGTTCAGCTCACGCGCGTGATCTTCGATAACCGCCAGTTCATGACCAAGTGCAGCCAGCATATCGCTCAAATTTTGCCAGGCTTGCTCGATCGGCTGCCATTCCGGTCGCTGGCGCACACCTTTAGTCAGACGAATTCGGGGATCGTACTGGCCCGACTCGGCATCAAGCTGCGCAAAGCGCGTCAGCAGATTAAAGCATTCATAGACCGCAGTGCGCGCCCGGATCAAGGTTGGTCGCATGCGTTCAATCGCGCCGGTAATGCGCTCACCGGCAGCTCCACCCCCACCCAACTCGGTCAGCACTGCCGGCAATTCACTCAGCAGACCGCTCACCACCTGCGCGCCGCCGGTTTGAAAGAGGTCATCGAGAAACTTGAGCATCCCGGCCTGATCGAGATTGAAACTGAGCTGATCGGTCGCGACATCCTCAAGGTTATGCGCCTCATCGATAATGAGATGATCGTAAGGCGGCAAGACTTGCGACGCCGCAGCCAGATCGGCAATCAGCAGCGCGTGGTTAACCACGACGAGATGAGCCGATTCGGCTGCGCGGCGAGCGCGGAAGAAGTAGCATTCACGGAAATGCGGGCAACGCGCCCCGATGCACGTCTCGACCGAGACACTGACCTTATTCCAGGCCGCCTGTTCACGCTCAACCAGCGGTAATTCAGCGCGGTCACCGCTGGCGGTAGTAGGTAGCCAGAGCTGAATCTTGAGCAGCGCGCGCACCTCTTCCGCAGTGAGGCTCTCGCTGCGGCGTAGCTCGTGGTAGCGCTTAAGACAAAGGTAATTACTGCGCCCTTTGAGCAAAGCCGCGCGAAAACCCGGCAAACCGGCAGCAGCGAAAATGCGCTGTAAATCGGGAATATCCTTGTGGTAAAGCTGATCTTGTAGATTGATGGTATTTGTCGAAACGACCACCCGCTCACCGCGCTGGATCGCAAAGATAGTAGCTGGGGCCAGATATGCCATGCTCTTGCCGGTACCGGTGCCGGCTTCAACGATCAGTGGTTTGCTTTGGTTGAAAGCGGCAGCGACAGCGCGGGCCATCTCAACCTGCGGCGGGCGCGGTTCGTAGCCGGGAAAAGCGCGGGCAAACGGCCCATCGGGACTGAAGAACTGCGCGATCGTATCGAGATCGAGTGGGCGGGAATCACCGGTCGGACGCAGCGGCGACGGCTCAGGAGCCAGGGCATCATTCGTTTCGGCGGGAGCGGCAATCGGTTCCAGGAAGGCATTGCGCGCCTTCTGACGCAGCGCCTCTTCAAACAGATCGCGCAACGGCAAACCGATCTTACCCATCAACCGCACCATCTCACCCAGTGTCGCCAGATCGAGGTGCAGCATGCGTTCAGTCAACGCCATGAAGAGGCGCGCCGTCGCTTCAGCATCGTGCAGCGCGCGATGCGCGTCAGGATGGGGAATACCGAGACGAGCCGTCAGCGCCGAAAGTTTATAACTTGCGACCTGCGGCAACAACAGGGTCGCCAGCTCGAAGGTGTCATACACCGGCTGGTTGAAATGCATCCCCTGCGCCCGCAGCATCGCCAGATCGAAACCAATTGAATGACCGACAATTGGGCGGTTGCCAATAAACCGGGCCAGGTCAGCGCCAATCTCGTTGAAGGAAGGAGCTTGCGCCAGCGCCGCCGGATCGATCCCGGTCAGACGGGTTATCTTGAGCGGCACCGATTGGCGCGGACGCACCAGCCGCTCAAAACGGTCGAGAATCTCATTGCCGCGAAAAGTGACCGCCGCAACTTCGATGATCTCATCGAGGCCGCTCTGCAAGCCGGTAGTTTCAACATCAATCGCAACGTAGATACGGTTATTCATGCGCAGATCACCCGTGTGCCGGTATTGGCGAGCGCCGACCGATTTCTCATCATTGTAGCATGAGGCCGACGCGCTGCTGCGTCATTACGGCGGCCAAACGGTATCGCCTGCGCCACGAAACCTTTAAGTCGTCTACCACCTCGCCACCTTCGTCCCGGCGCATGTGAAGCCGGGTCATCATGACCGCAAAAACGGTGTCACCTGCGCAACAAATGCTTCCGGTTGTTCATCTTGCACCAGCAAGCTGGCCCGATTGATTGTTACCACCTTCGTCTCAGGGCGCGCGCGAACAAAATTACTGGCCAGACGCAGCGGGCTGATTGTCGATTCACTGCCCCACACCAGTAAAACAGGTATCGTCAGAGCCGCGAAAGGAGCGGCAATGTCGCAGTTGAGCAATCCGCTGAGAAAGCAGATCGGCGCGTAATAAGCGCCTGGCCGACGACAGGTGTAATAGAAACCATCAATTCGTTCGCGCGTAACATTGGCCGGATCGGCATATGACTGCTGGGTTAGAAACCAGCGAATACTGGCGCGCGAGGTCAGCAACCGGTAGATGAGTTGACCGAAAGGGCTGCGCAACATCTGATAGACGGTGTAAGCCGCCAGACCGGGGCCGCGATCGAGCTGACCGATTCCGGTCGGACAGACCAACACCAGGCGTCTTACCAGCTCTGGCCGGCGCGCCACAGCCATCACTGCGTAGGCGGCGCCGAGTGAGCTGGCAATCAGCGCGATTGGTTCGCCAATCCGCTCAATGGCAGCAACGATCAGATCGACATAGATCGCGGCTCGATAACGCCACGGTGGCCGACTCGAGTTGCCATAACCGACCAGATCGATGGCATGCACCGCAAAATGCTGGCTAAGCCGCTGAAATGGCTCACGCATCTCGAACACTGACGCAGCAGCATTGATGCTATGGATCAAGAGGACGGGTTGACCGGCGCCGGAGTGGTAGGTAGCAATCTGTTGATCGCGCCAACAGAACCAGGTCGGTGATACCGGCAAGAGCGGCAGCGGTGTCGCGCTCATCATAGGGAGTTCCTGTTCATTAATACGCGCATAAACCCGGCTGTAACAGAGTGAGTTCTAGCGCTATTATGCGATTGAATCAAATGAAATGCAATGATATGTTTTATATGCAAAGACTGAAACGCCGCGTGAGACGCGGTATAATAAATTTCGTGAGCGTTGCGATAGACAACAGCTTCACGCATGAAAAACATCCACACGGTGGGGAATTGAGCGCGCAAGTAGCAGGGTGCTATTTGCCTGACTGAGAAGACAGCCGACGCTACTAAACCCGTAACACTGACAGGCATGTAGGTACACGACCGGTCTTCACCCCAATACCAGAGCACTCAAACCGCCGTTCAGGCCGAGAAAACTGCCGGCGCTGATACATCTGCAACACCGGCTGTCACAAGCGCGACCGGTTTTAGCTCCTGATGCTGGAATACTGCAACCGCCGTCCGGGTAAAGTGATCTGTTCGATGACTCAGTGAAGGAAAGCCAGTATGTCTTTGCCGTCTTCACCCATCCGCTTTGCCGCGGCTCCACTCGATGAGTACGCCGGCAAAGTAACATACGGTCTCGCGTATGTAGGTGGCCTGTTAGTGCTGCCCCAATTCTTCGCCTACCTTGCCAACCTGCGCTGGAGCGGCTTGCAGGTACCGTTAGGGCTGGCGGCGGCGTTAGCCTTGTTCTTGTTGTTGAGCTACGCCTTTCAGCCTAAGGCGTATCGGATTGATCCCGATCGGCTGGTGATCGAACGGCGCTGGGCGCCGGCAATCCGCATCCCGTTTGAGCAGATCAGTGGTGTCTCAACAGCGACTGCGCTGGCCGATATGCCACGCTTTGGATTGCGGTTTGCATTCAATGCCGGCGTCTTCGGCTACCAGGGCCCATTTCGACTCGACCCGTATGGCCGGGTTACCCTCTTCGCTACCAATCGCCAGCGTCTGGTCGCCATTGCCCGCTACGACGCACCGGTCGTGATCATCAGTCCTGATCGGCCTCGCGATTTCATTGCGGCGCTCAACGAACAGCGGCTGGCTTCGGCGACACGGCAAATGCACGAGTCAATGGAGGTTAGCAATGCGCTTTAACGCTCTCAATCAACTCTCCCTACGCTGCCGTTACGAGCAATTTATCCCTGGCGCGTTGCACGCCGACGGACGACGATACCTGCCACAAATTGTTGTCACGCCACTCGCCGCCGGACCAAACACGGCCCCGTCCACCCGACTCTGGCTGGTTGATCGCCACCATCGCGCCGACCCGACAATGGCCGGACAGAACGTTATCGTTCGCCTGCTTTGCGCGCTGAGCGTCATTCAGCTACAGACTTCTCCTTTTCGAGCCGGTTTCGCGCCACCGCCAAATGTTGCCCCAGAAACCCCTCTCAGTGAACCCATCGTTTATGGGCGTGTCGCCGATGTGTTGACCTGGGAAGTGCAGCGCGAGCATCTTCCTTTTGAAACACTCTACACCGAGCTGGTTATCAGCCTGAGCGACGAGGCAACGATTGGTCTGCGCACCACCCTGAGCGCCCCGCGCATTGCCGATCTGATCGGTTGTGAGCGCCTGATGACAGGTCATTGGATCGAGGCGCGGCGGTCACGGATCGATATTTTGATGATGGAAGCTGACACGGTGACCGCTTAAACGGTAGGATAGATACTTCTCTCACCCGCTCTTACGCCACGGGTGAGAGGAGAACTACATCGCGATGAACTCCGATCCGTGTTCCGCCAGGGGAAGATTGTACCCTTCAGCAGTAAAAAGGGGGTAAGCGGAACATTGCCACTTTGATCAGGCGACCTGCCGCCAGGCCAGCCGACGCCGCTGCCTCACCCGGTTGTAATACCCCATCAACTCAGCCATCACGCTTGGCCACGAGCGCCGCTCGGCAGCGGCCCGACCGGCCAAACCCTGCGCGACCCGGCGGGTATCATCGGCCAGCAATTCGCGCAGGCGAGCGCGGAGATCACTGGCGACACCAGGAGTAAAGAGATAACCGGTCTGACCAGGTTGCACCAGATCGAGCGCGCCGCCTGCGCGCGCCGCTACGACTGGCAAAGCTGAAGCCATCGCCTCCTGGATCACCTGCCCAAAGGTATCGGTGTCGGAGGGAAAGACAAATGCATCGGCGCTGGCATAAGCCGTGGCCAGCATATCACCTTTCAAATAACCGGTGAAATGCACCGGCAGACCAGCGCAACGCCGTTGCAACTCGGCCCGGAAGGGGCCATCACCAACAATCACCAGCCGGGTATCGGGGAGGCCGCGGATCGCTTCCGGTAATAATTCGACTCGTTTCTCCGCTGCAACTCGCCCGACGTAGAGCACAATTCGCTCGTCAGGGCGAGCGCCAATCGCCGCGCGCCACGCTTCGCTACGATAGCGAGGATGGAAACGTTCAATATCAACACCGCGCCCCCAGATCTGGAGACGACGGAAACCGGCTGCTCGTAGTAAGTTTAGCGTAAAGCGCGAGGGGCACAGGTTGATTCGACAACGATTGTGGATCCAGCGTAGCCAGGCATTAACGCCATGTTGCAGAAAACCAAAACCGTAATGGCGACTGTACGCGCCGAAGTCAGTATGATACGAGGCGATCAAAGGTAGACCGAGACGGCGCACTATCCCAGGAACGATTGCGCCCAACACCACCGGCCCAACCAGATGCACCACATCAGGCCGAAAACTGCGCAACCGGGCAGTCAAACCGGGTTGCGGCGGCGTCAATTTTACTTCCGGATACAGTGGTAGCGGCATCCCACTCAACGGTACAACCTCAGCGCCGGCATAACTTTCCGGCCCACCTTGTGGCGCAAACAATACCGCTTCGTGCCCGGTATGCTGCAAATATTCGAGCAGGCGACAAAGCGTAGTGGTTACGCCGTTGACATCGGGCAAAAAGGTTTCAGCAATGAGCGCCACTCGCATGCCGGTTACTCCAGACGAAAATAACATATTTTCTGGTCTACTGTACACTGGCAGGATTAAGCCGGTATGCGCTTCAGGTTAAGCGTAGGCTAACCGATCATAAAATTGTGGCGATCGGTGAGATTGTTCACATCACCGGTTACGACAACCCGGTATAATGAAGAGTGGTGATTGCTGGCATCAGATTCGCCGGTCGGCGGGAAGATCGTAAATTTGTTTCCCGCCGTCATTGTAAAAACCATACTCTGTGCCCACTATCGCCATCTATATCAGGAGAGCGAGCCATGACCGACGCCAACGTCACGAGCCGCACTGCATGTCATCAACGGCTGGCAACCCTCTTTCACGCCGGAGAGCTGGTCTGGATCGAATCGGAAGAGTATAGCGAAAATGACCTGTTTTGGCGCGTAACATTACTCTGTCGAAATGCATCTGGTCAATGGGAGCGCCGACGTTATCGCTACGACACGCTGAGCGCAGCCCTCTTTTTCATGGGAGCAACTCCGGTAAGTGATGAAGAAGCGGCGCGCATCCGCCGCGCCGCGCGACAATTACGCGCCACTACTGCGCTAGAAGAGAGGACTGTATGACGCCACAACCAATCGATTCGCCTGGCCGGTTCGGCAAGCGAGGCCTGATCACGCTCGGCGCGATCGGCATTCTGGCGCTGCTAATCTTGCTCGCTTTGAGTCTCGATCCCGGCGAGCAGACTCGTTTTCTGACCGGCGGCAGCGTGCTGGTGCTGGCCCTCCCCGCCTTTCTGGCCGGTGTGCTCAGCTTTTTGTCACCCTGTACTCTGCCCATCCTGCCAGCCTATTTCGCGTTCACTTTTCAGGCTAGCGGCCACGGGCGGGCGCGCGTAGCCGCTATGGGCATCGCGTTTTTCTTAGGTCTGGCGACCACAATGACGCTGCTCGGCGCGAGCGCCACTGCGCTCAGCGGCCTGCTCTTCGCCAACCGCAGCGCGCTCACCTTTTGGGGCGGTCTGATTATTATCGGTTTCGGTCTCATGGGTATGTTCGGCAAAGGATTCGCCGGCCCACAATTGCAAGAACGTCCGGCAGCCACCTTCGCTGGTTCCTATCTTTATGGCGCAACGTTTGCCCTGGGATGGACGGCGTGCGTCGGCCCGATTCTGGGCGCGCTGCTGACTCTCCTGGCCGCCACCAGCGATGTCGCGATCATTCAGGGCGCCGTGCTGGCGTTCATCTATTCGCTAGGCCTGGGATTACCGCTCATTCTGATCGCAACCTTCTTCCAGCGCCTGGGCACCGGCTCGCGAGCCTGGAAGCTGCTGCGCGGGCGTGGCTTCACCGTCAATCTATTTGGGCGCGAATTCTTCTTCCATACTACCAGCCTGCTTAGTGGCGCGTTGATGGTCGCAATGGGCCTACTCCTGGCGACCGGGCGGTTGGAGTGGATTTCGCAGCAAGCCAATGCCACTCCGATGGCGCAATGGTGGGTGGAAATTGAAGCGGCAATTGGCCGACTCTTTGGCCTCTGAGGATTTATGACCGATACACCAATTCACGCTGCCGGTTGTGTAGTGCTGGCCCGTGACCAGACGGGCCGCCTTCTGGTTTTATTGATCCAGGATCAGCAGGGCGTCTGGACCCTGCCCAAAGGCCATGTTGACGATGGTGAAAGTGACGAACAGGCAGCAGTGCGCGAAGTGGCTGAAGAGACAGGTATCAAGTGCGAGATTGCCGAACGCCTCGATCGGGTCATCTATCCAGTGTATCGGCGCGGTCGCTGGCGTGACAAGCAGGTAACTTTCTTTCTGGCCAGCGCTACGCCTGAGCCACCGGTGCCGGCGCTTGCCGAAGGGATCCGGGCAGCATCCTGGGTGCCGCTCGACGAAGCTCCCCGTCAGGTCGGCTATCGTCAGTTACGCGCGCTGCTCCAGCGCGTAGCTCGTCGTCTCGGCTACGCAAAATGACGATTGAGCCAGCGCTGACAAGAGCCGCTATCAGACTGACACCATTCCGCCACGACGGTCAGACGCCTGCGGCTCGGCGACAACAATCGATCGATCGGCGCAGAGCGCGATGACTGGCGGGTTTTGGCGCTTTCCCTGGCCTACCCCTTCGCAATCAACAGGCAGACATGCTATAATGCAGCATACGGCGCGCTGACATATGAGCGCCTTCATTGACTCTCTGCGCCTCGATTGCGGCGCAAAGCGATTTGTGTTAAGGATACCACCGTGAAAGTTACGACCGCAAAACTGCCAAAGAGTCTCGTCTCATTGCAGATTGAAATCGACCGGGATCAATTCGAGCGTGGCCTTGATCAGGCGGCGCGCCGTCTGTCACAGAAGTTTCCTATTCACGGCTTTCGTCCCGGTAAAGCGCCCCGCTTTATTATTGAACGCACCTTTGGGCGCGCTGCGTTGATCGAAGAGGCGACTGAAGACCTGATTAATAACGCTTACAAGAAAGCGATTCAGCAAGAACAGATCGAGGTCGTTGGCCCGCCCACCCTCGAACGAATCGATTCGCTCGAACCGTTCATCTTTACCGTCAATGTGCCGGTGCCGCCGACGGTTGAACTCCCTGATTATCGCGGCATTCGCGCGCCGTTCCAGGTCGCACCGGTCACCGACGAAATGGTTGAACTTGAGCTTGAACAGTTGCGCGAAAAGCACATTACCCTGCAAGAACTCGACGAACCGCGTCCGGCTCAGCAAGGTGATCGGGTACAGGTCCGGCTCATCACCAGGGTAGAGAATGAAGAGGACACTACCGCTGAGACTGCTGAAACGGAAACCGCTCAGGACGAAGCGGCAACCAAACCTGATGGTGATGATGAAACAGAGAGCGAAGGCTCAGAAGAATATCTCGATCTTGAGCCAAATCGATTGGTTGATGAGCTATATGAAGGGTTGATCGGGATGAAAGTTGGCGACAAGAAAGAGATTGTCGCCATCATGCCCGCTGACCACGCCGAAGAGTCGATCCGCGGCAAGCGGGTCACGTTCAAAGTTGAGGTTTTAGGCATTCAGAAACGGATCGTGCCGGCCTGGGAAGAGCTGCCGACGCTCGAGAATTTTGCTGGCACCCTCGAAGAACTGAAAGCAAAAGTGCGCGCCGACCTCGAAGAGGCCGAGCGCCGTCGCGCCGAGCAGGCGTTACTGAACTCTTATCTCGAGCAGCTTATCGAGCAAACCAGCTTCGATATTCCGGACGTGATGATCCGCGAACTGGCTCACTCGATGCTGCACGATCAAGAGCAGCAATTTGCCCGCTATGGCATCACGCTCGAGCAGGTGTTGCAGTACCGCGGCCTTACCCACGATCAGGCCGTTGAGGAGTTGTTGCCTGAAGCGGAAAAGCAAACCAAAGTGACCCTTGCTCTGAGCGAGGTGATCAAACGGGAAGGGTTGGCAGTCCTCGATGAAGAGATCGAGGCTGAGATTGAACAAATTCTTACTGGTTACGAGGAAGAGCGCCGACCGCAGCTCCGCGAGATGCTGCAAACCCAATTGCGCTCTTCGGTAGCAAATGTCGTCCTTGATAAGAAATTGCGCGCTCGCCTCGCCGAGATTGCGCGCGGCGAGCTAGATGATGCGCCGTCTACGGCGCCAATAACGACTGAATCAACCCCGGCGGATGAACCATCCAGCCGTTCAAGCGATGATGCGTGAGGAGAACGATATGACCTGGTCAACTCGATCTGGCTATGATTGGCGTAGCATGCCAGGCCCGGAATGGCTCTCACAGCGACCGGAATTGCTCATTCCAATGGTCATTGAGAGTACCAGCCGCGGCGAACGCGCTTTTGACATCTATTCACGATTGCTGAAAGAGCGGATTGTGATCCTGGGCACGCCGATTGACGACCAGATTGCCAATCTCATTGTCGCTCAGTTGCTCTTCCTTGAGAGCGAAGACCCTGATCGCGATATCTGGCTCTACATCAACAGTCCGGGAGGCTCGGTCACTGCCGGTCTCGGCATTTACGACACGATGCACCACATCCGCCCCGATGTGGCAACAGTCTGCGTCGGTATGGCCGGTAGTATGGCAACTCCCATCCTGGCCGGTGGGGCGAAAGGAAAGCGGTACAGCTTGCCACACTCAACCATCCACATGCACCCGGCTGGTGGTGGCGCGCGTGGATATGCGCCTGACGTTGAGATCATGGCGCGTGAGTTGTTGCGATTGCAACAAGTAGTGCGTGAATTGCTGGCGAAAGATACCGGCCAACCGATCGAGCGCATCGCCAAAGACTTCGATCGCGACCTGTTTATGACGCCAGAACAGGCCAAGGAGTACGGTATTATTGACGAGATCCTCATCCGTGAGGATAACAAAAAGTAATGACGCCCGGGCGCGCGCAACTACCTGCGCTCGCCCGCTCGTCTGGAGAACTCCCCATGACTCGTACCCGCAATACTAGCCGTGATCCGTATGCCTGCTCATTCTGCGGGCGCGGACAGGATGAAGTGCAACGTCTGATCGCCGGTCCTGGCAATGTTTTCATTTGCGATGAGTGTGTGGCACTGTGCAGCGCAATCATTGCCGAAGAAAGCGATCAGAAGGCGCCAACTGCGCGACGCGCGTCGTCTACTGGCCCTGCTCGCCTGCCAACACCGCGCAAATTGCGCGAAAAGCTCGATCAGTATGTGATCGGGCAGGATCGGGCCAAAGTGGCGCTATCAGTGGCAGTGTATAACCATTACAAGCGGGTGCGAGCCGGCGCCCGGATCGATGATGTCGAGATTAGCAAGAGCAACATCCTGCTGATCGGGCCAACCGGCAGTGGCAAGACCCTGCTGGCGCAGACGATGGCTCGCATCCTCGATGTGCCATTTGCAATCGCCGACGCCACAGCACTGACCGAAGCTGGCTACGTTGGCGAAGATGTCGAAAATATCCTTCTGCGCCTGATCCAGGCTGCCGATGGCGATGTCGAACGCGCCCAGACAGGCATTATCTATATCGATGAGATCGATAAGATTGCTCGCAAGTCGGATAATCCGTCAATTACGCGCGATGTGTCAGGTGAAGGCGTGCAGCAGGCGCTGCTTAAGATCCTGGAAGGCGGCGTCGCGCACGTGCCACCGTTGCCAGGTCGCAAACATCCGCAGCAGGAATATATCCCGTTTGATACGACCAATGTGCTGTTTATCTGCGGCGGCGCGTTTGAAGGTATCACTAACATCATCGCGAAACGGTTGCGCGGTAAGCAGTTGCTCGGCTTCGGGAGCAATCCGGTCAAGCCGGTCGATGAAGAGGGCGCATTGCTGGCTCAGATCACACCCGACGATTTGATGCACTTTGGCTTCATTCCTGAATTTGTCGGTCGTCTACCGGTCATTGTGGCGCTCGAACCATTGAGCCGCGAGGCGATGCTGCGGATCTTGACTGAGCCGCGCAATGCGATTATCAAGCAATATCAGAAGCTGTTTGCGCTCGATCATTGTGAGCTGGAATTTACTCCTGATAGCCTGGAAGCGATCGTGGATCGGGCAATGAGCGCTCGCACCGGCGCTCGCGCTCTGCGCAGTATTGTCGAAGAGGTGTTGCTTGAGGTGATGTTCGAGATCCCTTCGCAAGAACATATCGGGCGCTGTATCGTCAATGCAGAAGTGATTCAGGGTCGTGGCCGCCCGATTCTGGTGCCGCGAGCCGAGTATCGCCGCCGACTCGATGAGGCGGTGTAAGGATTGGTTGCGAGGTTTCAGCCTCTGCTAGCAAGCCGCGTAGCAATGCGGCAGGTCAGGCATATACTCCGGTAATGTTCAAGGTGAACGCCATCAGGCGCGGATGAACAAAACCTATGTCACTGTTCCACCGCACATCACAACGAGCTGCCGATCAACCGCCACCGAAACGCCGAATTCTGGTCGCCGATGATGATCCTTCCATCGGTCGCCTCATTCAAACTGCGCTTCCTGCCCAGCAATATGAGACGGTGGTTGTCGCCAACGGTATAGAGGCGTTGGAAGCCTTTGACCGCGGTCAGTTTGATCTCGTCTTCCTCGATGTGATGATGCCGTTCGTTGATGGCTTCGATGCCTGCGAGCGGATTCGCGCCAAGAGTGATGTGCCAATCGTGATCATCACAGCGCGCGATGGCACCGATGACGTGGTGCAGGGCTTCCGGCGCGGCGCCGATGAATACATTACCAAACCTTTCAAGGTCGCTGAGTTTGTGGCTCGGGTCGAGGCGATTTTGCGTCGGGTTGACATGCAAAAGTCGCGCACGGCGCCAACGTTTGTGCAGGTCGGCGATCTGGCAATCGACGCCATCGCTCACAAAGTGTCAGTGCGTGGCGCCGAAGTTAAACTGACGCCAATGGAATTTGAATTGCTCTATTTCCTCGCCGCGAATGCCGGTCAGGTCTTTACCCGCGAGGTGCTGTACCGCGAGGTCTGGGGCTACGAATATATCGGTGAAACCAATCTGGTCGATGTGTGTGTGCGCCGGTTGCGCGAAAAGGTCGAGGTCGAGCCGTCGAAACCGAAGCTGATCCTGACAGTGCGCGGAGTTGGTTATAAGCTCGAGCGATCATCATCAGGGTGAGTGAACCCATTTGCGCCTGGTCGCAGATAGCCGTTTGCGCCAGATTGATGCTCCACTCTGCCGATCTGCGCGTCGGTGCGCGTTCATGTGATAGTGTCTAACGCAGGAATTGCCCATGTCGTCACAGGTGTTTGTTTCCCGGCATCCGCTGGTTCAACACAAACTGGCGCTGCTGCGCAGTAAATGGACCGAACCAAAGAAGTTTCGCGAGCTGGTGCGCGAGATTGCACAGTTGCTCTTCTACGAAGCAACCCAAGACCTGGCTCTGGCCCCATTGACGGTTGAAACGCCACTTGCCAATTGTGCCGGCTACGAAGTGGCCGAGCGAATCGGCATCATCCCGATCTTGCGCGCCGGTCTGGGCATGGCCGAAGCAATCGTTGATATTCTCCCCACAGTACACGTCTGGCATCTTGGCCTTTACCGCGACCACGAAACGTTGCAGCCAGTCACGTATTACAACAAGCTACCGAGCAAGCCGGATATCGACCTCACAATCATTGTGGATCCGATGCTGGCTACCGGTGGATCGGCGGTGGCCGCAGTTGATATTCTCAAGCAGTGGGGCGCCCAACGCATCAAGTTCCTCGGTTTGATTGCCGCGCCAGAAGGCGTGCGCGCTTTGACTACAGCCCATCCTGACGTGCAGATTCATCTCGCCGCGATTGACAGCCACCTCAACGAGCGTGGATACATTGTGCCGGGATTGGGCGATGCCGGCGATCGCCAGTTCGGCACAGGCTAAAGAGGTCGTCTCGGTCTGGCAGCCGAATGGCTGCCCCAAATGCGAAATCCGACACTACAACCGCCGCGCGCCGGAAAATCGAAGAGATGACGCAGATGCCGTGAACGCCGTATGCGCTGGTATCGAGTTGCTACCAGACCAATACCAGCAGTGAGTTCACGAACTGAGATAGAACGACGATTGCATGCTTGTTACGCTGGCCTTGCTGGGCGTCTCGCTTATTGCCTTTTCCGTTACTGCGCTGCTGACACCACCACTGATCCGGTTGGCGCGCCACGAGGGATGGGTAGCCAAACCCGGCCCGCGGCACATTCATCGTGAGCCAACGCCGATCGTTGGCGGGTTGGCTATGATTGCAGGCCTGGTCGTAGCCCTCCTTGCAAGTCTGGCCTTCGAGGCGCTCGATCCGACGTTGCGTCGCTCGCCATTTGAGCATCTCCGAATCGGTTTACTGCTCATCGGCATTGCTATCATCGCCCTGATTAGCCTGTTCGATGATCTTTACGATCTGCCGGCTCTGCCGCGCCTCGCCGTTCATGTCGTCGCCGCTCTGGTGGCCGTTGGCCCCTATCTATGGGATCACTCGCTCTATCCCGACGCTCTCGGTCAACCGACAGAGGCGCTTGGAATCATCCTCACGGCGTTCAACTTTCCCTTTGTCGATCAGATTCACCTGCACAACCTGAGTCCATGGCTGGCTATCGCCGCAACTATCTTCTGGATTGTCGGGATACAGAATATGGTGAACTGGATCGATGGCCTTGATGGCCTGGCAGCAGGCGTAACGCTCATTGCTGGAATGGTGCTGGCGTTACACACGCTCACCCTCGAACCGCCACAGTTGACTGTTGCCATGCTCCCACTGGCGCTCAGCGGGGCATGCGCAGCATTTCTGATCTACAACTCGCATCCTGCTCGCATCTTTATGGGTGATGTGGGCGCGATGACAATTGGCTATACCCTCGGTATCTGCGCCATTATCGGCGGCGCCAAGCTGGCAACGGTCTTGCTGGTGCTGGGGGTGCCGATTGTCGATATGGCCTGGCTCATCCTCACCCGCACCCTGCACGGTCGGTCAGCAGCGCAAGCCGGACGCGACCATCTGCATCACCGTCTGCTCGATCTTGGCCTGAGTCAACGGCAAGTAGTGGCCTGTTACTACGCGCTCAGCGTTGCGTTCGGCTCAATCGGGTTGCTCGATTTCTTTACTCCGCTAATGAAGCTGATGACACTCCTGATCCTCGGCGGGATCGTCCTGGTCGGATTGCTGGTATTGCAGCCAAAACAGGCCACGGCATAAGCCGGTATGCAAAAAACTTCTTCCCGCGCCTCGATACATCAGTCTCCAGTCGCTTGATCATCTTGCCACCCGGCCTATCATAAGAGATGTGACCGGGAACTCACCCTCGACACTCAGACGGCGAAATGAGCTGGTACCGTTTCGCCATATGTTCCAGACAGGCAACGCCCATGCGAGGTTTTCTAACACTCGTTATTGTGCTCTGCCTGATCAGCGTCGATCACGCAGGACACCTTGCGCAACCGGTGACCAACCGCACATTTCATCACTTTGCGCGACCCGCTCCGCCTACTCGTCCTGGGCCAACGATAGAACCTTTTGTGCGCCCCGATTTCGCCGCTCGAATGCGCCGTTTACGCGATGCAATGCTGGCAGCAGCGGCCCGGCACAATCATCCACAGCTTTCAGGATTGAGCGACCGCGAATTTGCCGTTGTGATGGCAACAATTCTCTACAACGAAAATTTTGGCTGGGCAGAAGAGCTGGCGCCATCATTGCGGATGGTGACACCGCTATACCAGGTTGCCCAACAATACGCCAACCTGAGCGGTATCGGCATGAACTTCAGCGTCTGGCCTGCCAATTTGCGACCTTCAGTCGCGGCAGAGATCCTGTCCGGCGAAGTGCCTTTGGCCGACGGACGAGTGCTGCATGTGCGGCTGCGAGTTGAGGGCAGTCAAATTGATCCGTCGCGGTACCACTCACAGCCGGAGTTGTTTGCTGCCATCACCGCCGAAATCAGCCACGACGAACTGGCAATCAACTACCTGGCTGCCAACCTCGAACGCGGGATTCTGCGCGCCGCGATTGAAAACCAGCCCATCTCATGGCGGACTCTGGCCGCATGGCATAACCAGGGGATCGTTGATCCGGTCGCGATTCGGGATAATCCTACCGCGCGTGACTATGTGCGCCGCGCTGCTGCCTACCTGCCTCTGGCGCGCGCGTTATTCACCTCAAATAGTCAGACCAACATGCGAGCAATATGAAGCGGCGCAACATTACCACTCAAACTCGCGGTTCGCCCTGCGCAACTTTTGTCAATATCGCAGCGTCATACTGGCAGCGACGAGAGATCAGCGTAAGCGAAAGGATATGACAATGTACGGGAACAATGGCAACGGCCCGCGTCAATCGTATGTCCTCATCGGCGGCTATCCGGTCAAGCCGATCTACCTTATTATTCTGGGAGTGATCGTTTTTGGATTGCTGGTCTACTTTCTGCTGCGCTTCTTTAACATCGGTCTCACCATGCACTTTAGCGCATTTGCCGGCATTCTGTTACTCATCGCCAATCTCCGCGAGCTGTTAGGAGCCGGTTATACCCAACGCGGCAGCACTGCTCTACTCAACACACTGGTCGGTGGCGGCCTGATCTTCGCCTGGCTGGCCCAGTTCTTTGTGCTGTTCTGGTTACCCGCGTTGCTGGCAGTCGGTATTGCAACCCCGCTTGTGCTCAACCGCTCAGGCGCCTACACTATCTATCTGACCACAGCTCAGCAGGCTGTTGAACGGGTACGCCGCACGATGGTGCGCTAAAGACGACAGCGGGAATCGAGGAGAAACTTCGGTAGATCTGTTCGGAGCGAAGGGACAGACGGGATGGCGTCTGCCGCAGCATCGAATCTGATCGATGATCAAGAATGGGGCGCAGCAATGCTGCGCCCCGCTGCATGAGTTACATACTGTTGCGCGCAAGGGCAACGCGCAGAGCGCGTCATCACTTGCCCTGCCCTATCTTCTACGGATAAATGCGATACAACTGGCGCGGGAACGGGATCGTTTCGCGAATGTGGCGCGTGCCGGTAATCCAGGCTACTACTCGCTCGATCCCCATGCCAAAGCCACTGTGCGGCACCGTTCCGTAACGACGCAGATCAAGATACCACTCATAATCTTCGCGGCGCAGACCATGCTCGCGAATCCGCTGTTCGAGCAAGGTCAGGTCGTGGATGCGTTGCGATCCGCCGATGATCTCACCATACCCTTCTGGCGCAAGCAGGTCGGCGCAGAGGGCCACTTCCGGTCGATTGGGATCGGGCTGCATGTAAAACGCCTTTACCGCTGATGGGAAGCGTTCGACAAAGACCGGTCGATCAAACTTTGAGGCTATCAATGTCTCATGCGGCGCGCCAAAGTCTTCGCCCCACGGCAGTGGATCGGCACCCTCAACTTCACCCTGATGATTGGCAATCAACTCAAGCGCCTGATCGTAAGTGATCCGCGGGAACGGCGGTATCACCTGTTCGAGCAGTGTCGTATCGCGTTCGAGCACTTTAAGATCCTCACGCCGCCGGTCGAGCACGCGAGCCACAATGGCGCTGACAAACTGCTCTTGCAACCGCATATTATCTTCGTGATCGGCAAACGCCACCTCTGGTTCAATCATCCAAAACTCGGTCAGGTGACGGCGCGTTTTGCTCTTTTCGGCCCGGAAGGTCGGCCCAAAGCAGTACACCCGTCCAAACGCCATCATTCCCGCTTCCACATAGAGCTGACCGGTCTGGGCAAGGTATGCCTTGCCTAGATCGAAATAGTCAGTGGCAAACAAATTGGTTGTGCCTTCGGCGGCGGTTGCGGTGAGGATGGGGGTATCGAAACGCACAAACCCCTGTTCATTCAGCCACTCCTGCGCAGCGGCGATCACTTCCGCCCGAATTCGGAGAATGGCATGCTGCTTCGCCGAACGCACCCAGAGATGGCGATGCTCCATCAAAAACTCAACCCCATGCTCTTTGGGAGTAATTGGATACTCGTGGCTCGAACCGATCAACTCGATCTCGGTCACATCAAGCTCATAGCCACCTGGCGCGCGTTCGTCAGCGCGCACGCTACCGGTAATCCGGCATGAACTCTCTTGAGTCAACGCCTGCGCGGTAGCAAACGTGGCCTCACTCACATTCTTTTTAAAAGTCACACACTGAATTGTGCCGCTTCCATCACGCAGCAAAATGAAAATCAGCTTGCCCTTCTCGGTTTTGTGATAGACCCATCCAGCCAGGGTTACTTGCTGACCCACATAGCGGGCAATGGTCGCAACGGTTGCGGTCGGCAACAGCGACATAGACGCTCCTTATCGTTTCACAGCGTGGTTGCAGGCAATCATAAGACTTCACCGGGTGTTGTGCGCCAGTAGAGATCATTGAGCAGATTTTGAGGGAACGCATCAGATCGGCGCGCCTGCATGATTGTATCTCTTTATGGCGTCAGTATGCCACGACTCAGGATAGCTGGCAAATTGACAGTAACCGTTCGTTATCTGATAATGCTGATTGAAGCCCCATAGAACAACACCGAGCGGTTCACAAGGGCGAATCCGGGTTCGCGATTGATGCAGGCACGAAGGAAACGGTGATGAAAACAGTTGTTCAGCACTGGTATACTCATCCAACGGTACGCGCGGCGCTGGCCGACCTTGCCGATTATCGTC
>NZ_CAKZNK010000099.1 GCF_937129525.1 uncultured Chloroflexus sp. | reverse complement strand
TGATAACCCACCCCCATCCCCTCAGCCGTCACCAATGGACGCCCCTGCGCAACCAGTGGGCGCGCCAGCGGGCCGCTTATTACCAGGGGGTATTGCGTCAGGTCATATGCAAACAACGGTTGCAGAGCCATTACCGCGTGAGGATTTACCGCAACGCGGGCGTCAGATTCAGTAAAAGCGCGATCGTAGAGGGCAACAAAACCGACGTATCCCGGCCAGAACCGTCGCCCATCGCTAGCCGCGCCAATCTGGAGCGTATAGCGTTCAGACCAGTTGACCGGCAATGATGCGCGTTGCCAGTGCGCCACGAGCCATCCTGCGGTCGCCAGCCAGAGCGTTAAACCGAGCGCTGCGACCCTGGCAGGAACATGTTGCACGACGGTCAATCCCCACCCACTGATGCGATCGACTGCCGACGCCAGTGGCCCGGCCAACCCCCAACAACCCAGACCGGCGCCGGCGGCATTGGCCAGCACATCAAACAACGCTGCGGTGCGGCCAGGAATAGCCAGTTGCCCCAGCTCGATCCCCAATGCGATCAACCCGGCAACAAAGATTGAGCCGATGCGTTGACCTCGTCGTCCGGTTCCTGATCCAGCCCACAGCCAGCATAACGACACACCCAATGGCACAAACAGCGCAATGTTTTGAAGCAGATCACCCGGATGGCTTTGGCCGTTCACCAACGCCATTAATGGCCGGTCAGGCCACGCAGCAGTAAACGCAAAGGGGTACAGGGTGAGCGCCAGAATGAGGCACACTATCGGCAATGTAACAACCAAACCCCGCCGGAGCGCCTTATATCGCTGCCATGGATCAGTCGAGTGGCACATAACTGGTTGACCACGGCAAAATTGGACGCACTACGCCAGACAGATTGCCGGCCCAATCGCCGCGCGCCGAGTCGCCTTCTAGACTATCAATCACCTGAAAAGCAACTGCATCACGCTCGGCAAACTGCTTCACCGGCGGATCGAGGGTCGTCAAGGCTGCTTCGACGTAGAGTGAACCTTCAGCCAGAAAATTGCCCGGAATAGTGACGCGAGCGCAGTAATGGCCGGGAGGTCGTGGCCGCCGCCGCCATGCTGGATCGAGATCAAGCGTGGTAAATACGGCTACGTTATCTTCGTTATAGAGACGAAAATGCGGCAATAGCACATAACCGCCAGTGATGACGGTAAACTCCATCTCAATGGTCACCGGAGCACGAATATCAATGGTATCGCTGATGTCGCCATCAACATCACGCACCCGCACTGCGCGCAGATAGGCAATCTCTTTGCCCGGCGCAGTAGCTCGATCGGACCAGACTCGTTCGGCAATCGAATGAGCGCCCTTGCCAAGATAGACCCCCACTACCTGTTGCGCCGGCCCATCGGCAACGATTTTGCCTTGATTGAGCAGTATCGCGCGCTGGCACATGCGCAAAATTGACTGCATACTATGCGACACGAAGAGCACTGTGCGACCTTGCTGGCCGACATCTTGCATCTTATTAAGGCATTTCTTCTGGAAACGCGCATCACCGACAGCCAACACCTCATCGACGATCAGAATCTCTGGCTCTAGGTGAGCGGCCACGGCAAACGCCAATCGCACATACATCCCCGAAGAGTAGAACTTCACCGGCGTATCGATAAACTTCTCCACTTCGGCAAAATGGACAATAGCGTCAAAATTGTGATCAATCTCGCGCTTGCGCATGCCCAGGATCGCGCCGTTGAGATAGATATTCTCTCGCCCGGTCAACTCAGGATGAAAGCCGGTACCAACCTCGAGCAGCGAAGCCACCCGACCATACAGTTCGGCTCGCCCGCGGGTTGGCTCGGTAATCCGCGAGAGCACTTTCAATAATGTGCTCTTGCCGGCGCCATTCCGGCCAATGATGCCAACGACTTCACCCTGCTGCACATCAAACGAGACCCCATCCAGCGCCCAAAGTTCGGTTGTCGCCGATTCAGTTCTCGGTCGACGCAATCGTTCCATGATGGTATCGCGCAACGTCACATAGCCGGTAGTGCGCTGTTTTATCGCGCCGATTCGATATCGTTTGGCTAAATCATTCGCTCGAATTGCGTAGCGCATAGGCTCCATTTAAATGATGTCGGCAAACTGTCGTTCCACCGACTGAAAGTAGAGCAGACCAGAGCAAAAGATGCCAATCGCCATCAACACTGAGATCAGCATCAACAAGCTCGGCGGCTGCGTGCCGATCAGCGCCCAGCGGAAACCTTCTACGACGCCGACCATAGGATTGAGAGCGTAGATAAGCCGCCAGTAGCCTTCGATCAGATTGCTGGGATAGACAACCGGGGTAGCAAACAACCAGAGTTGCACGAGAAACGGGGTCGCGTGACGCACATCGCGGTAGCGCGCATTGATGGCCGCAAGCCAGTAGCCGACGCCAAGCGCAGTGATCATCGCCAGAAGCAGGAAAACCGGCAAGAGCAAGATCGCCGCGGTTGGCAGCCATTGATACCACACCATGAGCGCAATCAGAATGAGAAACGACAACCCAAAATCGACCACGCCTGCCAGCACGCTGGCTGTGGGAATGGCCAGTCGCGGAAAATAGACTTTACGCACAATGCTGGCGCTACCAACCAGACTGTTGGCCGCTTGCGCAACAGTGTTGGCGAAGAACTGCCAGGGCAGCAAACCGGCTATATTGAAGAGAGGGTACGGAATACCGTTGGTGTTGACCCCGGCCAGCCGACCAAAGATGATTGTAAACACGACAAGCTGCAAGACCGGCTGAATGATTGCCCAGCTTGCGCCGAGCAGTGTCTGCTTGTAGCGCACCTTCACATCGCGCCAGACCAGAAAGAAGAGCAGCTCGCGATAAGCCCATAGATCGCGCCAGTTGAAATGCCACCAGCCCTTGCGCGGCTCAATGATGGTCGGCGCAGATGCATCCGCCATCGGCGAGGCGGTAACACCGGTCAGTGATGTGCTTGAGGGTTCCAAAATGGTCATAATTCAGCATCATCCCTCACTATTCGCGCCACAGGTTCTACGCTCATTGCAGTAATGCGCACACGATTATGATGTAGAAGGGAGAGGCAACATCTATTGCCTGCACTCGCGCGCTATCGCGACCGGGCATAACACTGTAGATGCACTGAAGCGCGCAATCCCCAACCAGAGACACGAACCATCAATGTTTCCCCCCTATGTAGCATAGTGGTTTCCGGGACATTGCGCAATTACAAATTCGTCAATCGAGCATTAGACAGCAGGCAAACGCGCAGGTTGTCTCTAGCCCATGAATAGCGCCACAAATCTGGTATCATGTCGGTAGTAATCATTGTATTCCGCCTTTTAACAAAAATGAAAGGTTATTGCAGCGTATGGCATATGCAGCCCTGATTGGCGCTGAAGTGAAACGCCGTGAAGATCCACGCCTGATTCGCGGACAGGGCACCTACGTTAGCGATCTGCATCTTCCGGGGATGTTGTACGTGGCGATTGCGCGCAGCCCGTATGCCCATGCCCGCATTGTCTCCATCGACAAAGCTGCTGCGCTGACTAACCCTGACGTAGTAGCCGTGTATACCGGGGCCGATCTACTCGATCTTTGCCAGCCTTTGCCACTGGCCAGTTCCGGCGAAGGTAGCAGCGGGCCGCAACGCTACACCGGTCGCGCGCGATACGTCCTGGCGGTTGAACGTGTTCGTCACGCTGGCGAAGCCGTGGCAGCAGTCATCGCTCGTACCCCCGAAGCCGCCCTCGATGCGGCGCTGGCCTTGCCCATCGAATGGGAACCACTGCCGGCAGTGGTTGATCCACTGGCTGCTATTGCTCCCAATGCGCCAATTATCTTCGATGGCTTGCCCGACAATATCGATCATCGCCGCCGCCGCCAAAAGGGTGATGTCGAGGCAGCATTTGCCACGGCTCATCGTATCGTGCGCCAGCGTATGGTAAACCAGCGCCTGCTCGGCTTCCCAATGGAGGGACGGGCAGTAGTGGCTGCGCCCGATCCGGCCAGCGATGGCGTGACACTGTGGACGAGCACCCAGACGCCGCATCAGGTGCGTGGTGATGTTGCCCGCGTGATCGGATTGGATGAAAATCGGGTACGGGTGATAGCGCCTGATGTCGGTGGCGGTTTCGGCGTCAAGATCGGTATCTATCCCGAAGAAGCGCTACTGGCGGCGCTGGCCCGTCAGCTCGGTGTACCACTGCGCTGGGTTGAGCATCGACTCGAGCATGTTCAGGCCACGACTCACGGACGCGGACAGATTTGCGACATCGAGGCTGCGGTGACTGCTGAGGGTGAGGTAACCGCCTTGCGGATGCAAATCGTGGCCGATCTCGGCGCTTATCCTCTGGCACCCGGGTTGCCTGATCTGACCACTGCTATGGCAATTGGCGTGTACAAGATTCCCGCCGTCGATCTCGAAGCAATCTGCGTCTATACCAATACCACGCCGGTGGCTGCTTATCGCGGCGCAGGCCGCCCCGAAGCCGCGTATTATATCGAACGCCTGATGGATCTGATCGCTGCCGAGTTGGGCATGGATCCGGCAGAAGTGCGCCGGCGCAATTTCATTCCACCCGACGCCTTCCCCTACAAAACGCCAACCGGCCTGACTTACGATAGCGGCGAGTATGACCGCGCTTTGACCAAAGCGCTCACTCTTGCCAACTACGAACAGTTGCGTGCCGAACAGGTTGCCCGCCGCGCGCGCGGCGACCGAATGTTGCTCGGCATCGGTATTGCCTGCTATGTCGAAATGTGCGGATTTGGCCCTTACGAAAGCGCGCAAATTAAGGTAGAACCGAGCGGCACCGTCACCGTCACTACCGGCATCTCGCCCCACGGTCAGGGGACGGCAACAACCTTTGCTCAGATCGTAGCCGATCAGATTGGCGCCGACTTCGAGCGTATCATCGTCAAACACAGTGATACAGCAATTACGCCGATGGGCATTGGCACAATGGGATCGCGCTCGCTGGCCGTTGGAGGCGCAGCGCTGGCGCGGGCGGCCACCAAAATTCGCGACAAGGCGCGTCAGATTGCTGCCGCTATGCTTGAAGCCAGCGTAGCCGACATTGAACTGCACGAAGGTCGCTATCGTGTCCGTGGCGTCCCTGACCGGTCGCTCACCCTGACCGAGATTGCTCGCCGGGCCTATAGCAATAAACTTCCCCCAGAGCTTGATCCGGGCCTGGAGGCGGTTGATTATTTCCGCCCACCAGACCTGATCTATCCCTTCGGCGCCCACGTTGCCGTGGTCGAAGTTGATAGCGAAACGGGACAGATCCGGATCTGTGCCTACTATTCGGTTGATGACTGTGGGCCTCGAATCAACCCGTTGATTGTGACCGGACAGGTACACGGCGGTCTGGCACAGGGTATTGCGCAGGCGTTGCTCGAAGAGGTCGTCTACGATGCCAATGGTCAATTGCTCAGCGGCACCTTGATGGATTACGCCCTGCCACGCGCCGATCTCTTTCCACCATTCACGGTTGACAAGACGGAAACCCCCACCCCACTCAACCCGCTCGGAGTCAAGGGTATCGGTGAAGCGGCTACCATTGGCTCGACACCGGCAATTGCCAACGCGGTGATCGACGCACTCGCACCGTTCGGCGCGCGTCATCTCGATATTCCACTGCGCTCGGAAAAGGTTTGGAGCGCGATCCATCGTCTGTAAGCAGGAATCAGGGCGCTGTGTTGCGACTCCAGTCATCAGACCCGGCGCCCTCTTTTCTATCCTGTCCGCGGGAATCTGAATTGAGCCAGTATCGTTCACGTAAACGGAGAAGATTATGCCCGCTATGCTCCGCGAGTCACCCTATCCGATGGTGAGTATCGCCGAAGCGACGGCGATGATTATGGCGCATGCACAACCACTCGGCAGCGAAGAGGTTGATGCACTCACCGCAATAGGACGGGTGCTGGCCACCGATATACGCTCGCCGGAAGACATCCCCGATGTACCGAAATCGGCGATGGATGGCTATGCGCTCCGCGCCGGCGATGGTCTGACGCCGCGCCGGGTGGTCGGTGAATTGACCGCAGGCGGCACCCTGACCGTCGCGCTTGGCCCCAATGAAGCGACCCGGATTATGACTGGCGCACCGTTGCCACCCGGCGCCGACGCAATGATTCCGGTTGAGCTGACCGAAGAGCGAGAAGGGATGCTGTACCTCAAGCGCGAACTGAAGCCCGGCGATTACGTGCATGTGGTTGGGCAGGATATTGCCCGCGATCAGCTCGCCCTGACTGCCGGGACCACATTAGGCGCTGCTGAGATTGGCATTCTGGCAACGCTCGGGATCACACGCATTTCCGCCTACCGGCGTCCGCGGGTAGCCGTGCTGGCAACCGGTGACGAAGTGGTTGAGCCAAACGAAGTTCGTCCCGGCGGCGCTGTGCGTGATAGCAATCGCTATGCCCTGATGGCTGCCATCTGTGAAGCTGGAGGTGAACCGGTTTCACTCGGGATCGCCCGCGACGATCTCGAAGTGCAGCGACAGGCGATTTTGCGTGGCCTGGAACAGGCCGATGTGTTGATCACCAGCGGCGGTGTCAGTATGGGCACCCGCGATTTGATCAAACCTCTGCTCGCCGAACTCGGTACAGTGTATTTCGGACGCATCGCCTTCAAGCCTGGTAAACCAACAACCTTTGCCACCATCGCCGGCAAGCTTGTCTTCGGCCTGCCTGGTTTTCCCGTCTCCTCGCTCGTCTCGTTTGAAGTGTTTGTGCGCCCTGCCCTGCGCGCGCTGCAAGGTGACGCAACGCCCTTCCGGCCTCGAATTGAGGTCGTGCTGGCCGATCCGATACGACCTTCACCCGACCGGCCCGAATACCAGCGAATCATCGTTCGTTACCGCGAAGGTCGGATGGTTGCCACTACTACCGGCAGTCAGAGCAGCTCACGACTGTTGTCACTCCGCGGCGCAAACGGCTTACTGCTTGTGCCGGCTGGCGAGACGATCTACCCCGCAGGGAGTGTATTGCCGGCCATCCTCACCGGCCCGTTGATCGGCGAAGGATGAAACTGTGGAACACTATCTTGTCATGCTGTCTACGATGCAACAAGCGCCAGATCCCTGGCCCGGCCCATTGACCTACCTGGGACTGGCGCTTCTCGTCGTGGCCGCGCTTATGACGATCTACAACCGCCGTCGGAAGTAACCGGGCACGCGCATACTGTGACCTGCAAGCGTCACCGACCCATTTTATTCAGCCTGCGCAACCTGATGGCAGAAAGGGCATTCGTGATGACCGCTACATTCACCGTTACCACCAGCGCCGCCAGCTACCCGGTTGTTGTTGGCGCCGGAACGCTGAACACGCTTGCCAAACGATTGAATGAGCTTGGCCTGTACGGCACCCTCTGGCTGATCGCCGATGAGCAGCTCACGACCGTTGCTGCCCAAACAGCAGCTTCGTTGCGCGCATCGGGGTATCGCGTAGAGGTCACCACTGTCCCGTCAGGGGAACATAGCAAATCGTTTGCCGAACTTACCCGTCTCTACGACTGGATGATCGGCAATGGTATCGAGCGCCGCGATGCGGTACTGGCGCTTGGTGGCGGCGTGATCGGTGATCTGGCCGGATTTGCTGCGGCAACCATCTTGCGCGGCGTCGCGCTGGTGCAACTGCCGAGCACACTGCTGGCAATGGTCGATGCCGCTGTTGGCGGCAAGACCGGTATCAACCATCCACTGGGGAAAAACCTGATCGGCGCTTTCCACCAACCCCGCCTGGTTCTGGCCGACACCAATCTCCTGTCAACGCTGCCCCCGCGCGAATTGCGCGCCGGCTGGGCCGAAGTGATCAAACACAGCGTGATTCGGAATGCCGATTTGTTTGTCGCGCTGGAAGAACTGGCCGCCGCCCGCGGCTGGCACGCTGACAATCCTGCCGGTTGGGATGCCACAGATCACGAGTTGACTGCCCAACTAACCGCGATCATTGCCCGCGCCGTGGCCGTGAAGGTTGAAGTGGTCTCAATCGATGAATTCGAGCGTGGCGAACGGATTACGCTCAATTATGGGCATACAATCGGTCACGCTATCGAGCAACTGCTTGACTATCGCCTGCTCCACGGCGAATGCGTCGCCATCGGCATGGACGCAGCAGCGCGGATCGCAGTCGCCCTCGGTCTCTGCTCGCCGGAACTGGTCGAGCGTCAGCGGCGTCTGCTGGCTGCGTATGGTCTTTCGGTTGCAATGCCGGCAGATCTCGACCACGCCGCGATCCTGGCACTCATCACCCGCGATAAAAAGGTGCAGGCCGGCAAGGTGCGTTGGGTACTACCGACCGCAATCGGGCAGGTTGTAGTGCGCGCCGACGTACCGGCAGAAATCGTGGCCGCCGTGCTCTCTCAGGCGACAATCCACGCAGTGACGCCTGAGTAAGAAGCTATCTTGAATCATACCGGTGGCGTACAGAGTCGTTCGCTCAAGTTATTCACGTTGAGATCACTCTACCGATCGAGCCAAAGGTTCGGTGCGCGCCAGGACGATTTCACGCACAGTCGCGAAATTGTCGGGAGTACATTCCAGAAGGAACGGAGCACCTCTTTTGCGGTAGAGGATCATTTGACGCAACGTTTCATAAACTGTCACCTGCCACACTTCCTGCCAGCGAATCGTATCGCTGAAACGGGTCAATAATGCAGCTCCCATTGCTGATGGCCGTCTGCTAAAGAGCAAAAGAATCCGCGCGATCTTCATCATCAGCAACGCGCGCCCACTCAATGCCGATTGCACACCATGTTTATCAAGCCGGAACCTCTGGTTGTATCCTACCAGAGTGAAAATAATAACCGTGATCAGCAGCATTGCTCCCAAGATAGCAGCGGTAACACCCATCACCTGCAACGCTGCCCACCAGCGATCGGCAGGATCCGCGAGGATCAAGATGATTAAACCAAGCAACAAAATTGGGATCGTAAAGACAAACAGTAGCTGAGTGATAACGACGCGATTGCGGAACACTGACATGCGCGTTGTCCACTCTATAACCAGATCATCATCGGTCGTCATTGCCCACCTCACAAAAGCTATGTATCGCTATGCCATAGCGTACAAGGGCAATGTCCCAGCTACAATCGGTAAATAGCTAACAATCAGCGCACAGTTCACGACTCGAGGCGGCTGCCGCGATAGAGTGTTTGACGACATAGCAGCGATCAGCCAACTGCTAAAACCATCGCAGAGAGAAAAAATTTATGTCAAACAAATCCGACACAACCATAAAGGTCGTGCCGACACACCAATCCTGCCCTGGCAGTCTGTATGTCCGACCAGTTCCCGGTTTACACCAAACAGCAGATGTACCCTGCTACCCCATCTCCAATTCGCGACGGCTCAAAGCGCTGACGCGGCCCCAGAACACCGCCATCGCCGCAAACACAAACGGCATCAACTCAACAGTTGACATCAGCGCTACATCCTCAGCCAGCGTTGTCTCTTCATCGAGGAAGCGCAGCACGCGCTGGATTGGATTATTGCGAAACAGATTGGCAAAAAAGCGGTGTCCCGGCGTGCGACCGGCATCGAGCACATTGAGCAAGATACTATCCATCAGCGCATGCCGATTGAAGCGGGGCTGCGGATAGAACGGGTGACCGTTCTTGATCAGGCTCTCGACGATCTGCCTGGTTTGCCATTGAATGCGCTGGAAGGTATAGCCGGTTGACGGCTTACTCATCCCGCCAGCCGTGCCGATATTCAACACATGCGGACTGGGTTTCACCGGCAATGGCACATCGCTCATCGGGATCACACCATATTCGACATGGGTGATCTCGTAGCGATCAATACCCAATTGCCCGGCAATGTACCGTTGCAAACCGGCTTCATACTCCGCCTGACTGACCAGTTGCGGCGAGAAGATCGTATACTCTACCAGGGCAGTGTGGGTATCAAACGGCAAGACATAGCCAAACCGCACATCACCAACCTGTGGGATGCGAAAATCCATAAATGTGGCCGCTTCCGCATCAAATACCGGTTGTGGCGTTGTAATCACCCAACCTTTGAAGTGTTGCAACCACGAATGATAACCGGGTGGTGTAGGCTGTGGTCGATAGACACTGTTAAAGCCAAATCGCGCAGTGTAGGTCTTGCCGCCCACGACAACCGCCACCCCATCAGGTAGCTCGATAAACCGTTCGACAGTGCCCTGGATGCGGGTAATCTGTGGCCGCTGCGCCATCCACGCATCAACAAAGCGGTAGAAGTCAATCCCCTGGATCAGCTTGTACTGATACGGCGCAATCGCCAACCGCGCCGACCAGTACTCATCATGCAGCCAGAGATGATCCCACCGCCGCGAGACAACGGCTTCAAACGGGCCGCTACCCGTTTCCCAGAAACACCAGGTACGATCATTGCGTCGGGTTGAATTGGGATCTACGAGGAGAATAGAGTGGTCAGCCAGCGAACTCTGCCCAAGATGATACGCGAGACTCAAACCGGCAGCGCCAGCGCCGGCAATGATGTAATCGTAGTCCATAGACCTGCTTCTCCCTATGGCCATTTGGCCTGTCCTTTTTGCATTATAACCCGGAGTGATATACTGAAAGCGGCAAGTTTTAGCCTGATGTAAACTTGCTACTGCCTTCGCCACAAGACATTGAGAGGTTTCGTATGGGAACAACTGTGAACGCCAGCGTCCGCCTGCGTGAAGGTCTGCACTTTACCGCTGTGGCCAATTCAGGCCGCCCGATTGAACTCGATAGCCCACACGAAGGCAACACTGACCTGGCCGGGCCATCACCGATGGAGACGGTACTGATGGCGCTTGCCGGCTGCTCGGCAATGGATGTTATCAGCATCTTGCGCAAGAAGCGCCAGCCGGTAACCGGGCTTGAAGTACGCGCTCAGGGAGTGCGTGGCGATGAATATCCCAAACCATATACCGAGATCGAGCTGGTTTACCGCTGTGCTGGCGAAGTAGAGCCGGCGGCCATCGAACGCGCAATCGAGCTGTCGCGTGACCGGTACTGCCCGGTCTGGCGCATGCTGGGCGCCACAGTCAATATTCGCTATCGCTACGAGATCGTGCCGTCGCTCGATTCCTGACCTCGCATATCCTGGTTGGAACCGCGCCGACACACGCCATCCTTCTGTGCCGGATGGGTAATCCGTTGGCAGAAGCCTTGCAGCGCGACAACTTATTGTACCGGAGCATTCGTCGCGTCACTGTGCCGAAGAGACGTTGCCGGGCAACGTCTCTTCGCGCTGTTCACGGTCATGTTCACGCGCCTGTCTACGCTTGCCTGCTAAGCTACTTTCCGTAACGCAAACGCTTTGAAACTGTCAGGAGCAGACAAACAATGACCTGGATAATTGACGCTTCACACTCGACCATCACCTTCTCAGTGCGCCACATGATGATTTCAAAAGTGCGTGGCCGCTTTAGCCGCTTCGACGGCACAGTTCATTTCGATGAGCAGAACCCGACCAATTCATCGGTCAATGTGACAATCGACGCCACCAGCATCGATACCCGCGACGAGCGGCGCGACGGTCACCTGATGTCGCCCGACTTTCTTGATGTAGCTAACTACCCGACGATCACCTTCACCAGCAAGCAGGTCGAAGTGATTGATGAGGCGCATGGTCGTATCATCGGTGATCTGACCATCCGTGGCGTGACCCGCGAAGTCACGCTTGAGGTTGAATACAACGGTCAGTCAAAGTCGCCTTGGGGAACGATCAGCGCCGGCTTCAGCGCCAGCGCCACCATCAACCGCAAAGACTGGGGCTTAACCTGGAATGTCGCGCTGGAAACCGGTGGCGTTCTGGTCGGTGATGAAGTGAAGATCGAGATCGAGATCGAGATTGTCAAGCAGGTTCCGCAGGCCGAGCCGGTGACAGCCTGATCGGGCGCCGGTCATTCCTTCTCCCCAACCGGTAATTGCCTGATCAGAAATTGCTGGTATACTGAAAATGAAGCCGCGTATTGCGGCTTCATCATTGTGTTGACGAGTCAAATGAGGAGAGGTATGTCTGTCCAACCCATCATCGTCTACGGTACCAACTGGTGTCCCGACTGTCGCCGCGCCCAGCGCGTGCTCGACCAGCACGGCGCGCAGTATACCTACATCAATATTGAGCGCGATTCCGCGGCAGCGGAGTTTGTGATCAAGGTCAACAACGGCAATCAGAGCGTGCCGACGATACTCTTCCCCGACGGTTCGATCCTGGTCGAACCATCAAATCACGAACTGCAAGCCAAGCTGAGTCAGTTTGTATGAGTTAACTGTCCGCTCTCTGATGTCAAGTGAACAAAGGACGGCGAGGCGCGTCGCGAGCGCCAGGCGCCGTCCTCCTGAGCAGTATTTTGTCGGGAGCGCGCGCAGCCTCGATCTGCCGGGAGCATCCGCCTGCGCGCTCCCGCGCCTGACAACCACCATCAGGGCAGGGGATGATTGCCCAACCCCGCTATCCGACCTCAAGCCTGTACGTTGCTCCGTTTCACCGTCTGCGTACTGTATGTACTCTCAAAAATCTTATCGGCATTACCGGCCTCAAATCCCTCGCGACGATGCTCACGGCGCAGCTCGTGGGGCGGTAGATGGGCAAATTCGTCTAACGGACGCCGTTCGGCAAACTCAACATACGAGCCGGAGATTTGATGGCGTTCACCGTCGGCAAACTCAGCCCAAATCATCTCGGCAACGGTGCTCGACTGTAACAGCTTTCCATCGGGACTGATCTTGATCTTCCCGCCTGCATCGTTGAGCTTGAAACCCCGTCGCTCGAGGAAATGATTAAAATCGGCAATCGTATTGTAGCCAGGCGGCAAATTGTGTACCGTAATGGTGAAATGGTTGAGGTAGTAGCGGTTATAAATCACCCAGGCGGCATACTCACTCTCAGCGGCCAACCGCTGATAGTCGGCCCAGGTCGGCAGGCGCCAGAGCGGTCGGTGCAGGAAATCATCCACCTGCGCAGCATCATCCAGATCAAGCGTATCAACCGGGTCTGACGTTACTTCATCGGTGTAGCTATGAATAATTGCCGCCGCCTCCGCCGAGAGATCGTGAACTCGCAATTCCGAAATAAAGATCCGTGGAAGATCAGGTCGTGGCGGATGGTACCAGAAGGCATCTAGCTTCTTAACCGGAAAGTGGTAGCGGTCGCGGCGTTCGTAGCCGTAATGCAGAAAGATCTTTTCGAGTGAACGAATACCCAGATGCGGCACCCCCATCGTGCGGAAGGCGATATGATCATTTTCGATCTGTTTGGGATCGGTGATGATCCCTTCAGCGATCATCGCCTGAGCAATCGCAGTGACATCGGGCACTCGTTCGCGGTAGCGGCGCATCAAACCGTCGAGCACCTGCTCGAAGATAGCAATCCGATCGGTGGTTGGCGTGTTCATAACTCCTCACGTCTGCGACTTACCACACCTGTGTGGTAGTACGATTGTAGACGTATCTTACCCGCTATCAACCATGCAGGGGATCCGTCAGAAGTCGCACTCAAGCCACCGTTACTGTCGAATAGATGAATGGCAACCAGACCCGCACCTCAGTGCCGTGACCCGGTTGCGAGATGATGGTCACCTGCCCATCGAGAGCTGCCGCTCGCTCACGCATCTGCCGCAATCCCAGATGGCCAGCCGGCGGCTCTTCACCTGGATTGAAACCAATGCCGTCATCACGCACATGAATGATCAATCCCTGATCGCGCACTCCCAGCTGTACCCACACCCGTCGCGCCTGCGCATGCTTGGCCACGTTATTCAATGCCTCTTGCACAAATCGAAACGCCGCCAGTTCGAGCACCGGCGGGAGATCAGGCGGAAGATCGGCCAGGTCAATTTCAGCATCCCAATCGTGCTGTTCGGCAAACTCAGCCACAAACCGGCGCAAGGCGCCGGCAAATCCCAACTGACCGATTTCAATCGGACGCAGAGCAAAGATGGCGCGGCGCAACTCTTCGATTTGCGCGCGAAGGTTGGCCTTGAAAGTAGCAAATTCGGCGCGCAACCGCTCCGGATCTTCTCGCAACCAATCTTCCCACAGATCGATCCGCAACCGCATGAATGCCAGCGACTGCGCTACCCCATCGTGCAGATCGCGCGCAATCCGGGTGCGCTCGGCGCTAATCGCCCGTTCAACTGCCGCTATGCTGGCGATCACCCGATCGCGACGACGACTATTCATAACCGCCTCGGCCAGTTCGCTGGCAACGGTCGCGAGCAAAGGCCGGCGCGCCTCTTGCCAGACCGCATCCCCTTCTTTGAGCAACGCCTCGATCCAGCCGATAGGCTGCGCATCGCGTTCCGCCAATGGCAAGACCAGACAGGCAGCCCATCCACATACCTGTTTCGGGTAGAGCACCTCCGGCTGAGTTGGGGACAGCGACATTGCGCGCAAGCCAAACGCTGCCCGTGCCCGCTCAAGGGCTGTGGAATCTATACCGGTGACCCGCGCCGTGTACGGCTGGCCCTGCTCATCGGTCAACACAATCGTTGCTGCAGCGGCGTTCACCAGGCGGGCCGGCAGGGTAATCGCATAATCCAGCACTTCATCGAGCGTGGCGCTTGAGGCTACGCGCTGGTTAATCTCGTACAGCAGCTCAAGCCGTTCGTTGCTCTCGCGCAACGCTTCCAGCATACGCTCTTCGTTTGAGATGCGTTCCCGCTCCTGGTGGATCGCCCAGCTCAACACGATCCAGATTGCGATAAAGGCAAGCAACCCCCACACAATCGGATCAACCGCGCGTCCAGCCGGCGTCTCCATGGCCGCATCGAAGATAATGCCTTCGACCAACCGTGTCAGCGCAAACAGTAATCCTACGACCGCCGCAAACGGCCAGCGCAAACGCATCAGCAATTCAATCGCATTCCGCGGAGTTGCTTTCATAGCCGGTTCACGAGTGTCCGTTCAAACGCCCGATAATGCAGGGGCAACGCCTGTTCGAGATGGCGATCGGCCACTGCCCAGGTGTGCGCGCCATCAGGCAATGCCGCTACCGGCGCGGCATTGGCAATCCCTAGTGTGGCCAGCGCGCGCAACAAATACTCACCACGATAAAAATTTGACCCCCACGGTTCGATATGTTCTGGCCCGTACTGGATCATCCACGTGATCCGCCGCAACGCCGCGCGGTCGGCCTGCAACAAGAGACAGATCGGGTTATGTTCTCGCATGCGATCAGGGTGGCGTGGACGACCAAGCGCCGGATCGAACATCGCCGCATTCAGTAGCGTATCGGAGCGGCGCGCTATGCGCCCGCCATCGCTGGCATAGGGAAAAGAGCCGTCGTAAGCGCTCACGCTCACAAACAGATCGGGGCGCAGCGCCACCGCTTTGACTGCCATATAGCCGCCGAGTGAAAAGCCAGTGATCGCCCGCGCTGCCGGATGAGCGCCGAATTCGCGTTCCATGAGCGGCAACACCTCATCGAAGAAAAGTGTGGCGAAACGACCATGACCGATACCAGGCGCATCGACCAGATGAGGCGCGACAAAATCGGCCAGCAAGCCGGGAATGCGATTGTCGGCGCTGGCCAGACCAGGCATGGCCAGCAAAAGCGGCCCGATCTCGCCTCGCGCGCGTACCCGTTCGTAGACATCAATTGCGCTACCGATTCGGCTATCGTCTTCGCGCCGGTTCACCCACTCGCGCTCGTGACCGCGCAGCAGATAGACAACCGGCAGCGGCGGCCCACCAGGCTGATATTCCGGCGGCGTGTAGACATACATCCGCCCATTGACACCTAACGCTGCGCTCGGCCATTCAATCAGGCGAGCGCGAGGATCAATCTCCATTCCCCTGCTCCGGTGGCACACTCAGTAACTGATCGAGAAGTTGCCTATCGCTACGAACTGGTCGGTGTGACAACGGTGGTGGCAGCTCAGAGACCGGTTCAAGCGGCGATACTGACGTTGAGGTCGGTAATGGCGGCTCAGGGGCAAAACGTGGGGCCGGCGACAACGCTTCAGTTGCCTCCGTCCGATCCTGACGTGTTTTGCCCGCCTGCCATTGTTTAACTACGACCGCCACTACACCGGCCAGCGCCGGCAACAATGACAGCCAGGCCACCACTCGAAATAACGCACCGTGAGGTGTGTCAGGATTGAGCAACGCGATCACTGCTGCCGCCACTGCCAGCATCAGGCCGCCACCCCACAAGCGGCGAAACCAGCCTGCATCTCGCCAGAAGAGCGTCAAACCGGTCACGATAGTCAACAGGGTGACGAGAGCCAGGATTGGCCCAATACCGGCCAGCGGCCATACAGCCAGGCTGAAACCACCGAGAAAAAAGACCAGACAGCCGAACGTCCGCTCCGGCCCGCGCAAGAGCACCCGTAATAATCGACCGATCCCACGCATAACCACATCACCTCATACATTTCAGTATACCATTCTCGCCAGAGTGAAACTGTGGCCAATTGCTGATCAAAAACGGCAGCGCGATGTGAATTCGCGCTGCCAGATCACCAACACTGGCTTTCAGAGGGAGAAAACTAAGCCTCAGCAATCGCCTGGCGCGATCGCGCCTGCTCGCGCAAAATAAACTTCTGGATCTTGCCGGTTGAGGTCTTCGGGAGCGGCCCAAAGGTAAACTTCTTTGGAATCTTGTATCCGGCCAAAAATTGCCGGCAATGCTGCTGCAATTCCTCTTCAGTCACCGTTGCGCCTTCTCGCAACTCGATAAACGCATGCGGCACTTCACCCCATTTCGGATCGGGTGCTGCCACCACTGCCGCCAGCATCACAGCCGGATGCTTGTACAACGCATCCTCAACTTCAATCGACGAAATATTCTCGCCGCCGGAAATGATAATATCCTTGGCCCGGTCGGTAATTTTGATGTAACCATCGGGATGCACAACGGCCAGATCGCCCGAATGAAACCATCCGCCGCTGAACGCCGCCTCGGTCGCTGCCGGATTTTTCAGATACCCCTTCATCACAATATTGCCGCGGAACATCACCTCACCCATCGTCTGACCATCCCACGGCACCGGCTGCATTGTCACCGGATCGAGCACGCCGATCGCCTCTTCGGCGTGATAGTTAACCCCCTGTCGGCCATTGAGTCGGGCCTGTTCTTCGATCGGCAAACTTCCCCACTCCGGCTGTTTAGCGCACACCGCTGCCGGGCCATAGGTTTCAGTCAAACCGTACACATGGGTAATGTCAAAACCAATCTCAGCCATTGTCTGCAACAAAGCCACTGGCGGCGGCGCCGCTGCAATGAGGCCACTCACTTTGTGCGTGCCCTGACCGGCGCGCCAGTGCGCCGGGGCATTGCTCGCGATCAACGAATGCACAATCGGCGCGCCACAGTAGTGAGTGACGCGATACTGCTCAATTGCCTGCCAGATCAAACCGGAATCGACCTTGCGCAGACAGATATTAACCCCCGCATTAGCCGCCATCGTCCAGGGGAAGCACCAGCCATTGCAATGAAACATCGGCAGCGTCCACAGGTAAACGGCGTGATGCGGCATACCCCATGACACAATATTCGAGAGCGCATTCAGATAAGCGCCGCGATGATGGTAGACCACGCCTTTCGGATTGGCCGTCGTCCCTGACGTGTAATTCAGCGTGATCGCATCCCACTCGTCAGCAGGATAGATCAGCTCAAAAGCAGGATCGCCTCCAGCGATGAAATCCTCATAATTAATCTCGCCAATCCGGTCGCCGGGGCCGGTATATTCGGGATCATCGACATCGATCACCAGTAACGAACGCTCCAGCCGGTTAAGCGCTGCCTGCACTACCGGCGCAAACTCACGGTCGCTCAGCAAAACTTTTGCCTCGCCGTGATCGAGAATAAAAGCAATCGTCGCCGCATCAAGGCGAACATTAATCGTATTCAGCACTGCTCCGGCGCCGGGAACGCCAAAATGGCATTCATACATCTCCGGCGTATTGCTCAGTACTACCGCTACAGTGTCGCCGCGCCCCACACCGGCAGCGCGCAACGCCGACGCCAACCGCCGCGCGCGTTCGTAAACCTGCGCCCAGGTATAACGTCGATTGCCATGAACAACTGCCGGCAATTGCGGATATACCGTTGCGGTGCGCTTGAGAAACGACAGCGGCGTTAACGGCACATAATTCGCTGCTGTTTTCTCCAATCCTGTGTCGTACAAGCCGGTCATTGCCTCCTCCTGGGCTCATCGCCAGACGCATCCACGCGACCCATCGCGCTTGCGATCACACTATGTCAGTTTAGATCCACGTGATATGTATAGTATCTCCTATCAGGTATGCTTATGCAAGCGGAACCGGTCATCTGATTGGAGGCGACAGAGTCTATGCGCATCAATTAACACATTTCTATCGTAAGACCGATTGACAGTCTGGACAAACGGACTATACTACTATCACAGGATACGGGGATGCTCTGGTTTCGACAGGGAGTGAACACCGTAGACTGCAGGCCGTGTCGCCCAGTCACGTAAAAGGGGCAAGGCAACAACTGCCAACAACAACGCTCGGGTTCAGCCTCGGCTGGCCCTCGCTGCCTAAGATTGGCAGCGCGCTCACCGCAGCTCCCCCGATGGTTGCGGAACGAGCGTCGCAAGTCGGGTGCTCCGGTAGCGCTTGCCTGAGCGCTATCGGCTAAGATAACAGGCTGGCTCACCGGTCGCTCTGCCACTCGCGCGACCGCGAGCGAGAGAAAGCGAGGGGCTAAACCTGTAGATGTCTGCGGTCTAGCTTTCTGGACGGGGGTTCGACTCCCCCCATCTCCACCACTTCACACCGCGTCAGGCTGCAAGCCTGGCGCGGTCATCGTTTTAGCGGCAGATTTTTCTATTTTCCCCCATTTTTGTGACCGTACATGTCACAATCGTCTGCTACGCTGTACGTAGCAACTTCGGACGACAACATGTCATAAATATTAGATATGGGCATCGGCGCTCCCATCCACTATAGTAGTGCTTACAAACAACTGCGCCACTGCCAACTATACATCCACACATCCACGCGAAGGAGCTGGTATGGCTGCATCACCGTCTGTTTCCAACCCAGTTCACCCTCACCCTCTGGCGACGCACTGGCTTGGGCGCAATCTTCTGCGCGCGCCAGAACTCATCCCATTGTTGTTCGGGATAGGGTGGTTCGCAATCGATCCGCTCACTCTACTTACCACTTCGCTGCTCGTAGGGATTATTTTGTACCTTTGCATCCGCTGTCTCTTCCTGGGGCGAGCCAGGAAATATCTTTCCAATTGTCGCTATCACGATGCTACTGCGTATGCCCGTATCGCCGCGCTACCCAATCCTTACTGTGCTATGGCGCGCTGGATATTAGGGCTAAGCGCGTTGCAACGCAATCGCCCGCAACTGGCGATCACCTATCTGCGTCGCGCCTGCCAGCTCGATCCATTCCATCCCGAATTCCAGGCGGCACTCGCCGCTGCGTTCGTCCTGGCCGAACAGCCTGAGGCGGTCATTCAACACGCTCGATATGCAAAGTATCTCCAGGAAACAAACCCTACTGCTGAAACTGTCTTAAACGAAAGTACGCCTATGCATATGCAAGAGCAGGTCAAAGCCCATTTGCAAGTCGCCATTGCCCATGCGCGCAAACCATTCGACCGCGTTATTCTCTACTGCGCGTTAGCTCACCATCTGATCGAAGTCGGGCAACGTGACGAAGCCATTACGTATCTGGCCCAGGCGTTACGGCTCGCTTATGCCTGCCCACCCAACCGTCGCGGTCTGCTTCACTACCGGCTAGGTGTGTTATTCTGGCACTGTGGCGAGCGCGAGATGGCGCAGGCCCAATTTCGCGCCAGCCTGAAAATAGATCCGCAAGGCTCATACGCCGCCAGCGCATGGCGGTCAGCATCGTTAGCGCATTCAGAGCGTGATCCGGCAACTGAACTTATCCTGGAATTAGGTGAAAAACAGGCAGTGGAATGCTATATGAAAGAACAGCAGTAAGGTATGTCGCCGCGGTCTAACCGAAAGGAGTACATGCTTCCCATAGGCCACATCAGAAGATACGACACCCTTTTTCTGGTTGTATCGTGTTTGACAGTGCCAGGTATTGACAAGATTCGCGGCGCTTGTCTGCCTCTGACTTAGCAATGGAACGCTATACCATACTAACCGCTTGCTTGCGCCCTATGGCGCCCGGTAACGTTTGTTGTCGATTGACATGCTGACAGCGATGGGCTTGCCTCAGGGGGAGAACCGGCGCGAACAGTGATAATGCCCACCCGCCGGTTCGCCCCATCCGCCCCAATCCATCCAACCGTCCATCCAACCGCGCTCGCGCCGGTCTTTCCCCGCCAGCGCAGCACCCTCCGCCGCTCTGACCGCAGGTTTTGACACTCTTTAAGAAAAGCGACGGTGCCACTCGATACCACCACCGGTTCGCCCTATCACTGCCAGCGCGGGTTTTGCGCCTTGATCAAAAAGCGCCGCCGCCAATTATTCCACCGTCAGCGCGAGTTTTGCGCCTCTATAAAAAAAGCGCTGATGCTGTTCCATTCCCCCGCCAGCGCAGCCCCCTCCGCCGCTCTGACCGCAGGTTTTGACACTCTATGAAAAAAGCGACAACGCTAACCATATTCCCGCCGGTTCGCCCCATCCGCCCCAATCCATCCAACCGTCCATCCAACCGCGCTCGCGCCGGTCTTTCCCCGCCAGCGCAGCCCCCCCTCCGCCGCCAGCGCC
>NZ_CAKZNK010000098.1 GCF_937129525.1 uncultured Chloroflexus sp. | reverse complement strand
TATCGGCTATCGCCTATCAGCCATCGGCCTGCCGCACACAGATAACTGCTGCCGACACAGTCATACCCACTTTCACCCCACACGCGGCGGCAATGGCATTGACAGCGCTGATAACACCGCATTCCCAGGTATCAACAGCGTCGCCGATGCGCGCGCTGGTGTGCGCGACTGCCATCGCCGGAACACCCACTTCTTCAAGCAGGGCTAACCCGGCGATCCCGGCGTTATCTTTGCCAATTCCGGCATCGTTGAAAACCACGCCCGCCAGAGTGACGCCGAGGGCGTAGCGCGCAGAACTAACGCCGCCGTGCGAGCCGCTGACCACAAACGCGCCACTATCGCTTTCGTCGATGTAAGAGATAGAGTCCATCAGCGTTACTTTTATCTCCTGGCCGGTTGTGATAATGGTTTTCGACATCACCGCACCACCATTCAAACACAAAAGCCGGGGTTGATCCCGGCTTTATCCTGGTGGGGTGCCTGATGGGGCTCGAACCCACAACTTCCTGATCCACAGTCAGGCGCTCTGCCATTGAGCTACAGGCACCACACAGCGATACTGAATATAGCACAATCAGGCAGTCTCGTCAAATCGCAACCTGGACAAATCCCTCAATGTTCAATCGCCCTCTGCACCAGACTAAACGCCACTACGCCATACTGCCATTGGGCGCGCAGGCGCAAACCGGCAGTCGCAAAAGCGCTATTCAATTCAGCTAACGTCGGAAATTGCAATCCGCCACTCCCCAAAAGCTGCTGAAATGCGCGACCAGGCCCGCTCTCAGCCGCAACCAGACTCATCATCACCCCGCGCCCTTGCTGAGCCAGCAACCGTTGCCACTCGCGTAGCGCAGCCGGAATATCGCCGATTTCGTTCAGCGTCCCTCCCATTACCAGCCCCTGCGCTGCTCCGGCAGCAAATGGCAACGCCTGCGCGCTGGCCCGAATATAGCTGATCGGCAATCTCTCGCGTCGACTCCGTTGCCGCGCTTCGCGCAGCATCGCCAGGCTCAGATCGATCCCAACGACATACCCCCGCACATCGCGCTGCCGACGCGCCTGCGCCAATCCCCGCGCATACAGCCCGTTGCTACACCCAACATCGATCAGCAAACCTTCTTGCTCAACCCCCACCAGATTTGCAATCAGCCCAACCTCGCGCTCAAGCGGAAACGGCTCGCCACTCAACAACTGAAGCGCAATCGGTCGCCAGGTGCGTTCGTAAGCCCAGGCTGCCAGCGGCAATTCGTTAACCAGTTGCGCCACGCTCGTCGGCAAACGCCAGCCGATCAAGTCAAGAATCCCATCAGCAATCGGGTAAACAGTTCCACATTGATCGCAGCGAAGCTGACCGGTCTCAATCATGCCATCAACCACTCGATCAATGCGCTTAACTGTCAGCGTCGTCTCTGCATGTCGGGGGCATGTCAACAATGGCAGAAGTTTTGGATCCATACCTGTATTGTACCGCGGCTTCGCCGCTACCCGCTCTCGCAAAATCAGACAATCGAGCGCTCTCCTTCGCTCGAAGAGAACAATGAACTACCGCGACCGCAGAGTGGTTATCGGCGATCACTCAGATAGAGACGTTGCAATGCAACGTCTCTATCTTCTCGTGGCAACAACATGGGAGCCTGGCACCGTCGTCCCTACCGCCACTGCGCGCAATGTGGGCACAGCAATCTGGGCACAGCAATCTGGGCACAGCAATCTGGGCGCAGCACCGCTGCGCCTCTACCACCTACCA
>NZ_CAKZNK010000097.1 GCF_937129525.1 uncultured Chloroflexus sp. | reverse complement strand
ACCGGAATCAATCCAACCGCAGGCACGCTCAACTACCACCTCACCCCTGCCCACAGATTACACAATTGTATCACCCGCGAATCGGTCACAGGAACTAGCGACAGGCGCGCGTGACTTCGGCCAACCTGGCCGGATCGGCGATACAGGCCTCGAAGTAGCCGCAGAAGCTACAGACCAGAGCGAGAATGGGGTGAGTATTGCGTCATCCATGCAGTGGAAATGAAGACAGGGCTATCGCCAATCGCAATCCCGTTCGGCCTGGCGAACACACTTGACAATTGCATTTTGGGCAGATGCCGTTCTTCAAACCTTTCACCAAGAGGGGTTGAGAACCACCTGTCATGCTAACAACTGCGCTATGCGATGCACGCCATTCAGCCCTTTAGACAACACCTGGATACCTTTCAGGCTAACATCATCGCGCTGTAGTCACCTAACGGCAGAAGTATCAGCCAGGCACTCAGCGTGTAGGTTGTGACATTGTATCAGGTGAGACGCACAAGGTCATCGAGAAGGAAACGGCAACAATATGAGATGGCTTTCAATATACGCCAAAACGACAAACATGCAAGCCAGATCATACACGTTAAGGCGAAAGACTGGAAGCGCCTCGCTGCGTCCGGCCACACCAATCACGTTACCTGCAGCAAGTCAACACCAACTCTCACCCGACCATTCCACGCGCCGGCGCGACTCACATTGATGCTTATGTGACGCTCAGAGTGCCATTACCAGAGCAAAGCGTTGACGGCAAATCCCATTACCATCTGTGAAGCTATGCCTGGAAATTCGGATGGCAATTCACATAGCTACCGGACCGGGAATGCGAGATCACGTCAGATTACAGAATAGTTTCCTGAGATAAGGAGAACGAAAGCCATTGCCGTCACATCACTATGCCCTGATACCGCACAGATAGAGATTTTTAGGCAATACGTAGCGAAGGATGGTCAAGAGCAACCACTATCGATATGCTGAAATCTTGCTCCCTGGGCTTGCCAGCAGACGCATTTCATCGTTTTGTGCCAACAGCACCGTATTTATCGCAATGCGCATCTGGTCTGGCAGATTCTGGCTGGAGTTTAACCATCTTGACAAAACCCGATCCTCATTCTATAGTAATTTCCAATTTAGAACTTTCTCTATGATTGATATTTGTACTTTTTCGCAACTATTTGCTTCATCGATCAGAGTGTATCCAGGGTTTACTCAACACATCACCCAACAAAGTTTGCCCAGACAAACATTGCACGAAAGAGGCGGGGCGGTCTACAACTCGAAATCGCTGTGATCATGTAGTTAGCGCCGGTCATACCGTGATCGTAGATACCTTTCCAGGCAATCTTTGCTGAGAAAAAAGAAAGCCCAACTCTCGCTTGCAGCCGCGATCACGCTGCCGTGTGGCACAGGTGAAACGCAAACAGGAAATCGCTATGCGTTCACAAATCAAATGGCTACTCCCACTATCCATCGGAGCAGGGCTGATCGCGCTGTATCTCTGGCCTACCCCCAACGTTCCGTTTGACCAGTTGTATGCCAACGTGGATCCCGCTACTGCTAAAGCACTCCAATCCTTCCGCAAAGCGAATCCGCCACAGTCCCTGCGCATTGCAGGAGCGACGTGGGAATATGTTGCTGTCGGACAAGGACCAGAGACGCTGCTCTTTTTGCATGGCATGACGGGATCTTATGACATCTGGTGGCAACAAATTGAAGCATTACAGAAACAATATCGTATCATATCGGTAACCTATCCACCTGTACACAGTTTGGGTGAGTTAGAAGCAGGCATTCTGGCTATTCTTGATCGGGAAGGAGCGCAAGAGTTTACGGTTATTGGCACATCCCTGGGTGGATATTTTGCCCAATATCTGATGACGCAACATCCTGATCGAATTCGCCGCGCAGTCTTGTCAAACACGTTCCCACCCAACAACTTGATTGCCGAGAAGAATCGCGCGTTGGGGGCAATACTACCCTATTTGCCTGAATGGCTGGTCTTATCGGTATTCCGAAACAATTTTCAGCAAACCATTTATCCAACTTCAGACTATGATGAGCTAACTCTGGCATTCTTGAATGAAATTAGCTATGGAAGAATAAGTAAGGCGCAATTGGTGGGACGTTATCACTGCGTCATTGAGAAGTTTATCGTCTCGACAACCACCAGACCGGTACTGATAATCGAGTCAGATAACGATCCGCTCGTGGAATTGACACTGCGAGAACAATTGAAAGCTACTTATCCGACGGCGAAGATCTATACCTTCTTAGCCGCAGGGCATTTTCCTTATCTCAACCGCGCTCAAGAGTATACGCGCCTGTTGATCGACTTTTTGCGTGAATAACTAGAGATATTTCTGCAACGTCACTCAACCCACCTACACCATACAGCGCAGTCCATCAGGCACGTGATCGCGATAACGCTTAAGCATTCAATGTTTGGGAGATCCGCATGTCAGAAGACCTTTCCCACTTGAGTCGTGAAGCACAGGCGCTATGGGAGCAAAACGCCGCATTTTGGGATGACTATATGGGCGAAGGCGGCTCGTTTCAGCGCGAACTCATCGGCCCTCTGACCGAGCGGCTGCTCGATCTGCGCGCAGGCGAGCGGGTCCTGGACATCGCTTGCGGCAATGGTGCGTTCTCGCGCCATATGGCCAGCCTGGGCGTCGATGTGGTCGCATGTGATTTCAGCGCAACGTTTCTGGAACGGGCCCAGGCTCGCACAACAACGGGCGCAGCCCGCATTGTCTATCGGCAGATAGACGCTACGCAGTTGGAGCAGTTGCTCGCTCTCGGCGAACGGCGCTTCGACGCCGCAGTATGCACAATGGCGCTGATGGATATGGCGACTCTGGATCCGCTCTTCGTGGCGTTAAGCCGCATGCTCAAACCTGGTGGACGATTTGTCTTCTCAGTGATGCATCCGTGTTTCAACACCGTTGGCACGCGCAAGATGCTGGTCGAAGAAGACCGCGATGGGGAAATCTTGGTCACGCGCGCTGTCATTCAGACCCACTACAGCACGCCACAGATCAGCAAAGGCCTGGGCATCATCGGCCAACCCGCGCCGCAATACTATTTTCACCGTCCGCTCAATGCGCTTTTGAAGCCTGCTTTCCACGTGGGATTTGTGTTGGATGCGTTGGAAGAACCGGTTTTCCAGCGCAGCGAGGAAGCGCGGCGACCATTAAGCTGGGATCACTTCACGGAAATTCCGCCAGTGCTCATCGCGCGGCTGCGGCTGATAACCGGCTTGAGTGGTGAGACGGGCAGCGCGCGCTCGCCGGTTTTCCGTCGCGCAAAGACCAGACGCCCGGCGAGAAGACGCTGTAACGCGAGCGCGCGCCTGAGTTTGCATTGCAGCCGCTGCGCCTTCGAGCGCGCGATAGGGTGACATTGCGCGCTTGACCCGACAGAAAGTAGCTTTCGGGTAGCTAATTTCTTACACGGAAAAGTCGAGAGAACGATGAACAAGCTCATTACGTGTTACGGATGCGGCGCGTTGGTCAGTGATCTTCCGGGAGAGCCACACCGATACATTGGAGCCAGCGCAGGTTGCTGGGAAATCTATGGCGAAATTCTTGCTAAAGAATATGGATCGTATGATGATCTTGAAACTGTGCATCGGCTGACTGTGGATACCTATGCCGTTCAACATCCCGGAAAACCTTCACGCCAATCTATTCAGTCAGTCAATACGCACCTGATAAGTCTTTACCTGGTGCTAGAAAATGGGTATACAGGCAAGGAAGCTACCCGCGCGATCAGGAACGTTTTAACATACGCAAACAAGTTTGTATGGCTAGAGCCGCCTGTTCCAAATGGACAGATAACGGTGTTAGATGTTGTCAAAGCGCAAGATATCGCTGCGCATCAAGAGCTGGTTCACAAATGGGCTAGATCGGTCTGGCAGGCCTGGTCGGCCTATCACCACGTCATTCAACGACTGGCAAGGAGGCGCAACACTTCGCCATAACGCTATCCAACTCCCGAACCATCATGGGCAGTGCCGTGAGGATGAAACGTGGTTGGCAAAGAAAATAACTCTGAAGGAGCAATCGCACGAGATCCATGGCGGCAGGTTCCGGTCTCTGGTTATCTGACATAGTTACTGACCTTCAGTATCACCAGTTCGTGTCTGTGTTCCGCCGCCAGCTTCATCGGCTGATTCTCCGCTACCCTTCAGGCCGAAAGAGTGGCTCAATTCATGGAGCAATTCCTGTGCCCCGACAACAGCGAGGCGCAAATTATCACTTCACAAACAACCTTGCGGGATAGATTTGGCGCCGAGCGACCTGCCGTCAATTTTGAAATGCAATGCGTAGATGAACGTGGTAACATTGTGCGAACGCCAAGCCCAGACTACGCTTATTCCTGGATTGTAGCGCTCATGATGATTAGTGTGGGAGTATCGGCAGTGCTGGCCTTGCTGTTGGCTGCCCCGTCAGGCATCGTCATCAGCCTCCTCACGCATCGTGTATAAGCAGCCAACCGCCAATAATGCCAGGCAATCCATCCGTTGCAGGAAACGTCAAGCCAAGTCCTGCGCCACCAGACCCGAACCCAGCGCGCCAGCGTTGCCTGCCAAAGCCTGTTAGGATCATTGAACTGCCGCTCTTGCCGCTGTGCGGTTGACCCCTATTGTTGCACATCAGGAAGGCGCTGTCTATTACAGCAGCCAAACCTGCTACAATAGGAAGACCTAATGCGCTTGCAGCGGACGGCTACGCTCCATTGCGTTTGGTTCGCCGCCGCGGAGTGCAACCCCTTGGACGGCATAGCTGGGACGGCTTGCGCCTTCGTATCGAGTCATCAAACCATCAGCAGGCGCTGGTGGCGAGAGGAGCTGCTATTGTGGAGACCCGGCGACAGCTTACACCCGAAGACGTGCAACAGGCACTTGCGGCGCTTGGCCTGGAGATACAGATCATGACATTCGACGTTTCGACCGCGACCGCGCCGCAGGCTGCCGCAGCAATCGGCGCCGGGTTGGGAAGCATTGTCAAGAGTCTCTGCTTCATAATCGACGATCAACCAATGATTGTGCTTACTGCCGGCGATCAGCGCGTCGATGATCGGAAACTTGGCGCGTTGTATAACGTTAGCCGCAAGAAAGTAAAGATTGCCGACGCGGAGACAACGATTGCCGTGACCGGCTACGCGCCGGGTGGAGTGCCGCCCATCGGTCACCGAACCCCGCTGCCGGTGCTGATCGATCAGACTCTGTCCCGCTTTGAAGTCGTCTATGCGGCAGCAGGCTCGGCACGTTCGATTTTCCCGATACCATTCGCAACCCTGGTCACTATCACCAAAGGGCGGATTGTGGATGTGGTGAAGGATTGAGGCGCCGAAGCCGATTTGACTTCATCGCCTGAGGTTGACTAAAACGGAATTGCGCTCGTAGCCTGATCAGAAAGCGATGGCAGGAACGGAGTAAGCGACGCCTGGTCAATGGATTGATCAGACTGCAAGACGATCCGATGTTCTTTACCTGAACCGACCCGCTTTCGCCAGACAACCCGCAGTATGTTCTACGGCCAAACCAGTTGCACTTCAGCAAGAATTGCTAAGCAAGGCGCTGATGCCTGGCTACAAACCTGTTTGATCGCCTGGTCTGAATGAAACAAGCAACAAGCGCCTTTGCAAACCCCTTCGACCATATCCTGCGAATCAATGTGCATATCTATCATCAAACAACAGATAGCCATGGTACAAAAGCCGTGTTTCTCATCAGGGTCGCCACGTAGTGGCGTAATATAACGTTCTATAAAGCGCTGACATATAAAATCGGCAATCGCATTCCGGTCTTGTTGCTTCTCTAATTCACGATACCTTGTGATTGTCATCGAGGAAGAGAGTTTCACATCGTCCATAAACGTTTCCACTGCAGATGTGCTGACGGCATGTGATTCAGTCTCGCATCCGGCTGCAACCGCTTGTTAGACCACTCTCAAAGTTGAGTAGACATCCGATTCACCTGTTTCATCAGACTGCGCACATTTCCCAAACAACATGAACCTTGTGGATTTCGC
>NZ_CAKZNK010000096.1 GCF_937129525.1 uncultured Chloroflexus sp. | reverse complement strand
CCACGCCGCCCGCCACGCCGCCCGCCACGCCGACCGCCACGCCGAACGCCACGCCGCCCGCCACGCCGACCGCCACGCCGAACGCCACGCCGAACGCCACGCCGAACGCCACATTCAAGAGTGCCCTTAGAAACCACGCGGGAAAAATGTCTATCAATGCGGATAATGATGACCATTGATCCGCAAACCAGCGCTCTATCAGAGCCGGAGCAATTCCGCTGTTCCATAGCAGGAAAATGACGAAACCCGTCACCAAAAACAGGTACGCCCATCGCCTGAATCGCGAACTCCGCGCCAGAACGAGACCGAACCACCATCCGGTCAGGAAGAGCAGAGAAGCGAACCAATCAAACGCTTCGCCACTCAGCCACGAATAGAGACTACCGGCTACCAGCGTTATTGCCAGCGGTGTCAGGGCGCTCAGCCACCAGACCTGTTCAGCGTAGCGGCGCAGGCGAGGATTGGCGGCGAAGCGGTCGCGGAATTTGAAGGGATCGTCATCAAAGTCCAGCTCAGGATCAATGTCGCGCAGATGCCGGCGCAGGGTAAAGGGCTTGAAAAAGATCCAGTAAAGCAGGCGCAGACTCTCCAGAACAACGTCGCGGGCATTAATGAGGCGGTTCATGGCGTCGACCCCAGCAGTTTTTCCAGCAAGACGCGCAGCGCATCAGGATTCTGGTATCCCAGCAACACCAGAACGATAATCACGATGATAGTAATCCCGGCCACGAGATTTGTCACATCGTCGGTACGCTGTCCCAGCCACTGAGCCAGCCTGCCCAGCCACAGTGGAGCGTTCCAGATGGCGCGCGCAGCGCCGACGACGGCAGCGCGCGGCGAACGACTGGCCGGTACGCGGCTTCGTTCGAGCTGGAACTGTTGATATGCCCAGGAGCTGTCTTTGCCCTGCTGGCGCGCCTGACAGAGGAAGTAGCCGGCCATTTGCAACAGGCAGGGATGACGTTGCCCCCAGGCGCGCGCAAGGCGCTGTTCTTCCAGGCTGAGGGCAGCCGGCGCGCCCGGCACCGTGCTGGCGGGCAGCCGCGCCAGATCGCTGGCTTCTTCTTCACTGAATTCGCCCAGCTTCAGCGAATGTCCCAGGTTGAAAAACGACGAGGTCAGCCGATGACTCCGCCGGTAGGTGTCGAGCGGATGGAGGCTGGCGATGACGTACATCAAAGCATTGCTATTCATGTAACCGCGCTGCACATCAAAAAAGGAGTCGTCGAACGCCTGCGGATACCCGAGCAGGACTTCAAATTCATCCAGGCAGATCACCGGCAGCACGTTCCTGTCCTGGCACTTCTGCAGAAACGTTCTGAAGGCATCACGATCCGGCGCGCACTCTCTGATGGCCCGTTGCAGGTCGGGGAAGCGTTTCCAGATGGATTGTTCCCGCAAAGCATCCAGAACTTCCTGATAGTACTTGCGTTCATTTGACGGGCTGATTTCCTGCAAGTCAAGATAGACCAGCGCCGGATCACGTCGCCGCGTCTCGGACGGAAGGTATTGATCCCACAACACGGTAAGCGCGTACAGCAGCGACGACTTGCCAATCCGCCGTTCGCCGATCAGATTCACGCTGACAGGCTGGACACCATTGATGCGATCGGCAATCGCGCGCAGCTCCTGTTTGCGTCCGACAAACAGACGCATATCGGTTATTTTCGGACCGAAGATGAAGGGGCAGGGATAGAGGTCAGCGTTGGACGGCATCTTATTCACTCCGGTCAGCGTACACGCACCACGATCTGATGGGACAATCATCACAGCGTGGCGGCTGGCGTTTGCGGCACACCAGATGCGCCAGATCGAGCAGGGCATAGTTAAAAGCGCGCGGATTTGTTTGATCGAGCAACATTTCTAACTTCCCCCAATCCCACAAAACAGATCAATCACGCGCACAGGCATATTCGTAGATTTATTTATCCTTTTCTGAGATGGATCACTGAGTATAAAATTTTTGAAAACACTGTATACCTATATACCATCACTACAACGGCGATGTATATCACCCTAAATTGTATGGTATCGCCTTTGACAACGCAAGCAAGCAGTGAATGGGGCAACGCGAACATCGCCGGCACTGCGGGCGACGATGGGGCGTTGCGGACGACGCGGGCGACGATGGGGTAATGCGGGCGATGCGGGCGATGCCCGCATCGCAGGCATCGATGATGACGCCGATGCCGATGATGACACCGATGCCGATGATGACGCCGATGCCGATGATAATGATGATGATGTAGGCGCGAATAATTATTCGCCCCTACATCATCATCATCCCCCCATCCCCCCATCCCCCATCATCCCATCCCATCACCGCCATCCCCCCATCCCATCATCGTCCCATCACCGCCATCATCCCCATCCCATCATCCCATCCCATCACCGCCATCCCCCCATCCCATCGCCGCCACCATCATCATCCATCATCGTCACCGCCATCACCGCCATCATCAACGTCCCATCACCGCCATCATCAACGTCCCATCACCGCCATCGTCACCGCCATCCCCCCATCCCCCCATCCCATCCCATCACCGCCATCATTCCCATCCCATCACCGCCACCATCACCATCCATCATCGTCACCACCATCCCCATCCAATCATCCCATCCCATCACCGCTATCCCCCCATCCCATCACCGCCACCATCATCATCTCTCCATCCCATCATTGCCACCCTCCACATCCGGCTAACCCACCAATCACAGCTCACATTTCGGTTATACTGAAATCTATGCAAACCGAAACCCTCTCCGCTCCTGCTGCCTTGTCGCCAGCCCAACTGGAAAAACGGGTTCTGCGGCTCGCCTGGCCGGTAATCGGCGAAAATCTCTTGCAGACCATGCTCGGCGTGGTCGATACCATTCTGGTCGCCTCGCTCGGCGCAGTGGCGCTGGCCGGCGTCGGCGCGGCGTTGCAGGTAATTTATGTCATCACGGCTGCCCTCAGCGCGCTGTCGGTCGGGGTGGCAGTGCTGGTGGCGCAAGCCTTCGGTGGAGGTCGGCTGGCCGAGGCCGGGCAGTTGGCCCGCCAGGGTCTGCTCTGGAGCGCCCTCATCGGTCTGCCGTTGACTGCCATCGGTCTGCAATTAACTCCGGCTTTGATCGGGTTGTTCGGACTGGCGCCCGATGTGGCGCAGGTTGGGATTGATTATCTGTCTGTGACGATCGGTAGTATCACCACGCTGACGATAATGTACCTGATTGGCGGCGCGTTGCGTGGCCTCGGTGATTCGCGCACGCCGATGCTGGTTACCGCTTTTGCCAATCTGATCAATGTGGTAGCCAGCGCGATCCTGATCTACGGCTGGCTGGGCGCGCCGGCTCTGGGAGCGGTTGGCAGCGCCTGGGGTTCGGTGATTGCCCGCCTGGTTGGCGCAGCCGCGCTGATCGGCGTGATCTGGCGCGGACGCAACGGCGCGCGCGCCGGTGGTCGCGGCAATTGGTGGCCACAGGCGCGGGTGTTGCGCCACGTGCTGCGGATCGGGATGCCGGCAGCGCTTGAAGAGGTGTTGATTATCGGGGCAATCGCTTCGTTGACGCCGGTCGTGGCGACGCTGGGCACGGTGGCGCTGGCCGCTCATCGGGTGGCGATTAATGTGCTTTCGCTGTCGTTTCTGCCCGGTATCGGGTTTGGGCTGGCCGCAACGGCGCTGGTTGGGCAGGCAATAGGCGCTCAACGTCCCGCTGAGGCCGGCGCGGTAGCTATGATTGCCCTGCGCTGGACCGTGATCTGGATGGGTGGCCTCGGTCTGTTGTTTCTCATCTTCGCAGAAGGGCTGGTCAGCATCTTTAACCGCGATCCACAACTGGTTGCCGCCGGCGCAGCGGCGGTGCGCGTGGTCGCGCTGACTCAGCCGGCCTGGGCAATCACGTTTGCCCTGGGAGGCGCGTTGCGCGGCCTCGGCGATACGCTTTCGCCGCTGGTAATTAGCGGCAGCGCGATCTGGATCTGTGTCGGTCTGGCGCTGGTGATTGTCACCTGGTGGGCGCCGGCGCTGTGGGGGGTCTGGCTGGCCTTCCTGATCGTCGGGCCGTTCGAGGCTGCTGTCTTCTGGCGAGTGTGGCGGCAACGGATCGCGGCGCGCAACGTTGCGCCACAGCGCGCGCTGGTATCCGGTCATGACAATCCTCCGTTGCCTGAGTGACCGGGGAACTTATCTTCGGGCATCGCCGTCTCTAAACTGGAACGATAAGAGATGCCTAAGGAGATACCACTATGGAAAACCGTCTTCTCACTACTATTCTTGCCGTAACTGCGCTGATCGCAGTGCTGGCGCTGGCTGCGGTTGGTCTGTTCCGCCCCACTCAAACCGCAACCGCTCAACCTGGGGTAGCCAATATGCCGCAGATTGTGGTGATCGGTAGCGGCGAAGTGAAAGTTGAGCCGGACATCGCCACGATTTTGATCGGGGTTGAAACCAAAGCGCCGACGACACAAGAGGCGCTGGCCCAGAATAGCGCTCAGGCCCAGGCCATTATCGACCGCATCCGTCAGTTGGGAGTCGATGCCAAAGACATTCAGACAACCGGGATCAATATCTATCCGGTTTATGATGAAAATGGCCAGAATGTGACCGGCTATACCGTTAGCAACATGGTTAATGTGACCATCCGCAATCTGGCTCAGGCTGGCGACCTGATCGATCAGGTCGTGCAGGTGGGAGCGAACCGGTTGTACGGCGTGAGCTTCAGCGTTAGCGATCTAGAAGCTGCGCTGGCCCAGGCCCGCGAGGCCGCAATTGCAAATGCGCGCGCGCGAGCCGAACAGATGGCGCGCGCCAGTGGGGCCTCGCTCGGTCGGGTGCTGTTCATCACCGAAAACCTCGGCGCCAGCCCCATCCCGATGCCGGTCATGACGGATGCGTATAACGCCCCCGCTCGCTCGGCCCCTCCCGTTCAGCCCGGTCAGCAGACCTACAGCGCTATGGTTCAGGTCACCTTTGAATTGCGCTGAACGCCAGATCGGAGAACCTCCCAACCGCTTCACCATCTGGTATAATGAAAGGTAGTCCAATAGCGCGGCGTTGTTGCCCTGCCCGCCTCGCAGCGGCTGGCGCAACCCGCGCTCTTACTATCTCTTCGCCACAAACCGCGAGCGTCGTATGCCCTTTCGGATCGAAGCGCCCTATCAACCGACCGGCGATCAGCCGCAGGCGATTGAAAAACTGGTAGCCGGCCTGCGCGCCGGTTATCGCCATCAGACCCTGCTCGGCGCTACCGGCACCGGCAAAACCTTCGTGATGGCCCATATCTTTGCCCAGATTCAGCGCCCAACCCTGGTGCTGGCCCACAACAAGACTCTTGTGTCGCAATTATGGGCCGAGTTTCGCGAATTTCTGCCTGACGCTGCCGTCGAAATGTTTATCTCGTACTACGACGAGTATACGCCTGAGGCTTATGTCCCCTCGAAAGACCTCTACATCGAGAAAGAGGCCAGCATCAACGAGGAGATCGATCGGCTCCGCCACGCTGCTACCCAGGCCCTGCTCAGTCGCCGTGACGTGTTAATCGTCGCTTCCGTCTCCGCCATCTTCGGTCTCGGTTCACCCCACGATTACGGTCAAGAAAAGGTTCTGCTCCGCGTTGGTGAAGTGCGTAACCGCGACAAACTGCTCCGCCAGTTGATCGACCTGCAATTCGAGCGGAAAGACATGGATTTCCAGCGCGGAACGTTTCGTGTTCGCGGCGATACGCTCGATATTATTCCCGCCAATGCTGAGACAGCGATTCGCGTTGAGTTTTGGGGCGATGAGATTGAACGAATTGTCGAATTCGATCCGCTGACCGGTGAGTCACTGCTCCAGCATACCGCCGTTGAAATCTATCCGGCCAAACACTTCGTCACCACCAAAGAGAAGTTACAACGGGCTATTGTCGCCATCCAGGAAGAGCTGACCGAACGGGTGCGCGAACTTGAAGCAGCGGGCAAATTGCTCGAGGCGCAACGGCTTAAGCAACGTACCCTCTATGACCTCGAGATGTTGAGCGAGATCGGCTACTGTAGTGGGATCGAGAACTATTCGCGCCATCTCGATGGTCGCGCCCCCGGACAGACACCGTGGACGTTGCTCGATTACTTCCCTGACGATTTTCTGATCTTTATCGACGAGAGCCATATTACCATTCCCCAATTGCGCGGCATGTACAATGGCGACCGCCAGCGGAAGCAGACACTGGTCGATTACGGCTTTCGCCTGCCTTCGGCGCTCGATAATCGCCCGCTGAAGTTTGAAGAGTTTGAACAGCATATCTACCAGGTGATTTATGTCTCGGCCACACCCGGCCCTTATGAGCGCGAGCGGAGCGATCAGATCGTTGAGCAGATTATCCGTCCCACCGGCCTGCTCGATCCCGAAATCGAGGTGCGTCCGACCAGAGGCCAGATCGATGATCTGCTCGGCGAGATTCGCCGGCGGGTCGAACGCAAGCAACGGGTGTTGGTGACGACGCTCACCAAACGCATGGCCGAAGATCTGGCCGATTACCTGAAAGAGATGGGGGTGCGCACGATGTATCTCCACGCCGACATCGACACCATTGAACGAGTCGAAATTCTGCGCGATTTGCGGCTCGGTGTGTACGATGTGGTGGTAGGGATCAACCTCTTGCGCGAAGGGTTGGACTTGCCTGAAGTGAGTCTGGTGGCGATCCTCGATGCCGATAAAGAGGGGTATCTGCGCTCGGAAACCTCGTTGATCCAGATTATCGGACGCGCTGCCCGTCACGTTGAGGGCAAGGTAATTATGTACGCCGATACCATAACCCGCTCGATGGAGGCAGCCATTCGCGAGACCCAACGCCGTCGCGATATTCAGATGGCGCACAACCTTCGCCACGGTATTGTGCCGCAGAGTATTGCCAAAGGTGTGCGCGATCTGACCGACCGCATCCGCAAACTGGCCGAAGAGCGCGGCGAGTATGTGACGACGCCAACCACAGCAGTGCCGGTCGAACTGCCGCGCGACGAGGTGCTTAAGCTGATTAAAGACCTGGAAAAGCAGATGAAGCAGGCCGCGAAAGAACTGGCCTTCGAGAAAGCGGCAGCGCTCCGCGATCAGATCGTTGAGCTGCGCCAAACGCTGGCATTGAGTGAGTGATCTATGGCCGTTCAAGTCTGGATTGGCGAGAAACCGGAGCATCCACAAGAGCGCCGCGCCATTTTATCGCTGGCGCAAACCCTCGAAAAACTTGAGGGCCTGTTCCTGATTCTCTCCAATTTCAGCGTAGGCGGGCGCAACATCGATCTGGTGATCATTAAGCACGATGCCATCGTCATTATCGAACTGAAGCATTGCGATGGGCGCGTCATCGGTAGCGTTAACGGGCCCTGGATCGTCGAGGGGCGCAACGGTGAGCAAAAGCGGCTCAATCCCGGGCGCAAGAATCCTTACAACCAGGTGATCTCGTACTTCCACGCCCTGACCAATTTCCTCAACGAGCGCCGGCGTGAGTTTCTTTCCGAACAAAAGGCGAATACGATTGACTTCCGCACCTGCAAACGGCTAATCGTTATCGCGCCCCGCATTGAAGAGGGTTCGCAGCTCGATCTCGACTGGAAGGTAGAGGTGCGCGGGCTAGATGAATTGCCCGCCTACATGATCACCGAGCGCTCGTCGGAGATCGAGTTGACCGAAGAGGAGATGCTGGCAATCCCTAAATTGCTGCATTGTACCCCGTGGACGGAGCTAAATGAGGTTGTGCAAGAGGAGCGTTCACCGACACCGACGCCGACGCTCTCTGTATGGCGCGAACGTGTCTGGCGCGCGTTGCAAACAACGACCGGGCGCCTTGCCGCCGGTTTTGCTGCGCTGACGCTGATCTTGCTCCTCTTTCTCGTCTTTCGTCCGCCAGCGCCTGTTCCTCGCGCTGATGCGCCCATCTCAATTCTGTCAGCCGGCACGCCAGCCGATGGCGCTGTTATCGGCTTCAATGCCATAATCAGCCAGTGCCGTTGGAACGGGTACCAGTTGGTCGGTAAACGCTGGGATGACCGCAATCAGACCTGGCAGAATATAGCGGTTGGTGAAGCGACGACCGGCGACATGCCCGACATCATCGTTGCCCTTGAGCAGATCGATACTTGCGGCGACCGGATTGAACTCACATGGAGCGTACAGAACAATACAACCCGTCCGGTGAGTCTCCCGCTGCGTGACGACAATCTCAAGATCAGCGACGGTCTCGGGAATGACTACCCCATTGCTAATGACGACTCGCGACCGGGAACGATTACGGCGCTACCCGGCACTCGACAGCGCGGCGTGGCTGTGGCCCGTCGCCAACTGGCCGCCAATGCCAGCACCTTGCGTGTCACGCTGCTAGAGCAGCCGTTTGGTGAAACCAGCTTTATTGTCGCCTTGCAGCCGTAAATTGCGGCGAAATATTGCGTTCGCCAGACTGCAAATTCACGACTGACAACGGGTTGGATTGCGCGCCTGCGCGAAGACTCGCTCAAACTCGGCCATGTATGCAGCGGCCAGGGTTGGATCGTCAATAATGAGAAGATTCTCGTCGTTGGTGCGCTCGGCGCGCGCCGTGAAGTTATACGATCCGGTGATGACGATCCGCTCGTCGATGATGATCACCTTGTGATGCATCGTATAACAATTACCATCTTCCAGCACTTCAACCCCACCTTCGCGCAACGGCCCAAATTCCGAACCGGTGCCTTCAGCATTGCGCCGCTCAAACACGCCGCGCACCGGCACGCCAGCCTGCTGGCGCTCGATCATGGCGCCGGCAATCTCGTCGCTGGTGAATGAGAAGGCCATAAAGTTTACCGAACGGCGCGCGCTGTTGATCAATGCTACGATCCGCGCTGCCGGACGTTCACGCGGAGTGAAGTAGTTCTCGATGATCGCCTGATCGGTAGTAATGCGCGAAAATGGTGTGGTTGCCTGTTTGCTGTTGCCAAATCGGCCAGCCGCCATCTCGGCAAACTCAACCCGATAGTTTTCTACCAAAGACGGGATCGTGATCCGCAACAGATTATTGTTGTTGCGGTACGTGTCATTAATGGTCACATTCCAGGAACCAGTCCAGACAATTCTGTCGTCGATAATGATAAATTTGCTGTGGAGAAAGGCAGTAGTTTCTTCCCAACTGATTGGGATACCTGCATCACCGATGATACCGGCGAATTTTGCGTCAACCGGATCTTCCAGACTCTCGCGGTCAAGCGCCAATCGCACCCGCACCCCTCGTTGATGAGCGGCGACCAGCGCTTCGGCGACCGGTTGCAGCGTATATTCAAATGTTGCCAGATCGATGCTTTGTTGGGCCTGGGTAATATCGTTCAATATGTCGCGAAGATACGGCGGTGTCACCCGGTTGCGCGGCACATCGGGATAGACGAGCGAGGGTGTCGTAAAGTAGACGGCAATCTCGCCGCTTACATCAGGTTTGGGTTGGCTCTCGATCCCGAACAGGGCCGGATCGATCCCGAACCGGCGCAGATCGATAATCCCGGCGGTGACGAGAAAACCCAGCGCGAGGGTGAGAAACAGCAAAATGATCTGGATCCGGTTCAGGCTTCGTGATGACGACGAAGCAGGTTTGCGGCGCGCCATGCAATCCTCACAGGCTCGTGCTACGACCCGGCGATACACCCGCCAGTATACCCGAAATCAATGTTTGGAATAGAATGCGCGGCGCGCAGTGGATCAACGTCGACCAAGATGGGCGAGAAGGCTGAGTGGCAATGCCTCCGGCCAGCGGCGCGCATACGATGGACGTTGCGGCATGACCGAAAGCGGCGCTGATGGATCTGATGGATCCGGCGAGATGCTGGCGCCAAACGCCATTGACAACGGCGCTGCTGTAGCGCTGGTTGTCAGCAGAGTTGCAGGTGGCGCCGCAACCTGAGCCGGCGACTTCGGAGCATCTGGCATCGTCTGCGCCATCCCCTGAGCTGGCGTCGGCTTCAACGCATCTGGTATCGCCTGCGCCAGTGTCTGCTCGGCCCTGGTGACCGAACCATCAGCGCGCGCCGCTGCCCGTACCGCCTGGCGAATCGCCTGCGCAAGCGCTTCTACAGCAGACTCATCGGCGGCGGCGCGGGCCAGTTCAGCCGCTTTCGCCGTTGCCCACTTCAGCAACGCACCGGCCTGATCGTCGCTCAATCCGGCAGTAAGCCGCTCATCTTCCTGAATCGCCTCGACAGCCAGTTGTTGCAACGGGGTTAGATTGCGGCTCATAACACCATCCCGGTCATCACAATCGCGAACGCGGATCGAGCGCATCGCGCAAGCCATCGCCGACAAAATTGATGCTCAGCACAGTCAGAAAGATCAGGCCACCGGGGAAGAGCGCCAGCCATGGCGCAGCCTGCAAATACTGGCTACCGTCGGTCACCAACCGGCCCCATGTCGGCGTATCAGGCGGGAAACCAACGCCGAGGAATGAGAGAGTCGACTCGGTGATAATTGCGCTACCGACTTCGAGGGTTGCAGCCACGATGATCGGACCGATGGCATTGGGCAGAATGTGGCGGAACATAATAGCCGGTCGACTCACTCCCAGCGCAATCGCCGCCTCAACAAATTCCTTCTCCTTCAGCGAGAGGAATGAGGCGCGCACAATGCGCGCTGTGCTCATCCATGCCAGACAACCGATCACCGTTACGACAATGGTAAAAATCCCGGCTTCCGGCGATCCCATCAACTGAATCACCGGATCGCGAAACAGGTAGACCACCAGCAACGTGAGCGGAATAACCGGCAACGACAGAAAGAGATCGGTAATCCGCATCAAAATCTGGTCAACCACTCCCCCCAGGAAGCCGGCGGTTGCGCCGATAATGGTGCCCAGCGAAATGGCAATAGCCATCGCCGTCAGGCCGACCAGCAGGGAAACGCGCCCACCGTAGAGCGCGCGCGCGAGTAAATCGCGACCGAGGTCATCAGTTCCGAAGGGATGGATAGCAGTCGGCCCAGAGAGGATATTCAAAAAGTCGAGATGATCGATGGCGATTTGTAAATCAACCCGGTCTTGCAGGAAAGGCGACCCAATGGCTTCAAGTTGGGCCGCCAGGCGCGGCACGTAGATGTATGGGCCAACGAATGACGCCAGCGCGAGGGTCAGCAATACCAGGACACCAAGCATTGCGAGCCGATGCCGGCGAAAACGTCGCCAGGCGTCGCTGAGCAGGGTGCGCGGTCGCGCGGGCAGCCGATTCGTCATCTGTTGCGCGCGCGCGCTGGGTGAGAGACCAACGGCGCCGTTTAGTTCTATTTCAGACATTGTGCGCTCACCCCTTCCGAAGAGATCCCATAGCAACTATACTGTCTATGGCCTGGCGCGCAAGCGTCGCTGGCGATCCGCTCCGGCAAAGACAGCTCTCGTCCTTCACCATTATCAGGAATAGCGCACTCGCGGATCGAGCACGCCATAGAGAATATCCGCAATCAGGTTAAACAGCACAGTCAGAATGGCAAAGATAAACGTCAGCGCCATCACGACCGGCGTATCGGAATTATTGATCGACGTGATCAAGAGCGCACCCAGTCCATTCACCCGGAAGAGATTCTCGGTAATGATCGCGCCGGCAAAGATCGTCGGGATGCCCAGGGCGATCAACGTCACGACCGGGATCAAACTGTTGACCAGGACGTGGCGCAACACGACCATGCGATCGCTCAAACCCTTGGCGCGCGCCGTACGCACGTAATCAAGGTTGAGATTGTCGAGCATCGACGAACGCATAAACCGGGTGAGCGCCGCCGTCTGCTGCACGACCAGCACTGTCACCGGCAACGCCATCTGCCGTGCCTGCTGGACAAATGTGTCCCAATCGACCACTTTGAGCGTGGTATTGTAGACGATGGGAAACCACTGCAAATTAATTGCAAAGACCAGCATTAAGAGCAGGCCAGTAAAAAATGAGGGAACCGAAAAACCAACAAATGCAAAAAAGGTTGCAACATTATCGAATAATGAATACTGTTTGACTGCCGAAATAATCCCGATCGGAATAGCCAGCAACACGGCGATAAGGTAAGCTGATCCGACCACAATCAACGTCTGCGGGAGTCGCTGCCAGATCAGATCGATCACCGGGCCGCGAGTGCCAAATGAAAAGCCCCAATCTCCGCGCAGGAGCGAGGTCAACCAGCGCACATATCGAATCGGCCACGGTTGATCGAGGCCGAATTGAATCCGGATCAATTCGCGGGTCGATTCGGGAATGGCCGGATTCAGGGCAAATTGGGCTAGTGGATCACCAGGGGCAAGCGACAGAACAGCAAAAATCACAAAACTAATGATCAAGAGGGTAGGAATTGCGATTAAAATACGTCGAATAATGTATTGCAACATTTTTTGCCCCGCCCATCAGTGTATCGTCGTATTGGTGTATCGGTGTATCGGTGTATCAATGCATCAGTGCATCGGCGTAGAGACGTTGCAATGCAACGTCTCTACGCCTTTTTCGATTTACGGCACTCGCCGCCAGGTGGCAATATTCCAGATGCTGCTGTCAAACGTATTGAAGGTTGGGCCTTCGAGGTTCTTCAGCTTGGCATTGGGCGTGCGACGATTGATCAGCGGAATCACCGCGCCATCGTTCACCAGCAGGTCGTTCATCTGAATCGCTAGTTGCGCCCGGCGCACCGGATCGAGCTCAACTTTCAACTGCTCGAAGAGCGCGTCGTATTCGGGATTGCAGTAGCGACCGTCGTTGCTGCCGTTCCACTGGTTTGCCGATGAAGCAACTTCAGCGCAGATCCAGCCTTGCAGATACTGCTGCGGATCGGCTGAGCTGGGGCCGTTGGTGTACATCTGCAAATCGGCGTAGAACTTGTTCAGCGTGTCCGGGTTGCCGGCATCACCACCAAAGAAGACCGCCGCATCAATTGCCTTGACGTTCACCTGAATACCGATCTCGGCCAGATTCGACTTGATAATCGCCTGCTCACCCTGGCGCAGCGTATTGATGCTGGTTTGGAAGGAGACGATCAGCTTCACGCCGTTCTTTTCGCGAACGGGACCGTTGCGCACCCAGCCTGCTTCGTCGAGAATGCGGTTGGCTTCGGCAACATCGCGCTCACAAGTCGTATTGGGCGAATTAACCGCTGCCGGCACTACCAGAATGTTGCATGTTGGTTCACCGGTCGGGCCATAGAGCTGCTCGGCAATAGCCTTGCGATCGATTGCCAGCGAGATAGCGCGGCGCACTGCCGGATCGGTGAGGAAGGGATGCGGCTGATCAGGCTCGCTGCGCTTATCGCCCAACGCCGGATCGGGGTTGGCGAAGTTTACCACGATGCGCTCGACGCCGAACGAACCACCGGCGATAGCGTCACATTTGCCACTGGCCAGGATCGGCTCCAGCACAGCCTTCGGAATTTGCAGGTTCCAGGCAAAGTCAACTTCGCCAGTCTCGCAAACGGCGCGGGCTGCCGAAGTTGCATCGCCGCCACCCTTGATCTCAACTTCGTCGAAGAAGACCTTATCGGCGTCGCGGAAGAAGGGGTTGCGCTCGTAGATGACCGTATCACCGGGGCGCAGTTCGCGCAACTTCCAGGCATTCGTTCCAATCGGAGCCAGATTGGCGGCCTGGCATTCGGCGCTGGTGCTGGCAGCGGCGCCGATGCAGTTTTCAAACTGCTTCTTCTGCAAAATCATCCCAAACGGGCCAACAAACGCAATGTAGGGATCGGCAGTTGGCTCTTTCCAGGTGATCTTCAGCGTGGTGTCATCGATCTTCTCGATATTCCCGATTGGATCGAATGCCGCTTTGGTTGTGCAAGCGGTCGCCGGATCGGCGCAGTACTGCCAGGTGAAGATGATGTCGTCGATGGTGAAGTCAGTGCCATCCGACCACTTCAGGCCAGGCTTGATCTTCCAGGTCACGCTGGTGCCGTCTTGCGCAACGCCACCGTTCTCAACAGTGGGGATTTCGGCAGCCAGGAAAGGAACCAGCTCGTCATCCTGGTTGTAGCGAGCCAGCGGTTCGAGAATCACTGTCGCGCCATCGAAGTCCTTGGTGCCGGTTGCCAGGTGCGGATTCAGCGTTGTCACTGCCTGCCAGTACAGGATCGTCAACTTACCACCCGGTTGCGCAGCCGGCGCTTCGGTCGGAGCCGGCGCAGCCGTCGGTTGCGCAGCCGGCGCTTCGGTCGGAGCCGGCGCAGCCGTCGGTTGCGCAGCCGGCGCTTCGGTCGGAGCCGGCGCAGTGGTTGGCTGAGCCTGCGGCTGTTGCGTTCCGCATGCGGCCAGAACTATCGCTACCACTGCCATGAGGGCCATCCAGGCCCAGAGCCGTTTGTGCGACACATGAACCTCCTCAACTCCTAAAACGAATGCCTGTTTTGATGATCAGAGTTGGCAGCAGTCCGCTATCCTCACACCCGCGCCGCCAGCAGGCAGGTGGCGGCAAAGTCATCTGATGTTGCTGATCGGACTGCTCCCACTCGACATCCGTTGGTTGTGGCGCCAAAATGGCGCTGCGCAATTCTGCACCAAAAAACGGGTACACCAAACGAGCGGTCGATGAACCGTTGATGCATCCCGTCTGCGCTGCCAGACACAACGTTGTGTTGCGCAACACCATCACCTTTGTATCGTTGTGTTTACGGAGGTGCAGAGTGTCTGCACAGTACCACAGGCAGGCTAAATTGTCAAGAAAACCGGTCGTGTTGGATTAGAATTGCGCGATTCTTCACGAATCCTGCGGGCACTGCTGGCAGGCTTTTGTTTCCTCAGCGCCGATCCCACATGCGCGGGCAATTTCATTGATCAGCCAGCGACTTACCAGCATTTCCTGATCGATCCGTTGTTGATCGCGCGTCATGGTCAGATGCGCCGTCTGTACACCGACCGCGCTTTGAATAGCAAGGAACGCACGATCGGCACCGCGCCGCTCGCGATCGGTGGCGATCGCTGCGGTCAGACCTACCCCCAACAGCGGCCATGCGCCATCACTCAACGACTGCGCGCGGCGGTAGGCCCAGGTAGCCATCGCCTGCGCCGTGACAGCGCTAACCGCTGGCGCGTTAATCACGCCGGTCAGCGACTGTCGCGACTGTGCCGAGTATGCGTCAATCGCTTCCAATACAGTGCGCGATGAACCGGCTACAGCGTGCAACCAGGCCAGACCGAGACTGCCGGCGCCGGCAAAGGCGAGTACCAGCCGGTGGGGCGCAGCATGGATGGCAATGACGAGCATGGCAACATCGTCAGGAATGATCATGGCGCAATGCTCCGGGTCAAGAGCGCTTGCCATGTGGCACAGTCAATGTCATCTCCCGCAGCCAGGCCAACACTGACGCGGAAAGCGCGCGCCGCCGCCGCAGTAGCCGGGCCGAAGAAGCCATCAATTGGGCCGGGATCGAACCCCAGCATGGCCAGTCGTCCTTGCGCATCATACACTGCCGGATCGTAGCGCCGGGCAGCATCGGTTTGGGGAGCAAGAACGGTGAAACTACTACAATCGCGTTGGGCAAGATCGGTTGCCGGCGCCCACATGAAGGCAAATCCGGTTGCAGCCGTTGTCTTTGGCGACAGATTCGGGTCGGTCGGCAGCCAGATTAGCCTATCGGTTTCGGCAAAACGAACCAGCGCGCCACGGGCCTGAGCATCCCATACAACGACCAGCGGCTCACCGATTCGCTCTGGCCGCACTGAAGTGACGACACCATCATCGGTTACCCGCGCCATCTGCGGGCGAAAGGGATATTCCCAACTGTAGTCATTCCAGCTTACCAGTTCGACGAAGGCATAGATGATGTCATCGGCCAGTCGTTGCGGCGCGCGCGCCAGTGGAATCGTGGTGTCATCGCTCGTTAACACCGGTAATTCTACCCCCTGCGTGACATCGATCCGGTACAGACCGAAGCGAATATCCGGGCCGGGTCCGCCGCCGGCAACGGTTAATTCTGTCCCGTCAACACTCCATGCCTCCTCTTCGCAACAACTGAATACACGAACCACCTGATTATTTAGACCGACAATCACTGCTTCGCCGCCGGGAATGCCCATTTCCGGCAGCATCACCGCATACAGGAGCAGGCGCGATCCGTCAGGCGACCACGCCACCGGTTGATAGCGCCAGGCCGGCTGTTCAACATTCGGTTCAGCCGGTTCTGGATCATCGGCGACGAACAGGCTGGGGCGGCCACCGGTAATGGAGCTCAGGTAGACACCGTTCGGTGAATCATCGCGCCCAATGATGAGACCAGGCGCAGGTTCATCGAGATGATAGGCCACCACTTGCCCATCGGGAGAAATGCGCGGATTGCTGATGGCTCGTTCGCGCAGCAACACGCGCCGCCCCGCTCCATCGAGCGCCACCAGCTCGTCGCCAGTCAGATAGACCAGCGTGCCATTGGCGGCTACACTCATGTCACGTACCGGCAGTGGTTCGTAGGTAATTGGCGTCAGCCGTTCACCATCAGGCTCGAGTCGCGCAATCTGATCATTCTGAATCAGGTACACTGGAGCAGGCAGGACAACGATGGCCGGCGTCGTTGGTGTAACCGCCGGCGATGGGGGCGCCGTAGGAACAACGGCCTGAGTGGTCGGCGATAAGGTCGGCGGCACAGACGAACTCTCTGGCGGTAATGTGATGGTCGCTGATGGTGTGGACGTAGACGGCGCTGAAGCGCAGGAGGTGATGAGCAATATCGCCATCCACCAGATGAACCAGCGTTTATGCATAGCGATGCTCCTCAGGTTATTGGCACGTATGTGTGGATGGCCGATCCAAACACAGATCGCGTATTTCCTGACCCACCACGGCACATGACTTCGCGCCGGATCTTGAGAGAGCCTGACAGCAGTCTGCGAAAACTTCGCTTATCATCATACGGCACACCGGCCTGGTTTACCAGCGCAAGATAGGAGGAACCGTGACGACAACCCGGTTTCCCATTGAACAGGCATTAGAGACACTGGAACGTGAATTGACGGTATTCACCCCACCGCTGATTGACCAGATGGGCGAGGCGAGTCAGACACCATTCCGTATCCTGATCGCTACCATTCTCAGCCTGCGCACTAAAGACACGCTCACCGCAGTTGTCGCGCCGCGATTGTTTGCAGTCGCCGATACGCCGGAGGCGATGCTGGCTCTCGGCGCTGAACGCATTGCCGGGCTTATTTATCCGGTTGGCTTTTACCGGGTCAAAGCGCGCCAGATTGTGGCTATTTGCCAGATATTGCTGGAACGGTACAATGGCAAAGTCCCTTCTGACCTTGACGAGCTGCTCAAACTGCCCGGCGTAGGCCGCAAGACGGCCAATCTGGTGGTGACAGCCGGGTATGGGTTACCGGGTATTTGCGTGGACATCCACGTCCACCGCATCTGCAATCGCTGGGGTTATGTCAAAACGCGAACCCCTGAAGAGACCGAACTGGCGTTGCGGGCCACACTGCCGCAGCGCTACTGGATCCCGATCAACCGCCTGCTCGTCACATTAGGGCAGAATATCTGTCACCCAATCTCGCCGCGATGTAGCATCTGCCCGATCCGCGATCTTTGCCCGCGGATTGGCGTCACGCGCAGTCGGTGAATGCAGTTAGGAGGGACCAGCGCAGACGCGCCAGTGTGGCCCACGCTTCCATCTGCCAGGCTGACATGTCATGACGCTACACGTTCGGCCCGCCGGGCAGCCAGGCGTTCCAGCGTCGCGGTGTGGCTGGTTTTGGTAATCGGGTAAAAGGCGGTCAAGATCATGCCACAAATCAAGATAACTGTTGGGAGCGGACCGATCAGCAGTCGGATCGCCAGCAGGGCGCTTTCAGGTTGCTGACCGGGTTGCAGAGTTTCGTTGAAACCGGCAAACTGCAAGGCCAAACCAACCAAAAATAGCCCTAAGGCCAGACCCATCTTCTGCAACAGCACCATGAAACCGTAGAACATCCCCTCGCGACGCTGACCGGTCTCTAGCTCATCAAGCTCGATCACGTCGGGCATCATACTCCATGGGATGAGGTAGGCGGTAGCAACACCGGCTCCGGCAATCACCCCAAGGACAATTGCCAGCGTGATCTGTTCGGGCTGAAGAAAAAAGAGAAATGCTTGAACAGCGATCCAGATCAGACTTCCGATCATATAGACCGCTTTCTTGCCGATACGACGGCTCACGGCACTCCAGACAAAGAGAAAGATCAGCGCCGAGCCTTGCACGGCAAACAGCATAATCGGGATCAGATCATTGGCGCTGGCGAACGTCAGGCCAAAGGCGCTGGCCGGAAATTGCGGCACGCTGCCCAGCCAGAAGACAATGAAAAAGGTGAGCACGCTGGAGGTAACCTGAACCGCCAGCCACGAAAACATATAAATTCCCACAACAAACAAAAAAGGTCGATTCTTGAAGACATAGCGAATCTGATCAGGCAGGCTGAGTTCTTCGGTGCCCGGTTCTGGCTCGTACCGTTCACGAGTGCCAAAAAAACACCAGAGAAAGGGTACCGCAATCAGGACTCCAACCACAGCGCCCGAGACCAGATAACCGGTCTGCTGGTCGCTAAACTGACCGACAATGATCTGGTGCAAAATACCACCGAGCAGGCTACCGCCAATGCTAAAGGCAAAACGGTAGGAATTGAGCGCAGTGCGTTCATCATAATCGCGGGTAAGTTCGGGTGTGAGAGCGGTGTAAGGCACGTTGACAACCGTAAAAGCGGTATCGAATAGCAGAGCAATGACAAGATAGTAGATAAACTTACTGGTAATATCGAATGGCGGCACCACCCACTGCAAGAAGAAGAGCAAGCCAAACGGAGCTGCGCCGAACAACAACCAGGGCCGTCGCCGCCCCCAACGAGTCTGAGTTTTATCGGTTAACCAGCCGATGATCGGATCGTTCACCGCATCCCAGATTTTGACGATCAGCAAAATCGTGCCGGCCAGACCCGGCGGCAAACCGGCAATTGTGGTTAGAAAGTAGAGCTGAAAGAATGAAGCAACAATCGTGGCGATAGCCGGGCCGAGATCACCGGCGCCGAACGCTAGCCGGGTTGCCAGAGGCAACCGCTCTGAGGTTGCCGACATCGTGGCGGCCATATAACGCAACTCCTTACAGTTCGACAAGATGTCCCGATGGCTCTTATTGTAGCACTGCTATCATCGTTACGCGAAGTGGTAGGATAACAGATACGGAAAAGCGCTTTTGGGCAAGGGATCGATATGGCAATCGTTGAACTGTTACAGATCAATCTGCTCTCACCGATGGTTCTGGCATTCGCGCTCGGTATCGCGGCAACCCTGCTTCGCAGTGACCTTAAGCTCCCTGATGAACTGTACACAACCCTCTCGATCTATTTGTTGCTGGCAATCGGTCTGAAAGGTGGCATTGCCCTGGCCGAAACAAGCCTGGCCGTCTTTTGGGCCCCAGCCCTGGCAACACTGATGCTCGGCATCATTATTCCGGTGGTCGCCTACACCGTTGCCCGTCGCATCGGTAAACTTAGCATTGCCGATGCGGCAGCGCTGGCAGCCCACTACGGTTCGGTATCGGCAGTCACATTTGCGGCATCACAAACCTTTCTTGATACTGTTGGCGCGCGTTACGAAGGATTTATGCCGGCGCTGGTAGCGATTTTAGAAGTTCCGGCTATTGTTATTGCGTTGATGATTGCGCAGATGGCCGGCGGCCAGCAAGGCGGCGACTGGCGCGAAGCCGTGCGTGAATTACTGACCAGCAAAAGCATTTTGCTGCTGGTAGGAGGCATGGTTATTGGCTGGCTGGCCGGGCCGCGCGGCGGCAAAGAGGTGGCTCCACTATTCGTTGACCTGTTTAAAGGCGCATTGACCTTCTTTCTGCTCGAACTCGGGATGGTAGCAGCGCGGCGATTTCGCGATCTGCCCACTGCTGGCTGGTTTTTGCTCGGTTTTGCGATTATCATGCCAGTGATCAACGGATTGCTCGGCGTTTGGTTTGGCAGCCTTGCCGGCCTGTCACTGGGTGGCAGCACAATTCTGGGTGTTTTGGCAGCCAGCGCCTCGTACATTGCTGCGCCGGCAGCAGTGCGCATCGCGTTGCCGCAGGCCAATCCCGGTTTTTACCTGACGGCGGCACTCGGTATTACCTTCCCGTTCAACCTGGCGTTAGGGTTGCCACTCTACTACACGCTGGCAACGTGGATCGTCCGGTAGTCGGTGAGCGCGGAAAGGGCAACGAGATGGAACTAACAACGGTCAAACTGGTCACCATTATCGCCGAAGCGGTGCTGGAAGAGCGCATTTTGCACGATTTGCGTCAGCTCGGCGCGCGTGGATATACTATCGGGTTAGCGCGCGGCGAGGGCACTCGTGGCATTCACGCCAGTGATTGGGAAGGGAAGAATCTGCGCATCGAGACGCTCGTTGCGCCGGAAATTGCTGATCAGATCTTGCAACATCTGGCGACTCACTACTTCCCTCACTTTGCCGTGATTGCATACACGACCGATGTGCAAGTTGTGCGGGGCACCAAGTTTCAGCGGTAACGGCGTCGAGTGGTTGGCGATGAGCTGCGTCGCGCTATCGCTGCGTGCCAGTCCGGGCAGTGCCGTTCAGCGACATCGCTCCCGCGCCGCCCACCGCTAGCAGGGGCCCCGCCATCGCGCTCGCAGCTCACTTCGCGCGCCGCCCACCGCTAGCAGTGGTTCTGCCATCGCGCCGACAGCTCGCTTCACGCGCCGCCCACCGCTTGCAGGGGGCCCGCCATCGCGCCCGCAGCTCGCTTCGCCCACCGCTTGCAGGGGCCCCGCCATCGCGCCGACAGCTCGCTTCACGCGCCGCCCACCGCTTGCAGTGGTTCTGCCATCGCGCCAGCAGCTCGCTTCACGCGCCGCCCACCGCTAGCAGGGGCCCCGCCATCGCGCCAGCAGACCGCTTCGCCCACCGCTGGTAGTGACCCCACCATCGCGCCGGCAGCTCGCTTTACGCGCCGCCCACCGTTAGCAGGGACCCCGCCATCGCGCCAGCAGACCGCTTCGCCCACCGCTGGTAGTGACCCCACCATCGCGCCGGCAGCTCGCTTCACGCGCCCGCGCGCCAGTGGAAGTGGCATCGATAAAATTACCGGGTTCTCCGTCGCTCCTCTGCGTGTGCTGCGCAGAGAGTCACCAATTGCCTGGATCTCTCGCCACTTCCACTGTTACACGCTGGTGAGGACGGCGCGACAGCGCGTTAACCCTGCTCTACCGTATCGACCGACTCGGCGCGTTCGCCGAAGGAACGTTCCTCGGCCTGCAATGTGTAGCTGTTGGCCCAGGCTTGAATCCCATCCCAGTCGCGTAGCGCAGCGCGATGAACGCTGTCGGGTCGCCAGTGCTGTTGAACGTAGTCGCGGTCGATCTCGGCAGGATGCAAACTCTTGAAAGGTACGACCGTGGTCGTTTCACCCTTGCCCCATTCCTCTTCCTCGCCGGGGCCGAGTGGTAACGCTAACTCGTGAAATGTGACCAGATCGGGGTGCTGCGCGCGGTCGATAAGGTGATCTGCCTGTTCACAAACACGCCCGTGGTCGAGTAAGGCGGTTAGCAAGACATCGCTCATCCGGGAACGGACGGAGAGCTGTACCAGGCGAACCAGATCGAGCTGCACGAGCAGATCGAGATAGCCGCGCACGGCCATGCGACTGCGGTCGTTGCTGCCCCAACGCAACCCGATGCCGGCAGCAGCAGTCGCTGCCGCATTGCGCCCAAGGCTGCTGGCGACGGTGGTAGCAACCGGACCACTGGTTACCGGGTAGAAGCGAATGGTCTCGCCGAGCGCCCAGTGGCGGATCACTTCCGCCCCGCCCTGACGCTGGTGTTTAATTTCGATTTGCGCGATTTGGGCCGCTTTCAGACGAGCATCGAGTTCGTCGTCACGCCCGATTTCGATGTGGAAGCCGATATAAGGGGAAAAGCGTTTGCCGCCTACCAGTCGGGCTACGCTCTTGCCGTTGGCGTACTGGAGAGTAATGGCTTCGGTAATGACGTGAACTCGGTTGCGGCCTATCATTGCGTTGCTCCTCTTCCTTGCCCGTACTGCTTCGTTAAGTGCGGACATTGTAGCACAATTGTTCTGTATTGTAAAGAGGTTTTGGTCTTCGGCTCGCTGCGCACTGCGTTGACTCTGGCAGTTTCCCCAATGCTCGCGTCCTGATTTTTCTGGCGAACGAATTGCTTCCCTCAAATGATCACTTTCCCCGCTTTGTGTTACCTGATCTTCCCTTGAATTGATATTTTACTCAGGTATAATCAAATCTTAACACTGGCTTGATATTGATGCTGAACCGTTGCAGCTATGACACTCTCGCTTCGTCTGATTGACATCAATGGCCCCTTTATCGATCCATCAGCGCCGGTGCGGAATTGGTCATCGTTTCCGTTTAGCCAGATTGATCTTCCAGTGCCGCCATACGTCGCTGAGGCGCAAATACAACGCGGCGTGGAACGGGCACACACATATCTGGCCGCGGCGCAGGCACAGGGTTATACCGGAATTGTGATCGACAATCTGGCGCACCTGGTCACATTCGATCAGGCCCCCAAGCCATACTACACGCCACATAGCCCTTACCGGTTACGCGCGCTGGCTTACCGCGCAGCGCTTGCGCCATTGCTGACCGAGGCAGCAGCGCGGGGGATGCAGGTCTACGTGACCAGTGATATGCAGTGGATGACGCCGGAGTTGCGATCGCAGGTTGGGCCACTCTTTGCCGGCAATCCCAGGCTGGATGAGCTCAATCAGGCCGCATTGATCGATCTTTTCACCGCGCTGCCGATGGTGAGTGGTGTGATCATTCGCATCGGCGAGACAGGTGGCGCACACGATTGCGCCGGTTATACCGGTCATCTGATCTATCACGACGTGGCGGCAATCAGGCGCCTGATCGCAACACTCTTGCCGGTATGCAATCGCTTTGATCGACACCTGATTATGCGGACGTGGACGCTCGGAATTGGCGAAGCTGGCGATCTACTCTCATCGCCAGATCGCTATCGGGCTGTCTTTGCCGATCAGCGTGACCCACATCTGCTGGTTTCACTCAAGCACACTCCTGCCGACTTTTTCCGCCTGTTGCCCGTCAATCCCACGCTTGGTCTGCCCGGCCCGCGCCAGATCGTCGAGTTGCAAAACCGACGCGAATACGAGCTGTTTGGCCTGGTTCCCTCCGGTGTGGTAGAGCTGCATAGCGCCGCAATCCGGCGGGCTGCCGCCGAACCGCGCTGCGTCGGGATCTGGGCATGGAATGGCACCGGCGGGTGGGGTGGCGGCGCGGCTTCGCTTGGTCCAAACGGCTGGAATCTCTGGACGGAAGCCAGTAGCGCGATCACGGCAGCGCTGGCCCAACAACCTGCTATCGATGCAGCGGCGTTTGCGCGCGAGTGGTTTGCCCATCGGTTAGCCGTCTATGGCGCCGCTTTTGCCGATGCTGTGGCAACGGCTTACCTCAAATCAGAGTCATTGATCGAGCAGGGCTGGTATTTTGGGCAATCGCCGGGGATAGAACGGTTTGGCGGCATCGTGATGCCTTCGTTGCTATGGATCTGGTGGATGCGCCCGACCGTTGCGCTCCCGGTGTGGGTCTATCTGTCCGAGGTGTTGCCTGACCCGGCGCTGGTGATTGAACGCGCCGGTTATGCGGCGCAAGTGGCCGGTGAGCTGGCCGACCTGGTGGCGCTGAAAGCGCCCTCTTTCGATGTCGAAGTATCCCAGATCGTTACCAGTCTGCGTTATTTACACGATGCGCTGACTCTATCGCAGGCAACGCGCGCCCTGCTGCTGCCGCTGGCCGCTATGGCCCGTGATGGGCAACCGCGCGATCTGGAAGCCGAAACGCGCGCGCTGAGACTGGCAATCGAGTATCATCAGCGCCAATGGGGTGAACGTGCCGATTTTCCGCCACTGGAACTCGCCGAGCTATCGCGCTTTCTCGACCGTTGGGAGCAAGCGCCACGCCTGACCCTGACTAAAGCGCGACTGGCGGCGCGCCTGATTAGACTGGCTCGCCGCCAGCAACACCGACTGGCTCGCGCCGGAGCATTGCTCGGCTTGTTGCTGCCGGCTCGCCTGCGCCGACAGCTTCTGTCTGCCGCTTTGCCATGGCTCAGCCGACAACTCGATCTCTTGCCAACAATCTTTTTCGAAGCCGGCCCGCCGATCGGTGAGTGGGCCAGGTAATCGCTACTGAAGCGAGCCGGTCATTTCCACCGAATCGGTCTGGCGGCGATCGAACCACTGCTGGATCTGTTCGCGCGCAACACCGGCCACGCCACGCCAGCCCCAGGCTTTCCCGGTCACCAGTGTTGCGCGCCGTTGCAGCGCATACCGCAAATCAGCGGCGCTTTGTCCGGGAAACAGCGTGCGACCGGCGCCAATCATGGCCAGGTTGTGCGCGTCGCTGCCACCGATTTGCGTCAGGCTGAGCGCTTGCGCTTTCCGCGCTGCGCGCCGATTGTTGGCCGGATACCACAAACTGGCGTTGAAGACCTCTATGCCATCGAGCAATGACCAGTCGAGATCGGTCCGTTCTGGCCCGAGCAGGCATCGCCGACCGATTGATGGCACTAATGCGCCAAAGGGATGAGCGGCAAATGCCATCCCACCCTGAGCATGCACCAGCGCCACAGTGGTTGCCAGATCGAGGCCGGCAGGCACCGGTTGTTCGATGAACAGAGCTAACAGATGACCAACCTGGGTGGAAATTTCGCAGCCAACGATCACTTCGATTCCGTACTGCGGTGCCAGGCGACGGGCCACTAACGCTCCGGCCAGCGTATCGTGATCGGTAATTGCGATCACGCGCAGATCGGTCTTGCCGGCAACATACGACAGCACTGCCTCTGGCGAGGCAGTGCCGTCACTGGCAGTGGTATGAATGTGCAGGTCGGCTGCGCTGAAGGATGCTACCACGAATGTGCTCCTGTAAACCACGATGCGCGATCCCGATTATGAGTGTAAGGCATCGTGATGAAGCTCTGATGATGGTAGCGTGAAGCCGGGATAAAGAGGAGGTGAAGAGGTTGCGCTGAGCAGGCCCGTGGTCAATTGCGCTCCCGACGAGCAACCGGACTGCAAAAACAGGGCTGGAGCCGCCAAACGTGTCGATCTGGCAAGGGAAACAATCTGGGGGCAGGTTGCGCGAACCTACCCCCGCAATTGCGCTCAATCAGGGCACGATTACCGCGCGACCGGCAATGCGCCGGTTTTTGAAATCGTCGATAGCCTGATTGATCTGGTCTAGCCGGTATTGCTGTCCATGCAGCTTCACGCGGCCTTCGGCATTCAGTTCCATCAATTCGACCAGTTCTACATAGTTGCCGACCAGGCTACCCTCGATGGCGATTTCGGTGATGATCATATGAACCGTTGGCACATTGACCGCGCCGCCATAGCCGACAACGTAGTGTGTGCCACCCTGACGCAGCATTTGCCAGGAAACCTGCTCGGCGCCCAGCTCACCAACGAAATCGATCACGACATGCGCGCCGCCATGAGTGAGTTCTTTAACCTCTTGCACAATTGAGTCACCGCCATCGAGCACGTGATGCGCGCCCAGATCGCGGGCCAGGTTGCGCGCCGCTTCCGATCGATCAACGGCTATGATCCGCGCGCCGCAAAGCTCGCGCACCGATTGGAGCGCAATGTGACCCAGACCACCTACGCCGAGAATGACGCAATATTGGCCGGGATTGAGTTTTCGCGCCGCCTTTTTGGCCACCCGGTAAGCGGTGATTCCGGCATCGGCAAGCGGCGCGACATCAACCGGCGCGACATTCGGATTGAGCTTGATGAGCGCGCGCTCGTTAGTCAGCATGTATTCGGCGAAACCGCCATCGCAGTTGAGACCGGGAAAACTGCCATGCTCGCAGTACATGTCTTCCCCGCGCCGGCAGCCCAGACAAACGCCGCACGAACGCAGAGGATGACAGATCACGGGATCGCCGACCTTGACCGTTGTCACGCCAGGACCGACTTCCTCAACCCACCCGGCATTTTCGTGGCCGAGAATGTAGGGGAGCAAGGTGCGCTGTGGGTCTTGAATGTCTTTCCACACCCCTTCAATGATGTGCAGATCGGTGCGGCACAGACCGGCAGCGCCAATCCGGACAATTACTTCACCGGGTTTGGTGATTTTGGGCAACGGGACATCCTCAAGTTGAAGCTGGACGTTCAGATGCTCATCGTACTCGTGTAAACGGGCAGCTCGCATAAGCGTGGCTCCTCATTGCAAGATCAGGCGGTCACCAACACTGGAATAGTCGTATTGCCGTTCGGGAAAGAACTGGGTGCGGAGGAGACCTTCACAGAGGCTGGTGTTGAAAGCGATATTAAGCCGGGCAGCGCGTGAGTAGCGCAGATAGGTGGCCAGCTCGGCTTCAGCAATCGGCTGGCCGTCAACCGTGGTGAATAGCCAATCGTTTGCCGCTACCGGCAGACCAAGCCGACGCCGCTTGTGCAGGTAACGTGCCAGATCAGCCGCAGCCAGCGCAATCCGTTGCGGAGGACAATCCGCAGCAGTCGCGACGAAGAGATCTTCGCCTTGCGCGACAACATCACCGACGCGCAAATCGAGAATGGTTGCATCGCGCAAACCGGCCTGTCGCATCCGGCGCAGCAGCGCATCCTGCCGGGCAAGAAACCCTTTCACAGTGAAGGTATGGCGTAGCGCTTCCAGATCGGCCTTCGTCCCCACATCGGCGGGAAAGGTTTCGGCAAAACTGCGACCGGCATTTACCCCGGCGTTGATCTCGTCTTCCAGACAGTTGTTACGCACGACGACGGTAACCCCAGCCACTCCTGGCACTCGACTCACCTCGGCGCGAATGTCTTGCGACATCATAAAAACGAAGTTGGGCGCGCACCAAAAGGTAGGAACGGTGTAGGTTACGGTGACGTGATCACCGCTGATCTGCACCTCATTAACAAATCCCAGCTCGGTGATCGGTGTATCGAGTTCCGGATCGTAGACTTCGGCTAACGCGCGCTGAATGTCGGCAAGCTCAGGCACGGCAACACCTCTCAGGCGGTAGCGGGCGCAGCGCCGTCGAGCACGACCGGCATTGCCCGTAACTGTTCTTTCTTCGCCTCAACGTCAATCCCGTAGAGACGGGCAGCGTTTAGACCGAGAATCTTCTCCTTGTTTTCCAGGGTTAATTTCACCCCGAATTCCTGCTCTAAATCTTCGGGCAGTTCAAAGGCCATAAACTTCTCGATCAGCCAGCCCGGCGTCCAGAGAGCATAATCGCTGGCGAAGGTCAGCTTGTCAGGGCCAAGCCAGTAGAGCAGATTGGCCATGATCTCGGCGAAATAGCGCGGACGTGAGTGAATGAAGGGCATCGCAACCGCCAGGCCACCCCAAACATTGGTCTCTTGCGTGGCAATCCAGCAAAAGTCTTCCAGGCGTGGCAGACCGCAGTGCTCGACGATAAAGGTGAGGCCGGGAAAATCGGTGGCAACGTAGTCAACATCGGCCACATCGAACGAGTCGCGGTCAAGCGGCCAGATGGTCGGTCCCTTGTGAATGTGGATGTTAGTGATACCGAGTCGTTCGCACTCCTCAAAGAAGGGGTAAGCCGCTGGATCGTTCAACCGCCAACCGCGCGAGCCATTGTGCCACTCGGCAGTGTAGAGCTTGACGCCTTTGATGTCGTATTGTTCCTTTGCCCGGCGCAAGGCATTCAGGCCGAGCGGGCCATCTTCGCCGTGCCGGGGATCGAACGAGCCATTGAGAATAACTCGCTCGGGGAACGCCTCCTTCAACTGCGCATTGCGCTCGATGGGATTAAAACCGGTGTGGTAGAAGTCGAAGAGGTTGGTCGATTGCAGAATGCACATATCGACGTAGCCCTCGACGAAGAGATCGCGCGCCATGTCTTCAACCGAGTAGCGCTGGTAGTGTTCGAGTGTCCAAACCTTATCTGCCGGCGAGAGGTTCTTGTGGTAGGCATAGAAGCAATCGATCCAGCCTTTGCCCAACTTGCCGCGCTGATTCTCCGGACTGGCGTCCCACAGATGGGTGTGAGCATCGATCACGAAAATCTCGCGGCCATCAGCGGTGCGGTACATACACTCCTCCTGTCAACGATGACAATCCTGATAACCGACGCCGGTTGTATTGATCGCAGATGGGGTTGCCAGCATCGTAGCAGAAACTCACCCGATCGAGCGGTGAAAAACCGGTGAAAAATTGCCAGCAGCAGTAGACGCTACCGGTTAAGGTGTGGTATAACCTGATCATCCACCCAAAAACCTGAATAGATCGCTTGCGCAGGGAGGCGCTATGAGCGAGACGGTGCAACGCGCGATGACCACGACTGATCTGGATACGCTGGTCTGGCAGGTCGCCGCTTTGCGGGAAGCATTTCTCAGTTGCAATGCGGTCGATCTCTCGCCGGTACGATCGATCATTCGTGAATCGTGGCGACGTTGCCGTGAGCTGGCCGTCAATGCCGATTTGAATCTGGCCCAATTTGCGGCGCCTGATGACCATCAATTACGCGAATTGCGCGAGCTGAATGCGCCCTTCCTGCGCGCGGCGCATCCGGTGTTGTTACGCTTGCGCGCCACGCTGGGCAGTGTCGGATATGTGATTGCAGTCAGTGATGCGGAAGGAACGCTGCTTGACGTTGATGGCGACCTGACCTGTCGCCGCCGTCTGGCGCGCAAAGGATTGCTGCCGGGCAGCAACTGGAGCGAAGCGGTTGCCGGCACCAATGCGATTTGCGATTGGCGTGGCATTGACAACCAGGCAGGTCGTGCAACTGGTCGGCGCCGAGCACTATTGCAATGGCTGGCAAGATGTTACCTGCACGGCTGCGCCGGTAATTCATCCCGCTGATGGACGTTTGATCGGCGTGCTGGACATCACCGGCGACTACCGGCTGGCGCGTCCGTTTCTGGCCGGTGTGCTGGCTGCGGCTGCCGCCGAAGTGCAACGGCGCTACCGGCTGGAATGGGTCAAACAACCCGTTCGGCCCCGTATCTTCAACGGATGGACACCGCCATTCCCGGTTGAAGCGGCGCCGCCACAACCGGCGCCGCGACCGGATCGGTTCACGCGCCTCACCGCCGCCACGCGCGCGATCAGCAATATCTTCGATCCAGATCACGCGCCGCAGGTAATTGTAGAACACATGGGTCATTTGCTCGACGCCACCGCCGTCGCGCTGGTTGAAGGAACGCCGGTTGAGCGCCCATATACCCACTTCTGGGCAGTAGCAGACGCTAACGGTCAACGGGCGCTGAGCATCTTGCGCGCGGCTATCACCGAACCGGCCATCTTAGCCTGGCGATCGTGCCAGAGTCCGTTCATCACTACATCATTTCATCAGACAACCCTGGTAGGGTTTCCTCTGACCGACATCGGCAGCGTCATTCTGATGGTTCGCCTCCCGGAAACTCCCTGGACATCAATCGACCAGCAGTGTGGCGCAACCCTGGCGGCCCACAGCGCGGCAATGTTGCGGCATGCCCGCATGTACACCGATTTGCAGGCCTACGCCGCTCAGACCGAGGTGCTCAACACCCTGGCGCTCTTCCTGGGTGGATTGCTCGATCCGGCGCGACAACTCGATATGGTGTTGCAACGCATTCTTGCCCTCACCCACCTCGACGCTGGTCTCATCATGCTGAAAGACGAACCACAGGATACCGTTATCAGTGTGCCGGCACTGGCCATCGAACCGGCGCAAGTGACGGCAATGGTCGAAATGGTCATTGCCACCGGCCAACCGGTCTGGCTTTGCCGTCAACACGCCACAACCACCGAGACATTGCCGCGCGCGCTGGCCGGTTTTTGCGATCTGGTCATGTTACCGCTAGCGCTGCACGCTACCAACGCCGGCGCGCTCTTAATTGGCAGTCGCGCTCACCGTCACATCAGCGGGGAAGATTTGACCCTCTTGCTCACGATTGCGCAACAACTGGGTCTGACGCTGAGCAATGCGCGACTGCGTCGGGTGGCGAATGAGAATGAAGCTTTGCGGCAAGCCAATCATCTGAAAAGCGCGTTTCTCGCCAGCGTCTCGCACGATCTGCGCTCGCCGCTAACCGCAATTCGAGCCTCAGTCGAAGACCTCCTGGAACGCCAGCATGCCGTCTCGGCCAGCGAACATCGCGCCCTGCTCAGCAACATTGCGCGCGAAACAGCGCGCCTGAGCCGCTTCGTCGATCAATTACTCGATCTCTCGCGCATCGAGGCGGGATCACTGCCCATCGACCGCGAATGGATTGAGCTGAAAACCCTGATCGAGGATGTGGTGAGCAATTTCCGCCAGCACTGGCCAGACTGCCGGATTGAAACGCTGGTCTCGCCGACGCTGCCGCTGTTATATCTCGATCCAATGCTGATCGGCCAGGTATTGTGGAATGTGCTGGAAAACGGCCAAAAGTACGGACCGCCTGACGGGCCGATCACGATTGAAGCCTTCTGCACCAACAGCCACCTGGTCATGAGCATCAGCGATCGCGGGCCGGGGATTCCATTGGCGGAACGGCGCCGGATCTTCGACCGTTTCTACCGGCTCGAACGCGACCGCCACGGTCGTCAGCGCGGCAGCGGACTGGGGTTGGCGATTTGTCATGGCATCATCACTGCTCATAATGGCACAATCTGGGTTGATGAACGACCGGGAGGCGGAAGCATATTCCGAATTGCGATACCACTTACCCACGAGCGAACAGGTGGGTGGTTACCGGAGGAAGCGTTCGTATGAGCCAGCGTATTCTGGTTGTGGATGATGATCCGGGCATTGTCGCCGCGATCTCGCCAGCTTTGCGCGCGCAGGGATATGACGTTGCCATCGCCAGTGATGGCGAGGCTGCATTGCACCTGTTCCAGCAGTATGCGCCTGACCTGATTTTACTCGATCTGGTGATGCCGGCTCTGAACGGCATCGCCGTCTGCCAGCAAATTCGACAGCATAGCGCCACCCCAATCATCGTAGTCAGCGTCAAAGGGGCCGAAGCCGACATTGTGACCGCGCTTGACAATGGTGCCGATGACTACCTGGTGAAACCATTCCGGCTGAGCGAATTACTGGCGCGTATCCGGGCGGTGCTGCGCCGGGGCCAGACCACACAGGCGCGCATCTATTGCGCCGATCTGGTCATTGACACCAACCGCCGGGTGGTGCTGCGCGAAGGAAAGCTGGTCAATCTGACCCCAATCGAGTATGCGGTACTGGCCGAACTGGTGGCACATCGTGATGGCGTTGTCACTGCGCGCCAGATCGTGCAACGTGTCTGGGGGCCGCAATACCTTGACTCAACCGATTATGTCAAAGGCGTGATTCGGCGACTGCGCACAAAGTTAGAGCCCGACCCATCGCATCCGCGCTATATCATTACTGAGCCGTATGTTGGCTACCGATTCAATGACTCCGCCACAATTCAAGAATCGGCGGAATGAATGAGAAACCGTGAAAGAGCTGTGTCCAACAACGAATAAACGACAGAAATTGTGTCGAATACAATGTTTGCGAACAAAAAGCGAACTTTCAACATTTTAGCATCTACTGTTTTATACATTATTAAACAAAGGCTATCGATTTCTGCCGTTTCATGCACTCTCCACAGGCTAAAATTAAATCCCTCCCCTAAAAACACCTTGCGGTCATAGCTCAGGCATGCTAGAATAGCGAGTAAAATCCAATTCTCTAAAAATTACTAAATGCATATACGATTAGCTACTTCACCAGAGCAGAGGCAACGACGATGAAGACATCGAAACGGGCGCGGCGCATCCTGGCAAGAACTGCGCTTAAAGCGAACGTCAACAGCGCCACAGCAGGGGAGAAAGCGACAGTGAATCGGGCAGCAAACGTCAACAGCGGGCTAACATCCGACGATTCATCTCTCAGAAAACCTTGAGACAAACCTCGAAATTGTTGATTTTTTGCTGGCAGAATATGAGCAAATCAATGAAGACATCCGAACTATCAGGGCTGAAGGCTTAAACCGGCTCAATTTCTTTATCACAATAACTTCTGCAATTTTGGGAGCGCTCATTGTCTTCAGTGAAAGCAGTGTCGCTTCTGCGCTAACGGTTCAACTCGTCAGCATTGGCGCGTTGTCGTTTCTAACACTATTGGGCCTGAGCACCTTCCAGTTCACCATCAAGCGCGACAAGAATGTCGATTACAATCTGCGCGCCCTGGCTCGCATACGGCGCTACTTTGTTAGCAAACATCCATACATAAGAAAACATATATCATTGTCGCTGCGTGATGGGCCGACGCCGTTTGTAACCAAAAACGAGTCTGGCATCAGAGGGTTAGCGCAATCCATCATCTGCACGATCCATGCCCTCAATGTCGGCCTGATCACCTATCTTTACGTTGCAAATGCGGGGTGGTCTATTGGCGCAGGAGTGATTACTTTCCTGGTCACCTGGATGTTTTTGGAAATGCGCGCAAGGGCGAAGTACAGAGAAATAGAGGAAGAAGCGAAGAAATATCAACAATTTTAATTTTTCAGAGACTGCTTTTCAGAGACTACCAATCTGAGCAGGACAAGCAACAGATAACGTGGTAAATATCTCAAATTGTATTACATGCTTTTGCTATAGATTGGGTGTGTCCTAAACCAGCGACTTCAAAGATTGACAATATCTCACCTTTCTCAAACTGTTCCTGACCAGATCAATGCCGCAGAAAAGCAAATTTCCTAAACCGTTCACTCCATCTCGCGTTCCGCGCAGCGCGCCTATTTCTGCTCAAGCGGACGCAACTCGTAACCCATCCAGCGCCAGGCAGCTTCAATACCTTCACGCAGAGTATTGCGCGTGATGACCTGCCCGAGATCGATGCCGAGGTTGATCATCGTTTGCGCAACTGAAGCGCGAATGCCGGTGATGATAACCTGCGCACCGAGCAAACGCGCCGCGCGAATCGCCTGAAGCAGATAGTTTGCCACTGCTGTATCGACAACTGCCACCCCCGTAATATCGATAATGGCAACGTCGGCAGTGTGTTCGGCAATCCCGGTTAGCAGATGTTCCATAATTTGCTGCGCCCGCCGTGAGTCGATGCTACCGATCAGTGGCAAGAGGATGACCCCGGTCAACAGCGGCACTACCGGCGCGCCGAGGCGCGCTAGCTCGTCTTCTAACGACTGCTGTCGCTCGTTGAGTTCGCGCAGCTCGCTGACAAGTTGCCGTTGCTGATCGTAGCGACGCTGCATATGATTCACAACCGCGCAGACAATTTGTGAAAAGTACGGCCCATGCGGCGTTCGTGGCGGAAACTGGATGCGAGCGGCAGTCAGTTCGGCGGCGCGATCGGGCCGGTGCCGCATGACAACCGGAATCAAGACATCGAGCGCCTTTTCCACCGCTTCCGGTTGAAAGGTAAGCAGTGTTTCGAAACGACGATCAGCCTCGCGATCAACCGGTTCTTGCTGATCCAACCCGCAGAGAATGGCGCAAAACCATTCGGTCAAGACCAGCACAAACCATTCTTGCCGCAATGGATTGCCAGCCTCCAGGTTTACCGCAATGTGCCTTTCGTCGGGAAATGACGGCTGACCGCCGGCAAAGATGCAAATAGCGCTGGCAATCTGCGCCATTTCCAGGTAGCGTTGCGTCTCTTCGCGCCAGTGACTGCTCTCCTGGAAACCGGTGAAGATGACACTGGGTAAGCGATTGTTGATGATACAGTCTTCGAGGGTATGGCTTAAATCGACCAGCGTCGCCTTGCTGGCCATGAAGGGGGGATTGTCAGACGCCAGGAGATTGCGCATTAACTGGAAGAGAGAAGGTACCGGCGTCCCCGTCACATCGCTCATTGCATTCCCTGAGAAGTGGGTAAAAGCAAGTTTCGCAGACAATCACCAGGATATAACGCATAGTCAGTATTGTAACACGCTGATCGGCCATATATCAAGAAAAGCATTCGAGCGTTGATGGAATAAACATCGGCAACACGGTATGCCAGAATAGAACCGGCATAACAGCAATTTACTCAACTGGAGGGCAAGGTCGTAGCTGCAAGAAGTTCGCGGTAGAGGTCGAGCGTTTGCTGGGCCACAACCGGCCAATCAAAAGTCGCGCGCGCGATCCGCTCGCCCTCCGCTCCCCAACCCGACCACTGATCACGCGCAGCAAACGCAGCGCGCAGTTGCGCAGTGAGATCGTCAACATCACCCGGTTGCGCCAGCAACCCGTTGCGCCCGGGAAACACCTTATCGGGAATGCCGCCAATCGCGCTGGCTACCACCGGTCGGCGATGGATCATCGCTTCAAGCGTTACCAGAGAGCTGCCTTCGTACCGCGTTGGATGGACAAAGAGATCGATCTCTTCGTAGAGACTGTGCAGCTCTTCGTCACTTAAACGACCCACGAAGAGCGCATGCTCGCCCAATCCGGCATCGCGGGCTTGCTGCTCAAGCGCCGCGCGGGCCGAACCGCTGCCGACCAGCAACCAGCGCCAGTTGGCCGGCAACTCGTCACGCAAGCGCGCAAGGGCTGCGATCAAGATGTCGAAACCCTTGTTTGGCTCTAACCGGCCTACACTGAGCAAGATCGGCCCACCTCTGGTCAGGCCAAGCCGAAACCGCAGCGCCGTCCGCAAATCGCTCCGCACCTGTGACAAACATTCGTCCACATCAATCGCCGAGGGAATGACCACAACCCTGGCCGGATCAACGCCAAGATAGCGGGGGAGATCATCTTTGGTGCAGGCATCGGTTGCAATGACCCGGTCTGCCTGGCGATGGCCATAGGCGTAAAGCTGGCGAAATGGGGCATATGCCAGCCACTTGCGCCGGTCAGGGGTGCGGAATTCTTCCATCCCATGCGGATTGGCTATGAAGGGAATCACGCGCAAACGCGCGTCACGTTGGCGGGCAAGAGCGTATCCGAAGGCGCACAACCCCTGAGTATGCACAATATCAAAGTCGCCGTTGAGCGCGCGCTGCACCGCCTGCCGCCCAATCCGCCAGCTATAGATCGGAAAGTTGATCTGGCGTCCGATCACGCCATTTGGCGGCAAAAACGGTGAGGTATAGTCGTAACGCAACGTCTCAATAGCGCGTGGACGAAGATCACGTTGTTCCGCATTCGCCGGCGGGGTTTGTACATAGAGTGTCACTTCCACTCCCAATCGAGTCAGGTACTTGGTGAGATGATAGACGTGACGCTCGATCCCGCCGTAGCCATGCAAGGGGAAGACGGCGCGCGCCAGCATCGCCACCCGTATCGGGCGCGAGTAATCTGAATAATTGATGGTCATTGCCGCGCGATCCTCCCTCGCTGAAGATGATCAGGCGCAAGCGATGATACCACAAAATAGAGCCAGAGTAGCGAGGAGATGGCCTGACTCATGCGCCAACTCACCACTTTCAAGTTGAAAGTGGGTGAGCAGGAACCATACGGGTCTGTGTGACACCGGTTGATGTACCGGCAATTCCAGGACACTGTGCGGCAGCATAGAAGACACTATTGACTGACCGGCGCGCTTGCGCGCCGATCATGACTCGCCCATAGTCACATCTGACGAAAGAGCGAACCACGCTGCGCCCAGGCCCAGGCATTGTTGGGATCGATCTCAACTGCGCGGGTCAGGTCGATAAATGCCTCTTCGTAGATTTTGAGCGCCTGATAGGTAGCGCCGCGCCGGCTGAGGATCCACGAGTCGTCAGGACTGAGCTCGAGCGCCCGGTTGAAATCTTCGATGGCCTCGTTATAGCGCCGCAGCAGGCGGAGTGTTTCGCCACGCTCGGCCAGCATCCAGACCACATCGGGCTTGAGCGCAAGCGCGCGATTGAAATCGGCTAACGCCTCTTCATAGCGGCTCAGCACTCGATAGACCTGCCCGCGACTACCCAACACCCACGCATGATCCGGTTGCAACTCGAGCGCGCGATTGAAGTCAGCTAATGCTTCGTTGTAACGACGGCGCAACCGCCAGAGTTCGCCGCGCTCTGCGAGCGCGCTCACGTGATTGGGATCTAGTTCAAGCACGCGGCTAAAATCAGCCAGCGCTTCATCGGTTCGGTCAGCGTTGCGATGCAAGAGACCGCGCTGCATGTAGACCCACGTATAATCGGGATCGAGTTCGAGCGCCCGGTTGAAATCGGCCAATGCTGCCTCAACGTCACCGATAGCGCGGAACGTGGCGCCGCGGCTGCCAAAAGCCCAGGCATATTCGGGATCAAGTTCAATCGCGCGCGACAAGTCGGCGAGGGCGCCATCATAATCATCGGCGAGGCGACGCGCCTCGCCACGCTCGGCGTAGAGCCATGGCATATTATTTTGCAAAGCAATGGCAGCGTCGAAATCGGCAATCGCTGCCGGATAGTCCTGCATTTCACGATAGGTAATGCCGCGATGTCCCCGCGCCCAGACATAATCGGGATCGATGGCCAGCGCATGACTGAATGCCTCAATCGCCTCGGGATAGCGCCGGAGCGCGCGCAGGGTCTCGCCACGTTCGGCATGCACCCACGCCAGCGTGGGGTTGAACTCTAATGCGGCATCGAAATCGGACAGCGCTTCGTGATGGCGTCGCAGCGCGCGCCACACCTGCCCGCGACTGCCAAGCGCCCAGGGATATTCGGGTCGTAGCGTGATTGCGCGCGAGAAAGCGGCCAACGCCTCTTCGTAACGGCGTAGCATGCGCAATGTCTCACCACGCTCGGCGTGATAGGCAGCGTCTTCCGGTTCCAGTTCGCAAGCGCGGGTCAAATCAGCCAGAGCTTCCTCCATTCGCCCCAATTCACGCAATACCTGACCACGCTGAAAGTAAGCCCACGCATAGGCTTCATCAATCGCAATTGCTCGATTGAAATCGGCCAGCGCCGCCTCGCGCCGGTCGTGGTATAGACTTTCAAGATTCATTGCCGCCTTCCCCCTTCAGTATCATGTCTTGTGCCAATCGTTCTTATTCTTCTTTCAAGCCCGGTTATCTCGATGGCTCCTCGCTTCCTGTCGCACTGCACCGAGCAATCCCCCCAGTCCAAGCGCGGCAATTTCCCGTCGCCCCAACCGTTCACCAGCCATCAGACGCGGAAGAATCAGGTCAACAATGTTTTGGTCGCGCGATCGCACACAGCCAGGCGCGCCGATGACCGGTATATCTCCATCTGCGCCGGGCAAGTATGCAAGTAACAACAGATTCCCCGGCTCCACCGGCGCGCCGTAATGAGCGATTTCACCGCCAAGTCTCCGCACAGCGCGCGGAATGACATCGTCACGATCAACGACCGAGGTTTCGCCAGCAGCAATGATCAGATCGGCCCCTGACTCGATCAGCTCTACCAGGCCGGCAGCAACTTCGGCTTCGTCGGGCAATACTTCGCGCTGCGCCACCATAGTTGCGCCTAGATCGGCGATCCGTCCGCTGATAGCGGGTAACATCACGCGCGCAACTCGCGCTCGCCCAGCCAGGCTGCTGACCAACGCCACGCCGATCCGCTGCCGCGTTAACATTGTGACCCGCATAACTCCGCCGGAGCTAGTCGTTGCGGCCTGCGATAGATCGGCTGCCGGGACTGCAAACGGAATAATCTTGATCGTTGCCAGCATTTGACCGGCAGTAACCAGGGTGTAAGAAGGCAGAGTGGCGACGGTCAGCCCATCAATTAAATTGATCGACAACAATCCCTCAGCGTCAATCAAAAGCAGGCCATCAACAGTAGCGCGCAGATTGACCCTACCGGCATGCGGCTCGCCGATTGCCACCCCCGGACCGGCCACGATTTGCGCTAAACGCACTGCCGCTTCGTCTTCGTGGACATCATCCGGCGCCAGCACGGCCACTCGCACCGCCGCGATGCCTAGCTCGGCTAACCGCGCCAGATCTTCAGTCTGTAATCGCCGACCTTTGCTAAAGGCTTTACGTCCCTGCGCATCGGCCAGATTGTGGCAGAGAATATGCCCAACCGCCGCTACCGGCGGTAAGGTTTCGATCCGCATACCAGCATGCCTATCACTACCCTTCAGTTCGGCTGTCACTGTAAAGTATGGTACCATGCTGATAGGAAAAGTGGCTAGTCAATTGATAAAATGATGATTCATACTTCAACCATGCCCCGTGAAAGAGGTCTGGGTTACGCCTTTGCCGGAGGGCTGGCAATCACCCTGTTTGCTGCCCTGGTCGGCGCGATCTTCATTTACTGGTTTACCACTGTCCAACGCGGGCCAACGCCGGCGGAATTGTTGCCGGCTGATGTCCAGCTATACGCCAGTCTCGCGCCTACGCTGAGCGATGTGCCTGAGCAGCCGCGGATCGAACGAGCCTTAAACGAAATCTTTGGTTTGCCATTGCCAGCCGATGCAGCGACGAATGTGGCCTCATTGCTGGGGGTGAAGCTCGACAGCGATGTGATTACCTGGATCGGCAGCAACATTGCGGTAGTGGTGCGCGATTTCACGCCTGTGACCAGCGATGTCGCCGCTGACCTGATCACAAACGGCGAAGTGATGGTCTTCCTCGCCTCGCGCAACGATCCTCAGGCCCGCATGTTTCTGGAAAAGCATCTTGCCGTTCGTCGCAATCGCGGCGAGACCTTCACCGAACAACGAGTGGGAGAGACGACTATCTTTGTCAGCGACACCACCGGCCCGTTGCGCGCCGTGAGCCTGATTGAGCATCATATCGTCTTTTCTAACCGTCCAGAAGCGCTGATCGACCTGGCCGGTGGCCCAGATCGTCCTGATCGGCTGGCCGGAGTGACGGCATTTCAAGATTTCCAGGAGACAATCGCCACTGTGCAGTCGGGAGCAATTTACACCGATGGATCACCCACTGCCGAAGCGGCGCGAGCGGCAGTGAGAGTCTGGCTGGCTCGCCTGTTGGGGTCGCTACCGTAGAAACAGAGCAGGCGTTACCGGATCGATAACGCCTGCCGCCTGAGCTATTCGTTGTCGCGCTCGACGATCTGGACTTTGTTGCTTGCCGGTGGCGTTGTGGGGCGGCGATTCCAGTTTAACACCTGCCCAATTAATGCCCACATGCGCTGCTCAACAACCGCTTCACGCCCGATCATTAACAGGCTGATGCCACCAAGGACTAAAATGCCCGGCCAGACCAGATTGAACAGCGAGAGCAATGCCAGCCCTACCCCCCACAGCAACGCCTGCACTGCCTCGGCGGTGCGACCAAGGTCGCGCTGGCGGCGGTAGATGGCAATACCGCCACCGACCAGCAACGCAATCGGAACCAGCCACCATAACTTGAAGAGCGCAACGATACCGAGCGCGATGAGCAAGAAACCGATCAAACGAGCCTGATCGTGTTGGAATGACATTGATTGCCTCCTCAGGTGCGATAGACGTGCCACATTTACTGCCGGTATGACGCCGTGACCAGCGCCAAAGTTGCAGCAGTCTGTGGTACCATAACAAAAGCCGGTTCTTCAGCCAGACATTAGAGGTTCGCGATGACCACACCACACAGCGCCGAGCGCGTTCGTCACTTTGGCACCACCATCTTTGCCGAAATTAGCGCCCTCGCCGTGCAGTGCGGCGCAGTCAATCTGGGTCAGGGATTCCCTGATTTCGCCGGACCGGAGTGGGTCAAGCAGGCTGCCGCTGAAGCTATTGCCGCTGACGCTAACCAGTATGCGCCTTACATTGGCGTTCCCCGTTTGCGCGAAGCAATCGCGGCCACCTGGCAGGCGCAAGGCTGGCGAACAATTGATCCACAGCGTGAAGTCACTGTGACCAGTGGCGCAACCGAAGCGCTCTTCGGCGCCGTGCAGGCATTGGTTGATCCCGGCGATGAGGTGATCCTGTTCGAGCCGTTCTACGATGCCTATCTGCCCGATGTGACTATGGCCGGCGGCGTTCCTCGCTTTGTGCGTCTCCATCCGCCGACAGCCAATCACGCCGGCTGGTGGTTCGATCCGGCAGAATTGCAGGCAGCCTTCTCGCCACGCACTCGCCTGCTGATACTGAACACGCCGCACAACCCAACCGGAAAGGTCTTTCGCCGCGCCGAACTGGAACAGATTGCCGATCTCTGTCAAACCTATGACGTGATCGTCGTTGCTGATGAGGTCTACGATCAGCTTGTGTTTGCCGGCGCTGAGCATATTCCTATCGCGACGTTGCCCGGCATGTGGGAACGCGCGCTGACAATCAATAGCATTGGGAAGACCTTTAGCCTGACCGGTTGGAAGATCGGGTATGCAGTCGGTCCGGCCCACCTGAATGATGCCCTGCGCGCTGCCCACCAGTGGATCACCTTCGCTACCGCCACACCGTTGCAGTTTGCCGCTGCTGCGGCGCTCGAAGGCGCGCTTCACAACGGGTATTACCGGCAATTTCGCGCCGAGTACACGGCGCGTTATCGGCTCTTAGAAGAGATTCTGTCTAGCGTTGGTTTGCCGGTGTTACCGACTGAAGGCAGCTATTTCCTGATGGCCGACATTACCGCTACCGGCTTTCGCGACGATGTTGCGTTCTGCCGTTATCTCACCCGGGAAGTCGGCGTGGCGGCAATTCCACCCTCAGTTTTTTACGCTCGCCGGCATGATCTGCCACTATTGGCCCGATTTTGCTTTGCCAAACGCGACGAAACTCTGCGCGCTGCCGAACAGCGGTTGCTCGCCTGGCGGCAGCGGAGCTAAACCGGTATCATCGCGAGTACATCGCGACGCGCGTAGTGATGTGACCTCAGGCTCATCAACGTTTAGGCTAAACTGACAGCAATAGCATCCACACAGAAGTGGTTTGCGCAGAGAGAAAGTGAGTGACAATAATGGAAACCCGTCTCCAGGAACTTCGCGCCCGGCTGCAAGAGATTGACGATCTGAACAGCGCCGCAGCCGTGCTTAACTGGGATCAGAGCACCTATATGCCTCCCGGCGGCGCAGCAGCGCGCGCTCGCCAACTGGCAACACTCTCGCGGCTCGCCCATGCCCGCAGCACCGATCCCGAACTGGGTCGCCTGCTGAAAGAGCTATTGCCCTACGCTGAACAGCTACCCTACGAGCACCCGGACGCTGCGCTGATCCGGGTTGCGCATCGCGATTACGAACGAATGACTCGCATTCCGGTTGAGCTGGCCGGCGAGATTGCTGCGCATACGGCAGCCAGTTATCACGCCTGGACGCAGGCCCGTCCGGCGAATGATTTTGCGACGATGCTGCCCTATCTTGAACGCACGCTGGAGTTGAGTCGCCGGGTAGCCGACTGCTTTCCCGGTTACGAACATCCCGCCGATCCGTTGATCGACTTCAGCGACTATGGCATGCGCGCAGCGAAGATTCGCGATCTCTTTGCCCGCCTGCGCGCCGGCCTGACCCCTATCATTCGCGCCATCGTCGCCCAACCGCCGATTGATGACTCATGCCTGCGCAAATATTACCCGCGCCAGGATCAGCTTGCGTTTGGCGAGTCGATCATCCGCCGCTTCGGCTACGACTTCGAGCGCGGTCGCCAGGATCTGACCCATCATCCGTTTGCCACCAAATTCTCGGTAGGTGATGTGCGGATCACCACCCGGATCAACGAACACGATCTGGCAGATGGTCTCTTCAGCACCCTGCACGAGTCGGGGCATGCCATGTACGAGCAGGGGGTAGATCCCGCCTTTGAGGGCACCCCACTCTGTGGCGGCGTCTCTGCCGGCGTACATGAAAGTCAATCCCGCTTGTGGGAAAATCTGATCGGTCGCTCATTGCCTTTCTGGGAACGCTTTTACCCGGAATTGCAAGAGACCTTTCCGCAACAATTGGGGAAAGTATCGCTTGATGAATTCTACCGCGCCATCAACCGTGTGCAACCCTCATTGATTCGCACCGACGCCGATGAAGTAACTTACAATCTTCACGTGATGATCCGGTTTGATCTGGAGCTGGCCTTGCTTGAAGGTAGTCTCCAGTTGCGCGAACTGCCTGAAGCGTGGAATGCCCGCTACGCCGAGGATCTGGGGGTCACCGTGCCGGACTATCGCGACGGTGTGTTGCAAGATGTCCACTGGTTTGGCGGCCTGATCGGCGGCGCATTTCAGGGATATACCCTGGGCAACATTCTCAGCGCGCAATTTCTGGCCGCAGCGCGCGCTGCGCATCCCGTTATCGATGATGAGATCCGCGAAGGAGAATTTGCCACGTTGCACGGTTGGTTGCGCGAACACATTTATCGCCATGGCAGCGTATTTACGCCAAACGAACTGATCGAGCGGGCGGCTGGCGGGCCGTTACAGATCGAACCATACCTCACCTATCTGCGCCAAAAGTATTCGGCTATCTATGGAGTAGCGCTGTAGACTGAGTGGCACAGCAACGAGGGAGGGGATTGGGCCGCGTCTGTGGGACTTGTGCCACATAGACGCGGTTCATTTCACCAAGTGCCGCGCCTTCGCGCACGGTAGTTGTACAGGGTGTTTAACGAATGGTATACGCACTTATCAGGCTCATCTCTCCCAGAAGCTGACGTTGAACCTGAAAGCTGGTCTGCGCGCGCTCGATAAAAGCGCGCGCTTCCTGAAAACGAAGCGCAGCGCGATTGGCATGGGCAACATCATAGGTGCTATAAAAGTCGAGAATTGCGTCAAGGCCGGCCAGTTCCAGTTCGAGACCCTGCCGATAATCTTCATGAGCCGGCAACAGCACACCCGGCGCGCGCAGTTCGCCAAGGTTAGCCAGAGCCTGCGCTACGTTCGCGCGCAGCCGTTGCGTAGCCGCAACATGATTAATCGAAGCGCCGCCAGGCTGACTGGTCTCTTGACGATACGTAGCTGTTGCCGCGCGCAAATCAGCACGGATCGCATCGATAGCGGTGAGATACGAGACGGTGAGACTCTCGACAACGGCCAGTGGCTCAGCTTCGAGTGCCGGAACAGGCGTTGGGGTAGCCAACAGAGTCACCAATGGTTCGACGAGCAGCTCTTGCGTTTGCGCCGTGGTCAGCGCAGCCAGCGCCTGCTCGCGCGCCGCGCTCACACTCTGATGCAAGAACAACGCGACGGTCAACAACACAATCGGCAAGAACCAGAGCACTACCCGCGCGCGCGACGTTTCCTGCCGCTGCCAGCGCCAGCGAAACCACCAGTCATGGGCCGGCGTTGCCCCCGCTACGGTAGTGTTCGCAGGTGTTGATGGTGTTTCGGCAACCGATTCTGCGACCGGCTGCTCGAGGTTGGCAACCGGTTGCGCTGCCACCGCACCCTGCCGCTCGAGCATAGCCAGTCCGCGACGAGCATGCGGATTATTGGGATTGATCCGCAACACGGCCTGCAAACAAAACATGCGCTGGGCCGGATCATCCACTACACCGCTTAACCACAACCAGGCGCGTTCATCACGGGGATCAAGCTTCAACGCGCGGGCCAGCAGGCCTGCCGCCACGCGACGTTGGCCACCGCGCGCTGCGGCAATGCCGCGTTCGACCAGATCGCGCGCTTCAGTTGGATTAGCCTGCACTCCGCGTTCGCTTGCAGTGGTCGTCATAATATCAGCTCAGCGACACTCTGGATCGAGTTGTTGACACCGACACATCGCCGCGCGTCACCCCTCAATGTTCCGGTAACAATGCATTCAACGCCCGTTGAATCAACGTCGAATCCTGCACTAAATTGGCCCGCACCGTCTGCCAGTATTCAGGTCGCTCATACCCTAATTGCCAGATCGCAATCCCGGCCAGATCGAGCTTCTGCACGGTTGCAATCTTGTCGGCCAGACCGGTATCGGTCATAAACCAGACCGTGCGCGTGCCGGCGCTGGTGCGATAGGTAAACGTGCTCTCACCGACCCGACCACGAGCATTGCGCTCGATAAAACTCACTGTTGGCTGGTACTCGTTGATAATCTCTTCGATAATTCGCCATGGGCGCGCGGTGGCGTTACCTTCAGGAGGCCAATCGTAACCGTAAAAATGAACACCGATCAAGACTTTCGCCGGATCAACCACCTCGCGGGCATAACCGGCTACCGCTTCGATCCAGTAGGCCGGCGCAACCGGCCCTGGCCCCGATCCACGCCAGTGGTAATCGTAGGTCATGATACGCAATTGATCCACATGGGTCCCGATGGCTCGCCAGTCTTGAAACGCACCCAACCCGCCATCATCGCGATCTTTAGCATGCACAGCAACCGTAAGCAACTTATTGTGCGCGCGCAGCGCAGCGGACAGCTCGATGATAAAGGCGGTAAAATCATCACGCACCGACGGCGCTAACGATTCGTAGTCAATGTCGATACCATCGTATCCGCGAGCCAAAACCTCATCTACAATATTTTGAATGTGACGCGCGCGCAACTGGGGGTTCGTTAACACCGGCACAACAGCGCCTGGATTGCCCACATTGTGAATAGAAGGAATGATACGAACATTGTTATCGTGGGCAATGCGCACCAACTCATCATCGCGTCGTCCGTAAAGCCGGCCACTGGCATCAGTCGTGTACCAGAATGGACTGATGTCATCGATAATGTCAACATTGGCGAAAAACGACTCGCGAGCTTCACCCTCGAAGACTGGCGGCAACCAAACTGCGATATAGCGTCCACTCTTCGGATGATAGCCCACCAACTCTGTCGGTGGCGGCGCTACGGTTGGCGCCGGAGTAGGCGGAACCGGAGTAGGCAATATCAACAAGGGCGCCGCAGTGGCGGTAGGCGCTGCGACTGTAGCGGTTGCAGGAACCCTGGTGGTGAGTGAGATCAATGCACTCGACATCTGAAGTGTCTGCCAGAGTAGCAGGGCAGCTACAGCCAGCGCCCCGATATAGATGACTCCGGTGATGATCGCACTAATCCGCACGCGCTCCCTCACTCAACAAACAGTCGCGATTGAACCGCTAATAGGCATTCAAATCGCGCAACCGTTCATCGCTAATGCCGAAATGGTGGGCAATCTCGTGCAATACGGTGCGGCGCACCTGCTCGCGCAGCGCCGTCGTAGTGCGAAAATCGCGTTCGAGCGGCTCCTGGAAGATGGTGATAGTCGCCGGGGAGACTATATCACCACTATGCTGCTCGGTGATCGGGATGCCCTCGTATAGCCCGTAAATGGTCTGCCACGGTCGCAAGCCAAGCGCGCGGCGCTGTTCTCGACTGGGGCGCGGCGCAATCAGCACCTCAACCGTCTCGAGATAACGGGCAAAGGCAGGGGGCAGACTTTCAAGCACTTCAGCAACCAGATCGGCAAATTCCGGCTTTTTCATCTTTGTTATGCTTGCGTACCGCATAATGTCTGCTTCATTATAAGGGGCAGATTTGAACGGCGTCAAGCATTTTATCCGACAGAATACGGTCAAAAGCGCATATTATTCTGATCGAAGCTTTCCAAAACAGACAACATCTGTCTTGGGATATACTAAAATACGGAGTGCCAGAGGCGACACCGCTGTCGCACTGATACAAGGTAAGGATCAAGAATCATGCACGATGATCAAATTGCGTTTCTGAAACGTCTGCTGGCTGCGCCGGGACCATCAGGCGACGAAGATCAGGCGGCGCGGGTTTGGCGCGCCGAGGCGCGCGCGTTTGCCGACCAGGTCTATAGCGACGTGCTCGGCAACAGTTTTGCCGTGCTGGAAGGTAGCGGCCCTCGCATTTTGCTTGCCGGCCACATTGACGAAATCGGGCTGATGATCAGTCACATCGATGACAATGGCTTTCTCTTCTTCAGCCCAATTGGCGGCTGGGACGCGCAGGTATTGATCGGGCAACGGGTGCGTCTGCTTGGGCGACATGGCGAAGTCATTGGGGTGATCGGCAAAAAGCCCATCCATCTGCTCAAACCCGACGAGCGCAACCAGGTGACCAAAATCGAACAAATGTGGATCGACATTGGCGTGTCGAGTCGCGCCGAAGCCGTCGAGCTGGTTCAGGTCGGCGATGTGGGTGTAATCGACGCTCCCGTCTATGAATTGCGCGGCCACCGGATCGTCAGCCGTTCGATTGACAATCGCATCGGCGCATTCACCGTGCTAGAGGCATTGCGCTTGCTTAGTCAGCATCGACCAAACGCCTGTGTTGCGGCAGTGGCTACAACCCAGGAAGAGATTACCTTTGGCGGAGCTACAACCGCTGCCTTCAGTTTCGATCCGCAGGTAGCGATTGTGGTTGATGTCACCTTCGCGACTGATCACCCTGATTCCGATCAGCGCCAGTGGAATACAGTGAAACTTGGCGGTGGCCCGGTGCTCTCACGCGGTTCGGCTAATAGCGGGCGCGTCTTCCGCCGCCTGGTCGAACTGGCTGAACGCGAGGCGATTCCTTACAGTGTGCAGATTTCTCCACGCTATACCGGCACCGATGCTGACGCCATTCACCACGCGCGCGGAGGCGTGGCCAGCGCGGTGATTTCGATCCCCAATCGCTATATGCATTCACCGAATGAAATGATCGAATTGAGCGATGTGGATCACGCTATCCGGTTAATCGCCGCATTTGTGCATTCGGTGGTGAGTGTCAATGAATTCATTCCAGTTGATGACTAATTTCATTCCATTTCAACATGATCAGCCGCTGTGGCGTGGTACAATACCGTATGTCGCGCCGCCGTTGTCGCGACCGGCCAGCGCTGGCCGTCTCCACTCATCGTTGAGGGGTAAAGCGTTATGGTTATGACTGATGTAAAACGAACCGCCGCGCCCCTGGAGGGCGCAAACCTGCTGAGCACTGTTCAGCAACAGTTTGACGAAGCTGCCGATCTGCTCGATCTACCGGCAAATTTACGTCGCATTTTGCGCGTGCCCCAGCGTGAACTCACCGTCAATTTCCCCGTCAAACGTGATGATGGGCGCATTGAAGTCTTTCAGGGTTTTCGCGTTCAGCACAATCTGGCGCGTGGCCCAACGAAGGGCGGGATTCGCTATCACCCTGATGTGACCCTTGACGAAACACGGGCGCTGGCGATGCTGATGACCTGGAAGTGTGCCCTGGCCGGTTTGCCTTACGGTGGCGCCAAGGGAGCCGTGATTGTTGACCCGAAACAGCTTTCGGCTGGCGAGATTGAGCGCCTGACCCGGCGGTTTGCCACCGAGATTAGCGTTGTGATCGGTCCTGAGCGTGACATCCCTGCGCCCGACATCGGCACCAATCCGCAGGTGATGGCGTGGATCATGGATACGATTTCGATGCATCAAGGCTATACCGTACCGGCGGTCGTCACCGGCAAGCCAATCAACATTGGCGGCTCGGAAGGCCGACTCGAAGCTACCGGTCGCGGCTTGACCTACGTCTTGACCACTGCTGCGCAACATCTGAGCCTGAATCTGGCTGAGACACGATTGGCAATTCAGGGTTGCGGCAATGTTGGCTCAACGGTTGCGCGTGAAGCGGTAGCACTGGGGATGAAGGTGATCGCGCTGAGTGATAGTCAGGGTGGCGTTTACAATCCCCATGGGCTTGATGTGGAAGCAGTGCTGTCGCATAAAGCCCACACCGGCAGCGTGATCGGCGTCGCTAACGCCGATACGCTCCCTAACGAAGAACTCCTCGAACTTGAGTGTGATGTGCTGGTGCCGGCAGCTTTGAGCGGTGTGATCACCTCACGGAATGCCGACCGGATCAAAGCGCAGATAATTGCCGAAGCTGCCAATGGCCCTACTACGAAAGATGCCGATGCCATCCTGTACGATCGTGGCTGTCTCGTTATTCCTGATATTCTGGCTAACGCTGGCGGGGTGACTGTAAGCTACTTCGAATGGGTGCAGGGCCTGCAAGAATTCTTCTGGAGCGAACGAGAAGTTAATGCCCAATTGCGCCGGGTGATGACCAACGCCTTCCAGCAGGTGTTGCGCGTCTCAGCCGAGCGGCAGGTTGACCTGCGGACGGCAGCCTATATGCTGGCGGTGCAGCGGGTGGCTGAAGCGGTGACGACCCGCGGAATTTATCCGTAAACACTGACTGACCGCAATCAGAATGTTGACCAGGATCGGGCTATGGATGAACTCGACACAATGATCGACAGTCTCATTCCCCGTCGCACTGGCGGTCGGCGTTTCATCGCCGGCTTCCTCATCGGTCTGGCCGGCGGCGCCATAGTCGCGGCCCTGTTCAGCCCACGCAGTGGCCCGGCCTTGCGCGCGCTGGTAGCCGAACGCGGGCAGGTCTGGCTTGGGCAATTCCGGCAAACGCTGACCGGCGAGCAGCGATTGTAAGGCCGGGGCTGTTATTGTCCTGATCTGGGGCGACGCAAGAGTCGCCCCAGATTTTTTGCAAAACTCAAATACTTCGTCAATAGTTCACTGAGGTCTGAGAGTGGTATACTGAACGCAGCAGCGGTTTCAATCCGCATCTCATCTTAAAGCTTGAGGGAGGCGTCTATGCCATTCTTCTTCGATCCAACGTACCTGATCTTTGCTGTGCCAGCAATGCTCTTCGCGCTCTGGGCCCAGTTTCAGGTCCAGTCGGCATTCAATAAATGGTCACAGGTTGCCAATATGCGGCGGCTCAACGGCTTTGATGTCGCCCGCATCCTGATTCGGAATGAAGGTCTTGACCATGTTGGGATCGAGACGATCCCCGGTATGTTGACCGACCACTACGATCCATCCAGCAAGGTCATCCGCCTGTCAGAGGGATCGGTGCAACCGTCGGTGGCAGCGATGGCTATTGTGGCCCACGAGCTGGGTCATGCCGCCCAGGACAAAGAAGGGTATGCCTGGCTGCGGGTGCGGTCGGGCATTGTTGGCTTCGCCAATATTGGTTCGCAGCTCGGCACCTGGCTCTTCTTCATCGGTATGCTGCTTAGCGCCACCGGTGGTCGCAGCTTCGGTTTCCAGTTGGCCGTCATTGGTGTCATCCTGTTCAGTGCGGCAGTGGCATTTACCCTGGTGACGCTGCCGGTTGAGTTTAATGCCAGCGCTCGCGCCCGCGAGATGTTGCAACGCGCCGGACTGGTGACCGTGCAGGAAGCCGCCGGCGTGAATGCGGTGCTAAACGCCGCCGCCCTGACCTACGTGGCCGCAGCAGCGCAGGCGATTGCGCAGTTGCTCTACTTTGTGACGATTTTGATGCGACGGAGGGAATAACGCATGACTGATGAAGAGTTGCGCCGCAAGCTGGTACACGGTTTGATTAGTCTGGTGTTGAGCCTGGCGGCAGCGTGGCTGGCGACCTACCTCACCAATAAAATTCTTGGTGAGCCATCAAAGCCAGAGTCGCAGACAGTCTGATAGACGACATTGTCGCTACGCCGATCAGACTGAAACAGGTAAGCTATCGCCACCGCGGCTGGTAGCGTCGAAAGTCGAATGACGTATGAAGCATAAAGGGTTGCGCTGAATTACGGTACTCCATACCCGTCTGACGCGCAACAACAGAGAGTGCAAGTCGTCAAGAGGCGCGCCTGTGGCGCGCCTCCGTTTGTGAGAGAGTAGCGCGCTTATGATGAACATCTCGCCGATTATTATTGGCGTCGCCGGTGGTAGCGCCAGCGGTAAAACCAGCGTAGCCCAGGCGATACTACAACGGGTTGGCGCCGACCGGATCGCTCACATCGACCATGATCGCTACTACAAAGACCTCAGCCATCTGCCGTTTGAAGAGCGAACCAGATTCAACTTTGATCACCCCGACGCATTAGACAACGACCTGCTGGTCGCCCATCTCGACGCACTGTGCGCTGGTCAAGCCGTGGATCTACCGGTGTACGATTACGCCACCTATGCGCGCCTGCCGCAAACTGAACGGGTTGAGCCGCGCCCGGTGATTCTGGTCGAAGGCATTTTGATCTTCTACGAACCGGTGTTGCGCCGCCGGATGCAGATTAAGCTGTTTGTTGACGCCGATCCCGATTTGCGCTTTATCCGCCGGCTACGCCGCGACATCGCTGAACGTGGACGTTCAGTTGAGTCGGTGATCGAACAATATCTCACCACGGTGCGCCCAATGCATCTTGAGTTTGTTGAACCGACCAAACGCTATGCCGACGTGATCTTCCCCGGCGGGGGGCGCAACCCTATCGCTATCGATATGGTGGTGGCCAGGATCGAGGCGGCTTTGCAGGGAGCCTGAGCAAGTAGGCAGCGCCATCAGACAGGCATACATCGCAACAACCTCAGATGTGCTTGACGAGGCACGCAATCGGGAGCAAACTACATACGATATCAATTGCGCGCCTTTTCGGTAAAACGATGTCTCTCCTGCAACCTATTTGACCGTCAATCTCGAGATGAGTCTCGGAGCGCGCCTCGACAGGTTGGAAACCGCTATGATGTTACCTGTTCCCGGTGATGACGAATTGCCTTTGAGCTGGACACGAGCCAATCTTGCGCGACCACGCATGCAGCAGGTCAGGCTACCGCTATCTGGTCTGACCTGGATAGCATATGCTACCCTGCCGCCAGGGTATGATCTACTTCAGGTGCATCGCGAGCAATCAGGCCATCGCCTGTTGTTGCGCGGATGCGCGGCAGGGGTCGCGCAACGGCTAGCGCGCGTCGGCTGGGAGACAATACGGGTTGGCATTGAAGGTATCATCGATCTCACTGGTGACGGGCTATGCCGTCGTTCAGTGCGGAAAATGGCGCGCGCCGCAGCCCGTTTCGGCAAGGTCAGCGAAATTCCCTGGAGTCCGACTGCTGTTACCCGGCTACGCCGACTGGCGAGCGAAGCCCGTTACGGTCAACGACCGCAGCTTCGCTACCTCTTTCGCACCACTTTTGAGCCTGAAACTCGTTTATTCGTCTACGCCGATCCAACCGATTGCTGGCAGGGAGCGCTGTTACTTACCCGACCATCGGCGACGACTGCTGTGACCGAATTGATGCTGCGCCGACCGCAAGCGCCGGCAGGGGTTATGGAAGCCTTGTTTGCTACAGCCGGCGCCCAGTTGCAGGCTGAAGGCTGCCAAACCCTCAGTCTCAATGAAGTACCGTTCCACCACCTTGACCAGGATCTTCGTCCACTTGAACGCTTGATCACGCTGGTTGGCCGCCGGATGGTTACCGTCTACAATGCTGAAGGTCTATATCGCTTCAAGGCTAAATTCGCCCCTTCGTGGCGGCCCGTCTACCTCTGCGCCCAATCGCGTCTACCATTACTGGCACTGGTCGATCTCTTTACGGTATCGGGGTGTCTGGAACTGGCGGCAACCGGTTTTCAGCGCCGGCAGGCGGCATAGCGCGCTGCGTTTGGCGACGACGGCGCAAGAGCTGCTCATACTCGCGCAGGCGACCGATCTGGCGGCGATTCGGGCGAATGATTGGACGGGCAAGGCGCAAGGTGGTCAGCGCGGCCTGGTGTTCCAATCCATGCCGTGCCATCAAATACGCGGCAGCCATTAATGGCGCCCGCCCTACTCCGGCATGACAATGGACGAAAACTGGCAAGCCGTCACTGATAGCTTGCGCAATAAAATGCACTCCTTCATCAAGCTGCTCGATGGTGGGAGGGTGAAAATCCGGCACCAATAATCGTAAATTGCGCGCCGGCAGCGGCCCGTGGAACGTATCGGCCCGTTCGGCCTGTAACGAAAGGACGGCCCGCACCCCTAGCGTATAGATGATCGGCCATTGGCGGGGATGGAATTGACCACCCACGAAGAGCATCGGTGTGATAGCCGTGATATTGAGACCGAAAAATCGTTGCCACTGACTGGAAAGATAGCGATGCAACCGGCTTATCATAACCCTTCTCTGGTACAATACAGCTTCAGACTCTAAATGTATGGTAGCACAGGTATGTGGCCATTTCGCAAACTTATTGACCCAGAAGAAACGGTGGTTCGCGCAAGTCAGGCGGCTGATGTCACTGCTGTCAGTCACCTTTTGCGCGCTGCCGGACGACGATTCGTGGCGATGAGCGGCAATGAACTGTACACTGCGGTGGAAGCAGGGCGAGCAGTAGTGCTCGAACATCGGCGCGATCTGGTTGCGGTAGCCGCGCTCAGTCGTCCAATCACGCGCGTTGCCTGGCTGCGTGCCTTCGCTTGCAGTGATCGGATTCAGATCCAGCTAGCATTTAACCAGATCGCGCCAGCGCTGGAAGAACTGGCCCGTAGTCAGGCAATTACCCAACTCTACTACGCTGGCGACGATCAGTCTGATCAGTGGTTTCGCCCATTACTCGAAGGGACCGGCTACTATCACCACACCGATGTGATTGTCTATGAAAAACGCGGGTGGGAAATTCCAGCCGACGGTAACCCTGATGTGCAAGTTCGCCCTGCCCATTCCGTTGATTTAGCCGAAGTGTTGCAACTCGACGCGCGCTGCTTCGAGCCGCAATGGGTAAAAGACGAAACGGTATTAGCGCCGGCAATTGTTGATGGTTCATTTTTTGTGACTGCCGAACTCGACGGACGGATTGTAGGATACAGTTACGCCACCAGCCATTTTGGCGGTCGGCTGGCGCATCTGGTGCGTATTGCCGTTGATCCTGAACATCGCGGTCGCGGCATTGGCGCGCGCCTGTTAGCCGAATTCGTCACCTATGCGGCTGAAATTGGCGCCGGGTTGCTCACTCTCAACACCCAGGCATATAACCACCATGCCCAGCGGCTTTACCGCTGGTTTGGCTTTACGCCAACCGGCGAGCGTCAGCCGGTGTTATGCCGCTGGTTGTAGAGAGGGAGAACTGTGCAACGTAAACATGATCCACGTGATTGGGATCGGCTATTTGCGCGCCGACGCCGTCGTGGACCGCTCGCTGTGTTGACGATCGCCGTGATCGGCGGCGTGCTGGTGTTGGGATTAATTGGCCTCACCCCCTTTTTGATCGAGCAGATTGAAGTGAGTCGGGTGGTTGCCAACCAGACACAGATTGCGATACAAACTCGTGAAGCGCGCGCGACTGCTCAGCAAGCGGCAACCCAGAGCGCAATCCCCACTGCAACCGCCACTCCTACCCTTACTGCCACTCCACCTCCGCCAACCAACACTCCGGAACCGATCATTGGACGCGCGCAGGTGATACAGGGTGGAAACATTCGCAGCGAACCACGGATAGCCCAGGAAACAGTGATCGGTCAGGTGTGTGTTGGCGACCGGGTAGAGTTGCTCGCCGAGCGTGCCATCGATGGCAATAACCGCTGGTACAGGTTGCGCGTGATCGAAATCAGTGGCAACTGCGTGCCGCAACGAGTCAGCGTCGGCACGGAGGGATGGGTGAGTGCCACCTTGCTCAGTCAACCTGAACGATAGCAGGAGCTAACGGAGCCGCGACTACGATGGCGAGATAGAGGCTGAAATCCGCCAGCGAAGTTCATCTGCCCCCATTCCAGACTTGCGCCGCGCTTACGGATGCGCGCCAACGCGCTACCTGATCTGTTCGTATACAGCCAGAGTCGCCTGCGCAGTAGCCTGCCACGAAAAGCGCGCAGCCTGACGCAGACCTCGGCGGGACAACAGCTCGTACAGATCGGGCGAACGCAACACGCGCAAGATACCTTCGGCGATCTCATGCATACTGTGCGGATCAACCGTCAATGCCGCTTCATCCACTACTTCCGGCAGACTACCGGCATAGGCGCAAACCACCGGTGTGCCACAAGCCATGGCCTCGAGTGGCGGCAGGCCAAACCCTTCATACGAAGAGGGGAAGACGAACAGCAATGCGCCACTGTAGAGCGCCGGTAAATCAGCGTCGGCCACATTGGATAACACCTTTACCCGCGCGCTCAACCCTCGCTCGGCTGCAATCGCTGCCGGCAGCGGATACTGCGGATCAAACTTACCGGCGATAACCAGCATCGTATCAGCATAGCGCGCTGGTAAAGCGGGAATGACTCGTTCCCAGGCCCGAATCAGGCGATCGATATTTTTGTGCGGCTTATTTGAACCAACGTACAATACGTAACGTCGCGGCAAACCGTACCGCAATCGCACATCGGTAATCTCGTCAATCGGCTGAGGGGCAAATGTCGGCGCTGCGGCCAGCGGTGTCACGGCAATGTGTTCACGGGGAATACGCAGATGGAAGGCAAGATCATCACGCGAGACGGTAGAAATGGTGATCAGGCGCTGCGCACTCTGAACTGCAAGGCGTAAAGACCATCGATAGAATCGCCGTCCGCGTGGACTGAGCGTTTGCGGATACCGCAATGGCAAGACATCATAAATAGTTACCACCGAGTGACAAGGCAAAAGGTACGGTTTAACAATATAAGGCGAATGGAGCAGATCAAGACGCCAGCGTCGAGCCAATAATGGAACTTCAAACTGTTGACCAAGGGCGAAGGGACCACTGCGCACCGGAACATATTCGACTGCATCATTGGCGAGAGACGGGAGCGATTGGCCGGCATTGACCAGGACGAACAGACGATGCGAGCGGCAAAGATCGCTCAGCGCCGGCAAGAGCGAGGTGATATAGCGACCAATTCCAGGAAAGTGATCGGTGGCGTAACGAGCATCGAAGCCGATGCGAAGTGGCGACATACCTTTCAAGTTTCAAATCCAACAGCTCGCAACGAGACAGTAAGGGCGGGTTAGTCACCCGCCCACCACCACACAGACTATTGCGCGACTGTCTACAACTCCTCGGCGAGCAGCGAAGCGATGTAGGTCAACGTCGCGCGCCGCCCCTGCGGATGCAGCCGTCGCCACAGATTGAGCAACCGCTGTTCAGTATAGGCCGTAATCACCGCTTCATCGTGAGCTGCATTCAGCGCAGGCATCGGCGCCGGCGTCGCTTCGACAGTCGTCTCAAGCGCCGGGGCAGCGGCTGGAGCAGGCGCCAATTTGGCAGCGACAGGCGCTTCGCGCTGCGGCACTTGTGGCAACGTAGTGCCACGTTGCTGCAACTCAGAGGCAACGATCATGTGAGCGACGGCGAGCGTATCGGCGTTCAGTGCCTCGGCCAGTTTCATCGCATTTTCAGGATCGGGTGTGGTTTGGCCATTCAGATAATTCTTCATCGCGCTATCGCTGATCTTGGTTGCCGCACACAAACTGGCGCGCGTGAAGCGACCCTGCATCTGGTTCTTCAGCCACTCACCGAACGGCTCAGTTGCATAAGGCAATAATTCAGCTCGTTCGCGCACTTCCTCTTCCGAGAGATTTAATACTTTTGCTATTTGCTCAACAGTTTTGGAGCGCATACGCGAGCACGATCCGGCATCAAACAGATACGAGCGAAGCGTGGCGACACTAAGCCCTAACGTGTCTGTGAAATCGGCTAATGACATATGCTGTTGCATCGCCGCGTGGAAGAGAAGCACAGAAAGTGGCAGTTTTGATTCAGACGGGCTCACCAGAGACAATCCTTTCTTTGTCAGAAGTTCTGATCCAATGATTACACAAGAAATAGTGAAAATTATCCTTGCTAATGTTGGATTATAATGGAATATACCTAAAGTGTCAAGGTTTATCGGTACACTCTTACTTTATCTTGCAAAAACCTCAAGCAACATCGACCGGGAAGTATGTTACAATAGCAACTAATCAACATCGGTTTTATAATCGTAGGACTGCCCATGACAAACTCAACCCCCGATCGCTTCACGATTGATGATCTTTATGAATTGGGCTGGCTGGAAGATCCCCGCCTTAGCCCTGATGGACGAACAGTAGCAGTCGTGTGGGTGACCGTGGATCGCCTGAGCAACGGCTATCGCCGCCAGATTGCCCTCGTACCGGTCGATGGCGGTTCGGTGCGACGGTTTACTCGCGGCAAGAATGACCGTCAACCACGTTGGAGTCCTGATGGCAAATGGCTGGCTTTTGTGTCGAGTCGCGATGATGAGCGCGGGCAGATTTATCTCATTCCGGTTGATGGTGGCGAAGCGCGCCAGCTTACCACGATGGCGAATGGCGCCAGCGATCCGGCCTGGAGTCCGGATGGGCGGCAGATAGCATTTCTGTCACCGGTAAACCTGGCAGAACAGGCGCGTGAAGACGCTGGCGAACTGCCGCCACCGCCAGCCGATGCCTGGGAAGCGCGCCGCGCCCGTGAGCAACGCCAGCACGAAGAAGAGATGCGCTTTGATCCTCGCGTCGTGACCAGATTGCCGTACCGTAGCGGCACCAGCTACTTCGATGATCGGCGACGCCACGTGTATGTGGTCGAGATTACAGACGATGAGACACCGGCAAAGCCGCGTCGCCTCACATCGGGCGATCTGCACTACAGCGCACCGGTCTGGATGCCTGCCGGCGATGCTTTGCTGAGCACCGCTACCCGTGATCCCGAAGCCGACTCGCTCTTTGCCTATTATGATGTCATGCGCATTCCACTCGATGGATCGCTGCCTCAGGCTCTGACCAATCCCGGTTTTTCATACTTCGACCCACAACCTTCGCCCGACGGTAGTCAAATTGCCTTTTTACGACTTAACGAAACCCGCCTACTCGGCGAAGGCCGTCGGATTGCAATTATCCCGGCGATCGGCGGCGAGCCTCACGATCTCACTGCGCATACCGATCTGAATGTTGAACAATTCCACTGGCAACCTGATGGGCAAGGGGTGTTCTTTAGCGCCGGCTGGCGTGGAGATGCCCATATCTACCAGATTGGGTTGCCAGGCACGCCAACCTACCGCAATGGCGCCATTCTGGTCGGGGGACCGCGTATTGTGAGCGAATTTGATGTTGGCCGTGACGGTAGCGTTGCTTTTGTTGCCGGCAGCGCCACCAATCCGTGCGATCTCTTCTACCGCAGCGCTGATGGTCAAGAGCGTCAACTGACGGCAATTAATGAGCGGTTGCTCAAGCAGCGGATCATTGTGCCGATTGAAGAGCTGGTTTACCTTGCCCCTGATGGCAGTGAAGTGCAAGGCTGGACGTTGCATCCGCCTGATTTCGACCCGACAAATCGCTACCCCCTTGCAGTCTACATTCACGGCGGGCCACATATCATGTGGGGGCCGGGGTTCCGCTCAATGTGGCACGAATGGCAGGTAGCGGCAGCTCGTGGCTATGTAGTCTTCTTTTGTAATCCGCGCGGGAGCGAGGGTTACGGCGAACTCTGGCGCGACGCTATCCGCGGCAATTGGGGCGAAGCCGATGCCCCCGATATTCTGGCCGGGATTGATACGCTCGTGGCTCGCGGCTACATCGATCCCAATTGCATCGCTGTCACCGGTGGCTCGTATGGCGGTTATATGACGGCATGGTTGATCGGGCACGACGATCGTTTTGCCTGCGCCGTTGCTGCCCGCGGCGTCTATAACCTGCTCACCCAGCATAGTACCAGTGATGCCCACGAATTGATTGAGATTGAGTTCGGCGGATTTCCATGGGAATTGTACGAGGAATTGTGGGACCATTCACCGCTGGCCCACGCCCATAAGATCAAAACGCCATTACTGCTCTTGCATAGCGAGCTTGATTATCGAGTACCGATTAGCGAAGCCGAACAGCTCTTCGCCATCCTCCGTCGCCAGAAAAAAGTGGTTGAGCTGGTGCGCTACCCTCGCGAAGGGCATGAACTGACGCGCAGCGGCGAACCTCGCCACCGCGCTGACCATATGCGGCGAACGCTCGAATGGTTTGACCGCTATTGCAAGGGTTGACAACCAACGATCGCATCGGTAGAGCCGCAATACCACGCGGCTCTATTAGTGTTGATGGCAAGGTATCGCGCCATCACACTCGCCTGGACTGACCATCTCGCTCTAACATACCTGCGTGTGTCACGCCGTGCTCTCTCAGGATGCAACCATCCCGCCTCTTGCTCAATTCTCATTTGACAAATCAAATAATATCGCGGTACGATACTCTTAGTTTGTCTAACTAATGTTTTGAGACAAACCCGGTACGCTCGCAACGAAAGCAACGATGTGTTATGGATGCGGTCACTCTGGTCAATGCTCACCGCCTCTTGCGCTTGATCGACTGGATGCGAGCCAACCAGCCGCGCAGCCCGCTCATGCAGAAACTCAATGAGTGGGGTTTGTCGATGTCGCACCTGCGCCTGCTCAGTCTGCTGGCGCCCGATCACGAGCAATCGATGCGTGAGCTGGCCGATGCACTCGGAATCACGCCACCATCATTGACTGCGCTCACTCGTCGATTAGTACAGAATGGCCTGGTTGCCCGTCGTCCACATCCGGCTGACAGTCGGATTATGTTGCTCTCGTTAACTGAAGCTGGCAGGCAACTGCATCGCGATCTGGAGACCGAGCGGGTTAACCGTATCGGACGGTTGCTGGCCGGCTTGCCGCACGCTGAGCAACAGATGTTTCTCGATCTTTTGGAGCGAGCTATTCGCGCCTGACAAACCGGGAAAACCGCGCCCCTGGAAGCGTAACTCTGGCATCTTGATAACTGGAACGTTGCCATGCAAGCCAATCGTGTCGCCTCATCACCGGTCAATCGACCGACTCCTGGCGCGTTGATACGCGCCATTCGCTACCTCAGCAAACAACGCCGCACTGTAACCATCGCCTACGGCGCGCTGGTGATTGCTACCCTGACCCAACTGGCTGTGCCACAACTCGTGCAGAATATGATCGATGCAGTGACCCGCAGCGTGATCGCAACTCGCATCCTCACCGAGGTACCGGCGGCATTTCAAGCTGCCGCTGCCGCTCAGGCCGGTCTCACGGTTGATCAGTTACAGCGCGACGCGGCCAATGCCGAAAGTATTGTGATCAATGCTGCCTTGCTGATCCTGGTCTTTGCCGTCATGCGTGGGGTCTTCTCGTTCTTGCAATCGTTTATGGCCGAACGCACGTCGCATGGACTGGCGTTTGATTTGCGCAATGCGATTTTCAGCAAAATTCAACGCATGTCTTTCAGCTTTTACGACCGCAACCAGACTGGTCAGTTAATGGTGCGCGCAACCGATGATGTCGAGCGAGTGCGCACGTTTGTCGCTCAGGGTTTGGTGCTGGCTGCTCAGTCGCTGCTGTTGTTAACCGGTGCGCTCATCGTGCTTGCCTTCACCAACTGGCAATTAACACTGGTTATTGTGCCACTCCTGCCGATTGCGCTGGCCATCTTTTTTGTCTTTGGCCGAATCAGCCAGCCTCTGTTCGCCGAAGTGCAGGCCCGGCTGGCCCGTCTTAACACGATTTTGCAAGAGAATATCGCCGGTATCAAGGTGGTCAAAGCATTTACCCGCGAGCCTTACGAAGAGCAACGGTTCGATCAGGCAGCAACGGCATTAATGGCGCAGCAGATCAAGGTCAATCGAATCTTTGCCTTTCTCTTCCCGCTTATTTTTCTAATTGCCCAGCTCGGTCAAGCCGCAATCCTCTACTTCGGCGGTCAGCAGATTCTCAACGGTACCCTCGCTTTAGGTGAGTACCAGAAGTTTAGCCTTTATCTGGTTTATGTCTTCTTCCCACTTGGCCAGCTTGGTTTCATCATTGCGTTGCTGGCTCAGGCCGGCGCTTCAGCAGCGCGTATTTTTGAGGTGCTCGACGCCCAAAGCGAGATTGTGGAACGCCCAAATGCGATTGTCTTGCCACCGGTGCAGGGCCGGGTTGAGTTTCGTAATGTCACGTTTCGCTACTTCAACAGCAGCGCCCCGGTCTTGCAAGATGTCAGTTTCGTGGTCGAACCAGGCCAAACTGTCGCCCTGCTCGGCGCGACCGGCAGCGGTAAAACATCGATTATCAACCTGATTCCACGATTCTACGACGTGAGCGAAGGGGCAGTCTTGATCGATGGCTATGATGTGCGCGATGTTACGATTGATAGTCTGCGCAGCCAGATCGGGATTGTGCTGCAAGAGACCAATCTGTTTAGCGGCACCATCCGTGAAAACATTGCTTTCGGTCGTCCCGATGCCAGTGATGAGGAGGTGATTGCCGCAGCGAAAGCGGCAGCGGCGCATGATTTCATCGTCAGTTTTCCCGACGGTTACAACACTCGCGTCGGCGAGCGCGGCATGACCCTCTCTGGCGGCCAAAAGCAGCGCATTGCCATCGCTCGCGCGCTCTTGCTGAATCCGCGCCTGTTGATTCTTGACGATAGCACCAGCAATGTTGATGTCGCGACCGAAGCCTTGATCCAGCGCGCGCTCGACCGACTGATGCGCGGACGCACGAGCTTTGTCATTGCCCAACGGATCAGCACTGTGCGCAACGCCGATCTGATCCTCGTGCTCGATAAAGGTCGGCTGGTTGCCAGTGGCACGCACCATGAGCTGCTGGAAAACAGCCCGATCTACGCTGAAATCTACGCTTCACAGTTGTTTGAAGATGCGCCACTACCGTCATCCAATGGTCAGTCTAACGAAGGAGCACCCGCGCTATGATGGGAGGATTAGGCGGCCCTGGCCGTATGCTCAATACTGAAGTGCAAAAGCCAAAGCATGTGTGGGCAACTATTGCGCGCTTCTGGCCCTATTTTCGCCCTTACTGGTTTGCTGTGGCGCTGACACTCATCTTGATTACGGCCAGCGCGCAACTGCAAGTCACTGCGCCTGAGCTGATCGGGCAGGCAGTGGATTGCTACCTCTTCCCACGAGCTGACGCTTGCTGGTTTACGGTTGTCGATCCCGCTGCAACCGGCGCTGATCGCATGAGTGGACTGGCCACGCTGACCGGCTTGCTGCTGGTTGTGTTTATCGGTGGCGCCTTCCTGCAAGGACTGGCGTTCTTTAGCATGAACTGGGTCGGTCAACATGCCCTGCGCCAGATTCGGGAAGATGTCTTTTCCCACATCCATCGCCTTTCGCTCGGCTATTTTGCCCGCAATGAAGCCGGAAATGTGATGAGCCGCATTACCAGCGATACTGACACAATCCAGCAGGCGCTCAGCTTTGCCCTGTTGAGCGTCGTAAACGGCATCTTGCAAATCGGGTTGACGATCAATGCAATGCTGCAAAGCAACTGGATCTATGCACTGATCAGCCTGAGTGTGGTTCCGTTTATGGCGCTGGCGACCGTTTACTTCTCAACTCAGGCCCGCCGCGCTTTCCGCGCCAGTCGCCAGCAGATGGGTAACGTCAATGCCGGTTTGCAAGAGAGTATCGCCGGCGCGCGCGAGGTGCAGGCCTTCAACCGTGAAACTGAGAGTATCGCTCAATTCGAGCGGGCAAACGCCGCCAATCGCGACGCCAACATTCGCGCTGCCAGTTTCACCAGTGCGCTCAATCCGGTTCTGGAAGCATTGGGGTTTGTCGCTATTGCGATTGTTGTCGTGGTTGGCGCGCTGAGTATGTTGCGCAATGCCCCACTCTTCGGCACCGCCATGATCTCGCTCGGCACAATATTTGCCTTCATCCAATATGTGCAACGGTTTAACCAGCCTATTCAACAGATCGCCTCGCTCTGGACGAACGTGCAAAATGCGATTGCCGGGGGCGAACGAATCTTTGGCCTGCTTGATGTCCGACCCGATCTGGTTGACGCTCCTGATGCCCGACCATTGCCGCCGATTAAAGGCCGGGTCGCTTTTGATCGGGTCTGGGCCGAATATAAGCCGGGCCAGCCGGTGCTGCGTGACATCAGCTTCGTGGCTGAACCCGGACAGACGATTGCCATTGTCGGGCCAACCGGCGCCGGCAAAACGACCCTGGTCAACCTTATCCCACGCTTTTACGACGTAAGCGCAGGGAGCGTTACGATTGACGGTTTTGATGTGCGCGAGGTAACGGCGGCCAGCCTGCGCTCCCAAATCGGCATTGTGTTGCAAGACACCTTTTTGTTTGCCGATACAGTGATGAACAATATTCGCTATGGGCGCCTCGATGCCAGCGACGAAGAGGTGATTGCGGCAGCCAGGCTTGTCGGGGCAAACGAATTTATTGAGCGGTTACCCGATGGCTACCAGACCATCCTCGGTGAACGCGGCACCGGTCTGAGCCAGGGACAACGGCAATTGATTGCAATTGCCCGCGCAGCGTTAGCTAACCCGCGCATCCTGATACTCGATGAGGCGACCAGCAGTGTCGATACCCGCACCGAGCGCGTCATTCAACGCGCCTTCGATCAGATGCTTACCGGTCGCACCAGCTTCGTCATCGCTCACCGGCTGAGCACGATACGCAACGCCGATCTGGTGTTGATGGTACAAAACGGACAGATTGTCGAACGCGGCACACACCAAGAACTGCTGGCGCAGCGAGGCCCGTATTACGAGCTGTACCGGCAACAATTCGCTGCCGGCGTAGAAGTGAGTGGGTAACGCGGTATGAAGGAGCAGTTGCTCATTACCCGCGCAACCGACGCGCAACTGCCCCTTCATTCGTCATTCACCTGCCGACTGACAATCGGCAAATACCGCTCATAGGCAATCGGCCTGCCGACAATCAACGGTAAACCTGTGCCACCAGATGGCGCCGCAGTAACGCCGCCAATCCCAAACAGACGATCAGCGGCCAGATAGCGCCGCAGAAACGCGCTCCAGCTATCGGTTTGGCCCCGGTAAAGCAGGCGCTCTACCAGTAGCGGCTGCGCACCCAGCAACGATCGATGGGGGAAGAATTCGGCCAGACCGGCGCCGGGCGGCAACGAAGGTATGCCAATCCCTCCTTCCGCTTGCCGACGAGCGGCGATCACGAAGGGTGACGAACCACCCATAGCCGCAGCCAGAGCTTCAGTTGCTGCGCGCGCAGCGGCTAGCTCGCTTGCCTGTAGCGCAGGCGCCGCCGCCAGGAGCGCAGTAAAATCTCCCAGATCGATGAATGCATCTTCTGGCGCGTCATATCGGTCGCCAGCCAGATCTCGCATCTCATCGCCTAAACCATTCCCTGAAGTATCGTAGATCACACTGTTCGCGCGCACTTCAACGAACAACAATTCCATTGTTGCGCGACGCTCGTTCCAGACCTCAGACAGCTCGGCAGCCAGTGTATCGCGCGCGGAACGCACTGCATTGACTCGAGCAAGATCAAACGCAGCCATCGCATATTCGCGCAACACACCATCAGCGCGAACGGCAGATCCGTATAGCGCTGGTAAATCGATGGCAACTGCGCGTGGATCATTACTACCGGTCGTTGTCAACCGATTGAGAACGCGATTGAGCCAGGCAACGCGCCAGAGTTGACCGGGTGGCGCAACTAGGTAGCTGGCAGCGGGAGCCAGCGCCGTAGCCATCGTGAGATTGGCGGTCAAAGGCGCTTGCATCAAAACCAGATCGATCCGTTTGCCCACAGCAGTCGTTGCCTCGGTCAAAGCCGTGCCCAGCGCAGCAATACTCATAGCTGGCGCGCTGGCAGTTGTTTCATCACTCCCAAAGCCCAGCGCCGGATGCGCCGGCCCCACCAATACTAACATGACGCGGTTGGCCGGAAATGCTGTCAAACCGTATTCAACAAACGCGCGCAGCGTGGCCGGATCGGCACTATTCGGCTCGAGCTGGCGGCGGCAATCCACCGCACTGCCGCGCAACGCACAAATCTGGCCGCCGGTATCGCCATAGCCATCAAACCAGGTCACGAGAGAGATGTTTGGATAGGATGGCGCCAGCGCGCGCAGGCGCTCTAATTCGACAACAGGTTGCGCCACAGCGCTCAGGCGCATCTGATCGCCCAGCGCATTGTCAGCCGCAACGTAGATGAGCACTGTCCAGTTCGCAGAGGCGGCGCCAGGCAGCAGCCCTTCATCGCTTGAGAATTGCGCAGGCGGGGAAGATGGCGCAACGGTAAAGGTGATGGTGTGTTCGGCAAAGCTGTAGCCAAATGCCGGATATGCCGCCGTGCCACGATTATCGCGCGCGACCGCGTACCAGCGGTATGGATAGTTGTAGCGGAGCGGCATTGCAGTAAAATTGGCCGGCGTGAGATCGAAGAATGGCGCCGTGGATAGTAGTGGTGGACTGCACACTTGCGGCGGCATACCGGTTACCGAATCGATCAATCCCGGATCGTAGAGACAGATCTGATACTCTTCATCGTCGATACCGCGCGGCTCAATCCAGAATCGCACCGGATTCTCATCATTCAAGACCCGCTGCACACCCGGTGGCGGATCGAGCAATTTTACCGTGCTTACTTCAAGATCGAGATCGGTTACTTCCTGACCAGCGGCAAGCGAGGTTATCACCGGCCCGGCCAGCACTCCCAACCGCTGATCATCACGACCGGCAGTAAGCGGTTGATTGGCAAACCAGACCTGATACAATGCGCCAGCAGACAACGGTGGCACATCAAATCGATAGCGAAAACCATCATCGGTCAACGCGACCTGAGCTGTTGCCACTACCTGTTTGCCACTGCTATCATAACGGAGCAACAAGACTTGCGCGTTACTGAGATCAGGCGCCGCGCGATTCTGCTGCGTCACCCGTCCGCCAAGGGTCGCTGTAGCGCGACGGCAAACCTGCGCTTCGATCTCATCGAACGAAATACTGAGCGCAGCGCTATCATTCACTCCGCGCAGCGTGATCATGAACAGCGCGGAGCCGGCCTCAACCAGCGGCCCGACATCGGTTGCCGCCCAGGTAAAACTGCGCCAATTGCCATCAGCTCGCCCACTAAGGGGCAGATCAACAGCAAAAATCCTTCCCGATGGCGTCGGATTGTCGGGCAAATTGAGCGATACGGTAACCGTATCGCCTGGCCCTAAGGCGCCAGGCGCGATGCGATATTGCAGTGACCCGATCACCTGTTCGGTATTTGCCGGCGCGGTAAAGGCCTGCCCGAAGGCGTCAACATCAACACTGCCATCGCTCACTCCATCGTCATCCTCACGGAGCAGGATGGCCTGCGGCGGCGAGAAGACTTGCGCGCTGGCACTGGTAAAGACAACTTGTGGCAGAATGGTTTGCCAGGGCGAGGTAGCCGACGGACGACTAATAGAGGAATCAAGCAGGGCGTCGGTACATATCAAACTGGTCGGTTCAGGTGGCGTATCGACGGCTGCCTCGAGACGTGATGGTAGCCCTGCTATCAACAAAACCACGCAAAGCAATAGAGCGAGCAAGCGACTGCCAACAGCAATACATCGCGTTGAAGTCTGGTACAATACAGAAACCATGCGCCACAACTCCGCTGGAGGCGATATGACCGAATTACACACTCTCACCGTCAGCGCTGCCCGAGCTGCGCTTGCCGCGGGCGATATGACGGCGGTTGAATTAACTGAAGCCTGTCTGGCCCGAATCAACGCAACTGACCCACTGATTCGTGCCTTCCTGCATCTCACGCCCGAGACTTCATTAGCAGCAGCGCGGACTGCCGACGAACGACGACAACGTGGACAATCACTCGGCCCGCTCGACGGTATTCCCATCGGTATCAAAGATGTCATCTGCACCGAGGGAGTGCCCACAACTGCCGGATCGCGGATTCTGGCCGGGTTTCGCCCGCCCTACAATGCGACCGTCATTGAACGATTACTGGCCAGCGGCGCAGTCGTGATCGGCAAGCTCAACTGTGACGAATTTGCCATGGGTTCGAGTACTGAGAATAGCGCCTACCAGATCACCACCAACCCCTGGGACACCAGTCGGGTGCCGGGTGGTAGCAGTGGCGGTAGCGCCGCTGCGGTGGCAGCCGGGCAAACCCCGGCCACTCTCGGCACCGACACTGGCGGTTCGATCCGGCAGCCGGCGGCGCTCTGCGGCATCAGCGGTCTCAAACCGACCTACGGGCGCGTGAGCCGATACGGCCTGATCGCGTATGGTTCATCGCTTGACCAGATCGGGCCAATGGCCTGGACAGTCGCCGATCTGGCGTTGATCATGAATGTCATTGCCGGCCATGATCCACGTGACGGTACCAGTGCGCCCATTCCCACCCCTGATTACACTGCCGCCCTGACCGGCGATCTGCGCGGGTTGCGAATCGGGATTCCGCGAGAGTACTTCGTCGAGGGTATGGAACCCGGTGTCGAAGCCGCTACCCGCGCAGCCATTGAGGTGTTGCGTGAACAGGGAGCCACCTTAGTCGATGTCTCGCTACCGCACACCAAATATGCTTTGCCTACATATTACATCATCGCTCCGGCTGAAGCCAGCGCAAATTTGGCCCGTTTCGACGGCGTGCGCTACGGCTTTCGCGCCGAGGGCGAGACGATGTGGGAACAGATCGAGCAGACGCGCGGGAAGGGGTTTGGGCCAGAGGTGCGCCGACGAATTATGCTCGGCACCTACGCACTCTCGGCGGGCTATTACGACGCCTACTACCGACGCGCTCAACAGGTGCGCACGTTGATCAAACGCGACTTCGATCAGGTTTTTGCGCAGGTCGATCTGCTGGCTACGCCAACCTCGCCGACTGTTGCCTTCCCGATCGGCCAGAAGATGAACGATCCCCTGGCGATGTACCTGAGTGATGTCTGCACGTTACCGATCAACCTGGCTGGCGTGCCGGCACTGGTCGTACCCTGCGGTTTCAGCGAAGGTCTGCCGATTGGCCTGCAACTGATCGGGCGTCCGTTCGACGAAGCAACGTTGTTGCGGGTTGGCGATGCCTATCAGCGTCTCACCGATTGGCACACCCGCCGACCACAGCTTCCCGTATGAACACTCTCGGGAAACACCGAACAAACGGTCTGTTTCAAGCATTAGCAACTTGTGGTATACTATTGAACGGTTTTTGAAACATTGACCGATCAGACAAAGAGGCAAGGAGAGAGAGTATCAATGAGCCGTTCGCGAGGAGTAGGGCGGCCTCGTTCACGCCGCCGCGAGTGTGAGTTTACCAAGCTTGGGATTGTGCCGGATTATAAAGATGTAAAGCGTCTGCAAAAGTATCTGACCGCGCAGGGCAAAATCCTGCCTCGTCGCCGCACCGGTGTGTCGGCCAAGATGCAGCGCCGCCTGGCTGTTGCCATCAAGCGCGCCCGCCATCTGGCATTGCTGCCGGCTGCCCCGGCACACACCCGTTAACGACCACACAAACAGTATCGGTACGACGCGACGCGCGAGGGTCGGTCAGCTTATTGCTGCCTCGACCCTCGCGTATTGATCACTTAGAGGAAACCATATATGGCGACCAATACTGCTGCATCACTCCAGCCACCCCTCGACACCCAGGCCTGGCTTAACGGTGTGCGCTCAGCGTGGCAACGAAGCGGATTGCGGATTACCGGCCCTCGCTTGCGCGTCATCGAAACGATTGTCTCGTATCACGCACCATTCAGCGCCGAACAGCTCTACACCGATCTTTGCGCGCACAACGAAGCGCCGGGAAGGGCGACCGTCTACCGTACTATTGATCAATTGCATGAAAGTGGCTGGCTGGCCCGCATTCACGGCGCAACCGGCGAAGAGGGCTACGTACCCTGTCATCCCGGTCATCTCCACCATCTGGTTTGCACGAAGTGCGGGCAGGTGATGAGTTTTGAAGGTTGCAATCTCGAAGAACTGCTGGCTCGCATTGCCGCCGAAACCGGCTTTAGCGTTGAAGGACATTTACTGCAACTGTTCGGGCGCTGCGCCAATTGCCAGAACACGCTGCCGTAACCGGTTTAGATCACTGTTGCTGGTAACACGATCCCAAAATCATTCAGTCGCGAGCGTACCTTGTCGAGTTCGAGCGCTCCCATACTACGCAGGCGCACGCTGAGGTATTGTACATCAAGCTGGTGGCGGCGAACGATACCGGCGACATCGGTGACATCGTGCTTACCCTGCTCGGGACCACGCTGCAATAAGAGCTTGTGCGCCACGATGTCCTCTGGCGCAGCCACGAAGACCTGCGTGCCAAGCAGCGGCATGCGTCGGCGGTGTTGTCGCATTGGCTCATCGAGCCAGAACGGATAACTCACACTGCCGAAACGCGCGGTCAAATCCTCAAACAGCTTGATCCCACGCCAGATCACTCGTCCACTATCAGCCTGCACCGCTTTATGCGATTGCTGCAAGAGATGGATCACACGGGGCAACGCACCACGCTCGACCAGAATATCCACGTCGTTAATCGGACGTCGGTCACCATACAGGTGCGCAGCCGCGCCACCAATAACTGCCCATGCCATCTGATCGCCGTCGAGCAGGCGTTGGACGATAGCAAGATTGCCGGCGATAAGCGACATTATATTCTCCCTAAATCAGTGCGCCGCCAGCAGCCAGCCAGGCGTCGCGTGTCAATTCCATCTCGTAAAATTCTACCTGCGCGTCAAATCGATTGCGGCGAAAATAGGGCGCCAGGTGTTGATATTGCTGTTCGTCTAGCAATTTTAACACAGGCTCATTACCGATATGTCGCCATTCGCTGCCAATACCCACAAAACCGAGGCGCTGATAGCAACGCACCGCGCGCAGATTGAAAGCCGCCACATCGAGAACCATCCGCTGATAGCCGAGCGAACCGAAGTAGTAAGCGAGAAACAGACGCAGCGACTCGCCACCCAGTCCCTGCCCGACGTAGGGCTGAGCCAGGGAAATCCCCAGCCGGGCCGATTGCCAGCGGCGGTCAATCTCACGCAACGAGATACGACCGATGAGCGGACCCGACCGCAGATCCACAGCCCATGCTTCGTTTGTTCCCGTCCACTGATGGTCATCCTGACCGGGCTGATACGGGCGCGGAATGTTCCAGAGCGAGCTAAACGGTTCGCTATAACGCGGCCAGCGCTCTTGCATCAGCGTATCGGCTCGTTGCCATGGGCGAATGCGAACCCGCTCGCCGAGCAATTCGCGCATTTCCGCTTTCTGTGTCACAGGCCCTCTCCTACTGTTGCGGACGTAAATAGTTTAACGACATCCAGCCCTCGATAAGCTGGCCATTCTGCTCAAATTGGACCTTCAACCATGGGATATTATCGGCCATGACCGGTCCTTCCATCTTGCGCACGATCGTTCCATTAGGAACGACCATGAGAATATTACCAGGATTGGTGCCCGGTTCAGCGCGCAGGTTCAGCCCTTCAGCAATATTGACCACATATTGCTCTGTCGTGGTATTGCCGGGCAAACCTACAGCCGGCGGCAACCACTCCGGCAAGGGAGTCAATTGCAGAGCACTCGCGATCCCTAATCGTTCGATCGCCCACGTCACGGCCCAGAACGAACCACCGGCCACGACCAGCAAGAGCAGCATCATTACCAGCCAGCCCTTCAAGCTGCGGCCCCAGTTTTGCCGACGAAACTGGTCTACATCAAAAGAACCGGTCAGCGCGCGACTCACCCGACTGCGCAGATCGCGCCGCGCTATCGCCGGCGCGTTCGCGCGATCTGCGACACGCGAAGCCGGCGCGCCGGTTGCAGATTGAGGAGGAGCTACAGGAGGAACAACCGGTCGAGGTTGAGCAACCGGGATAACTGGCAACCGGCGCGTTTGCACCGTCAACTCATGCCAAAGGCTGTCGATGGCCACGACCAACGCCTGGGCGTCGGGAAACCGCCGGGATGGATCGCGCGCCGTCGCCTGAGCAATCAATCGATCAACTGAAGGCAGATAGATGGCTGGACGCGCGCGAGCCAGCGGAGGCACCGGTTTGCTTAGATGAGCCAGCGCGGTCGATTGGGGATCATCGCCATGGATGGGGCGTTGACCGGTGATCAGCTCGAACAACAAGATACCCAGCGCATATACAACACTGGCCAGTTGAGGCGCCTGGCCCGCGCTGAGTTCGGGCGCTCGATAGTGAGCCAGATCTGCCGGAATCATTGCTGAAGCGAAGAACCAGCCATCAACCAGCTTCACCTGATCATTGCCCACCAGTAAGAGATTGGCGCTGCTAATCGGGGGGTGGAAGAGACCGAGGGGCAATTCAGCCGAACGATGACGCTGACAGAGCGCCACTGCATCGGCAACCTGACGCGCGACGGTGAGCGCCTGCGCTACGCTTAACGCCCCCATACCAAATAATGGCCGACCTTCCACCGCTTCGGTAATGAGAAATGGACGATTATTGCTCTCGCCGCTATCAAACACTTCGAGCAATACCGGATGCGAACGGCGCGCGCTCTGCGCCGCTTCTTGCAGAAATTGCTCGCGTTTGCGCTGGTTTCCCCATAACTCCTTGCGCAATAAATGGATCAAGACAGGGCGTTGTAAGCGCAAATCGGTGGCTTTGTACACGGTGGCCAGACGTGTCTCGCCAAGCGCTTCATGCACTCGATAGCGGCCAAAAAGGACCGGTTCCTTTGTCGCTTCAGGGGAAGTCATGCGCTGATTCCATCAACCCATTCCACCAACCACCAGCCGATGGATCTCTTCATATATTATCATGAGCTTACCACACCTGGCGGTGCTGTTGGGCAGCTTTCACCAAAACAACGTCGCAGCGATCCCGATATTATCGGTTGACGCTGCGACTCGTCACATCCATAGTATTCCGCTCACGCAAGCCCTGATTACAGACACGCTTCAATTGCCAGCGCAAAGCGCTCGACCGCTTCATCAGCCTGCGCCTTCGTCAAGGTCAACGGCGGACAAAACCGGATGGTAGAAGCGCCACAGGTGAGCACAAGTAACCCTTTACGGAAACTCTCTTCCATGACCGCATCGGCGAGAGCGCCAGCCGGTTGACCCTGCTCGTCAACAAATTCAACCCCGATCATCAACCCTCGACCACGAACGGCTCCGATCTGGGGAAAGCGGGCCTGCAATGCGCGCAGTCGGTCGAGGAGATACTCACCCACCGTAGCCGCATTGACCATCAGTTCCTCTTCGACCATACAGAGCAGTTCGTAGGCCACTGCGCAGGTCAGGCCATTACCGCCGTAGGTGTTACCGTGCGAACCAGGCTGCCATTGGCGCGCCAGTTCGGCGCGGGCAATCATCGCGCCGAGCGGCAGACCGCCACCCAACCCCTTAGCCGATGCCACAATGTCGGGCACAACCCCTTCGTGCTCGAACGCCCACATCTTGCCGGTACGGCCAACGCCACTCTGCACTTCATCAACGATCAGTAATATGCCATAACGATCACAGATCGAGCGGAGGCGCGACAGCGCACCTGGCGGCGGCACCACATAGCCACCTTCACCCTGGATTGGCTCGATCACAATTGCCGCTACCTCTTCAGGTGGAGTGGTTGTCTTGAATAGAGTGCGCTCGATCAGATCGAGACAGGCAATATTGCATGTCGGGAACTGGAGATTGATTGGGCAGCGGTAACAATTGGGATAGTAGGTATGGCTCACCCCCGACAGCAACGGAAAGAAGCCACGACGCTGTCGCGGTTTCGATGCGGTCAGCGAAAGGCTACCATAACTGCGCCCATGAAACGCGCCGTAAAAGGCGATAATATTCTGGCGACCGGTGACATAGCGCGCCAGTTTGATACTGGCCTCAATTGCCTCAGTGCCGCTATTGGTGAAAAAGACCTGCCATCCCTGGCCACCTGGCATCAGCGAGACGATCTTCTCGGCGGCGCGCACCATCGGCTCGTTGTAGAAGTCAGTGCCGGCCATATGGGTGAAGCGCTGCAACTGCTCCTGGGCAACTTTGACCAGACGCGGATGACAGTGACCGGCGGCAAGGACGGCAATCCCTGCATTCATGTCGAGAAACCGGTTTCCGTCTACGTCCCAAACTTCGCATCCCTGCGCATGATCGATCACGAGGGGGTAGACGCGGCCAAGCGGCGCAATCACTTCGTGATCGCGGGCCACCAGCGCCTGCGCGCGCGGGCCGGGTACCGGTTCGGGCATGTAGTCGGCAGGCGAGCGTGCTGTATCGGTATAGGCCGTCATAAGATGCTCCTTTGCAGATCGGCATTGTATATAGTTGCAGGCTGAATATTGTAGCCGAACTGCAAGAGTGGCGTCAAGACAATGCCCAATGCATCACCTGCCACAGAGCGACTCGCTGCTATTACCACAACCAGCCTGCTCCTGACGTTCATTCAGCATTGACTGCAACGACAAAGTAGCCCCATTGGAAGAGCTGCTTCCGGCGGGTTGTATTATATCCTCACCGAACACTTACCCGCACTTGATAGCGTAGCGCGCCAAGCAAGAGGGTAATGATGAAGCGCATACATACTCACTTACTGGAAGTAAAAAAATTTGTTGGTCAATATGGTAACAGGTTTAGCAGAAAAGAACAGTAAACAGGCATTTACCGGCAATAACAAGAAAACTACCCGGTGGCTATGCGGTGAATCACCACCGGGCGGCTCTCCATACAAAGCAACAAGCTGCCTGACTACGCGGATCATCGCGCCATCAGGCAGCTCAGGGTCACACCGGTCACTGGCGCGTTAATTTACGGTAAACGATCCGATGCGGATGATCGGCCTCAGCACCCTTGCGCTGTCGATAATCGGCAGCGTATTCTGAATAGGTACCGGGGAACCAGACCACCTGGCTGTTACCTTCAAAGGCGAGGATGTGCGTGGCGACACGATCGAGGAACCAGCGGTCGTGCGAAATGATCAACGCGCAGCCGGCAAAATTCTCCAGACCCTCTTCAAGCGCGCGCAGCGTATGCACATCGAGATCGTTGGTTGGCTCGTCGAGCAATAGCACATTCGCCCCCGATTTGAGGATACGGGCCAGATGCACCCGGTTGCGCTCACCACCGGAGAGACTGCCAACCAGTTTCTGCTGATCGCTACCGCTGAAATTGAAGCGGGCACAGTAGGCGCGTGAATTGACCTGTCGTCCACCAAGCACGATCTGGTCGTTTCCTTCGGTAATAGCTTCCCAGACCGTTTGCCGCGGATCGAGCACGTCGCGGCTCTGATCGACGTAGCCGAGCTTCACCGAAGCGCCAATTTCCAGCGTGCCACCATCGGGCTGTTCCTGGCCGACGATCATGCGGAAGAGAGTCGTCTTGCCGGCTCCGTTGGGGCCAACAATGCCAACGATTGCGCCCGGCGGCACCTCAAAGCTGAGATTTTCGTAGAGGAGCCTGTCACCGTATGCTTTGGTAACGCTGGTTGCCCGAATGACCAGATCGCCGAGGCGAGGGCCGGGTGGGATGTAGATCTCAAGCTCACGGTCGCGCTGATCCTGACTCTCATTCAGCAGACGTTCATAAGCGGCAATTCTGGCCTTCGATTTCGCATGGCGACCCTTCGGCGCCATATTGATCCATTCCAGCTCACGCTGAAGCGCCTTCTGACGCTGCGACTCGGCTTTTTCGGTTTCGGCCAGCTTCTGCCGTTTCTGTTCAAGCCAGCTCGAATAGTTCCCGCGCCAGGGAATGCCATGCCCGCGTTCGAGTTCGAGGATCCAGCCGGCGACATTGTTGAGGAAATGGCGGTCGTGGGTGACGGCGATCACGGTGCCTTTGTACTCTTGCAGATGGCGTTCGAGCCAGGCGACCGACTCGGCATCGAGGTGGTTGGTTGGTTCATCGAGCAACAGAATATCGGGCTGTTGCAAGAGTAACCGGCACAACGCAACCCGACGGCGCTCACCGCCTGATAGAACTGCTACCGGCGTATCACCCGGCGGGCAACGCAACGCATCCATTGCCAGCTCCAGCCGGCTATCAAGATTCCAGCCATCAACGTGATCGATCTTGTCTTGCAATTCAGCCTGCTCGGCGATCAGCGCATCGTAATCGGCATCGGGGTGATTAAACTGCTCGGTAATCTCGTCGTAGCGACGGAGCAGAGCAACAATCTCGGCCATGCCCTCTTCGACCACTTCACGCACCGTCTTGGCATCGTCGAGATGTGGCTCCTGTTCGAGCAACCCGATGGTGTAACCGGGTGAGCGCGTAATCTCGCCAGTGTAATCCTGATCGAGACCGGCCATGATCCGCAGCAGTGAACTCTTGCCCGATCCATTCGCGCCGATCACGCCAATCTTGGCGCCATAGAAGAACGACAGGCTAATATCTTTGAGAATTTCACGGTTGGGCGGCACCACTTTGCCTACCCGGTACATCGAAAAGATCACCTTCTGTGTATCGGTCATACGGAAACTCCTCGGGTAAATCAGTACCGACCTCTAGTGTAGCACAGGCGATCGGTAGCAGTTGTTGACAATGCGCGTTCAGGCTTATGGTATAATACCCAACGTGATGCCGGGTGGTGTAATGGTAGCACAGCGGACTTTGGATCCGTTAGTCTAGGTTCGAGTCCTAGCCCGGCAGCCACATTCAGCACTGTGCCACAGGCAATGAAACGACTGAACCCGTATAATCTATTTTCAGCCATGGCGGTCAGAGTAATTGGCTCGACCAATTGACAGGTGCGCAGTGAGCATGCTCGCTGCGCGTTTCTATTCAGGAAAGAATGATTGAGACATGGACGGTCGCCTGCTTATCTTCACCGGCAACGCCAACCCGGCGTTAGCGCAAGAGATTGCCCGCAACCTGCGCATCAATTTGGGGCGGGCGCTAGTCGGCACCTTCAAAAACGGCGAAACGCGGGTCAAGATCCACGACAATGTGCGCGGCTGTGATGTATTTGTCATTCAGCCAACCTGCACGCCGGTAGATCACCATCTGATGGAATTGCTGATCATGATTGACGCCTTCCGGCGAGCTTCGGCGGCCCGGGTCACGGCAGTCATTCCCTATTACGGCTATGCCAAGCAAGAGAAAAAGACCTCAGGGCGCGAACCGATTACCGCCAAGCTGGTGGCGAATCTTATCCGCACCGCCGGCGCTGACCGCGTGCTGACGATGGATCTGCATGCCCCGGCAATTGAAGGCTTTTTCGACATTCCGGTTGATCACCTGCAAGCATCGCCATTGCTGGCCGACTATATTCGTGAACTCAACCTGCCCAATCCGGTAGTGGTTTCGCCGGATGCCGGTGGCGTTGGGCGAGCCAACCGTTTCCGTGAGCGGATCGGCGCCGGTCTGGCTATCATCGCCAAACAGCGGCTTGAACCCGATACTGCCGAAGTGATTGAGATGGTTGGCGAAGTTGAAGGGAAGACAGCGATCATCGTTGATGATATGATCTCAACCGGCGGCACGCTGATCGAAGCGGCGCAGACGTTGCTGGCCCGCGGCGCGCGAGCAGTGTATGCCTGCGCAACCCACGGAATCTTTGCCGATAATGCCTTGCAACTGATCGCCAACTCAGATCTGGTCGAAACAATTGTGACCAATACGATTCCCCAGCCGCCTGATGCTGCAGCCGCTCGTGTGCGCGCGATCAGCGTCGCGCCACTGTTTGCCGAAGCAATTATGCGCATCCACAAAGATCTTTCGCTCAGCGCACTCTTTTCGTGACAAAGCGGGATCGCGCGCCCGATCGATTCTCTTCGGGCGCATTCCAGACCCGACGCGCTGCGCTTTCCCACGGAAAGGAGGATGATTCGCTTGGAAGACCCCGGCCCTAGTTCGCTAGTGATCGGCATTGGCCTCTGCCTCTTCTTTCTCGGTATTACCTCGGCTGCCGATACGGTCTTGATGACCATCAGCCGTCCGCGTCTGAGCGCCCTGCTCGGCTCGGCTGGCCTTGGCACGCGCCGTTTCACTGCGCACTTTTTCGACGAGCCGTACCGGATCAAGTCAGCCATCATCTTTTTGAATGCCACGCTTACCATTACAGTCACGGCACTGACAATTCAGCTTACTGCGCCGCATGGCTTCAATGCACTGTTTATCGGCCTCGCAACACTGTTATTCGCAATCCTGCTGTTGAGTGAAGTGATCGCCAAGGCGCTGGCCTACCGCAACCCAGAAGCCACAGTACTCATACTCGCGCGCCCGCTCGTGATTGTGGCGACAATCCTGTGGCCTTTGATGGCAATTATCAATGCGATCACTCGCCCGATCTTCACGCTGCTGAGTGGAAAGCCAGCTCCCCCTGCGCCGCTCGTCACCGAAGAAGAATTGCGCCTGATGATGAGCGCCGGTGAAGAAGCCGGCTGGATTGAGCACGAAGAGCGGGAGATGATCGAGGGGGTGATGGATTTTGGCGATACACTGGTGCGCGAGATTATGATCCCGCGGGTAGACGTGGCTGCGCTCGAAGTGAACAGCTCACTCGATCGCGCGCTTGATCTGGCCATCACCCGCGGTCACTCACGTATTCCGGTCTACGAAGAGACGATCGATAACGTGATCGGCATTCTGTATGTCAAAGATCTGATCCCGGTCTTACGCGACGGACGACGCGATACGCCGCTCCGCGTTCTGTTGCGCCCGGCCTATTTTGTGCCGGTGACGATGAAGGTATCGGCGCTGCTAGAAGATTTGCAACGGCGCCGCGTTCATATGGCAATTGTCGTCGATGAGTATGGCGGCACAGCGGGAATCGTCACGCTTGAAGACCTGATCGAGCAGATCGTTGGCGAAATCCGTGATGAGTACGACACCGAAGAGCCGGCAATCGTCGAGGTCGGGCCAGGAGAGTTGATCGTTGATGCCCGCGTTCCTATTGACGATGTGGCCGAGCTGCTTGAAATGGAATTTCCGGAAACCACCGCCGACCGCATTGGCGGCCTGGTCTACGAGCAGTTGGGTCGCATTCCGCGCGTCGGTGATGAAGTGACCTGTGGTGACGTAACGATTACTGTGCTATCATTGAAAGGTATTCGCGCCGAACGGCTGCGCATCGTTCGCCAGCCACCGGAGGAAGCGGAAGCGGCGCAACCGGCGGAAACTGCAAGACCTGTGTTGCCGATCACCCAGGAAGCGCATGGATCCAGTAGCTCTTGACCAGCTTATCAATGCCGCGCTGGCAGCCCAACGGCGCGCATATGCGCCCTACTCACGCTTTGCAGTCGGCGCAGCAGCCATGGTTGCCGATGGCCACATCTTTAGCGGCGCCAACATCGAAAATGCCTCGTATCCATTGACAATTTGCGCCGAGCGAGTGGCGCTCTTCTGCGCTCATATGGCTGCCGCCGGCCCGGTGACGGCTCTGGCCATTGTGACGCCAACTCCGACTGTAGCCAGTCCATGCGGCGCATGTCGGCAAGTCATTTTTGAACTGGCGCCGCGCGCGCAGATCATTCTGCTTAACGCTGATGGCAGTGAACGCCGCTTCACCACTCCGGCAGAACTCTTACCCTACGGTTTCGGCCCCGATCAACTTGAGGCACAGGGAAGGTGAGCAGGGCGTTCAGCCCTACCACCTCTGCGCAATCTGTCAGCAACAAGCTGCGAGTGACCGGTTTTACTCAGGTCACTCGCGGTCGCATTCAGCAGATCATTCTGCTCAACGCCGATAGCAGTGAACGCCGCTTCACCACCCCAGCGGAACGCTTACCCTACGGTTTCAGCCCCGATCAACTCGACTCCGAGGGCAGGTAAACAGCGCATTCAGCGCTACCACCTCTGCGCAATCTGCCAGCAACAAGCTGCGAGTAACCGGTTTTACTCAGGTCACTCGCGGGCGCATTCAAGATAAAACCCTTAAGACACAGCAGTCGCTTACCAACGGTAGAAGCAATTGAGGTTATTGCGGCTGGCTGCTATCCGGCGGCGTCGCTGGCATTGGCAACAGCGGCGCAACTGGCGCAACCAGCCGGTCTACAATCGCGCCGAGGCGGGTAAATTGTGGCCCTAACTCGGTTTCGGCCAGAGGGATATTGACCGGCACGTCAAGCTCTACCGGAATCGAAGTGACCAGTTTTACGTTCATGTTCAGATCGACCGGTAATTCAAGGCCAGCAGGCAAGACAATAGCGACACTGGCATTGAGATTCCCACCACCGCCGGGAAACGCGATCTGCGCGGGCGCTTGCAACGACACCGGTTCGGTGAGCTTCACCACGTTTCGTTCAGTCATAATCGTGGCGCCATTGATCGGAACATCCAGTTCAATTGGCAGGCGTGTGCTCAGCGGTACGGTGTAGACAATCGTAGCCGATTCGAGGTGATCAACCACATCTTGCAGCTCAGCCAGATTGTTGGCGGCAAAGACCGGCAGGCTTTCAGCAAGCTGGGACACCTGACGCTGGTTCATAACCAGAATACCGATCACAATTCCTAACACAACCAGCAGCACGGCATTCATGATGAACGATGTCCAGATCATTGCCTTGTAGAGGGGGGCAATGCGCGCGTAACGCTTTTGGGGGCGGGTGGTGGTTTCGTTGCTCATGTATCCTCCTGCGACTACTTGTTGTCAGGAATAATACCACGCCTGTTCGTAGACGCAAGGGTTGCGCAATTGCTGTTTTGAGGTATAATGTCTAAGTGCCGCGAACGGCAGATACTTGCGGAACCCCGCCAGGACCGAAAGGTAGCAACGGTACGCGAGTTCCTCTGGGTGTTCGCGGCGCTTTATTTGCGGGTGAGCAGGCTGCGCGCAGAGCAAGCGCTGCGCCTGACCTTATCAAGCGCGATCATCAGCGACAATGGTGGCTGCCAGATCAGCCAGGAGTGGCGCGCCCCCAATGCGCAACAAAATCGGCGCTGCCAGTTCGAGCGCGCGAAACATCTCTTCGCGACCAATTGCGGCGCGAGTCAATGTCGCCGCCAACCGGCTAAGCGTGGTTGGATGTTTTGCGTCGAGCGCAGCCACAATCGCCAGTTCAGCCCGCACCCGTTCATTGCGACGACGAATACGACGCGCAATCGTCGCAGCCGCGGCCAGTTCACCCTGACCGGCCAGCGCTACCGCGAGCGCAGCGCGGTAGCGACTTCTGGCTTCACCGGTCAACAATTCATTGGCCAGTTGATCAGCCTGTGTCGGGCCAACCGCCACCAGCAGCGGCGCCGCCATCACCAACGCCCGCGCCCGTTCAGCCGCCACTTCAATCGAACGAATCATTGTCACAGCCATGGCTACATCGCCAGCCCGCGCGCGCGCAATCGCCAGATCAGCGCTCGTGCGCGCCCGTTGATCATCGGCCACGATGGCCGCTGCCTGGGCAATCGCCGCTTCCCAATCACCAAGGCCGGCCAGTATCCGGGCAATCTCGTCGCGCGCCCAATCGCGTTCATCATCATCGGTCATCCTGGACAGCACTTCCTGCGCGCCTTCATAATCACCTGCCTGCACGCACGCCACCGCCACCCGTGAGAGCGCGCGCTCCAGCTCTTCGCCGCTCAGTTGATGAGCGATCGCCAAAGCGCGATCTTTGCGCCCAATGGCGGCATGCGCCGACGCTAACGCTGCCAACAAGATTGGGCGATCTTCACCCTGGAGCGCATCGATCTCGCGCGTAGCGCGCTCGGTAGCCAGATTAGCGACTAATCCCTGGAGGAGAATTCGCAACTCAAGCAGCGTAGTCACGCGCAATTCCCGGCTAGAGATGCGTTCGGCAGCGGCCAGTGCATCGCCATCCTTTGCGGCCTGGGCGAAGACCCGGGCAAGACGGGCCAGGCCCCGATCGCGCTGATGCTGACTGGGCAGCGCCGCGATCCGTTGCAACGCCGCATCTTCGTTGCGCAACGCCAGATCGCATGCCAGCTCGATTTCAGCCCATGCCCGTGCCGTCTCAACTGTCAACTCTTCGAGCAACATTTCACCCCGCGAATCGCCAATCCGCGCCAGCGCCACTGCCACTTCAGCCTGCGCCCAGGCTGCCCGATTTTCGTGCAAAATGGAGCGTGACAACCGCCAGGCCTGATCGTACTGCCCATCGCTCAGCAACCGGCGCACTACCAGCGTCTGCACCTGCGCGCGCCGCTCGAGCAGATCGATCAGTTCAGCGCAGGCCAATGCCCGCTCAATATCGCCAACCTCAAGACATGCCGTAGCCAACGCTTCAATCGTCTGATCGCGCGCGTCACGCCAGGCCCGCGAGACCGGTTGCGCCTCGAGATCGAGCGCGCGCGAGAGCAGGCGCATCGCAGCGCTACGCATATTGACGCTATAACAGGCTTCACCGAGCTGGCGCAAAACCGCCGCCTTAGGCACGCCATCGGGCAACTGCTCGACAATGGTATTGACGCGGCGCAGACTCCCCTCACGCCCACCGGTCTTGACTGCGGTCAAGAAGGCTGCCGTCACCAGTTCGCCACTGAGCTGACGCGCGCGGCTGGCCAAAGTGCCGGTAATCGCCGCAATCCGACCAAGAGTCAGTGGCGGGCCGGCAGCGGCATCATGCAGCATCCAACCGGCATCGCGCAACGCGCCGACCAGTCCTTCACGCAACTCGCGTTCTCGCAGCCAGGCCACCGGCTGAGCCGTGGGCAAGTTGGGAGGACGACGGGCAGGCGGGCACAACACCGTATGGCGCGCTAACTGGCGTCCCATGTATCGTTGCGCCGGGTCAAGCAAGTTATTCCGTAACCGTGCAGCGCACCATTCAGCCAGCTCTCCGTGGGCAGCATCAACCTCGTGAGTGGCGTAACGGGACAGGAACAGACGGACGGCGCGATGAGCGTAGCGCACCAGGAGCAAGGCGTCTTCATCGCTGACGCGCCGAAGGTTGATATGCACCAGGCCCTGCTCTTCCCAGCGATCAAGAATCAACTGTGGATGTCCGGAAACCACCTGCGATAGCACTGATACCGGCAACGGTTCACCGGCAGCCGCCAGAAGCGTGGCCAGCCGTCGCTCAACCGGACTAAGACTCTGCCACCAATACTGAAGCAGATGATCGAGATCGCGTGGAAGATGAGCGATGTCCAGCAGACCGAGATGCAACCAGCGTTCAGCCCAACTCAGGTAGAGCAGATTACCTTGCGCTGCATCGATCAATGGCGCGCGCCAGACGGGAGGACAATTACGCCGTTCGAGCACGGCGAGTTGGGTTTGGGTTACTGCGCTATCGGCAGCAAGCAGAGAAAGTTTTGCATCAGGCTCGACCGGCAGCGAGCCGTGGATCAGCAAAGAGACACCGGCAGGCAGATCGAAAGGCAGGGGAAGCGGCAGCGATCGCAACGGCTGCCGATCACGATCAGGGGCGCTGACCAGCAAGACAAGCGGTTGTTCAGGATCGGCAATTTCAGCCAGTAACCGTTCACAGGCAGCGGGATCGGTGAGAGCTGCCGGATCGATCAATGGCAATGAAGGGCGGCGCAGAGCGGCAATCTGGGCATAAAAAGCGAGTGCGCCGTTGCCATCATCATCATCCACCAGCCAGAGCGGCCAATCAGCGCGCGTGGCGAGCTGACAAAGCAGCGTCGTTGCTCCCGTACCAAGAGGCGCATCAAGCGCAACGATTCCAGGTCGGGCGCGCAGCGTCGCCAAAACTTGCTCAACTAAGGCTGAACGATCAATTGCCGAACGAAGACACGCCTGAACTCGTTCTTGCTGCGCGCGCAACGCTGGCGCAACCGCAGCATAGAGTTCGCTAAATTGCTCGACAGCGCGAAAGGCACGTGGTGTTGCTGGTTTCATCGGTTGTGTACTATACCACATTCTGGCCAGTGTGCTATAGTATACAACTATAAAGCGTGTAGACTCTAAATCGGGAAATCAGACCTAAACAGGAATTTTCCGATAAACGTTCTGGATTTCCGGTAGATAAGGGTCTCTTCGCATTCTTACCCGATACTATCACATATTCAAATTGCCATAATGCCACCATTTCGTGACACAGCCTTCGATCACTTCCTGCACATACATCAGGCGGTGAAGGATTCTTTCGACGAGCAGATTCGCCAGACAGAACAGAAGCTGCGACAACCGGGGACTTCAGCAACCGCTCATTTCTTCATAAGTTTCTTCTTCGTGATGGTAAGCTGGTTTTTCATCGTTAACGAACCTCTTAAATCATTACTGGCAGATTTAAAGATCGATGTAACCGGAACATCACCGATCATCTTATTAATACTCGGCTTTGGTATCTGGGCACTCATCCTTTCGCTTATCAACAGATTCGTTTATCGAAAACTTAGCATGAAGGGTTCTTTAGCAATTTATAATATTGTCGTGTTGCCATTATTCCCTGCTTTGCTGATCTTGAGTGTAGCAGAAAGAAGTATAGCGTTAACCGTTTATGTGGTATGGGCAGTTCTGTCACTGGCAGGCTGGTTGTTCATCTTTGGCATTTTTTGGATGATTAGTGGTAACATACCACGCTTCTTGTTTATGGTGCTTTCTTCGATCGGTCGCGATCGTCCTGAGAGTGCATTGATCCCCGGCTATACCGCCATGACCCGGCACGCTGCCCGGCGGATTGCGAACAACCAGCAGCTTGCTGACCTGACAGCCCAACAGTGGCAGGATATTGAGGCAATTGCGCGCTGGAAGCTCGATGGAATCAACGGACGAATCCAGTCGTTTTCGTTTGGCCTTGCTGCGATCGGGATCTTGAGCCTGGCAACGCTCGTATTCTCAGAAAACGATCTTCGCGCAATCTGGGAAGGACTCTGGCGCAGCCTGTTGCAAATCCTGGGATTGGAAACCAGTAACGAAGGCTTGCTGATAACGCTACTACTTCTGGTCAGCCTGGCGCTGCTATCAGTATTCTACTTTGCTCGCTCATACAGCGAGCTGCGCACCCTGGAAGCGATTGGAATCATTTGCGCGCTGGCGGCAAACAATGGCTCAGCCGCATCTTCCAGTGAGGTTGACAGAGGAAAGCCAGATAAAGGTGCGGGAGTGACGAAAGCAACTGTTACCTCTGAAAGCGCAGTCACAGATCCGCTCGCATCGCCTGATCCGTCTCCTCATCAGAAAATAACTGCTGAGCCGACAGACAATCCTGACCACTCTGACTCACGCAGATGATCAAGCCTTAAGCACCGGAGGCAAACCAGTCTCTGCGAATGCCTTCTACCACCCACCGATAAGCTTTTGAAAGACGCAATAAAGCGTGGCGCACCAATAACGATACGCCACGCTCTCAACTCAGATCAAGCTGAAACCGGTCTTACTTAATCTCGACCACGGCGCCGACCTCGGTCAACTTGGCCTTCGCCGCCTCAGCCTCTTCCTTGCTTACACCCTCGCGCACCGGCTTCGGCGCACCCTCAACCAGATCCTTCGCCTCCTTGAGGCCGAGGCTGGTCAACTCGCGCACCACCTTAATAACCTGAATCTTGTTGGGGCCAGCCTCCTTGAGGATGACATCAAACTCAGTCTTCTCCTCAACCGGAGCGGCAGCGGCAGCGCCATCACCGGCGGCAGCAACCGGCATCGCCGCGCCCATCGCCATCACCGGCGCCGCTGCGGTCACGCCCCACTTCTCTTCCATCTTCTTCTTCAGTTCAACCAGCTCGAGGACGTTGAGACCCTCGATCATTTCGATAATCGTATCAATCTTCGACATGGCGTTTATACTCCTTCGTGATGAGAATAACCAGAACCCAAAAATCTACAACTGTTACGCAAGCGATATTAAGTACACTTACGCCGCCTCGCCCTGCGGCTGCAACTGATCGATCCGCGCCTGCAAGACGTAGAGCACGTTGGAAATAGCGGCATTCAAGACACCGACCACACCCGAAACCGGCGCCGCGATACCACCGACCACCTGGGCCAGCGCCTGCTCGCGCGAAGGCAGCTTCGTCACCTGCTCGAGCGCATCAGCCGGCAACAAGGTCTTGCCGAGCAGAGCGCCACGGACGGTAAAGCTCTTGTTGCCCGACTTGAGATAATCGAGCAGAGCCTTTGCTACCTTAGAAACGTCGTCATAGGCGAAGGTCACCGCAGTCGGGCCGGCAAGCAACGGATCGAGCGCCTCGCGACCGGTATGATTGGCGGCAATTTTCAGGAGCGTGTTCTTTGCTACCACGACCTCCCCGCCATGCTCGCGCAACTTGCGGCGCAACTCGGTCATATCAGCCACGCTCATACCGCGACCATTACCGCGATAATCGGCAACGACCACAAGCTGGGCGCGGCTCAGTCTATCGGTTAGCTCCTTAACCGTTTCAACTTTGCGCTGTGTTGGCATCGTATTTCACCTCCTCTCCGTTGAAACTCAGACAAAAAGCAAGGCCGCCCGTGTCCTGAGACCGGGCGACCGAGAGCGGCGCAGTCATTGACTGCGCGTGTATAGCTAGAGCGAACGAATCGCTTACTACTATCACACCTCAGACGCCACCTCGGCTGGCGGCCCGGCGGGGGCCATTAAGAGCGCTGCTCACCGGCTGTCTCAGGCAGCAAATGGCGAGATTCAGTTGTTACGGCTTAAAGTTTTGCGCCGCAAGTGGGTCAACCGGCACACCAGGCCCCATCGTGCTGGTGAGGGTGACACTGCGAATATAGGTCCCCTTCGCGCCACTCGGCTTTGCCGCTTTTACTGCGTCCATCAAGGCAACGAAGTTTTCGGCGAGCTGTTGTGGCGAGAAGCTTACTTTCCCGATCGCAACGTGCAAAATACCGGTCTTGTCGTTACGGAACTCGACACGACCGCCCTTCACTTCACGGATCGTGCGAGGCAGATCGGCAGCCGGGACGATTGTACCACTCTTGGGGTTTGGCATCAAGCCACGTGGACCGAGTTTGCGACCGATGCGACCGACCTTACCCATCATATCGGGGGTGGCGATGGCTACATCAAAATCGAAGAAATTCTCGCGGTCGATCCGGGCGATCAGGTCATCGCTACCGGCATAATCGGCTCCGGCGTCAAGCGCAACCTGCACTGCTTCACCTTGCGCGAAGACAAGCACGCGCACCGTTTTGCCGGTGCCGTGAGGCAAAGCAACAGTGGTACGGATATTTTGATCGGCGTGGCGCGGATCGATACCCAGGCGCAGGTGCGCTTCGACGGTAGCATCAAACTTCGCGTATGAGGTCTCTTTAACCAACGCCAGCGCCTCAGCAGGCGAATACAGACGTGAACGGTCAACTTTCGCCAGCGCAGCGAGATACTTTTTTCCGTGTTTCGGCATAGTAACTACTCCGGGTGGTGATGGCGGATCGCGACAATCCTCCCACCAGCTTATAACGCTTATTCAACGATCTTGATGCCCATACTGCGCGCAGTGCCGGCAATAATCCGTTCGGCTGCCTCAATATCATTTGCATTCATATCAGGCAGCTTTTGCTGGGCAATCTGGCGCAACTGAGCGCGGGTGATCGAACCAACCGTTGTGCGCTTGGGGGTGCTGGCACCTTTCTGAATACCAGCCGCCTTGCGCAACAAATCGGCGGCAGGCGGAGTCAACAGACGCGCTGTGAAGGAGCGATCGCTGTAGATCATAATCTCAACCGGGACAATGCTGCCGGCCTGCGCTGCCGACTTCTCATTGTACTCCTTCACGAACGCCATAATATTGATGCCGTACTGACCGAGCGCCGGACCAACAGGCGGCGCTGGCGTTGCCTTACCAGCCGGCAATTGCAGTTTTACGACTGCGACAAGTTTCTTTGCCACGACACAACTCCTTCGATAGCGGGAGGCAACATCTCATCCTCCCTCCCTCGCGCAACCGGCGAGGTCACGGACAGAAGAACCAGTGTTATTCAACCAGGCGGGTCACTTGCAGGAAGTCAAGCTCGACCGGCGCTTCACGACCGAAGAACGAGACCAGCACGCGCACCCGACCACGCTCGTGGTCGATCGCATCGACAATGCCTTCGAAATCGGTAAAGGGGCCATCGATAATCTTGACAGCCTGTCCCTTTTGATAGCTGACGCGCACTTTGGGAGTTTCGCCTTCCATCTGGCGCAAAATAGCCTTCACCTCTTCATCCTCGAGCGGTGTCGGCTTATTGCCATTCCCGACGAAGCTGGTTACTCCCGGTGTATTGCGCACCACATACCACGAGTCGTCGGTGAGACGCATCTGCACCAGCACATAACCGGGATAGATCTTCTTGTTGACCGTGCGGCGCTGTCCGTTTTTGATCTCAATCTCCTCTTCAGTTGGCACGATGACGCGGAAAATCTGGTCTTGCATCTCCATCGAAGCGATGCGATGCTCCAGATTTTGCTTTACTTTATTTTCGTAACCCGAATAGGTATGGATCACGTACCAGCGCCGATCATCAGTCTCTTTATCTTTTTCCTCAGACATGGGCAGCCCCCATTTGCGAACCCGCTACTGGACGAGGCTCACAAGGCTCGTGTAGAGGAACGTGAAGATCGTATCACCAATGAAAAGCAGCAACCCGATCACAAGTGACACCGCAATCACGAGCACCGTAAGACGAATCGTCTCTTCGCGGCTTGGCCAAACAACTTGCCGTAACTCGCTGCGCGTTTCACGAAATGTGCGCGCGAGAATGTTTTCTTGAATGTCACGCTCTGTATCTTTGGCCACGGCCATTGCATACCCTTCACTTTGAAGCTGCCGGCGGTAATACCACCGGCAGCTTAGCGAATCCGGCCTCAGGCATTAATCAAGGATCTTGGTCACAACACCGGCGCCGACGGTGCGACCACCCTCGCGGATGGCGAAGCGCAAGCCTTCTTC
>NZ_CAKZNK010000095.1 GCF_937129525.1 uncultured Chloroflexus sp. | reverse complement strand
GCGCGCAGCTAACATGGTACCACAAGAGCGAAACCCCGGCGCAAAAGCCTGAGGCCTGCATCGATGGTATCCATCGATACAGGCCTCCGCAATGCAGGGGCGCAACGGGTGGAGCCAATGGCCGGACTCGAACCGGCGACCGGCTGTTTACGAAACAGCTGCTCTACCGACTGAGCTACATTGGCCTATAGCCTGCGAAAATTGTAGTCGAAGAGCAACGGTTTGTCAAGCGCAACCAGGCGCGCGCGCCTGAAGATTGCTATCAAAAGATTGTCGGTTCACGCGACCATTGCGCGGTAAAACTGCTCTGTATCTACGCTGGCGAAACGGCCAATCGTCGTTTACAACCGGCCCACTACGTGCCCAATGGTCAAATCCTCTACCGTCACGTAGGGCGGTAAGGCGACAATTGCGGCAATAGTAGCGGCAACATCATCCGGTTGCAGCATATTCGTTCGCGACCACTCACCGGGAATAGCGTCCCAAATGGCGGTATCGGTTGCGGCGGGCAAAATCGAGCACACCCGGATTCCACGCGGGCGCAGCTCTTCGCGGATAGCGGCGGCAAAACCAAGCGCGCCGTGCTTGGCAGCGACATACGCCGACCAACCGGGGAAGGCCTGGCGCGCGGCAACCGAAGCGATGTTAATCAACAGTCCACCGCGATCCATCCGGGCTGTTGCCGCCTGCGCGACCAGAAAGAGGCTGGTCAATTGGATGCGCAGATGCTCTTCCCAATCGGCGAGACTGATCGTGGCGAGCGGCGCAACCAGCGCGCCGCCAACACTATGCACCACGACATCAAGGTGACCGCCACCGGCAGCTAACGCTACCGTCTCGGCAACCTGTGCCGGATCGGTCACGTCACAAGGCGCAACGACACATTCAGCGCCCGCTGCAATGACCTGAGTGGCGACCGCTTCCAGCGCCGTTCGATTGCGCGCTGCCAGGGTCAAACGGGTGTTTGGTTGGGCGAGTGCCAGCGCCGTAGCGGCGCCGATCCCGCGTGATGCGCCGGTAATCAGAATTGATCGCATATGGCGGTTGTCTTCTGACGCAAAAGAGAGCGCGAAGGAGTATAAGCGTTGTGGGTCAACAATGGCTTGCGACTGAACTCCTTTGCGTCGCTATCATTATTCTTTCCGATTGCGGTCGATATGGGCCATAAACTCGGCGCGCGTCTTTGGATCTTCGCGAAATGCGCCGCGCATCGCCGAAGTGACCATGCGCGCGTTTGCCTTCTTCACGCCGCGCATCACGCCACACATATGCACCCCTTCGGCAACCACCGCTACGCCGGCTGGCTCAAGCGTCTCGTTGATAAAATCGGCGATTTGCACCGTCATGCGCTCTTGCACCTGTAAACGACGGGCAAACATTTCAACGATGCGAGGGATTTTGCTCAACCCCACCACTTTGCCGTTTGGAATGTAGGCCACGTGTACCTGACCGAAGAACGGTAGCATGTGATGTTCGCACAGGCTGTAATAGTCAATGTTGGTCACCAGTACCATCTCATCGTAGGCAACGCTAAAGATGGCCCCGTTAATCAATGCCTGCGGATCGATATGATACCCTGCTGTCAATTCGGCGTACATCTTGGCCACCCGCGAAGGCGTTTTCTGCAAGCCCTCGCGATCGGGCACCTCTCCAATCGCGTGAAGGATCATGCGCACTGCCTCTTCGATCTGGGGGTTAGAGGCAAATGATAGACCTTCAATTTTGCCGCGGCCTGGAATAATCAAACTTTCGTAATGCTCCTCATCAATATCGGCTGAGATAGGATGATGTGAACCATTGCCGTTGTGTGACATAACAAAAATTCTCCATCAGGTAATAGACAAGCGCGCCGATCGCGCTTGCGAGCGGAAACGAGATCGGTCAGATCAGGCAGGTACTGACAGTGGGCCAGCATAGCTGAAGATGTTCTTGCGCGTCTCCCACAAGCGTAGTAGAGCAAGACGGCCATTGAGTTTGGGAGCAAGTTCATTCCAGAGGTAGACAATGATATTCTCGGCAGTAGATGGCCGATCGGCAAACGCAGCGATCTCGCGATCAAGGTGACGCAGGTGCAACGGATCGATGACCGAATGCACTGTCTGATCGAGCCACGCAAGATCGACCAGCATACCGGTAGCGGGATCGATCTCGCCCTGTACCGTCACTTCTAACGTGTAGTTGTGACCATGGCCATTGGGATTATTGCACTTGCCGTAGATCGCGAGATTTTCCTCGTCGCTGAGCGCCGGCGCGTGGAGGCGATGGGCTGAAGCAAAGGTGTACAGGCGTGTAAACTGCGTTTCACCAACACCATCGTAATCGGCCCACAGATCGGGCTGTTCGTAAAGTCGCAGGTGAGCCAGCCGGGCATGCGCCGGAAGGCGGGCAGCGATCAAACGCCAGAGGACGCGCACAAAGTTTTCAGTCGTGGGAACCTGATCGCGAAAATATGGCGTATCGAAATTGAGATGCTTGTGATCGAACTCATCGAGCACCTCATTGACGATTGCCTTCAATTCGGTCATATTCATGACCATCCCGGTGCGCTCATCAAGGTTGCCGGTGATGCTCACGTCAAGCGTGTAGTTGTGGCCGTGACCATAAGGACTGGTATATGGCCCGAAGACCCGCTCGTTTTCGGCGGCGCTCCAGTCATCACGCCAGTAGCGATGAGCGGCTGAAAATTCAAAGCGGCGGGTAGCAATAACCATACGAGCAAGACCTTCCCATTATTGATCATCGCGACATCAATCTTCGCGATTGAAAATCTCTTCCCTATAAAACGGTACCACGGCTCCGAAAAAAGTCAAGCCCTTCTGTTGATAGTATGCACATCGTTTGCACTGTTTCCGGTAGCGGATGGCGATGGCGCTGCCAGAGCAAGGCGCAATATGCTATAATGCGCCACACCCAGATCGTGGGCGGCGCAACTGCGCTGCTGTTTGAGGTTGTCTCTTCAAGGAGCGACGATGAAGCTCACATGCATGCAGGACGATTTAAAGCGTGGCTTAGCCGCAGTTAGCCACGCTGTCGCCAGCAAAAGTTCTACACTGCCAGTGCTGGCTAATGTGTTGCTGGCTACAGATGAAGGTCGATTGAAACTGACTGCCACTAACCTTGAGGTGGGGATTAATCGTTGGATTGGGGCGCAAATCAGTCAAGAAGGCGCAGTGGCGGTGCCGGCCAAGTTGCTGACCGACGTTGTGGGTGGCCTGCCAAATGATAAGGTGACGTTGAGTCTTGATGTGAAGACGCAAACGCTGCGGGTTGAGTGCGGTCGCTTTGTGAGTAATATCAAGGGAATCGATGCCGAAGAGTTTCCTTCACTCCCAACGGTGAGCGCGCGCGCGCCGCTGGTGCAACTGTCGGCAGAATTGTGGCGCGAAGCGATTGAGCAGGTGGCGTTTGCCGCAGCTTCTGATGAGTCACGCCCTGTTTTGACCGGAGTGCTGGTGCGAACCCGCGATCAGCAGCTCACCCTGGTCGCAGCCGATGGTTTTCGCCTGGCGATGCGCACAGTGCATCTGGCTGAGCCGGTTGCTCATGCTGTAGATTGTCTGATCCCGGCTCGTACCCTCGCCGAACTGGCCCGTATTATCGGTGATACCGAGGCTGAGGTGGCAATGGTCTATATGCCCGGTGGCAGTCATGTGCTTTTCCATACTGAAAATATTGAGGTTGTGTCGCGTTTAATTGAAGGAAGATTCCCTGATTTCGAGCGGATCATTCCGCAGCAGTATTTGACGCGCACTGTGCTCGATAGCAATGAATTGGCAAAGGCAGTCAAGCTGGCGTCGTTCTTTGCCAGCGCCAGTCAGAATGTTGTTAAGTTGAAGATTGAGCCGGCAGGCGAGCTGGGTCCCGGTCGAGTCATTCTGAGCGCCAATTCTGCCGAATTGGGTGATAATACCAGTGAACTCGATGGAAGTGTCACCGGTGATGGCGGGGTGATTGCGCTTAATGTGAAATTTTTGGCCGATGCCATTGCGGCTGTGCATTCAAACCAGATCGCGTTTGAGATGCAGAGCGCGCAAAGTCCGGCAGTGTTTAAGCCGGTCGGGAGCGATGGCTACATTCATATCGTGATGCCGATGAGTATGCGGTAAGCCTGAGGCATAGCGCGCAGGTTGTTGCCGATGTGGGTGATGCATGGTATCTGGCGGGTAATCCGGGATCGCAGTTGCTGTTTGCCATGATGTTGTTCGAGTAGGGCAGGAGTTGCATGTGAGCGTGACGACACTGATCATTGTGCATACTGTATCGCTCTTCCGGGATGGGCTGCGTCTGGCCCTGGCCGCAGCGCCTCATTTCCAGGTAATTGGCGAAGCCAGTAATGGACAGCAGGCGATTCAGCTCGTTGATCAGGTCGATCCTGATATGGTGTTGATGGATATCAATCTCCCCGGTATTCATGGGCTGGAAGTGGCGCGAGTAATCAAGCGGAGTCACCCTCACATTGCTATCATCCTGTTCGGGCCGGTCAACGATGGCTCAGCCGTGGTCAAAGCAATTCGGGCTGGAGTTTCAGCTTTTGTGCCGGCGAATGTTGATCTGGCCGATCTGCTCGAGACGCTGCAACAGGTGCGGCGCGGCGAGTATCCAATTAATGATATTGTCTTGTCGTCGCCAGAGGTGGCAGCTACGGTGCTCGAGGCGTTTCGGCAAATGGTCGGCGATGAAGAGGCGCAGGCGGTCTTTTCGCCTCTCTCGTCGCGCGAACTCGAAGTGCTCGAACTGGTGGCAGCCGGTCGCACAAATCGCGAGATTGCCTCTCAGCTTGACATCAGTAACCAGACGGTCAAAAATCACATTTCATCGATTCTGCGTAAAATGGCAGTGAATGATCGCACGCAGGCAGTCGTGTATGCAATGCGGCGCGGCTGGATCAAGGTCGCGCTGCCGAATGAACAGTAATCCCGCTTTGGCTTCCGGTCAGCGTTGCATCCGAGATGTGTCGGGTGCAACACGAGGAGACGTTTGTGAGGCGTTTCCGTTTTGCCCTCTCGCGCCTGTTGATTGTGCTTCTAGGTGCGCTGCTGGTTGGATGTGATCTCATCCCGGTTGGCGAGGAGGAGCCGATCTCGAATATTGAGACGATTATTGCCGGTACTCCGTCGGCAACTCCAACCGCTACAGCGACGCCAACTGCAACTGCTACTTCTACGGCGACGCCAACTATCGGCCCATCACCGACGCCGACGGTGACCGCGACACCCACCGCGACACCGTTACCGCCGACACCAACGCCTAATCCGGCGCTGGTCGGGTTTAGCTATTGTTCGCAGATAGCTGGTTTGCCGGTTAGTCGTTTTTCGGCGGGGTTGCAAGAGGTGCGCGCCAGCGGTAATCCGGCGTTTGAACAGCTCGATCTGGTGTTTGATCTCTCGCCTGGCTCGCCTCCGATCAGCGCCGCAGTGAGCTGTTTGAATCTGGCTGATGCCCGGATCGTTTCAACATCGGCAACGCTGAATGCGCCATATGCGCTACAGATCGATCTGGCCGGCTGGATCCGGGATGATCGGTTTGCGGAATCGGCGATAGCGCAAACCATCACGTTTACCACCACTCGCGCGATCTCTCAGGCTTGGGTGATAATTGATCCACAAGCAGATAGCGGCGCAACGATCCTGCTCCCGTTGGCCGAACCGGTTCCGTTTCGGGTCACGTTGAGCCAGAACCGGTTGTCGGTAGCGGTGGCGCGCTCGGCAACGTTTGGAGTGGCCAGCGATACGCTGCGTGTGCCGGCTGCCGCGCCACCGGCTCAGATCGAGCCGATCTATTTCCTGTTTGATGGCGATGTCTGGCGGCTGGATCAACAGATCAGCGCTGCCGGTATGGGGATGAATCCCCGTTTGGCCGGCGCCGTCAATCTGACCAGTTCAGCCGAGACAGAGACCTATCTGGCAGTCAGTCCACTCGGTGATTATCTGGTCTTCTGTCGCGCCGAACCTGGCCTCGATCCTGCCGATGCGGCGCTAGCGGTGCCCTCTACCCTCTGGCTGTTACCCCTGGCCGGTGGCGAGGCGCGTCCACTGGCTCAGGCTGGCGTTAGTTGCGCCGAGCCGGTTTTCAGCCCAGATGGGCAGTCGGTGGCGTTTGCTGTTGATGAGACGGGCGCGATACCTACTCAGTGGGCAGTGTATACGGTAGCTATCAATGACGGCGAACCGGTGAGAGTTGAGTCTGCGCTCGATGAGTGGAGCAGATTTGCGCCTCAATGGTTGAGTGGAGGGCGTTTGATCTACCGGGTAGAGGCTCCTGATGGTCGCAGCTCACTCTTTTTGCGTCTCCCCACTGGCGAGGTGATCGATGTCGGCGCCGATTTGCTAACCGATGCGCGGTTAGTTACCCGCTACCGCGGTTTCGGCGCGCTGATTGCCAGCCCTTCCGGTGAGTATGTTGCTGTCGAGGCATTGCGGGCCGATGATCCCGGCGCTGACCTGCTCATTCTCAATAGTGCCGGTCAGCTTGTCGAACGGATCGGTGAGCAACGGGTAATCTTGCCGCCGCCTACCCCAACTGCGACCCGCGCGCCGACTGCAACGTCCACTGCTACCCCAACTGCGACGCCAACCGGTACTGTGACTCCGGCGCCGCCAACCGAAACGCCAACTGCTACTGCGATCCCTACCGCTACGCCAGAGTCGCTGCCGCCTCAACCGTTACGTGAAGGGCCATTCTGGAGTCGTCCGCTCGGTTGGGATGGCGAAGGGCGTTTACTCTACCTCACGACTCTCTGCGCGAGTGATCTGGTGCAAGATTACCAGCTCTATCGCTGGCGCGGGTTGCAGCGTAGCGAGCTGCTGGCAACCGGCCAGAGTTTAGGCGGGATCGGTCCGGTTACCGCGCGGAACCAGCAACTCTTCTATGCGGCTGTGGCTGGCGCCGAACCAGGGCCACGCGGCCCGCAAACCATGAGCCAGCGTTACCCAACTACGCTTTGGATTTGGGATCTTGCCGGTGGTGGACGAGCAGCCTTGCTCGAATTGGCTCGTGGCGTTCGCGCGTTACGTTGATAATGGTGAACAGAGGATGGACGGCAATGACCGTTCCATCCTTCACGACTGAAGACACCAGCCTATCGCTCTAACTGCCACCAGATGACCAGCAAGTCGCGTCCGAAGAGTGTCAGGCGAGCCAGAAAGTAGACCAGGCGGTATAGCAGGTGGCGTCGTACCTCGTCGTAGTCGATTAAGACCAGGCGCGGCGGTTGCTCGGCGGTAAGCATCAGATTTTGCGAATGGAGGATAGTGCGCTGCGCCAGAAAACTCCAGATCCGTTCCGGTAGATACCGTAGCTGTTTGCGTCGTTGGCGCTCGGCAGCGTTGGCGCTAATTCGTCCGTACAGATCGGGCAGATGCCCGGTGCGCAGCAGGCAACCGATGGCGCGCCCGATGATATGGCGCAGGTCGTGTCCGATCTGGCGGCGAGTAGCAGAGCTGATGGTGCTCCAGTCGATTTCCGCCAGGACACGCGCATTGGCAAGATAGGGCTGAATCGCCAGCGCATGCACAAAACCTTCGCTATCGCGACTGAGCACGAAATAGGTTGGAATGGTATGACGAGTGCCGAGGCAGGCGGCAAACCGTTGCGCTGCGTGTTGCATCTGGCGCGCAGCGGCCAGCATCTTTGCAGCATCTCGACTCCCCGCTTCACCTTTGAGTTTGACAACAAAGCGGTGATCATCGCTGCGATAAACCTCGGTTTCGTTACCGCCGGCCACGCGCTCCATCATATGATCGATATCAATCGGCGCAAAAACATCATTATGGTGTTGTTCCATCGCGCTTCTGCTCTGTCTCTAACGGCTTATACCGCTGCTGCTTACTGATTAGAGACGATAACGATCGGCAAAACGTTGCACTTGTTTACCAGGTTATTGCATGTTCCCCAAGTCCTTGCGTAGTGAATCTGGCGACACTGACAGAGCCTTTATCGAAATGCTTTCTGGAGAATGCCTGCACATTGTGCGGAATGCGACACAGTGACGCCTTCAGCTTTATGCCGCCAATGTAGTGTCAATGATACCTGCGGTACAAGGGCTGTAGTCAACCCGGTTCAGTATTCTGAAATCTGGCGCTCGTAAATGATCTGCCGCGCATCATAGCGACGGCTGTGCGACAGACCATCACCGTTTGCGCGGCGCACAGCTACGACACGCCAACTGTAGCGACCTGATGTCGCTGCGCTGGCGTGTCGATCGCCGGATCAACGATATACCATAGGGACAATCACTTGATAAGGCGCAGGGACGCCTTCGTTAAGTTGCACGCGCGCGATTGTCACCGGCTGACGGGGATCATTACTGACAATCCGCAGGCGGGCTTGCTGCGTGCTGGAAAGGGGTCCGATCCATCGCGCCGTGAGTGGTATATCGGCGCTTACCCCGGCGGCAAGTGTTCCCCCGGCGCTACCCGGTATGCTCAACCACACCTGTGGATTTGCCTGTGGGCGTAGCTCAAGGGTGAGGCCATCGTTCAGAGCAAGGGGAAAGTTGTTGGCATAAGTGCAACCAATGGTCTGATGCGAGCTGTTGAATTGCAACCCGACAGCCCATTGGTCAGCATCGAGCAAGTCAGCAACATTGCGATAATGGAAGCGAATAATACCGTTTGGTTGCAACAATGCCTGTACGCTCAAGTGACGGCTGGCGCCGAAATGAGGCACGTTGTTCCAGGTGATGAGCGCGCCGGCGCTAACGCGGGCAAAACTGATTTCGCCACCGGCGCTACTATCGAAATCGACATGTAGCGGCACGATTGCCGGCGCAGACGTTTCGGTGAGTGGCAGGCAAGACGGATTGAACAGGTTGTTAAATTGAGGAAATGGCGCGAAAGTAATGATGCCATTGGCCCCAATGTAGATGGTTCGATAATAGTCGTTAGCGAAAGGAAAATCAAAGCCGAGATCGATACCCGCGCTACTCCAGTCATCATACAGGTTAAGCACCTGTCGATCGATAGGCGGATCAATCCAGCCTCCGGTTGGCCCACCCACTTCATCGCTTCGCCAGACGCCGTAGGGTTCGTTGTCGATAGTTACCGTGTAGCTGAGTGGCAGGTTGCCATCATTGCGCAGGGGCAGGGTTATGGTGGTGGTCTGATTGAAATCGACAGTAGCAGTGATGAGATCTTGCAACAGCGTCATGCGCGGGCGAAGCGGGTTGAGCGTAAAGTTCAGGGTAGTCGTGCTGCCGGTGGGCGGCGTCACACTCTGTGTCTGACTGGCAAAACCGTTAGCGGCAGCCGTCAGAGTCTGATTGCTATTGCCGGGAACTACGAGCTGATAGCCGCCATTAGCATCTGTCACCAATGTTAAACCGTGTGCTGTGGTCACTGTGCCGCGCAATGGCTGGCCGGTATCACTGTCGATAAGCGTGCCATTGAGCGTAGCGTGGCTGGCGCGCGCCGGCACCGTCATCGTGATCGGCACGACCCGGGGTGGATCGGAGAGGTTGTTGCCATAAATCAACAACCGCCCCTGGTAGATACCCGGCCCGGCAACTTTGCGCGCGTCGAGCGTGATCGAGATGGTCTGGCTCTCACTGCTGGACAGATTGGCCGACGGTGTGGCTGGCAAGATGAGCCAGGGCACCTGGACGCGCGCTGCCGCCACTGCAGCGAAAATGTCGAGTCGACCGTATCCGTAAATGTTGTTGGGAACCGTATCAGGGCGGCAGGCAGCGTAGCCTGAACTCATAAACCGCGAATCATTTGTAATTGGCACCGCATTGCCAGTCAGTAGCGCGTAAGTGGTGTCATAATCACCAATCAATTGCGGATTGGCCGACCAGAGTAACGCTACCGCGCCGGCAATATGGGGCGCGGCCATTGAGGTTCCAGATAGAGCTTGATAACTGTTCGTAGACACTGTCGAGAAGATACTCTGCCCTGGCGCAACCAGATCGGGCTTGATCCGACCATCGCTGGTAGGGCCGATGGCACTGAAATAGGTAAGCTGATCGCTCTGATTGGTAGCGCCGGCGGCAACTACGTCGGTATAATCACCCGGCGAGCGAATAGTGCTACAGGTTGTATTGCCGGAATTGCCGGCAGCAAACACGGTGAAGATACCGGCTGCTTTCCACGCCGCTGTGTAGCCGCTGTAGGTCTGTTCGCCGCCAACCCCGAATGCCCAGGAGTTATTGAGGATGTGAGGGCGTAAATTCGGACGCGGATTCTCGCCGTTGAGATCGGTGGGAGCCAGCATCCACTGCGCGGCTGTTATCAGGCTACTTAACGAGCAGTTGCTTGCGTCGCATGCGCGAGCGGCAATCCATTTTGCGCCCGGCGCTACACCCATTGCCGGCTGGTCTGGCGGGTTTGCAACCATCGTTCCCATCACATGAGTGCCGTGAATGCCGGCGTCGTTTGGGGCTGAGGTATTGTTGAGCGGATCAAACCAGTTATAGTTGTGGTCAAAACTGCTGCCAAGATTGCCGCGATAGGCATTGATCAAGGCTGGATGGGTGTAATTGACTCCACTATCAATGTTGGCTACTGTAATACCGGCACCGTTAACGCCAAATTCCTCCCAGACTCGATCGGCGCCGATGCGGACGATGTTCCAGCAGATATTGTTGGTGGCACTACACGAAACCGTTGTGGTTGTCACCGGCGGCGTCATCTGCACTTCCAGATCGGCGGTAAGCATTGCGACATCGGCGTGAGCGGCGAGCGTGTTAGCCAGCGTAGCATCACCTTCGACCAGCAAAGCGTTGGCGATCCACAATATCTGATAGGGTATTCCGGCGGCGTCGAGCATAGCGCGGACGGCGCGCTGGCTGCGCTCAGCATGTTCGGTCAACGCGCGATAGACATACTCGCCGCGTGCCGTCCAGTCCCGAATCTCCAATGCAGGCCCTAAATCGGGTCGGTCGGCAAAAAATACGAGGAAGCGAGCGCGGCCATTGGCAAGCTCAGTTTGCAGATCAGGGTCGATCCGTTCAGTCTGTTGTGGCAGGGGTATGGGTAGTGATGGTGGCGCGGCTCTCGCTGCCAGCGTAGTAGCCGGTGGCAGACCAGCGTAAAACAGCAGGTTTACATCGCTGTCACCGGTGTTCGTGATTGTGAGATCAAGGGTAACGGTGCTACCGAGTTCGACAGTTGCAGTCAGGCTGGTGGGCGAAACGTTGATCGTGACTGGGTCAGCGCGTACCGGCGCAACTGGCGTAAGCGCAAGTATGCTGGCAAAGTTGACAATGATCAGCAGTAGCGAGCGCAGATGTTGTTTCATAATTTCTCGGATGCGATGTGCGACACTGTCTAGGATTTTGCCACTACCAGAACATCATATCACGCTCGCGCCGTGGGTAACATTTCAGTTCCTTCACCTGTCTCACATCGGGCTAAAGTGGCCGGATCGACTCGGCAAGCAGATCGATTGCCAGCGTTGATATTGCCGGATTGTCTGGCAGATAACGCACCGGCGCTGTCGATGCTTGCCATCTGGCTACCAGCGCCGGATCGATCAAGTCTGCCTGCCGAAGACTCATCTGTCTGCCATCAGGTCTGGTAACGGTAAGTTCCCAGGCGATCACGCCTGGCTCGCCATCAAAAGCGCTCTCGATCCAGCAATCAATGATTGTAGCGTGGGCGATAGTAGTCGCAGTCTGAAGGCGGCGGTGAAAGGTATATCGCTGCCAGCCGACAATCAGGCACCGTCCTCCGATCACGAGCGCAATCATCGGAATAGCGAGACTGGCCGGGATGTGTTTGAGCAGTGGTTGCAGCCAGATCAGCTCGATAATAACGCTCAGGACGAGACCGAGACCGGTGGCAATGAGACCGTAGCCGCGATCTCGACGACTCAATGCCTGTTTGGCCAGCCGGAACTGTTCCTGACGTGAAATGGTGGAGTGATGAGGATGGGAGAGTATCATGATGGTGTAATGGGTGTGAAGATTGGTAACGATACATCGATTATAATCCATCGCTATTACTGTCCGGGCACAATTCCGGCATTGCGCTGGGTAGTAGTCTCAGATTTGCCCGCGCTATCGCTAGAATAATCCGACGATATTGCCCTCTTCATCGATATCGATCTGGTGAGCCGCCGGATGTGCGCCTAATCCTGGCATCGTCACGGTCGCGCCGGCGATGGGCAGAATAAACCCGGCGCCGGCGCTGATTCGCACTTCGCGGATTGGGAAGGTGAAACCTTTCGGCGCGCCATGCAGTTTCGGATCATGACTGAGGCTGAGATGAGTCTTGGCCATGCAGATCGGCAAATGGCCAAACCCGGCCTGCTCAAATGCATCCAGTTGCGCAGCAGCAGTTTCACTGAATTCAACTCCGGCAGCGCCATAAATGCGGCGAGCGATGACGGCAATCTTTTCGGCCAACGGCATAGTAAGCGGGTAGAGAAAGGTTGGCTCGCGCGAACCTGGACGTTCAGCGATCTGCGCAACCAGACGAGCCAGTTCGATACCGCCTGCTCCTCCGGCAGCATAGACATTGCTCACCGCCATACCGGCTGCGCCGGCTGCGGCAGCAATATGAGCAACCGCTTCCACTTCAGCGGGAGTGTCTTCCGGGTAGGCGTTGAGCGCCACAATGACCGGAACACCGAATTGCAAAATATTCTCGATCTGCCGTCGTAAATTGGCGCTGCCGGCCAGTACGTCGTCCGGGTTTTCAGTCAAGATGGCGGGTGGCAATGGCTTGCCGGCAACAATGTCGTATTTGCCGCTATGCGCTTTGAGCGCGCGAATCGTCGCCACTACGACCGCTGCATCAGGCCATAGTCCACTGGCGCGACACTTGAGATGGAAGAACTTTTCAGCGCCAATGTCGGCGCCGAAACCGGCTTCGGTGACGACATATTCGGCGCAGCGTAGCGCAACCAGATCGGCCAGAATGGATGAATTGCCCTGGGCAATATTGGCAAACGGTCCGGCGTGGATTAACGCTGGCGTGTTTTCAATTGTTTGCATCAGATTTGGTTTGAGCGCCTCGCGCATCAGCACGGTTGCCGCGCCGGCACCTTTGACATCCTCCGCTGTGATCGGGGTGCCATCTCGACGGAAGGCGACCACCATCCGACCAATGCGTTCCCGCAGGTTGCGCAGCGCTGCTCTGGCTCCCACTCCATTGACCATCGCCAGAATCGCCATGAGTTCGCTGGCAACGCTGATGTCAAAACCGGTCTGGCGCGGGATGCCGTGCTGTTTCCCGCCAAGGCCAATCGTTATATGGCGCAGGAAACGATCATTTACATCAACCACCCGTCGAATTTCGATCCGGTCGGGATCGATGTCGAGCGGATTGCCGTGGTACCAGCTATTGTCGGTCAGCGCCGCCAACAGGTTGTGCGCTTGCGAAACTGCGTGAATGTCGCCGTTGAGATGCAGAATACTCTCGGCCAGTGGCACAATCTGGCTGTGACCACCGCCAGCGCCTCCGCCTTTAATGCCAAAGACCGGCCCAAGTGATGATTGGCGCAGGGTTACGACGGCGCGTTTGCCGAGCCGGTTGAGCGCCATTGCCAGCCCGATGGCTGTCGTGGTTTTTCCTTCACCGAGTGGAGTCGGGGTGATGGCACTGACCAGAATGTAGCGACCTCGTGGTCGATCGGCGTGATCGTCGAGAAAGGCGAGGTCGATTTTGCCGCGGTAGCGGCCATACGGTTCGAGATATGCCGCCGGGAGACCGAGTCGTTCGGCAATAACCTCAATCGGTTTGAGATGGGCTTCGGCACTGAAGCGTAAATTGGTTGTCATAACGTTATTCCTCGTCGTAACCGCAGAAACGGAGCGCAGTGAGAGCAAAGACACGGGTTGCGGTCAGGAGATCGGCAATTGCGACCGACTCGTTTGGCCGGTGAGCGTCGCGCACATCGCCCGGCCCGTACAAAACGGTGGGAATGCCGGCAACGTTCACCAGCAGTCGCATGTCGGCGCCATACGTCATGCCTTCAAAGCGGGCTGGCAGCTCGCGAACCGCCTGATCGCAGTCGGCGAGGGTCTGCACAATCGACGCATCGAGCGGGGTACTGGCCGGATCAAACCGACCACCCCACCATTCCAGCGTCGGCGGATGCGCGCGCAGCCACGGATCCTGTGCGGCAGCAGCGGCAATCGCTTGCTCGAGTTCGGCGCGCGCTGTAGCCGGGTCTTCGCCGATGCCGATACCGTAACGGCCTTCTGCCACGAGCTGCTCGGCTTCTGACGATGCCCATTCGCCGGCGCGAACAACACCGATGCAGATAGCGTTGGGAGTGCGGTAACGGGCGAACAGGCCGGCGGGATCGGTCGCCCGCAGGCGATCATTGCGAGCGCGTTCGAGAGCCAGAATCGCCTGATGAAGCGGGACAAACTTTTCGATTGCGCTCACACCTTCTTCACGGACACAACCATGCGCGGCTGCGCCGTAGACGGTCAGGCGAAAGTTGTGCGCGCCGGCTTGCGCTGGCGCGATTTTGAGTTCGGTCGGTTCGGCAACAATCGCGGCATCAGCCGTGTGACCACGCAGAATAGTGGCCAGTGTGCCCAGGCCACCATCTTCCTCGCCGATCACACTCTGGATCAGCAAACGTCCACGCAGTTGAATGCCTGCGGCGGCAATTGCGCGGGCAGCGAAAATGGCGCAACACAGACCACCTTTCATGTCGAGTGCGCCGCGCCCGTATACCCGCCCTTCGGCAATGGTTGCCTGCCAGGGATCGCTACGCCAGAAGCGGCGATCACCGGCAGGCACCACATCAACGTGCCCGTTCAGGATCAGGCTCCTCCCTCCGCGATCGGCGCCGAGTATTCCAACCACTCCCAGCGCCCGTTTGCGCGCTACTTCCCAGCTACAGGCCGGATGGGAATATACTTGTGGCAGATCGATCTCCCAGCAATCGACCGCGATGCCCGGTGTATCCAGCAGAGCAGCAACTGCCAGTTGGGCATCATTTTCGGCGTCAGTGCCGTCAAGGCTAGGGATGCTGACCAGCGTAGCCAGCGCCTCTAGCAGTCCAGCTTCGTCGATGGAAGCGAGCACCCGTTGCTCGGTTTGATTGAGATTACGCATAACAGTCTGCTTATCCTCCCCACGTCAAACGTAACACCCGCAGCCAGTTTTCAAAAGCCAGTTTGCGCAGTTCATTCGCAGTGAATCCGGCGTCGGCCAGCGCCTGCAAGAGATGTGGTAGGCCGCGCGCGTCGCCGATGGCAGCCGGCATTAATGCGCCGTCGAAATCTGAACCGAAACCAACGTGATCGATGCCCATGCGTTCAATCATGTACTGAATGTGCTGCACCATCACCGCAAGCGGCATATTGACATCGCGTCGTCCATCCGGTCGGAGAAAGGTTACCGCAAAGTTGATTCCAACCATGCCACCCGAGTCACGGATTGCCGCGAGTTGCCGGTCGGTGAGATTGCGACTGTGTGGGCAGATGGCGTGCGCGTTGGAATGGGTTGCAACCAGTGGCGCATCGCTCAAACGAGCCACATCCCAAAAGCCTGCTTCATTGAGATGTGAGAGGTCGATCAGGATACGGAGCCGATTGCACGCTTTTACCAGCGCTTTACCGGCATCGGTCAGGCCAGGACCAATGTCAGGCCTGGCGGGAAAGGCAAAGGGGACGCCGTGACCAAAGATGTTAGGTCGGCTCCACACCGGGCTGAGTGAGCGGAGTCCGGCCTGATACAGCACTTCTAGTTCATCGAGATCGGGGCCGATTGCTTCGGCGCCTTCGATATGAAAGACGGCGGCAATGACGCCATTGGCGAGGCAGTCGGCAATTTCACCGGCAGTGCGACAGACACGAAACTGACCATTCGACTCGGTTTCAAGGCGAAAGAGGCGCGCTGCCATTGCCAGTGTCGTTTGCAGCGCGTAGTGCTGTTCGAGCGCCGCCGGCAACGGCAGGTGATAGGGTGGTTCAGGTAGTGGTGAAGCGGCAGGTTGTGATGTGGCTGGCGGAACGTAGATGGCAAACATTCCGCCGCCGAAGCCACCGGCGCGAGCGCGCGGCAGGTCGAGATGCCCGTATGGACTGCTCGTGAAGAAGTCGCGTTCCTTGCCCGGTTCTGGCCGGTGCAGATCGAGCAGAACGTCGTTATGGCCGTCAAAGACCGGTGGCCAGGCTGTGTTTGTCATCGACTATTCCTTGATTACAAGATGCGCTGGTAACGGAGCAGACGATTTTCCAACCAAACGTAGCGAAGCTGTCTCATTATTGAGCCAGCAGCGTGCCGATCTGCCCGGCAGCGCGCCAGCCGCTTTCGATGGCCAGATGCACACGCCCTTGCCCGGCCACCAGATCACCGGCAAGCACAATTCGCTCTGTCATTGTTACCGGGGCAGCGGTATCGGGCAAAGCGTAGCGCCAGCGTTGCAGATTAATCCATAGCGGTGTGCCAAGATCGCCGACCAGCGGTTGAATCGCGGCCAGCGCTTCGCTAATTGGTTGAGGCAGCGCGGCATCCGGCGCGAAGGTACCCTTCGACAATCCATCCCAGTGCGTGCTTGCCCATTGATCACTCATCTGCGCAATCAACAGACCAGCATTGTCCGGCGCTCGTCCTGGTTTCTCGTGTTCACATGCCAGCCAGCTTATCGAATGCTGGCGATCAACGTTGACCAGCGCATACCACGGCGTGTCAGGGCGACGCGGATATGCGACAGTGATGCTGATCGAGCGGCGATATTGTACCTGTTGCAGGCTTTCGATAAGGCTCCTGACTGCCGGCATTCCTGCGCTGGCGCTCAGGATGGCTGCGCTCTGCGGCGCGGGCGCAGTGAGGATGATGGCATCGAAGCAACCCAGCGCGCGCCCATCCTCGGCGTAGAGATGGTACCCATCAGAGTTGCTGTGTATGCCGGCAACCGTCGTTTCCAGATACACATTGAGTCCTGCGGCCAGATATTTGGCGAGACGGGTAATACCGGTCGGCCATGTCCACTTCTGCTCATCGGCAGACGAAGGATCACCGGGGGCGATCTGGTTATCGGCGGTGAACGTCCACACCGGACGCGCAATCGTCACAGCGTCACCGGTTGCAGCGATCAGGTCTTGCAATGCTGGTGACGGCGCTTTAACATATTGAGCGCCGTGATCGAAGCAAAAATCGCCGATGCGGCGGGTAGCAGCGCGACCGCCAACACCGCGACTCTTCTCAAATACGACCGGTGTTAGGCCGGTGGTGACAAGCGCGCGAGCCGCTGCCAATCCGGCCATACCGGCGCCAATGATCGCTACCGTCTTCATCAGTCAAACTCATTCTTCTAGCAATGCCTGCAAATCGGCCTGATCGTCTTCCCCGTAGGGGCCAACCACGGCCAGCCATTGCTGCTGAGTGGCCAATAGCCGACGCGCCACGCGGTGTAGATCGTCCAGCGTCAGCGCATCAAACTCGGCGACAATCTGCTCGATCGGGGATACCGTCTGGTGGCGCAGCAAGCTGGTAGCGTTGCGCGACGCCACTGCCCAGGTATCTTCGAGGGAGAGGAGCAAACTTCCTTTCAGTTGCTCTTTAACTGTCGCCAATTCCTGCTCGGTTGGGCCATACTCAACCAGATCGTTGATAATGCGGCGCGTCATAGCTACGGCGTCACGGAGCGCATCAGGCTCTACGCCGGCATAAATTACCCACATCCCGGTATCGGCAAACTCATTGTGGTACGAGCCGATATTGTAGCTTAGACCATGTTCTTCGCGGATCGTTTGAAACAGGCGGGATGACATACCGCCACCAAGCAGAGCATCGAGCGCTTGCACGGCGCGCCGGTCAGGGTCGTGGTATGAAACGCCGGGCAGACCGAGACAGAAATTGCCCTGTTCAATGTCGCGCGCGAGAACGTTCACCTGTCGCGCATCTGGTAGTGGTGGCGCGACAATTGCTGTGGGTCGCTGACAGGTTGGGAGATCGGCAAAGGCCTGTTCGATAGCAGGAATTGCCTGTTCAGCAGCGATTCTACCTGCAACTGACACCACCAGATTGCCGGCGTGGTAGCCGCGGGCAAAAAAATCCAACAATTCGTGCCGCGCCATTGCGCTGACTGTGGCGATACTGCCGGCAATATCGCGACCAAAAGGGTGATCGCCCCACATCGTCTGTTGGAGTAATTCATGCACGGCTTCGGTGGGGTTATCCTGGATGCCGCGGATCTCTTCGATAATCACGCGGCGCTCTTTCTCGAGTTCCGTGGCATCAAACAATGGGCGCTGTACCATCTCGCTCAGGACGTGCAGGGCGCGCGCGAAGTGGATGGCCGCAACCTTGGCGTAGAAGATCGTCGTTTCATAGCCGGTAGAGGCATTCAGATAACCACCAATGCCTTCAACAGCCAGCGAAATGTCGCGCGCGGTAGGGTATGCGCCGGCTCCTTTAAAAAGCATATGCTCAATAAAGTGCGCAGCGCCGGCCAGTTCTGCTGTCTCGTAGCGAGCGCCAATGTCGATAAAACAACCAATAGCAACTGAATGGGTGTGCGGTAGTTCGTCGATCAGGATCCGAATACCATTGTGGGTTGTATGCAGGTATGGCATTGTAAACGGTTATGGAATACAAAAGGCTGCTACAATTCTCGTCGCCAAAACTCAAGTCGTGACGGCGGCTGACCGGGTGATGATAGAATCTCCATCCGATCGATCAGGTAACGGCGTTCACCCTCGGCGAACGTTTGGCGGATTCGTAGTTGTTGCCGACCGGAGCCGACATCGGGGAGCAGTTCGATGGAAGTTGGCGCAGCGCGTTCGATCAGGCGCAGCAAGTGAGCGTAAGTCTTGCCGACCAGATCACGGGGATGGCGGCCAACAATCTGGTTGGCAAAGACTGTATTGACCGCGACCAGTCGTTCGCTCTCATCCAGTAAGGCGATCCCTTCCGGCAGGCTGTCAAAGACGATCCGCAGCAGGTCGCGCGAGCGTTGGAGCTGGTTCGTGCGCTCGGCAACCAGCTCTTCGAGCAATTGAGTCTGTTCGTGCAAACGCGCAACCAGTTGCGATGTTGCGCAAATAGTTGCAGTCTGACGGGCAAACAGTTCTAACAGATTCCAGTCGATGCCGGTTGGAGCTGATTGAGCGCCGGCGTAACCGAGTGTCAGGCCGCCGATTGCCGCGCCATCGTGAATAAGGGGCAACGCGATACAGGTCAAGCTGTCGGTCAAGGCCATAGTCACAACGCTCTGACTGTCAGCGCTCAACTGCGCCGCGCCACTGGCGGCTGTAACCGGCGCCTCGATTGTCAGACCCGCAGGCTCAACCCACGTAAGCTGACTTTGGGGCGAAGGGCGCAAGAAGAGTAACCCCCAGCGGGCGGCGAAAGCTTCGGTCGCAATGGTATGACAACGCGCCGCAATATCACCCAAGTTATTGCCGGTCGCAAATGCCTGACCAAAATTGAGTAATGTCAGGATGTGCTGCTGGCGTAAGCGATGTTGCCGATGGAGGCGGGCTGCGCCGATTGCTACGCCAAGTTGAGCGGCCACGCTCTCGATGAGCACGAGATCCAGGCTGCTAAAGGCATTGGTCGCGAGACGATAGACCATCAGGACGCCGATAGTCGCCATTGACTGCCGAATCGGCGTTGCGATCAGGCTACCGCCGGTTTGTAATTCGCGCAAGTGCAGGCGTGGCGCTTCGCCGGCAATATCGAGCAGCATCACACTGCTGCCATGACGCAAAGCCCAACCGGCGCTGCTAGAGCCAAGCAACTCGGCAGCGCGTTCGGGTGGCAGCAGACGTGGCGCGCCGAGCGCAACCGTCATTGCCTGGAGTGGCTGTTGATCAGGACCAATTAGCACTGCGGTCGCTTCATCAGCCGGTAGATTGGCCGTTACAGCCTGTAGGGCCTGCTGTAAGAAGACGGTTGGTTCCAGATCTTCGCGGAACTCGATTCCCAGACGGGTAAGTAATGAAGTTTGCCGGATCAGCTCGGCAGTGAGTGCATGAGCTGCCAGCGGTGGCCCAGCCGGATGCAACTGTCGCCGCAACTGCGCGTTCGCGTTGCGTAACTCTTGCACGTGGGCAACCAGTTCGGCAACTGTCAGAGTGGCAAGATCCTCGGCGTCCGGCATAGGTACTCCCGGCGGCAACATCAGTGATCAGATTTTTAGTATACCACGATACGGTTGTGATGCGGGTATTCTGAAGCGATGTGTCGTTTCCTGACATTATTCAAGGGGCGATCCACCGGATCGCCCCAACGATGAGGAGGGTAACAGAGAGCATGTAAAGGCAGGCCAGGTTTATTTCAGATTTGCCACCTCTACCCCATTCTGAGCCATATGGTGCAGGAACAGTACGTGGTGCAAATCGCCATCGTGCGCATAGATCCCAAGTTCGCGCGCCACGTTCACCGGTGTGTCAAAGGTATCAACCGCATTCGCCGCTACAATCACCCGCCGTTTGAGGTTCAGCGCATTTGCCTCGAGGCGTAGATGCATCGCCGCAGTATAGACACAGAGATCGGTGCAGTCGCCGACCAGCACGAAGGTGTCGATCTGCGGATGTTCGGCTATCCAGGCATCAAAGCGGGTGCCGAGGTGTGAACTGAGCGAGTTCTTCTCGATCACCGTGATCTGATCGGCAAACGGCAATTCGGTCAGCTCCCGGATGGTCTCGCTTTCGGCGGTACCGGCGACGCAGTGCGGTGGGTACGCAGCGAACTCTGGTGTTGCCGGATCGTGGGTGTCTTGCGTGAGGATGAATGCCCGTACTCCCAGCTCATAAGCTCGATTGAACAGACGCACAACCGGTTCGATGAGCGCGCCGACACGCGGCCCGGCGAGCGGCCCCTCTTTGCAGAAGCCATTGATCATGTCGATGGAGCAGATGACCACTCGCTCCGGTGTATTGCCAACAATAGTGGCGAGTTCGACTTCTGGCAGACTGTTGTGCCATTGTTCGAGGTAGGCGAGAAACGGCGCGCTGCGGGTAGCAAGGTCATGAATTGCAGGCATATTCTGGCTCCTTTCACTGGTGTAAAACTGACACTATTTTAGCATGCGCTGCTATGTCTGTCAAGGTTATGATATGCAACACAGTGCGATGATGGCGTAGCCATTCTCGTCAATTTCGCGCCAATTCGGTCAAGGTTTCAAGTATAATGAGAGCGGACTCTTTTCTGGCTTCAACGACCTGATTGCTTGTATTTAAGCATGACCATTTCGAAGCAACGTTAGTTTCTATGACATACATGCAACATAGCGCAAGTCGCGATCGCAGGTGAGCTGAGCTGATGCTGTAGGAGCGGCTAAGGGCAATAAGGAGGAATTCACATGGTTCGTGAGCGGTATATTCGCCAGATCAGCGCCTTGCGCGAGGATCTGTTGCGTATGTTTAGTATGGTTGAGCAGCAATTGCTGCGCGCGATTCACTGTTTGGAAACCTGGGATACTGTTGCCGCTGCTCAGATTATAAATGATGATCGACAGATCGATGAAGTGTGGCGCGCATTGGAAGAGAGTGTTATCCATGTTTTGGCGACGCAGCAACCGGTTGTTGCTTCTGATCTCCGCCTGACCAGCGTGGTAACGGCCATTGCCGGCGAGCTAGAGCGGATCGGTGATTATGCCAATAGCATCGCCAAGCGTGTGCGCCGCGCTTCACGTCGCGCTGCGTTTGTGGCACCGCCGCCCCAAATTCACGAGATGGCGCAACTCGCTTTGCAGATGGTCAATATCAGTCTGGAAGCGTTTCTGCGCCAGGATGCTGAACTGGCCCGCTCATTAACTTCCTACGACGAGCGAGTTGATGAGCTGGAAGATACGATCCGCGCTTTGATAGTCGCCGATGCTCGCCAGGATCCCGACCGATTTGAGGCGGCTATCGATCTGCTTGATATGGTTCACGCCCTGGAGCGCACTGCTGACCGCGCCACCAATATCGGCGAACGTGTGATCTATCTGGCTACAAACAGTCAAACAACGCTGAATTAAGGTTTTGTGAGTTGCTCGTTTCTCGGGCGAGATGGTGTTGCCCTACCTGCGGCGAAGTGATAGTGGCATTGCCGTTCCCAACCAGCGCGCAAACGAGCATAACACGCGCGTTGCCCCGCTTTTTGCTATATTATTATCATGAAAAGACCGGCGCCGGCGCTCCTGTCTCTCGATCGCCGGCGTCTTTTTTGTCAACCGGTTGCGTCGAGATTGCAATTCTGCATTTCGATCCAGGGTAGATGAATGAGGCTGTTGTGACACGACCGACCTATTTGCAGGCGCTGGCCGAGCGGGTTTTGATCTACGACGGCGCGATGGGTACGTCGATTGATACGTTCGATCTTACCGCCGAAGATTACGGGGGTGAAGCGACGTTTGGTTGCCGCGATTATCTGGTTATTACCCGGCCTGATGTCATTGAATCGATCCACGCCTCCTTCCTCGAAGCAGGTTGTGATGTGATCGAAACCTGTACGTTTCAGAGCACCCGCCCCCGTCTGGCGGAATGGGGGCTAGGTGACCGGGTGATCGAGATCAACCGCGCCGCAGCGGCTCTGGCCCGCCGGGTAGCCGATCGCTTTGCTGCTCGCGATGGACGTCCGCGTTATGTCGCCGGTTCGATGGGGCCGACCGGAAAGCTTCCTTCATCGGACGATCCAGCTTTGAGTGACATTACCTTCGCCGAGTTATCGGATATTTTCCGCGAGCAGGCGATCGGGTTGATTGAGGGTGGGGTCGATCTGCTGCTGGTCGAGACGAGTGTCGATATCCTCGAAGTCAAAGCGGCTCTCGATGGTATCCGACGGGCAAAGGCCGATCTCAACCGGCCCGACGTTGCTGTGCAGGCCCAGGTCTTTCTCGATCTCTCGGGTCGGATGTTGCTCGGCACTGATGTTCCGGCTCTGATCGCCACGCTCGAAGCGATGCCGGTTGATGTGATTGGCTTGAATTGCAGTACCGGCCCTGAGCATATGCGCGCCGCGATTCAATATTTGACCGCTCATTCGCGTAAGCCGATCTCGTGCATCCCCAATGCCGGTTTGCCGCTTGAGGTGGAAGGACGCACAGTCTACCCGATGGAGCCGGAGCCGTTTGCTGACATCTTGAGCGAATTTGTGCATGACTACGGGGTATCTGTGGTTGGCGGTTGCTGCGGCACGCGACCGGCGCACATTGCTCGTTTGCGCCAGCTTTTAGGTGATAATCCGCATCCGAAGCAACGGCAGGTTGAGTACATTCCCAGCGTCAGTTCGGGTATTCGCGCAGCCGCGCTCCGGCAAGATGCCACCCTTACGATGATCGGCGAGCGATTGAATACGCTGGGTTCGCGCAAGGTCAAACGGCTTCTGTTGCGCGATGATTACGATGGCGCGCTCGAGGTGGCCCGCGAGCAGGTGGAGAGTGGCGCTCATATGCTCGATGTCTGCGTGGCCATGACCGAACGCAGCGATGAAAAAGAGCAGATGACGCGCCTGATCAAGAAACTGACGCTCAATATCGAGTTGCCGCTGGTGATCGATACCACTGAAGTCGAGGTGCTCGAAGCCGCACTATCGATCTACCCCGGTCGCGCTTTGATCAATTCGGTCTCGCTTGAGGGTGGGCGTGGCGCGAAGATCGATAAAGTGTTGCCGCTGGCAGCGCGCTATGGCGCGGCGGTCATTGCCATGACGATTGACGAAGAGGGGATGGCCCATACCGCCGAACGCAAAGTTGCCATCGCTGAACGGATTGCCCAGATTGCCCGCGATGAGTATGGCATCCCTGCCGAAGCCCTGGTCTTTGATGTGCTGACCTTCCCAATCACCACCGGCCAGGAAGAGTTGCGCCATTCGGCTATCGAGACTTTAGAGGGCATTCGTCTGGTTAAACAGCGGATTCCCGGCTGTTTCACGACCCTCGGTGTTAGCAATCTTAGCTTTGGCGTTGCCCCACACGCTCGCGCCGCCCTCAACTCCGTCTTCCTCTACCACGCTGTGGCCGCCGGTCTGGATACTGCTATTATCAATCCGGCTCATGTCACGCCTTACGCCGAGATTGACCCCGCGCAACGCGAAGTGTGCGAAGATTTGATCTTTGCCCGTCGTGACGATGCGTTAGCTCGTTTCATTGCATACTTCGAGCAACACGCTGCCAGCAGTGAGGGTGAACGCGAGGATCCCACTGCCGGTATGACGGTCGATCAGCGGTTGCACTGGAAGATTCTGCACCGCAAGAAAGAGGGGATTGAGCAAGACATTGATGAGGCCGTCGATCTGCGTTTGCAAGCAGTTGGTTTGCGCCTGAGCGATCCGGCAGCAGCTTTGCGCGACGAGCAAGGCGCTTCGCCTCAAGGGCGAGCTGCGGTTGATGTGCTTAACAATGTGCTGCTGCCGGCGATGAAAGAGGTAGGCGATCTGTTTGGCGCTGGTCAATTGATTCTGCCGTTCGTGCTGCAAAGCGCAGAAGCGATGAAGAAGGCGGTAGCCCGGTTGGAGACCTACCTCGATCGCATTGAAGGCGCGAGCAAGGCCAAAGTGGTGCTGGCGACGGTCTACGGCGATGTTCACGACATCGGCAAGAATCTGGTCAATACCATTCTCTCCAACAATGGCTACATGGTTTACGACCTCGGCAAACAGGTACCGATCAATACCATCATTGAGAAGGCGTTAGAAGTGCAGGCTGACGCCATCGGTCTCTCAGCTCTGCTGGTCAGCACCAGTAAGCAAATGCCGCTCTGCGTGCAAGAGCTTCACCGGCGTGGCCTCAAAATACCGGTGCTGGTCGGCGGCGCGGCGATTAACCGGCAATACGGTCAGCGCATTACCTTCGTCGATGAGGAAGATCCGTACCCTGCCGGCGTCTTCTACTGCAAAGACGCTTTTGAGGGGTTGGAGACGATGGATAAGCTGAGCGATCCAACGGTGCGTGACCAGTTTATCGAACAGACGATCCGTGAAGCGGCCAATGTGCTCCACCGGCGTGTGACCGGACGGGTTGCGTTGACCGAGCTTGGTGAGGCATCACGAGCCAGTGCGGCTGGCGCGCGTTCGGCAGTGCGCACTGATGTGCCGGTGCCGGTGCCTCCCTTCTGGGGCTGGCGCGCTACCAGTCGGATTCGGTTGCAAGATGTGGTTGCATGCCTTGACCGTAACAGTCTCTACCGGTTGCAATGGGGGGCAAAAAATGCCAAGGGCGCCGAATGGGAGCGATTGCAGGCCGAGTTTGATCAAAAAGTGCGCGAATTGATCGCTGAAGCTGAGCGTGATGGCTGGTTGCAGCCAAAGGTGATCTATGGCTACTTCCCGGTGCAGAGTGATGGTCTCGATCTGATCGTATACGATCCGACCAATCGCTCGCGCGAGTTGACTCGTTTTACCTTCCCGCGTCAACCTGCGCGTGAGCGGCTCTGCATTAGCGACTATTTCCGCAGTGTTGAGAGTGGTGAATACGATGTAGCTGCCTTCCAAATCGTCACGATGGGCAGCGCAGTCGATGAACTGGTTGATGCATTGCAACAGCGCGGCGACTACAGCCGCAGCTACTACATCCATGGTCTCGGCGTTAGTCTGGCCGAGGCGCTGGCCGAATATACGAACCGCATTATCCGGCAAGGGCTGGGCCTTGACGAACGGCGCGGTAAGCGCTATTCGTGGGGTTATCCGGCCTGCCCCGATCTGTCCGAACATGCCAGACTGTGGCAGATTTTACCCGGTGAGGAGATCGGAGTGACGTTGACTGCGGCCTACCAGTTGGTGCCCGAACAGAGCACTGCCGCCATCGTGGTGCATCACCCTGAAGCGAAGTATTTCAGTATCGGCAGCGCCCTTGACCGCGCTGAAGCTGATACTCAGAACGAGTCGTAATTCGTAGCGTCATTGCTGGCGCCTGTCAACAGAGCGGCACATCTGTGCCGCTCTGTTCATTTATCTGACAATTCATTAATCTCGCTTGCCATTCTTTACCGCAGGTACTATCTACAAATATAGCCAAAAAGTCATGTAGCCAGCAAAGATCTGCACTTTTATCCTGTGAGATGAAAAAGCTGTCATCAATGTCTCATCTCATGGGGCTTAAAAATGAACAATCTGTCATCTCTGCTGCGCTGGCTCCTCGTTGGTAGTATCGTCCTCATCTGGTCGGCAGCGCCGGTTCATGCCGCTGGCGTGGTCGGCAACGGCACACCGGGTAGTTGCACCGAAGCGGCGCTTCGCGCAGCGGTTGCTGGCGGTGGGCGCGTTACCTTCAATTGCGGTCCTCAACCGGTTACGATTACCCTTACCGATCAACTAGAAGTTCGCCAAGATACCGAGATCGATGGCGGTGGCCCCCAACAGGGTGGACGTGTCACGCTCAGCGGCGGCGGGCGAACGCGCCTGATCTGGCTCTACGATACGACTCTTACTATCCGCAATCTGACGCTGATTGATGGCCGTAGCGTCGAGGGTGGCGCAATTCGTTCCGCCGGCCTCAATTCGCGGGTGTTTATCTACAATAGCATCTTTCGCAACAACGATAGCACGGCGGGTACAGATGAAGAGGGCGGTGGCGCAATTTCAATGCATTTTGGTCGTCTTCACATCGAAGATAGCCTGTTCGAGCACAATCGCGGCATCAATGGCGGCGCGATCTATAATTTGCGTTGCCCGATCACCGTCTTGCGTTCCACGTTCCGCAATAACGATAGCTCGCGCGGTGGTGTGGTCGCCAATTTTGGTTTCGGTGGCGCAATCTACAACGATGGCGCCGGTCAATCGGGAGTCGGCGGTCAAATTGTGATCCGTGATAGTATCTTTATCGGCAACAAAGCGCGTAATTTTGGCGGCGCTGTCTATTCATACCTTTACCATCCCGATAGCTCTACCATCGAACGCAGCTTTTTTGCCGATAATATCGTCTATCTCAATAGCAATGGTCGCGCCAGCGGTGGCGCCTTGATGCACCATAACGGCCCTCTCACCTTGCGCGACTCAACATTCTTCAATAATCGTTCTGAAGATATTGGTGGCGCTGTGGTAGTGGCGCAGACAACATTCCATACCAACTGGAATCGCGCCGTATTGACCAACCTCGCCGTGGTTGGTAATCGCGCCGATGCCGCAAACACTGACAAAGGCAATGGCGGTGGTCTCTATTTCAACGGTGGTCAGGCCACTGTCGTCAATGTTACCGTTGCCCACAATCACGCTGACCGGCTCGGTGGCGGTATTTATAATACGTCAAGCAATAGCGCCGATGTTGAACTGCGCAATACCATCATCGCCGATAACCAGATCGGTAGTTCGCATGACTCGGTGCAGTGCTTTGGTGCCCTCCGCGGTAGTCGCAATCTGCAAACCCCAACCGGTCGATCGTGTGTGAGCGGTATTATGCTGGCCCAACCGCGCGTTGCGCAGAGTGTTGACTATCACGGCGGCTTCATCCCCTCTCTCGCATTGCTGGCGGGTAGTCCGGCAATTGATGCCGGAGCTGATTGTCCGGCGTTCGATCAGCGCGGCGCAGCGCGAGTTGGCCCCTGTGACCTCGGCGCGTTTGAGTACGCCGGTGTTGCTCCAGCGGCGCAGCTCGAGCCGCCAACCCTGACCGGCCTGACCAATCACGGTGCGTTGGTGCAGGTGTCATTCAGTCCGGTAACCGGCGCCGCGCGCTACGAAGCAGAAGCGCGGCGAGTCGATGGCCTGACCTGGATGGTTTTGCTCACAAATAATAGCATCCTGCTTGATGTGGGACGCTACACGATCCGTGTGCGTGCCTGCAATGAGATCGTGTGCGGTCCTTTCAGTAATGAGCTGAGTGTTGAGGTGTCTCAGGCTCCGCTGAAATTATTCGTGCCGTTGCTCGTCCGGTAGCGGGATATCTTCAGAGAAGCGGACGACCCGGTTGCGTCCGCTGCGTTTGGCTGCATAGAGCGCCGCGTCAGCTCGCTGGAGCGCGTGGCGCGCATTATCTTCATCAGGCATGCAAATGGTATAGCCAATCGAGATGGTCACCGGCTTTAGCAGTTGGCCGGCAAAGGTGATTGGGCGGTGCTGCACGGTTTCTTTCAGTTGCTGAAGCCGCTGTTGCGCCGTGACACTGTTAATTCCCGGCATAATCAGCACAAATTCTTCGCCACCGTACCGGCAAATCAGATCGCTCTGTCGCATATGCTCGCGGAAGATGGTGGCCAGCTCGCGCAAAAGTGTATCGCCGGCATCGTGCCCATACTGATCGTTGAACTGTTTGAAATAATCAATATCGACCATCGCCACCGTAAGCGGCGATCGCTCACGTTGCGCGCGGTGAAGTTCGCGCGGCAGGGTGGTTTCCAGATAACGTCGGTTGTAAAGGCTAGTTAATGGATCGATGATGGCCTGCTCGCGTAGCATCGCGCGCAGATCAAGATTAGAGAGCGCTAATTTGATCGCGTCGCCGGTCATCACAATCAATTCGCTCCGCGGTAGATCGCGACCGGCAATGTGCAGCAATCCATAAATGTCCCCTTGCACTACCAGTGGCACGCAGCATGTGCAATCTTCGTAGGCTGGGGGTATATGCGCGCAGCGGAGATTTTCTTCGGGACAGGCGCGGTGGAGTAAGCCTCGACGCAATGCCCAGCACTGGTCGATGGTGATCGGATCGCTGGTTGGCGCGCAGTCGCCCCACGCAGCCAGCAGATTCAGGCTGGCAGAGCCGGTCTGGCGCACCAGCACATACCCGATTTGTCTTGGGAAGATCCGTTGCAGGCTAAACGCAATCACATTGGCCGCTTCGCTCCGCGTCTGACAGACCTGGAGCAAATCGTGTAATTCATTGACCAGCAACACTTCATTCGCCTGCCGCTGGGCCTCGATCATCGCCTCCTCGAGTCGCTGGTTGACTTTCATCAGCAACTGTTCGAAGTGCCGCCGCTCGCTCATATCGCGATTGACAGCCACAATGCCGGTAGGCGCGCCCTTTTCATCACGAACTAACACAACAACCGAATGGATGGGCACAAGTGTGTTGTCACGCCGGTTCTGCTCTACTTCACCCTCCCAACGACCAGTCTGGAGCAGAGTATCCATCGCTTCTTCTGCTGTAGTCTCGGAAAAATGGGTCCTAAGGAACTCGCCTAAACGGTGACCAATCGTCTCGCTTGCCGACCAGCCGTAAATCAGTTCAGCTCCTCGATTCCAGCTTGTGATGACATAATTCAAATCGGTGCCAATCACTGCATCGACGATATGATCGAAGAGTTGCGCCTGCTGGCGCCATTGCTGATCGCGCTGTACCTGGGCAGTGATGTCCCGCCAGATTCCGGTAAAGCCGTCACCAATCTGGACAACGCACAGCTCAATGATCCGTAACTCACCGCTCTGGGTGGTGATGGTAGCCTGTCGTCGCAACGGTGTGCCGGTTTCGACTACTCGCCTCAGCTCGCCGAAGACACCGTCTTCCGCAAAATTGGGAAACAGATCAAGGAGGCGTTGCCCGCTTAAATCCTGATACGAGTAGTCGGTCAGCCGACACATCGCGGTGTTTACGGCGACAATGCGCGCATCAACGATCTGACCGCGCTGGTTGCGAATCACCTCGCACAGGCTGAAAGGCTCAGGAATAGCCTCGATTGCAACCCGGTGTTGGTCGTCAATGTCACGCTGTGCCTGCGGGGGAGGGGAGGCAGTTTCAATCACCAGTACGTAGGGCTGGCCTTGAACATCGGAGATGGGTAGGAAATGAAAGCTGCTCTCTGCTATCGTCGTTATGCATGACTCGCCGTCAAGCGCTCGATCGCAGCAGTGCTGCCAGATCGCGCGTCGCGTTGCGTCGTCAATTTTGAGGAGAATCGACTCATCGGCTTGCGCAGGAGGTAATGACCAGATTATCTGCCCGTTGTTCCAGGTTTGGTTGGTGTAGATCAGGCGATAATTGGCATCGATTACTCTCAGCGTGATCGGGAGGTGGGAAAGTGCGGCTGCTGCATCCAGGTGGAGACTGCCTGGCCGGGGTGTCTGTGGTTCTGCCATGATTGCTGCTCCCCGTAGTAATTGCATCCCCTTCGATCAATCATACCAGACTTTTACCAGACATAACGAAAACATTCAATATATAATTGTATGCATTTATCAATCGATGATCATGTGGTGCGCTGCGCGCCACGTCTGTGTCTGCCGCAAGCGCGCAAGGATGACGCCGCTGAGAATGCCGGCCTCGACGAAGCTGCTGAGCACAATCGCGATTGGCACGGCAAACACGCCGGCTATCTGCCACAAGGACATTGCAACACCGATCCGCGTGATTAGTTGCGCGATGTTTGCCAGCAAAGGAGTGTGCGCATCGCCGAGCGCAATTAATGCCCGTCCGGTTATTTCCACCGTGACGTAGATCGGCAAGCCGATGACAAAGATAAACAGAATGGCAAATGTCAGATCACCGGCTACACTATCGAAAGCCCCGCGTTCAAAGATCAACTGAATCAGCCGGCGCCCACCTATCGCCAATGCCAATCCGCTGAGAGCGGCCAGCGCTGCGCCGATGCCGGTGGCCGCGAGCCAGCGGCGACGAAACAAATCCCGGTCACGGGCAACCGCTGCGGCAGCCAGATAGGGGAAGGCTGCCTGACCAATGGCGATTCCGCACAACCGTTGCGGTAAATATCCCAATAGCAACGCATTGTGGAGCGCGCCTAACCCTGCCGCCTGCGCTCCCAAACTGGCAATGGCCGTATCAACGATTGCGTTGCTGTAGTTGATCGTTGCCGAAATCGATCCCGGTATGGCCAGTCGCAGAGTGCCGCGCATCAGGGGATCGCGCAGGTTCCATGCCGGTCGGAGTTGTAGACGGTGATGGACGAGACCGGGTATCAGGATGAGAAGCTGAATGATTGAGTCGCCGAGCGATCCGATCGCGGCATCAATAATCGTTGGCGCGGGTGTCAGCAAGACCGTGATGATCACCGAATTGCGCAACGCAATCCCCAGTGCCGGCAAGAGGAATTGACCGCGCGCAATCAAGATCGCGCTGAGAATGCCTTCGACAACCAGCACGACAATTTCGGCCACCAGAATCCGGGTTAGTAACGCGGCCAGTTCCTGCGTTGCCGGGTCAAGTCCTGGCGCAATGATCCAGCGCAAGAGTGGCGCTGCATTCAACCCAAAGCCTATGGTGAGCGGAATCGCCACCACCAGCATAAAGGAAAGAAATCTGCTGACCAGGAGCGAGATTGCCCGCTCGCCCTGGCGGGCTGCTATGAGCAGATACGGCACCAGCGCATTGGTCAAAGCGCCTCCGGCAATGAGGGTGCTGATGGTTTCCGATAACCGGAATGCAGCGTAGAGTGCCGCCGCTTCTTCACCGATGCCAAATCGATAGTTGAACAGGGTTTGGCGCGCGACGCCGAGTGCCGCTGAGACCAGAAACGCGATCATGAAGAGGATGGAACCTTCGGTGGTTGAAAGTGACAGGATGGGCCATGCCCGGAGCGGAGTTTGCCGCAGTCGTTGAATGATCATATGTGAGGTAGTGTCTGTCGTTACAGGTTGATGCATCGATTATAATGGATATTGATGCGCGCAATAACCGGTATCTCAGAGCGTTTTGGTTTCGCCAGGGATTTCCCTCTCCTGTACATCGAGTGCCTGCATGCTCCCAACGCCTCGCCTGTTACTCTTGCTCCTGCTAGCGGCACCGCTGATCGCCGGGGCTGCGCTTGCGCCGTTCTTGAGCTGGATCGCTGTGGTCTACATTGCGCTGGTCGGCATGGTGCTGGTCAGCGATATTTTGCTCTCGCCACGCCCTCATCAGATCGAGGTCGAGCGTGTGCATGATCGGCGACTCTCCCTTGGCGCGTCAAATCTGATCACGCTCCTGATCACCAACGCCTCGCCGCGTCCACTTCGATTTACATTACGCGATGAGTATCCGGTCGAGATGCCGGTTGATACTGAGGTGTTGTCTGGTGAAATTGCGCCCCTCAGTCTTGGTTCTTTCCACTATCACGCGCGTCCACGACGGCGCGGTGACTACCAGTTTGGTGATGTGGTGATGCGCTACGTTGGTGTGCTCGGTTGTCATCAACGCCAGGTTCGCTTTCCGGCGGCAGCGACAGTGCAGGTCTATCCCAACCTGCTTGAGGCGCGGAAATACGATCTGCTGATACGACGTGGCCAGTTGCGCGCCATCGGCTTGCGTTCGATCCGGCAGTTGGGTCAGGGTGGTGAATTTGAGCGCCTGCGCGAGTACACCACCGATGATGAATACCGACGGATCAACTGGAAAGCGACAGCCCGTCGTGGCAAGCCAATCGTGGCTGAGATTGAGGCTGAACGTAGTCAACATATCCTCTGCGTGATCGATGCTGGTCGTTTAATGGCAATGCCGGTGGCTGACCCGCTTCAACCTGATGATGCCGGTCTGACCCGGCTCGATTACGTTGTCAACACGGCTCTGATGCTGAGCTATGTGGCGCTCGGCAAAGGCGATCAGGTTGGCATGCTCACGTTTGCCGGCAAGGTCGAGAACTTCGTTGTTCCACGCAAAGGTAAAGGCCAGTTTCAACGCTTACTTGAGACGCTGTACAATGTGCAGGCGCAACCGGTCGAAGCTGATATTGCCACTGCGCTGGCCTATCTCGATCAGCGCCAGCAACGGCGCACGTTGATCATCATCTTTACCGATCTGGCCAATCCGGCTGCTGTTCAGCCCCTTGTCACCCATCTGCGCCGTTTAGCCCGTCGTCATCTGCCGCTATGTGTAACGATTAGCGATCCAAATATCGCCAACATAGCCGGTCGTCCGGTGCGTAACAGTCACGAGTTGTTTCGTCGTCTGGTTGCCGAACAGTTGGCCGATGAACGGCGCGCCTTGCTCGATCAGATCCAGCGTAGCGGCGCGTTGACCCTCGATGTTCCGGCAACAGCGTTAACGGTGTCGGTGGTGAATACGTATCTGCGTCTGAAAGAAGAGGCACGGTTGTAGCGCTTGTTGAGAGGCAAGAACCCGCAAGCGTAGTCGATCGTTCCGTATACAATGGTTGGTATGAAATATCTGTTCCTGCTGGCATTTCTGATTGTGGCGGGCTGGCCACTGAGGTTATCGCCAACGCAGCCGATACCTGTTCGCGAGGTCGAGATCGGTCGCTCGGCAGAAGGTCGCCCGATCGAGGCGGTCATTTTTGGCGATGGCCCGCGCAAACTGGTTGTGGTCGGCGCGACCCATGGCGCTCCCGAAGCCAATACCTATCGCCTGGCGCTGGCCCTGATAGACCATTTCCGCTCCAACCCCGCTGAGGTACCGACCGATGTGCGCCTCGTCATCATTCCCCTGCTCAACCCCGACGGCCTGGCCCGGGGCTGGCGATTCGACGCTGCCGGCGTTGATCTCAACCGGAATATGGATACCAGCCACGATGCATGTCCAGACAATGACTGGCGGCAACGGGTCCAGGGCGCGCGCGGTATTGTCTCTGACACCGGCGGCCCCTATCCCGACTCCCAGGTTGAAAGCCGCTTGCTCCGCTCATTTCTGCTCGACGCTGCTGGCGCAATCTTTCTCCATTCCAATGCCGGGGTAGTCTTCCCGGCCAGTTGCGAACACGCCCCTTCGATCGCTATGGCGCAAGTGTACGCCGCTGCCGCTGGTTATACGTATGCCCGTTTCTGGGATCGTTACACTATCACCGGTGGAATGCACGATTGGGCCGGTGGGTTGGGCATTGCCGCCATCACGCCCGAACTGGTCACTGGCGATCAGCCCGAAATTGCCGAGAATCTCGCCGGATTGCGCGCAGTGCTGGCAAATGCCACTGAGCTGTTGCCATTGCCTGAGCCGGGATTGATCAACGACACGCCGGTTCCGGCAGTTATCTACCGCTTCTGGCGAGCGCTCGGCGCGGAAGCGCGTTTTGGTCTGCCGCTGGGCGCCGCCGAAGTTTCCGCTACCGGTATCCGCCAAACCTTCAGTCGCGCAATCATCGTCGTCGATGAAACCCGGCGCGACACCGTTGACTACGTTCGGCTGGCAGCGCTCGGCTCCGAAGCGGCAGCGGCGCTGGCTTATGGCGGTGGTGATGCCGTGGGAACGCCGGTTGATTGGCCATCTGGTCCTTTTGCTGAGTACTGGCAGCGGGGCGGCGCGCAAATGGTTTTTAGCGAGCCGCTCAGCGCGCCGTTTCTCACTCGTCTGGCCGATGGCAGCCGGCGGATTGCCCAATACTTCGAGCGAGCTGTGCTCTTGCTCGATCCGGACAGCAATCAGATCGAGCTAGCTCCACTCGGTCACTGGGAAACTGCGCGCGCGCAACTCAATGCGCCGCTGGTTCCCCACACGATCCGCTAATGCCATTCCCGGTTTGCTATGCGTCACCAACTAGCGTGGTCTGACCACACGCCGGGCAGGTGCGCGTCTCGGGCGTTTGGGTTGGTCCACCCGGCAGGCGCGCGCCACACGGGCAGACATAGCCGATCAGGCGAGCCGGATTCCCCATTACCAGACCGTAATCAGGCACGTTGCGCGTCACGACTGCGCCGGCTGCTACCATTGCAAAACGCCCAATCGTGATCCCGCACACAATCGTTGCATTAGCGCCAATGCTGGCTCCGTAGCGCACCAGTGTTGGCGTTACCGTCCAGTCGTCTGCCCCTTTCAGCGTGCCATCCGGGTTGATCGCGCGCGGTGTTTTGTCATTGGTGAAACAGACGTGTGGCCCGACGAAGACCCCATCTTCGATAGTTACGCCGCGGAAGACCGAAACATTGCTCTGGATCTTTACTCGACTGCCAATTGTTACCCCGGCATCGAAGTAACATCCCTTGCCGATAATCGACTCACGGCCAATGGTCACCTCTTCCCGGATCTGCGTCCAGTGCCAGACGCGCGTATCATCGCCAATTTGCGCCCGCGGATCAACTGTAGCGGTGGGATGGATGATCGCCTGACTCATTGCCAAACTCCTTAAACAGTAGGGTTGCTACTCTATGCTCTGTAGTTGCGCCCGTGTCCACTCCAGGATCGCGTGTGAGTCGATCAGCGCAGGCACTGTCGTATCGACGGTCAGCAGTGGCCCCCCGATTGGCAGCGGCTCAATATCACCGCGGGTGCGAACCACTTCGAGATCGGCAGGCGCCATGTCATCACAATGACCGGGATGGCGCTGGCCGAGCGCAACCCGACTGATAATTCGCTCTACCAGCACTTCACCCTGGGCAACGCAACGGATCTGGATTGGCCGAAACGGAGCTATGGCCTGCAATCGTTGCATGCGCGGAGTATCGAGATCGACGCGAAAATTGCTCTCTACAATCAACGATTGGCCACTGGACAGAATGGTTGCCGCAGTATGGTACAGCAGTGAAATGGCCGTTGAACCAATTCGCCGCGACCATTCCCGATCTGACCATCCCAACCCGTCGAACATCAATTCTTTGAACGTATCTTTACTTAACAACGGCAGGCGCAGGCTGTCCGCCAGCGCTCGCGAGAGGGTTGTTTTGCCGGTTGCTGGATAACCGGTGATGATAATTAATGCCGGGATCTGCACACCCGATATTATACACGTGATACAGCAACGGCGGGCTGACGTATCAAACCCGCTGCAGGATACGTCAGCCCGTCGCTATTATTTCCGGCGTAGCGATTGCGTTTAGTGGAACTGCTCTTCCTCGGTGCTGCCGGTCAGCGCTGTAGTGCTGCTCTCACCGCCGGCAATCACCTGCGCCACCTCATCGAAGTAGCCGGTACCCACTTCACGCTGGTGGCGGGTTGCCGTGTAACCGTATGCTTCCGCTGCAAATTCAGCCTGTTGCAGCTCGCTGTAAGCAGCCATTCCACGCTCGCGGTAGTTGTATGCCAGATCGAACATGCTGTAGTTGAGCGTATGGAAGCCGGCCAGCGTCACGAATTGGAACTTATACCCCATTGCGCCCAGTTCGCGCTGGAATGCGGCGATGGTGGCATCGTCGAGTTTCTTCTTCCAGTTAAACGACGGCGAGCAGTTGTAGGCGAGCAGCTTGCCGGGGAACTGAGCGTGAATTGCTTCGGCGAAACGGCGCGCCTCTTCGAGGTTCGGCTCACTCGTCTCACACCAGATCATATCGGCGTAAGGAGCGTAAGCCAGCCCGCGCGCGATGGCCTGATCGAGTCCGGCCCGCACCCGGTAGAAGCCTTCGCTGGTGCGCTCGCCAGTGCAGAAGGGACGGTCGCGCTCATCGATATCGCTGGTCAGTAAGGTAGCTGCATTGGCGTCAGTGCGCGCCACGATAATCGTCGGCACTCCCATCACATCGGCGGCCAGGCGGGCGGCAACCAGGTTGCGAATGGCAGCCTGGGTTGGGATCAGTACCTTTCCACCCATGTGGCCACACTTCTTCTCTGAAGCGAGCTGGTCCTCAAAGTGGATTCCCGCCACACCGGCTTCGATATACGCCTTCGTGATCTCAAATACGTTGAGTGGACCGCCAAAACCGGCTTCAGCGTCGGCCACAATTGGCGCAAACCAGTAAATGTCGTCGCGTCCCTCGCTGTGATAAATCTGATCGGCCCGCCGCAGCGCGTTGTTGATGGCGCGCGCGAGCTGCGGGCCGGAGTTAGCCGGATAAAGACTCTGATCGGGATACATCTGCCCGGCAAGATTGGCGTCTGCGGCAACCTGCCACCCGCTCAGGTAGATCGCCTTCAACCCGGCCTTGACCTGCTGCATCGCCTGATTACCGGTCAACGCGCCGAGCGCATTGATGTACGGCTCGCTGTGTAACAGGTTCCACAAGCGTTCAGCGCCCATCCGGGCCAGCGTATACTCAATCTGCACCGAACCACGCAAGCGATAAACATCTTCCGGGGTGTAGGGGCGCACAATACCGGCAAAACGAGGGGAGTTCCAGCTATCGGCAATCTGCTTGATGTGTGCGGCACGATCCATAGTGCGTTTCTCCAGTTTCCTCATTGAACGTGACGAGCACGGTCGGCAAATTTAACAGGTAGAATGCAGTATAACACTCGTTGTTACGCGATAGTTACATGATTGTGAAAGAGGGTGCGAACAACCAGTTACTCATTCCAGGTTCGGCCATAGTTTTCTGCCAGCTTGGTCAAAATGGCCTGTTCAAGGTCAATGTCGAGCAGATACGCCAGTTGAAACAGATAATTGGCCACATCGGCCAGCTCACCAGCCAGCGCCTCACGGTTGCGTGGCTCGTCGTGAAACTGGAAATGTTCCAGAATCTCGGCTGCCTCTACGGCCACCGAAATCGCGATGTTGCGCGGTGTTTGCGGGAAGATGCTGTCGGGCGCATACCAGCCTTTATCAGTGACAAACTGATTAATCGCGGCAGTCAATTCGGCAATGCTCATCGGCATTGAGGTAGCTCCTTTCTCTGTCATCGATTTGTTTCATTGTAGAGTAACAATGGTACAATGGCAGCAAGGCAAGACGCTAAGATCGCAGGAGAATGGTGATGCTCACGATCGATCAGATTGCCCACTATTGCGAGCAAGAGATTGCCCGACTGCAACTGGTCGGCGATCGGGAAGAGCTGCGTCGGTTACAACTGGCGCTTGGCGTGCTGATGCGCGCTGCCGAGCAGGCGCGCGATCGCGATACGGCAATGCGCTTTCGCGTGCTGGCGGCGCGCGCAGCGAATGCCCAGGAGATCATTGCGGGAGAGGATTAGGGCCAATGATGGCCTCAGATCAGGGAGCAACGACGTTCCATGAGCCGATTTGCTATTGAACTTGCCGACATCCAGGCGGCGCGACGCGCGCTGCGCAACATCATTTTGCCAACGCCGGTATTGCCCGCTACCCGGCTAAGCGCCGAATTGGGCGGGCCGATCTTCTACAAAGCCGAGAATACCCAACAAAGCGGTTCATTCAAGATTCGCGGCGCTTACAACACAATAGTTCATCTTACCCCCGAAGAACAGGCGCGCGGTGTGATTGCCCCATCAGCCGGCAACCATGCCCAGGGAGTCGCTCAGGCCGCTCAATTGCTCGGCGTGAAGGCGACCATCGTTATGCCCGAACGCGCCCCACTCACCAAGGTGGTGGCAACCCGTCGTCTTGGCGCCGAAGTCATCCTTCACGGCGCGACATTTGACGATGCCGTCGCCTGTGCCCATGCTCTCAAGGAAGAGCGCGGTCTGACCTATGTCCATGCGTTCGATCATCCACGGGTTATCGCCGGTCAGGGCACAATTGGGCTTGAGCTGGTTGAAGCGTTGCCCGATCTCCAGCAACTGGTGGTGCCGATTGGCGGTGGCGGCCTGATCAGCGGAATTGCTCTGGCCGTCAAGACCTTGCTACCCCATGCCCGTATCGTTGGTGTTCAGGCTGCTGGCTGCGCGCCGGTGCCAGCCTCGCTGGCCGCTGGCCATCCATTGACTGTGCCTGCGGCAAATACAATTGCCGATGGTATTGCTGTCAAGCGCCCTGGCGATCTGACCTTGCCGATGATCCAGTCTCTGGTTGATGAGGTGGTCACGGTCGAAGACGAAGAGATCGTGATGGCGATTGCTCACGTGCTGCAACATAGCCGGCTGGTGGTCGAAGGCGCTGGCGCTGCCGGCGTAGCAGCCTTGCTCAGCGGTAAGGTGTCGGTACATCCGCATCAGGTGACGGCAACAGTGCTGTGTGGCGGCAATATTGACGCCAATCTGTTGATGCGAGTGATTGAGTTTGCCCTGGTGCGTCAGGGTCGTTACCTGCTCCTGCGCACGAGTGTCGATGATCGGCCAGGCGGATTGGCAGCACTGGTCAACCACGTCGCCGCCACCGGTGCCAGTGTGATGGATCTCTTCCACCGTCGTGGTATGTGGCGGGTGCCAATCGATCGCGCCGGAGTGGAGCTGATCCTCGAAGTGCGCGATGGAGAGCATGCGCAGGCAGTTATCGAGTCGCTCGAACGGGCCGGATTTCACTGCGAACGCGAGTCAAACTGGCCGATTTAAGCTTCATCGCATCGATGTGAAGATGCACAATAAACCATTATGGTTGTACCTTCGCATCTGGCAGGGATCTCAACTATGGCAACGATCCGGGCAGCCTTTACGCAGCTTCGCCGCCTGCGCGCAGTTGAATTACAGTTACTGGTAACGGTATTGCTCTTTTTCGCTGCCGGTTATCTGCTGGTAGTGGTTGCGACCGGTCAGAGCGAGTTGCAAACTACGTTCAGTGGGCTGGCCGGCATTCTCTGGCCCTCAAGTTTGCCGCTCCTGCTCTTCGTTGCCATCTCGCTCGGTCTCTCGTGGCGTAGCCCCACTGCCGATCAGTTGATTCTGCCCCTGGTTGCGCTACTGGCCGGCCTGAGCCTGATGATGACGGCAAGGCTCGAGCCGGGTCTCAACCAGATTGCCTTTTGCAGCAATGCTGCTGGCGAGCGGTTTCCATGCTACGAAGGTATCGCCGCCAAACAGACATTATGGGTGACGCTGGGCACAACGCTGATGGCCGCCATCCTCTTTACCCCGCTCGACCGCATTTGTATTCGCTTGTTTCGTCTCTCATTCATCGATGTCCTCGATCATTACCGCTACCTCTGGTTATCGCTCGGTCTGCTGCTGATCCTGGCTACCTTTGTGTTTGGCGTCGATCCCAACGCCAGCGGAGTGCGAGTCTGGTTTAACTTCGGTCTGTTCTATTTTCAACCATCAGAACTGCTCAAAATTATCCTGGTCATCTTCATGGCCTCGTACTTAAATGAATACCGCGAGGTCGTGCAATCGAATTACCGGCTCGGCCCACTCAAATTGCCGCCGCTGCCGTATCTTGTGCCCCTGGTCGGAATGTGGGGTATCGCCATGCTCACTATCGTCTTCCAGCGCGATCTGGGCGCGGCGCTCTTACTGTTTGGCGTCTTCCTGTCAATGCTCTACGTCGCCACCGGGCGCGGCCTGTATGTGTTTGTCGGCATTGCTGCCTTTGCCGCTGGCGCATACCTGCTCTACCGCTTTTTGCCTATCGTGGTGCTGCGGGTTTCGGTTTGGCTTGATCCCTGGGCAACAGCTCAGGGATCAGGCTACCAGATCGTGCAGGCTATCTACGCGCTGGCTTCAGGTGGTATCTTTGGGGCCGGTTTAGGTCGGGGGGTGCCGGAATATGTGCCGGCAGTTCATACCGATTTTATCTTCGTGGCAATCGGCGAAGAGATGGGGTTAGCCGGAACGCTGGCGGTGTTGATCGCTTATCTGCTGCTGATCTTCCGCGGTTTTCACGTGTCTCTGGCGATCCCTGGCCGGTTTCGCGGTTTCGAGCAGTTGCTAGGCGTTGGCCTCACATCGATCATTGCTGTGCAATCACTGATCATTCTGGGTGGCAATCTTCGCCTGATTCCGCTCACCGGTATCACCCTCCCCTTCGTCTCTTACGGAGGTTCCTCAATCGTGATCAATTTCCTGATCGTTGGCCTGCTCTTGCGTATCTCGGTCAGTGATCAGCGTTATTAATGCCCGGCGGCATAGCGCGTTGGCTTCGACCGCAATCCCATCAATATCAATCGCCGCAGCCCCAAACATGGAGCTGCGGCGTGGGGAGGGAGGAGACCCGGGAAGAAATCGATTACATGCGCCCGCGTAACATTCCGTTCCAGTACATGGCCGGCAGGCCATACGCCTTCAGCGCGTACATGCTGTAGCGTTCCTGCGATTGATCAAACGGGAAGCTCTCTTTGGGCTGATTGGTGTAGTCAAACTCGGCCAGGATCAGGCTGCCGTAGCCGGTCACCAGCGGGCATGACGTGTAGCCGTCGTAGGTAGCCGGCAGCGTCTCTTTAGCGATAGCCGCCATCAGGTTGGCCACCACCACCGGCGCCTGCTTGCGAATGGCTGCGCCCGTCTTCGAAGTCGGCAGGCTAGAGCAATCGCCGAGGCTAAAGACGTTCGGATAACGCTTGTGTTGCAGCGTGTACTGATCGACATCCACCCAGCCGCCAGTATTGGCCAGCGTGCTGCTCTTGATCACATCCGGCGCGCTCTGCGGCGGTGAAACGTGCAGCATATCGAAGTTAACTGTCACTGTCTCGCGAGTAGCAAGATTCAGGAAAACCGCTTCACGCGCTTCACCACGCACTTCGATCAGGTCATGCTGGAAGTGAACATTGATTCCCTTGCGCGCCACGACCCGGTTGAGCGCATCGGCATACTTCTTTACCGCGAAGATCGCCGCGCCGGCGTGATAGAAATTGAGCTGGCTCTGCTGGCGCACACCCGACCGGCGGAAATAGTCATCGGCCAGGTAGACGATCTTCTGCGGCGCGCCACCACACTTGATTGGAGTGCTGGGGTGGGTGAAGACGGCATTGCCGCCGCGGAAAGTGCGAATATTCTGCCAGGTGTATTCAACCGTATCGTAAGAATAGTTCGAGCAAACGCCGTTTCTACCGAGCGTTTCCGGCAAGCCTTTAATTTTGCCCCAGTCGATCTGGATACCGAGCGCTACAACCAGAAAGTCGTAGGTAATCGTCTCGCCATTGCTCAGGGTCAGACTGTTGTTGTCGGGATCGAACGCCTTCACCTTCTCCTTCAGCCAGGTTACCCCCGGCGGGATGTAATCGGCTTCCGGGCGAGCCGACTGCTCGCGTGGAAAGACACCCGCCCCAACCAGCGTCCACAGAGGCTGATAATAGTGGACGGTCGAAGGCTCAATCAGGGCAATCTCTGGCGGATTCGGCTGTTCCATGAGCTGGGCGGCGACGGTCAAACCTGCGGTGCCGCCACCGGCGATGACAACCTGATAGTGGCTCTTAGCCATAGATCTTTTTCCTCTCTAGTAGCGGCATATCAGCCGCAATCTGATCTATTGCCCGCAACAAGCAACTGCCAATCCTGGCATTATCCCGGCAACTTCTGCCCGAACCGTTCGGCAAAATTGAGCGCAAATCCAAGCGAGCGCTGCACATCGCGATTGAAGAGCGCGCCCAGCAGTGACATCGGCCCGGCCCGGCGCGGCTCGCGCTGGGCGCTGACCAGCGCATGCGCTGCCGCTCCCATCACCTGCAACGTCTTCGGGTCGAGCACACCCGAACTCATCAGCGCCTTCACTTCTTCCGACTGCATCAACGTCAAGAGATTGCGGAGCGCGAGCAGGCCCTGACGAACTGTCCCTTCGAGATCGACGCCTTGCTTACTGATCGCTGCATACAGCTCATCGATCATATCGACTGTCATGGCCGCAAAACCGGGTGCCTGTCGGGCCAGTTGCTCTAGCGTGACCAGTTGTTCACTCAACCCGGCCAGCGCGCGCAGCGTTGCCGGATCGGTCAGCCGCTCGAGCGCATGCAAGCCAACTTTCAATCGCTCATCAATATCGACGCCAGCGTTGGCCGCATCGCGGTACAATCCATCGACCGTATCGGTCGCCATGGCCAAGAGCGCTGGCGCTTCATCGGCCAGCGTATTCACCTTCATCAGGTGCTGCTCAAGTCGATCCATCCGCTCCATCATCTGGTTCAGCAGCTTGGCAATGTGACCGGCATCGAGTGAATGGACCTCGGCGGGCATACCATCATTGGTTTGCGTGTATGTCATGGCTCTTCCTACCTGTTGCCCGATGGCCGTTCGGGCAAGACCATTGCTCACAGGTTATCGTATTGCCCACACGGCAGTGATGGCCACTCCTGCCGTGTGGGCAGTAAACCGGAAATTAAACGGCGACAGCCGACACCAGTTCGCGCCACGTACCCTGTGGATCAACCAGAGTGGCGACATTGGTGAAACCTAGGCGGCGTAGCACGCTCGTGCCGACCTGCGAGCGATAGCCGGTGGCGCAGTGGGCAATGATCGGTGTATCGCGCGGAATTTGATCGAGCCGGCGTGGCAGGTAGCCAACCGGAATGTGCAGCGCTCCCGGCAGATGGATCTCTTCATACTCGGTCAAGTTGCGCATATCGAGAATGACAGCCGAGTGATTGACCAGCGCAGCGCTTAGATCCTTCACCGTTGCCGTCGGCAACTGAGCCAGATTGTTACCCAGGGCCGAAGCCGGCAGGTAACCCGGAATATCATCGACTCCGATCGCGCGCAAATCTTTGAGGATTTCATTCAGATCGGCATCATCCGGCACGACGAGATAGGTTGGCTTTGTGTAATCGACAAACCAGCCAACGTAAGTGCTGTACATCGCCCGGATGGGAACGCTGATACTTCCTGGCACGTGTCCGGCGACGAACTCAGCGGCGCTACGCAGGTCGAACACCAATGCTCCTTCAGCCATCGCCTGATCAAGCACAGGCCGCTCGATCTCTACCGGAGTGGGCAAATCATGCAGCAGCGCCGGCCCAACCTTATTCACATGCTTCATGCGGGCGAAATAGCGCGGCGGCTCTGGCTGCCCATGCAGTAACCAGCGCACAAACGCATCTTCATCATCGAACTGAAAGGCAGGGTTGAAGCGCTTCTCATATCCGAGTGTGCTCGACGGAATCGCTCCCAATGCTTTGCCACAAGCGCTACCCGAGCCGTGCGCTGGCCAGACTTGCAGGTAGTCAGGCAGAGCCTTAATCCGTTGCACCGACTGGAACTGCCGGCGCGCGCCCGGCTCTTTAGTTCCGGCAATGCCCGCCGCCTCCTCCAGCAAATCGGGCCGGCCAACATCGCCAACGAAAAGGAAGTCGCCAGTGAAAATGCCCATCGGTTGGTCGGCGCCAGCGGTGTCGGTGATCATGAAAGCAATGTGTTCAGGGGTGTGACCGGGGGTTGCAATCACCTGCACCTTGATGTTGCCCACCATCCAGGTGTCGCCATCCTTGACCAGGATCGCTTTGCCTACCTCGGGATACGCATACTTCCAGTTCTCATCACCCATGTCGCTCAGATACATCTGCGCGCCAGTGCGAGCGGCCAGCTCGCGCACGCCACTCACAAAGTCGGCGTGGATGTGCGTCTCAGTGACGTGGGTAATTCGCAGCTTCTCTTTAGCGGCGACGCGCAGATACGGCTCAACGTCGCGCATCGGATCGATCACCATCGCTTCGCCAGTCTTGGCGCAACCGATCAGATAGGATGCCTGCGCCAGCATCTCATCGTAAAAGTACTTCAGCAACATTGCTTACATTCCCTTCTTCTGCTTTCATTGCCTGTCAGGGTCTACTTCCCGTGTGCAGCGTTGGCGCCAGCCGCTTGACTAGAGTGTTGGTATTGTTTGTACGAATGATAACAAAAAATCCCTCTTGGCAGAAGCCGGAACTTGCTTATACTATCTCTTAGTGAAGACTTATACCTCTGATAAGGGTCGGTTATTACAATATGGAATAGATGGCCTGTTCGCGGGGTAAGCTGGTGGTTTTTGCGTGTTGATGACGCCGTGGAATGGCGCTTCCGCGTCGCGAGATATGCGCCTGGGCGTCAGGAGAGCAACGATGCTCGATCTGTACAAGCTCGATATCTTCACTCGGGTGGTTGCGGCAGGCAGCCTTAGCAAAGCTGCTGAGCAGTTGCACATGACTCAATCAGGCGTAAGCCAGCATATTCGCGCGTTAGAAGAGTCGTTGGGTACCGAGCTGTTTGTGCGGGGCCGACGCGGCGTCGAACTGACTCCTGCCGGGCAGCGCTTGCTGGCATACTGCGAGGGTATCTTTCGCCTCGTCGCGGAAGCGGAGCTGGCCGTGACCGATGTGGCCGGTCTGCGGGCCGGTCAGTTGCTGATCGGGGTTACACCCGGCGTTAGCGCTTATCTTTTGCCCGAATGGGTACAGATGTTTGGCCAGCGGTACCCGAATCTCGCCGTCAGCGTGCAGACCGGCACTACGCCGGCGATTGTCAACGAGTTGCGCAGCGGCGCTCTTGATCTAGGTGCAATTGAAGGAGAGCTAGAAAGCACTGCCTCTGATATTCAGCAACAACCGTTGCGTGAGTTCGACCAGTATGTCATCGTTGGTCGCCGTCATCCATGGTGGGGCAGGGATGAGGTTGCATTAAGCGAGCTGGCCGGCCAGCCAATGGTTATGCGTCAATCGAATAGTCAGACCCGCTCGTGGCTCGATCAGGCATTGCGCGAACAATCGTTGACTCCGCGCGTCATTGCCGAGCTTGATAATCTTGAGTCGATCAAACGGATGGTGATGATCGGAACCGGTCTGACCATTTTGCCCTTGTATACCATCTCTGCCGAACAAGAGGTAGGGGCGCTGCATCCGATTGCTATTAAGGGCCGCCTGTTGCGGCGCACGCTACGCTTGCTCTGGCGCGCAGCGCGACCGTTGTCGCCGGTTGCGTATGCGTTTCGCCAGTTACTGACCGCTCATTATGGCCGTTAGTGCGATTTGGTCGCCAGTCGTTGTTGCAACTGGCGCGCGAGACGATCCTCTAGCGCCGGCGGCAGTGGCAGCGGCTCATCGTCGAGATGGTGGAGCAGATCCACCGTCTGTTGCAACGACAGCAGCAATTCCTGACATTCCGGACAGGCGCGCAAGTGCGCTTCTAGCTCGGCGCAAGAATCTGCATTCAGCTCGCCATCAAGATACTCGTTCAGGCGATCAATGAGGTCAAGACAGTGATGATGCGCATGCGATTCCATGAGATTCCTCAGCCGCGCCAGGGTCAGGCGCTGTTATCCCTTTGGGATGTGGTCTCGCTGACAGTTTCGAGATACCGTGCCAACGCTTCGCGTAACCGCAAACGAGCGCGGTGGAGGCGCACCTTGACCGCGCCAGCGCTGATACCCAGCCGCTCGGCTGTCTCTTCGGTGCTCAATTGTTCAATATCGCGCAAGACCACCACTTCCCGCAATCCATCGGGCAATTCGGCAATTGCGCGGGCAATTTCGCGCCGCAATTCCCCTTCGAGAACGCTCCGCGCCGGATCAAGCGCCCATGGAATGTTGAAATGAAGATCTGTTTCGTCCGGCGTCAGCTCACCGGCGGCATCCAGGCCAACCTGTGGTCGCTTTTGCCGCAAGAGCATCAATCCTTCATTTGAAGCAATCCGGTAGAGCCAGCTCTTCAGGCTACCGGCTCCGGTATATTCAGACAGCGCGGCGCACGCTTTGATAAATGTGGTCTGCAATACATTTTCGGCGTCGTCTGCATCGCCGAGCAAACGCAGCGCCCGCGCATAGACTAAAGGCGCAAAGCGTTTCACGAAGCAGGTGCAGGCGTCAGGGTCACCGCGACGCAACCCGTCAAGCAACGCTTGCTCGTCATCGTACAGCGAAAGGTCGATAATTGGTCCCGGCACAGTGTTCCTCCATCGCAGCCATGCTGGTACTGTTTAGTATAACATACCTGCGATGGCGGGCTGGATCTGCGTGGCGCGCTGCCGCTATCAGACAACCGGCAAGAGTTGCTCAAGCCATTGACTATCACGCCGCAGCGACAATTGCCTCACGCAGCTTGTTGACCATCATCCCTTCCGGCACTGCCCCTTCGATATGCACCAGATCGTCAATCACTGTCTTTGGCACACCCATTACTGCATAGCGATCACCGAGTTCGGGAAATTCGGTCACTTCAATCCCCTCAGCGGTGATATACGGGTTGGCAAGAGCCAGCCGGTACGCCATAACGACGGCTCGCGGGCAATAGGGGCAGGTTGGAGTCACAAACACCTGCAAGTGCATCGGCGCCTTGATCGTCTCGAGCAACGCCAGCGTTGCCGGTTGCAAATCGGGTTGCGCGGCGCCGCCAGCCAGCCGGATCGCCTCGATCAACGAAGCAAATTCGTAGCCGCTGGGCAAACCGGCAAAGCGCAACCCGTGATTTTGTCGCTCTTCACCGATCAAGAAGACGATTCCGGGCGCTTTGTCAACTCCCAGTTCTGCGGCGTATGCGCCATCGCTCTCCAGATCGTACACGTTCAGACGCAACAGCGGGTTAAGCGCCACCACCTCCTGGAGCAGTTCATGGGTAACTTCACTGTATTCACCGCTCTCTGCCGAGGTAAATAACACGATCTCGACCGGGCGCTGCAATCCAGCGAAGGCTTCCGTTACCGCTTTGCGATCTTTTTCCTGCATCAAGGCCATAGTTGGCTTCCTTTCTCGTGGCAACGTTTGTTATTGCTACCAATACGATGCAACTGGCGCGAAGCTGGTTACACCGCGCGATCCCCTTGCTTCAAACCCGCCCTTCGCGTATCATCCATACACCCAATCCGACGCCGAGCAAGACCAGACCGCCAGCCAGCATGCTATTCAGCGTATAGCCGGCAGTGGCCGTTATCCATGGCCCGGCCAGCGAACCGAGAATACGTCCACCACCGATGCACGCCGTCATCATCGCCAGGATCGCGCCGCGTCCCCTGGCGCTGAGACCGCTGAAGAGGGGAAAGGCTGAGACAATCGCAAACTCGAAACACAGATCAAAAGCCAGCAGCACTGCGAGAAAGACCGGCCACGAACCGCTCAAGGGCAAGAGTAACAGCCAGATCCCTACCAGCGCAAAACCAGCTAATACCGCGCGCCGTTTGCCGATCCGATCGGTGAAGAGGGTAGCAGTCAGTGAACCGATCAGTTCAACCAATCCCAAAAGAGCAAAGACCAGACCTAATTGGGTGGTGGTCGCCCCGAATACGCTGCTCAGCCAACCGGCGTAGCTCACGAAAATCAGCTCAACTGCGGCCAGTTGTATCAAGATAAACCCTAGCGCGGCCACGACTGTTGGTTGGCGCAACACTGCCATGGTGTTGGCTGCGGATGTCGATGATCCAGCCGGGTGCGATGGAGCGAGTGCGGGAGGATCAACAGGCAGTATAGCATACAATCCAATCATAGATGCGCCGGCAAGCGCCAGGCTGCCAAATACAGCGCCGATTCCAAATCGCTCAGCGATCGCCGTTGCCAGCGGCACGCCGATCAGCGCTGACAATGCCCAGCTCAATTCCAGTGCGCCAAGCATTCTGGCCCGACGTTCGTATCGGCTACGCGCGCTTACATAGCTCTGCAATGCCGGCATCCCCAGCGCAATTGCCAGCCCGATCACGGCATAGCCGATCATAAAGGGAATGAAGGCGTTGCTGAACGCGCAGATGGTGGCGCCGAGCGTGAAAATAGCACTGCTCCAGATGAGCGTTACACGATCGCCGAACCGGTCGCTGAGCGCGCCACCGAGTGGACTGAGTAACGATGCTGCCACCTGCACTGTGATCAACAGACTGGCAGCGCTGAGATCGATAGTGAAACCGGCGGCAAGAAACGCCAGCAATGGGTAGACAATCCGGAAGGCGAGACTCATCAGCCAGCGGCCCCAGATGAGCGCAACGATTTGTGACCAGGTGAGTTCGCGCAGGCCGGTTGCAGTCAGTGAGGTCATGCACTACTACCTTTCCGGCTGGCGTTGACAGCCACGCCAGCCCGGACTATCATTTTGCTTATTGTCACTCGCAAATGTAAACTTCGTGGCCTGTAGATTATGCAACGTCAATATCACTCATGGCACAGCCCTGCCCTTAATCGAACGATGGAACTGCTCATATTCGGCCATGCCGGCGCGCCGGTACTCGTTTTCCCCACTTCACACGGTCGGTTTTATGAATACGAGGATCGGGGGATGGTCGCCGCATTGGGGCATCACCTAGAGCAAGGCTGGATCCAGCTCATCTGTGTCGATAGCGTTAACAGCGAGAGCTGGTACAACTACACTGCCGACACAGATGCCCGGATCTGGCGTGAAGAACAGTACGAACACTATCTACTGACCGAGGTGTTGCCATTGATACGTCATCTCAATTCCAATCCATTTCTGATTGCGACCGGGTGCTCGTTTGGAGCCAGTGAAGCGGTGATCTTCACTCTGCGTCATCCTGGTCTGGTGCGGCGCGTGATCGGGTTGTCGGGATTGTACGATCTCAAGCGGTTCTTTACTAACTACACGCAAGGGGTCTACTTTCACAATCCGGTTGACTTCGTGCCAAATCTCAACGATCCCTGGACGATCGATCGTCTGCGAGAAACCGATATTATCCTGGTTACCGGGCGCGACGATCCAGCGGCGTGGTCGAACGAATTGCTCTCCAGTCAGCTCTGGGCGAAAGGAATCGGCAACGCTCTACGGATTTGGGACGGCTGGTGCCATGATTGGCCCTACTGGCAGCGCATGATCGTGCAATATATTGGCGGTCACGATTGAGTCAACGACCGACCGCCAGATGGCCGAGACAGGCGTGAACCGGCGCCTGTTTCGCTGTTTTAATGCTCGCTAGCGTCAAAAAAGCCGGTACCTTCGGACTATTCTACCACCGGCCCTGTCGTCATATACTGATAACCAGAGCAAATGTCTTGAGTAGGAGCGCGCGCCATGAAGGTAAAACAGGGACAATCAATGGTTGAGATGGCTCTCCTGCTGCCGTTTATGCTGATCGTATTGTTCGGCATCATCGAGTTTGGCTACATCATCTTTGCCTACTCGATGGTCTCGCAGGCAGCCCGTAACGGCGCTGAAGCAGCCGCTCAATTGCCGCCTCATGAAACCTGGCTGCAATTGCGCAACAATCCTCCCGCTAACTATCCCGGTTTTACTGCCGATGCGTGTGTGCGCGGGATTATGGAAGCGATTCGCTCTGACATTGTGCTGTTTGATGGTTCAGCAAATGAAGGACGGCGCATCGAGGATTATGTCACTATTCGTTACCCAGGGGGTGGGGGTACCCGCAACCTCAGCGATCGCGGGCCGATTGAAATAGAGATCAACTATCCAATCCGGGGGATCACGCCGCTCTTCGATTTGATCGGTCTTGATGATAACAACTTCACGTTGCGCGTCATTCAGCGCCGCTCGATTGAAAACCTTGGCGTTGACCCAAACAATCCACGCGGCGTGGCTTGCGCCCGCGATGTCGCCGACTGGCAGAACATGCAGACCGGCCAGTGAAAGCATGAAAGAGGAGATGACAGATGAAGCGTCGTCGCAAAACTGTTGGACAAGCCCTGGTTGAGTTTGCTTTGACTGCCACCATCATCTTTCTGTTGCTGTCCGCGGCGGTTGATCTTGGCCTGATCTTTTTTACCCTGCAGGCGCTGCGAGCCGCGGCTCAGGAAGGAGCGACATATGGCAGCTATCCGGTAGTTGTGACCAATAGCAGTGGACAGGTGACAGAGGTTCGACTCAATTACGAAGAGATTTACAGACGAATCCGAACGGCTGGCGGTACCCAGCCGGTTGGGGTCGCTAATCTCATGGATTTAAATAATGATGGTGTCAATGACCAGCTACAATTGTCTCTTATTTTTGATAAAAACAATCCAACAAATCCGAATGGTTTTGTGATTATTGAAAATCCCAAAGGATCCAATCCGGCCAATTTGAGTGGCACGTGCGCGACGACTACGCCGCGTGTTGATATGCGCAACGCTGGTCAGAACTGCTGGATCAGAGTGACCATTCGCTATCGCTATCGGCTGTTCTTTCCATTTGCGCCGGTGCTCGGAAGAGAGATCATTTTGCGCGTGACTCACACAATGCCTATCCGGAGTCAGTTTGTTGGTTAGCGAGGAATGAGGGTTCGCTATCTGCTGGTCATCATCGAAGCATCAACCCGATCAAGAAAGCGGAGGAAAACTATGTCGAAGCGTCGCAACATTAATCACAACCCGCCACGACGAGCGCGGGGTCAAAGCATCCCTTTGCTGGCCCTGATGATCGTTGTGTTGATGGGGATGGTGGCTTTATCGGTAGACGTGGGTCGCACCTTTTCTGAGGAGCGACGGGCTGTCGCCGCTGCCAACGCCGCGTCACTCGCGGCGATGAACACATACCTTCGCCGTCCGGCTGGCACGACGAACACGGTCATTTATAATGCGATTGTCAACTCGCTGCGCTCTAACGGCATCGATGTCGAGAACGATCCAAATATCGAACTGGAAGCGTTCTACCTCAATGCCCGCGGCGAACCGCTTGAGGGCGGCGCTCGCATTACTCGCGACGGCACGGTAGCTCCCGATAACGCGGCGTACATCCAGGTCAACCTTGAAGGCATGGTTGACACTACCTTTGCCCGCGTTGTCAATCAGAATCAACTGCCGATTGCGGCTACCGCTTATGCCGGCACTTGCCCGCCCACTGATGGCGTGTTTCCGATTGGCGTTAACAACGACTACATCAGCGGCAACGAATTTCGCAATCCGGGTGACGCCGATAACGATGGTCAGCCAGATAATAACTGGCAACGTCTTACTACCGGAACTTACAGGGGTTATACCAAAATGCGCCTCTATCCGGCTGATGGCGCAACGCCAGGCGGCTTTGGCTGGCTGCGCTGGCTCGATGGTCGCGGCGCGAGCGGCGCCAACGCCAACAGCAATCAGGAACTGGCGATGTCGCTCACCGGCACCGGAACGCTCTCCCGCGGTTTCATGGAGGTGACCCCCTGGCCGGCCAGCCATCTGCCTCAGCCGTCAAATTATCCTGAACGGCCCGGCGAGTTGAATATCGGCGACTGGATCTACGGGAGCACCGGTTATAACAACAGCACCGATGTGCGCGGCGCGCTCGATGCGCATATTGCCAACGGCACCCGCATGGTGTTGCCTATCTACGACGTGGCAGTCGGACAGGGATCTAATGCCGCCTATCGCGTCGTTCGCTTCGGTCTCTTCGTGCTGACCGAATATGGCCGCGAGCGAAATCGCAACTACATGGATTTCATCTTCCTCGGCGAACCTGACCGGCAGGGTACCGCTTGCTCGGCCACTCCGCCACCACCCGAAAATACCAGCGTGGTGCGCCTGACCGGTAGTGTCGAGCTGTGGCCGGAATATCAGGTTAATGTGGGCGAGCGGTTGCCGGTGCAATACGTGGTTGTGTTGGATGTTACCGGTTCAATGAACGCTGACTTCCTTGGGCGGGGTCGGGTGAATGGGGTGGCGCGCCAATGCCTGCCAGGTCCGAATGGAGAGCCTGTCGATCGTGATAGAAGCGGCAAGCAGATCTGCAATGGCTCTCCCCAATATGCCTGGACACCGCTCGAAGAGCGTCGAATCTATGTTGCGAAAGAGGCGACGAAACTGCTCGTTGATCAGACCAATATGCCCGGCAATGAAGGGTATGACAGCGCCCGGCCATCGGATCAGATGAAGATCGTCTGGTTTATCCACGATATGCCGCAAGGGTACCAGTATCCAAGTCTGAACACCGGTTTCAGCAGCGATCCGGTGGAGTTGAAGCGGGTTATTCACGCCGCTGGCGCTCACAATGTAAGAGCTACGAACGACGCTGGTCGCGCTCCCAGGACTTGGGGAAGCAATGACTTCTTCACCAATGGCGATCCGTACCTGACCTGGGGCGGAACGAACGCAGCCGGCGCGCTTTATCGGGTTCGCGAGATACTCGATCGCGCCCCAACAAAGATAGTTCACAATGGCCGTGAGTGGTCGTATCGACGAGTAGTCATCTTTGTTACCGACGGGTTGCCGAACTACTTCATCGACACGAGCAATAGTACTCTGAATGGTGGTCAGAGCAATAGTAACACGTACCCGCAAGGTCACTGGTGTCGCGCTTTGGAGGGAGCGGTACTGGACACTGCGGAATGCCAGACCACTGAGGTGGGTGGCCTCTACACGTCAGGCAACAAGACCTTTGATCGCCCGCTCACGCAAATGATCCAGCAGGCGCAGGCCATCAAATCACGCCAGGATGTGCAAACCGACATCTATGTGCTGACGATTTCCTCGGTGCCTACAGTTGGCTTGCGGGATGGAGTTGCTTCAACGCCGCGTCACTTCTATATTGCCGAGACGCTACAACGCGGACCTGATGGCTTGAACAACGTTGACCGGATCATGCTGGCAATTAACGAGCAGGTCGAGCGTGGGCCGTGTATCAACGGCAGCGATGGCGAGTGGCGCGCCACTATTCCTGGCGATCACTTCCAGTCCGTTGGCGGCCTGCGCTACCCGAATGTCGGCGAGGTGATCCTGGAGGATGTGACGACCGGTAGCATTTATCGAGCGCCGATCGTGGCCGGCACTGATGGTCGGGTGCGCTATACCTTTGAGGAGATTCCGCGCGGCACGTATCGGATGCAGGCCTATCTCTTCTACCGGCATCCGCTCGATCCGCCGACGGCAGGCCCACGGATGTACAGCCAGATCTTCAATGGTAGCTCGACCCAGTCTGATATGATTGTGACGCTTGAGCCGTCTGGTCAGGGAGTTGGATTTATCTCCACAATCGAGCAGAATCTGCGCATACGCCTCGATGGCAATGTGTGCAGTGTGAACTGATCGCAATACGACGGCATGCAGGCGCTATACCGCCCGTATAGCACCGGTTTTTGTCAGCGATACCACTTGCGCTGCCCTATATCGCCGCCAGGGAGGTTATGGTAATGATGTCATTGCTACAGCTTCGTCGCTATCGTCCTCTGACTCTACTCGTCATCGGCGGGTTATCGCTCTGGCTTATCCTGTCTGCCTGGCCGCCTTCGTCAGCGCGCGCTCTTGAAGATGAGACCGGGTTTACGGAGTATATCTACAATACCCAGTCTGATTTTGCGCGCGGTGTCTTTCAGCGCACAGTGGTTGCGGCCTCCCCCGCTTCGCCGACCAATCCCGATCAGATTGGCTCGGTTGAACTGGCGCCGGTAGGAGCGCTAAACCGAAACCAGTGGCGCGCAACCGCTGACCTGCCGCAACCGCTGAGCGATGCTGCGCTGGTGGCGCTCGACCGCTACCTGTTTGTCGTCGGTGGCGCGACCAGTCCGAATGCTAACGAAGAGAACCGTTCGCGTTTTGTCTATCGGGCCGAGGTTGTCCAGGATTCAGGTTCCCTGGTCTCGAATGAAACACCATATCCAAATGGCAATGCCTTCTTTCAAGCTTTCGAGATACCAGGAATTGATCCTGGACCTGATTGTGATCTGTTGCTCAACGCTCGTTCGCGAGCCGGGGCAGTGGCAGTGCCGGATAGCGGTGGTTCAAACCTTGGGTATATCTTTGTTGTAGGTGGGAGCGTCTACGATCAGAATTGTCAGACTTACGACTTTTCACTCAACGTTGTGCAACGGGCAACGGTCAATAGCAGCGGCCTGATTACCGCCTGGAGTGCGCCTGATAACTGGCGATTTCCAACTCTTGATGATAATGGTAACATCATCACCAATCCAAATTCGCCCGATCTGCGAGGCGTTCAGAACGTTCAGATTGCCTATGTGCGCACCAACGCCGGCAAGGATTTTATCTACGTTATCGGTGGGTTAAGTATTGCGCCTGGTCAGTTCTTACAAGAAGACCTCTACCCCTTCGTCTTTTACACTCAGGTTGCCGCAAACGGGAATCTGGTGAATCCAGACAATCCGACCAATCCCAATCCGCCTACAGTCTGGAAACGCCTGAACGATTTGCCATTTGGGCTGCATTCAGGCACAGCTATCGCTACGCGGGCAACCCGGGTCGAAAGTGGCGTGCCGGTGCAGAAAGACGCTATTTTCCTGTTAGGCGGCTGCACTGCCATCAATTGCTCGACTCTCAATACGGCAGTGTGGCGGGCAGATGTCAACCCCGATACGGGCGCATTGACCTGGACGAACCAGGTTGCCAAGACGAGCGGTGGGGGAGCGCAGTCGATCAGTATTCAGGGTCGGCAGGGAGTCACCGGCTTGAGCTTCAACAACCGACTCTACTACGTGACCGGTTCCACATCCACCGGATCGCCGGGAGCCAGTGGCGCAACGGCTACAATTCCGGTGTCGATCCACGATGATTCGTTTTTGCTGGAGGACTTGACCGAAAGCAACACCTATTTTGTCGGCACTGACGAAACGAACGACTACGTGTTGCCGCAACCAAACCGACGCCTCAATGCTTCCGTGGCATTGGTGCCGGCTGTGCCGCCGGCAGGCAGCACAAGCTCTGTCAACGCGGCCTGGATCTTCGTTGCAGGTGGTTCTAATGAGAGTAATCAGCCCCAATCGACAATTTTTGTCGGTGGTGTGGGTGGGGCTAACGAAACGACCAGCGCAGTCCGCGCGCCGGAAGGATGGTATTACTCGCAGCCATTTAGCGTGTTAACCGAAGGTGAGACTTCCCGTCTGCTGGCGTTGAAGTGGTTGACCAGTATTGAGCGTCCGGCCACCAATCCCGATGCTGATATTGAAGTTCAGTTCCGGGCAGTGGTGACGAGTGGCACCTGTCGCGAAAGCGATTTCAACCCTTCAACCGCCTCGACCAATCCCTCGCGCTGGCGTATCCTCGATGGCGATCCAGGTTCGGCATTGCGATCAATCAATGGCGAGAACACTGTGCGCTTGATTACGGCCTTTCCCGATGAGGAAATTCAGGCTACCTGTATGCAATTTCGGGCTCGCTTGATTCAAGATCCTGGCAATCGCACCATCTCGCCGAAACTGTACTACTTCGCCGTTGAGAAGGTGGTGGCGGCGCGCCCCGATATTTTGATCGATACCTTCAATGTGCAGACGGTGAACGGTCAGTTTAGCAATATTGTCCTGACTCTGCGCAATCTGCGCAACAATAGCCTCGCAGCAACGCGCAGTGTTGTGGCGGCGACTGGCGACGGTGGTTTCTTTGTCGATTTGTGCATCGCTCGCCGAAGCAACCCGTCAACGCCGGCGTTGACGGCAGTGCCGCCGCCTGATCCAAATGCCTCAAATACTGCATTGCCGGAATGCGCAACAGTTTCAGCCCAGGTGCCTAAGAGCGCAATGGGAGCTGGCGCGACATATACTGTGAGTCTTAGCGATTGGCTGGATGCGCAAACGACCGGCCCTGCAAACTGGAGTCAAATCTTTGCCGAGCCGGGAATATATGACATCGGTATTGTGGTTGACTATACCACCTTTACCGGTGAAGATGCCCAGGGGCGCAGCAATAACCGCGGCGAAAACATTTCGCCACCCAATGGGATTATTCGGACAATCGAGATTTTGCCGCCATCGTCAGGCATTAATGTCTATGTCCCGGTGATTTATCGCTGACCGACTTTACCTTGCGACTTACCCTCTAGAGGAAGGGAGAGACGTTGCATTGCAACGTCTCTCCCTTTTCGCGAAAGAGATCACAGATTACGTAGAGCGCCTATCGGCTATCGGCTATCGGCTATCGGCTATCGGCTATCGGCTATCGGCTATCGGCTATCGGCTATCGGCTATCGGCTATCGCCTCTATGGTATGATACCTGGGAGTTGTGTCAGCAAGATCCGCACTTGCCACTCCTACCGTAAAGCCAGCAGAGGTGAAGATAGATGCAACCACTAGATCAGGCGAAAGTCGATATCGATTTTGGATTCTTGCTAGACTGTTTTCGGTCGGTGTTGCGAAAGGTGGCAACTGAGGAAGTGGCAGCAGTGCTGCCGTGGGGATCAACGACCAGCCAGGAAACCAGCGTGCCAACCCGCGCGTTGGCGCAGGCGCTGGTGATCGCGTTCCAATTGTTGAACATTGCCGAAGAGAACGCCGCAGTTCAGCAGCGCCGTATTGCAGATCGTGACCCCGATTTGCCACCCGAGTCGGGGCGTTGGCGTGATACCTTGATCAAACTGCAACAGGCCGGTTGGACTGCGGAAGAGATCGCGACAGCACTGCCGGACATCCGGGTTGAGCCGGTCTTGACTGCGCATCCGACTGAAGCGAAACGAGCAACCGTTCTCGAACACTATCGTGAGCTGTACTTGTTGCTGGTTCGGCGCGAGAGTCAACGCTGGTCACCGGCAGAGCAGGCTGAGATCGAAGCCGAGATTGTGACACTGCTCGAACGTTTGTGGCGCACCGGTGACATTTTTCTCAGCAAACCAGATGTGCCCTCGGAAGTGCGGAATGTTCTGCACTACCTGGTTAACGTCTTTCCTGATGTATTGCCGGTGCTCGATAATCAGTTACGCTACGCCTGGCAGGCAAACGGGTTTGATCTGGCGCTACTTTCCGAACACTGGCCGCGACTCAGTTTCGGTTCGTGGGTGGGGGGTGATCGCGATGGTCATCCGCTGGTCACCGCCGACATTACTGCCCAGACCCTCCAGGAATTGCGCTTGCAAGCGTTGCGCCTGATCCGTCGCCGGCTTCGACTGGCCGCCCGTCATCTAAGCATCTCCGATCGGCTGACACCGACGCCGGAGGGATTGACCACGCTTATTCAACGACTGGCTGACGGGTTGGGTGAACGCGGCGCGCGGGCAATTGCCCGCAATCCCAACGAGCCCTGGCGACAGGCGCTCAATCTGATGCTGGCCCGACTGCCAATTGATGACGCTCCGGCAGAGGCCGCGCGGCTTGTAGATGAGCCTGGCCGTTATCGTCAGGCCGATGAGCTGTTGCGTGATTTGCGCGAGTTTGCCGGTTATCTCCGCGCAATCGGCGCTGAACGACTAGTCGATGCCGAGGTCCGACCGCTGATCCAGTTGGTGCAGACTTTTGGGTTTCACCTGGCCACGCTCGACATTCGCCAGAACAGCCAGTTCCACGATCGCGCGCTGGCGCAGTTGTTAATGGCTGCCGGCTTGCCTGCCGATGATCTGTTCAGTCCCGATCCGGCAAAACGACTGGCGTTGCTCGAACGCGAAGTCGCCTCGCCACGTCCCTTTGCTCATCCCGACACACCACTTGGCCCGGAAGCGACAGCAGTCGTCAGTTGTTATCGGGTATTGGTGGCCCACATTGCGCGCCACGGGCTGGCCGGGCTTGGCCCGCTCATCATCAGTATGACCCGCGATGTTACTGATGTCCTGGTTGTGTATTTGCTGGCCCGTGAAGCGGGGCTGGCTTATGCTACTCCTGAAGGATTGGTGTGTCGTTTGCCGGTTGTGCCTCTGTTTGAGACAATTGACGATCTCGAACATAGTCCCCAGATTTTAGCCGACATCCTCGATCATCCGGTAACGCAACGCAGTCTGCGTGCCCAGGCCAACGGTGGCGAACTGGTGCAGCAGGTCATGATCGGCTATAGCGATAGTAACAAAGATGGTGGCATTCTGGCCAGTCAGTGGGCGCTCTACCGGGCGCAGCGCGCGATGACAGAGGTGGGGCGCGAGCGCGGGGTGCGCATTCGCTTCTTCCATGGTCGCGGGGGGACGATCAGTCGCGGCGCCGGGCCAACCAATCGCTTCATCGCGATGTTACCGCCGGGCACGTTGAATGGCGATTTGCGGCTGACTGAACAGGGTGAAGTGATCGCGCAAAAGTATGCTAATCGGTTGACCGCAGCTTACAATCTAGAGTTGCTGCTGGCCGGCACGACCGTCCATACGTTGCGGCAACGGCGTCAAGCGGTTGAGCAACATCCGCTCGAGCCGGTAATGGACTGGTTGGCGCGACAGGCGCAGGCTGCCTATCGCGATCTGATCGAACGCGATGGCTTCCTGACCTTCTTCCGGCAGGCTACGCCGATTGATGTCATCGAGCAGAGTCGCATTGGCTCCCGGCCCGCCCGGCGCACCGGTCAGGCCACGCTGGCCGATCTGCGGGCAATTCCCTGGGTCTTTAGCTGGAATCAGGCTCGCTTCTATTTACCCGGCTGGTATGGAGTTGGTTACGCTCTGAGCGCTTTACAGCAGACCGATCCCGCAGCCTGGGAACAAGTGCGCGCCGAGCAGTGGAACTGGCCATTGTTGCGTTATCTGCTGGCTAATGTGAGCACCAGTATTCAAACGGCGCACCGCGAAACGATGCATGCCTATGCCGGACTGGTCGAAGATGAGGCGCTGCGGCAGCAGTTCCTTGAGCTGATCGACGCCGAGTTTGCGCGTACCGAAGCGGCATTGAGCGCCATCTTCGGCATGCCGATTGCCCAACGTCGGCCCCAGATTGCGGCCACACTGGCCCGGCGGCAGATCGGACTGGCGCCGCTGCATCAGCGCCAGATTGCGCTCTTACGCCAATGGCGAGCGCAGCGGGCCGCTCATGATCCGGCTGCTGAAGAGACCCTGACCGATCTGCTCTTGCTGGTGAATGCAATTGCAGCCGGTTTGCGCACAACAGGGTGAGAGCCGCATTCACCATCGCGTTGCCCGGCCTGGCCGGAACTGAGGTGAATGAGGAGTTGCCTTTACAGAAGCTGCTCAATCCTCTTCACCTTGCCCAAAAACCAGACGACCGGCAGGCGTTCGCTTGCCGGTGAGTCGGTTGATCAACACTGGCAGGTAGGGCAAGATGATCGCTACCAGAGTGGCAAGCAGGAGACTCAGCGCAATGGGACGGGTGACGAAGACGCTGAGATCGCCTTGACTGATAGCCAGTGCCCGCCGAAAGTGCGCTTCGGCCAGTGGCATCAGGATCAGGCCGAGGATGGCCGGCCCGATCGGTATGCGAAACCGTCGCATAAAGAAACCGATGACGCCGATGCCGTACATCAAGAGGACATCGATAAAGCTGTTGGACATACTGTAGACGCCAAGCGTGCCGAACACGAGGATGCCACTGTAGAGCAGCGAGCGCGGGATGGTAAGAATCTTGATCCAGATGCGGATGAGCGGCAGATTCAAGATCAAGAGCATAACATTGCCAACGTACAGACTGGCAATCAGCGTCCACACCAAATCCGGCGCTTTTTGAAACAGGAGCGGTCCGGGTTGGAGATTGTAGATTTGGAAAGCGGCGAGCAAAATCGCTGCGGTTGCCGAGGTTGGTAATCCGAGGGTCAGGAGGGGCACCAAAACGCCGGAAAAAGCGGCATTGTTGGCCGCTTCTGGCCCGGCTACACCCTCGATAGCGCCACGCCCCCATTCATCGGGATGTTTTGAGAGTCGCTTCTCCAGGGTGTAGCTGAGAAAGGTCGGGATTTCTGCGCCACCGGCGGGCAAGGCGCCAAGAGGAAATCCGATCAAGGCGCCACGCAACCATGCCGGCCACGAGCGTCGCCACTCCTCGCGGTTCATTCCGATTCGAGAACGAACGGCGAGCACCTCTTCCCGGCGCTGGCGGAATTGTGAGGCCACGAAGAGCGCTTCACCAACTGCAAACAGACCGACGGCAACGACGACCACATCGATCCCGTCGAGCAACTCAACCACGCCGAATGTGTATCGCACTTGCCCCGAAAGCACGTCGATTCCGATCAGGCCGAAGAAGAGACCGATGAAGAGGCTGATCATCCCGCGCAAGAGCGATGAACCGACCAGTGCGGTCACACTCACAAAGGCTAACACTGTCAGCGCGAAATAGTCGGCGGGTTGGAAGAGTAGCGCAGCTCTGGCCAGCCACGGCGCGGTAAAGGTGAGCAAAAGGGTAGAGAGTGTTCCAGCAACGAACGATCCGATGGCTGCGGTAGCCAGGGCAGCGCCGGCCCGGCCTGAAGTCGCCATCGCGAATCCTTCCAGGGTTGTTGCCACTGATGCCGACTCACCCGGCGTGTTGAGCAGGATCGAGGTGGTAGAACCGCCGTACATACCGCCATAGTAGATGCCGGCGAACATGATCAATGCGCCGGTCGGGTCGAAGTTGTACGTCAGTGGCAGCAAGAGGGCGACGGTGAGCGCCGGCCCGATTCCGGGCAGAACACCGACGGCTGTGCCGATAGTGACGCCGATAGCGGCTAACAGCAGGTACTGCGGGGTGAGCGCATGACTGAAGCCGATCAATAATTGCTGGAATACTTCCACGACGATATTCCTATAACAGACCGCTCAACAGACCAGCGGGGAGGCGAACACCGAGGAGGCGGGTAAAGAAAAGATAGACAGCGATGCCAATTGCAAAACCGATCAGAACGTCGCGGCGGAGGCGTCGGCTTCCCAGCACACGACTGTTCAGCGCGAAAAAGATAGTTGTCGCAAGCACATAGCCGAGTGATTCTAACAGGGCAGCATACACGACCAGCAATGCCAGTACAGTAGCGGTCATCAGCCAATCGATCATGCGTTCTTCAGCGACCACCTCGTCGATCAAGGTCTGATCGGGAAACATGGTAAGGCGAAGAAATAGCAGACCACCCAGAATCAGAAACCCAATCCCGACCAGTGTTGGGAAGAATCGCGGTCCAATGATCGTATATCCGAGATTTTCGCCGATTTGTGAGGTTTGGGTGAGGATAACCCCACCCAAACCGATCACGGCTAACGCTGTGAGCCTCAGCCAGAGAAGTGCCCGAGTTTCCGCGTTCATTGGATCAATCCGAGATCACGCAACACCGCCTCAATGCGAGTAATCTCATTATTGAGGAAGGCGCTGAATTCATCGCCTGCTCGGAAGTAGTCGGTCCAGCCATTTTTCGCCAGCGCATCCTGCCATTCTTTGCTGGCATGCATTTTCTCAAGCGCGGCAATAACCGCAGCGCGCTGTTCAGCAGTCAGATCAGGCGCTCCGAAGACGGCGCGCCAGTTCATCAAGGCGACATCAATGCCGGCCTCTTTGAGGGTTGGCGCATTTACCCCTTCAATCGGTTGTTCACTCGAAACGGCCAGCATCCGCATCGTGCCGGCGGCGACCTGTTCGGCGAACTCAGACACTCCCGATACGCCTGCCGTCACTGCGCCGGAGAGGATCGCTGCCGTTGCTTCACCGCCGCCAGAATAGGCAATGTAATTGATCTGCGCCGGTGAAACGCCAACCGCTTTGGCGATCAAGCCGACCAAAATGTGATCGGTGCCGCCAGCCGAACCGCCTCCCCAGCTTATGGCTGTCGGGTTGGCCTTGAAGTCTTCGATCAGCTCCTGCATGGTCTGATATTTCGAATCGGCAGGCACGACAATAGCTTCGGCTTCGGCTGTGAGCAGGGCGAGGGGCGTGACCTGCGACAGATTGACCGGCGCTTTGTTGGTCTGAATGGCTCCAACCATTACCAGGCCACCGACCATGAGTTCATGCGGCTTGCCCTTCGCTTCATTCACAAATTGAGCCAGACCAATCGTGCCACCGGCGCCACTGACGTTGTAGACCTGGACAGTCTGATTGGTGGTTGCTGCCAGAGCAGTCTGCATTGCGCGAGCTGTGCTATCCCAACCGCCACCGGGTGAAGCCGGGGCCATGATGTTGATCGGCTGTGTTGGGTATTCAACAGTGGTCGAGGTTGTCGCACTCTGAATTCCCACATGCGCTGAGTGCCATGACAAACAGCAGAACAAGCGAGAATACTTGCCTCATTGCGGTTCCTTTCCTTCTCGGGTGCTGGAACTGTTCCGGTGCTTTTTGGGAATGTTACTGCGGATTATAATAAAAGTTGTTATCAGGCGTCAAGCACTGATGTTTCAGAGCGATCTGGCGAGCGTGAGCGTGGAGTCTGGGCGCGCAGGGATTGTTGCTCTCTCGATGGTGATAACAACCGGCCTTTGGTCGAACATCGATTGAGATCAAATGTGCAAATTTACGTAACGTTTGTTTCCTGTAACGCATACCGGACATTGCGCGCCAGCGCGTTTCTCGCAATACCTGCCACTTTCCAGGCCCTGTTGGGTTGACTGTTTGTAAATAGTCGGTCGCGCCTTCAACGAGGTGCGAGGCGCAACCACAAATCTGCGCAATCAGAGTCGCGGTTTTGCCGGCATCATGCGGTTGAAGCGAACTTCTTGCGCTCGCTCTGAGACTATTGCTTGTTTGCGGGAGGGTAGATTCTGATCGTGACGATGCAAAACGATGGTTGGTCTCTGGCGCGCGAGCGCGCTCAGACCAACCACCGAATCTCTCGTGTCTGTTGCCGGCGCAGTCAGGCAACAGACTGCCTACACCCGAGAAGCTACAGCGTAATCACCTGATCGGGTGGATTACCGGACAGCGCAGCATAGAGATCGGGGAAACAACCGACCTGCACGCCGGCCACTGTGCCGCTCACCTGACAATTCCCCAGTTCGCCTACGGCCAATCCGCGTTCAAGCGCGCATTGATCGCACATCATCAGCAAAATGCCCTGTTCAGCGGCCACTTTTGCCAGGCGCTCACCGAGCGGGTCACCTGCGCGCAGCAGATAGGTATTGTCGTCGAAAAAGAACATCCCAACGACCTGCGCGCCGTGGTTGCCGGCTTCGAGTTGGGGCAGAATCATCTTGCCAAGCTTGTAGCTGGCGGTGTGACCAGAGGTGGCGAAAATGTAAGCGACTTTCATACCTGCTCCTTTTCGATACAAAGATGTTGCGAAATGACACGGTTGATTGTACTGCAAGTTACGCTACCCGGCTTCATCATCGACGGTAAAGGCGATCTCCCAACTGCCGAAAGGGTCAGAAAAAGTTGTCCAACCGGATGGGCCGAGGGCCATTTCTGCATCGGTGAGCAGGCAAGCTGTAAGACGCGCCTGGAGCGCCGCTGTATCCATGTCCTGGCCGATCACGACCAGCTCCTGTCGGCGATCACCCCACTGATCATCCCAGATCGCGGCCAATGCCACTTGCTCAGCAGGATCGTCTGGCCGTTCGGCGCTGGCCGCCCACCACCAACCGCCCGGTTCGATCCGACACGACGCGCCAGCCTGTGACCAGATTCCACACTGATCCATTCGGGTAGCCAGCCAGAAAATGCCCTTCGAGCGCAAGACACCGGGCCATTCATCGTGGAGCAGATCCCAGAAACGCTGGGGGTGAAAGGGACGACGGGCGCGAAAGACGAAGCTGCTGATCCCATACTCTTCAGTTTCAGGAGTGTGTTCACCGCGCAATTCTTTCAGCCAGCCCGGCATCTGGGCTGCGCGCTCGAAGCTGAACAGACCGGTATTGAGAATCTGGTTCAACGGTACCTGTCCGAACGAGCTGCGGATGATCCGCGCGTCGGGATTGAGTCTGGATAAGATAGCCTCTAGCCGATCAAGCTCATCGGCAGCAACCAGATCGATCTTGTTGAGCACAATCACATCGGCGAATTCAACCTGTTCGATCAGCAAATCGCCGATGGTGCGATCGTCTTCCTCATCTACCGCCAGATCACGGTCGCGCAGCTCATCGAGCGCGCAGAGATCGCGCGGGAAGTTGTACGCATCAACCACCGTGACCATGGTGTCGAGCCGGGCCAGGTCAGCAAGCACTGTTCCATCGGGGCCGGGAAAGGTGAAGGTTTCGGCCACCGGCAGCGGTTCGGCGATACCGGTCGACTCGATCAGGATGTAGTCGAAGCGCCGTTCGCGGGCGAGACGGGCAACTTCCACGAGCAAATCTTCGCGGAGTGTGCAACAGATGCAGCCATTGGTTAGCTCAACCAGCCGTTCTTCAGTGCGGCTGAGCGCAGCTTCACCGCGTCGCACCAGTTGGGCGTCGATGTTGACTTCACTCATGTCGTTGACGATAACTGCGACGCGCATGTGGTCGCGGTTTGCCAGCACATGATTGAGTAGCGTGGTTTTGCCACTGCCGAGAAAGCCAGAGAGCACCGTGACCGGCAGGCGATGTGAGTGGGTGGTAGCCTGTTCCATAAATGATACCTTATATCAATAACTGGAAACGAAAGAAAGTGCTGCCTGACGCGACAGCGATAGTAATGATACCTTGTATCAAAAAAATTGTCAAGTGCGATCAAACAGACAAGAGTGTGCTGACACACTCCTAGCACATACGGAAGGTCAGGTTAGCTGCAACAGATGCTGGCGCGCTGCGCACAACCGGTATCGCGACACACTCCCAGCACATACGGAAGTCGGGTTAGCCGTCCACGTCTCTGCGCACCAATGACTTCGCTTCACGTCTCGCTCTGACTCATCCACTTCCGAGCAAGAGTTGGGCCAGAATAATCTTGACAATTGTCGCGGTGGGATACACCATCGCATAGCCGACGTTAGGCGCTTCGTTGCCGGTCTGTTCATTGGCGAAGGCGAGCACAGCAGGTTGGGTTTGTAAACCGGCCAGCATACCGGCGAGCAGGCTAAAGGGGATTTTGAGCAGCCTGTACCCGATGAAGAGCGTGGCAAATGCGACCGAGACGGTAATCAGCGCGCCGCCAAGAAACAGAGGCAGTCCGTTACCTTGTGTCAACGTGTTCACGAAGCTGTAGCCGGCGCGCGTGCCAACCCCGGCGAGGAAGAGGGTCATGCCAACCTGACGTAACGTGAGGTTGGCGCTATAGGGCAGGCTCCAGACGATGGGGCCGGTGCGTCCGCGCCAGCCGAGCAGTAGCGCCACAATCAACGGGCCACCGGCCAGCCCCAGCGAAAAGCTACCGCCACCGGGCAGGGGGAATGGTATCAGGCCGACCAGGATGCCGAGCGCCACCCCTAGACCTAGCGAAACCACATCGACTTCAGCCAGCGAGCGGTAGGAATCGCCGAAAAAGGCGCTCACCCGATCCATGTTGTCGCGTTGCGTGACCACGCGCACTCGGTCGCCAAGTTCGAGTGTTGTATCGCCGTGGGGCAGCAGCTCGACATCGCCGCGACGAATGCGGGTGATGACCGCGCCCATCGTTGATGGTAGATTAAGGTTGCGTAGCGGAATGCCGACAACTGCCGGGTTAGAGACAAAGATCCGGCGAAAATCGAGGGTATGACGATCGAGTTCGAGATGGTCGTTAGTCTCTTCGCCCAGGGTTGCGGCGACTTGCGCGACAGTTTCAGGAGCGCCGACGACGTTGATCAGGTCGCCCGGCGCAATCTGAGCCGTACCGGTAGCCAGTTCTAGCCGCCCATCGCGCTGACGGCGACTAAAGATGACGTTCCATTGATGTTGTTTTACCAGGTCGGCAATGGTCTGACCAGCGACAGCGGGATTGGTCACGCGGATGGTGCGGTTGATCAGGCTCTCGCCGGTGGCGCCTAACTCGTGGAGCAGATGAGCTTCTTGCGCGAAATCGATGCGCCAGAGGCGACGGGTCAGATAGATGGCGAGAATCATGCCCAATACGCCAACCGGATAGGCCACGGAATAGCCAACGACCGGTTCGGCGCGCAGGGCTTCATCTGCGCCGAGCTGGGCGAGCTGCTCGATGATTGCAGCTAGCGCCGGCGTGTTCGTCAGACTGCCGGCGAAGAGGCCAGCGGTTTGGGCGCTATTGAGGTTAAGTATTGCGCGTATCAGCATCGTGAGGCCGGCGGCGACGACGAGAATACCGCCGATGAACAGATTGTTACGCAGTCCACGCCGGCGCAATGAGGCGATGAAGCCGGGGCCGCTGCTGAGACCGATAGTGTAGACGAAGATCACCAGACCGAGCAGGTAGATAATGTCAGGGAGGCGCAGACGCTGGTCAAGCGCGCCAAAGGCCAGGCCGACAAACAGCACTGCCGCGACACCCAGACTCACGCCACCGATTCGGATCCGCCCGAGAAGGTAGCCGATCGCCGAGACGATGAAGAGAAGCAGAATTGGGTTAGTGGCCAGAATGTCAATCATAGGGTTGCCTTGATAGCCGGCTCGATAGCAAAGCAGATCGCGTCGGCGCAAGTCTCGTCATGTTCCGCCGTGTATGGTATCATGTCGATGATAACGCGCGGTTAAGAAAGAGGGATCGTATGATTACCGAAGATATGGTGCGCGCAGCGCTTAAGAATGTGGTTGATCCTGAGATCGGCCTTGATGTCGTCAATCTTGGGCTGGTCTACCGGATTGATATTCTCGATGGCGGCAAGACGGTTGATATCGATATGACCCTGACGACGCCAGCGTGCCCGGCAGGGCCGCAGATTCTAGAACAGGCGCGCCGGGAAGTGATGGCGCTCAGCGAAGTCTATAAAGAGCTGGAAAATGTCAAGATCAACCTGGTCTGGACGCCCTTCTGGAATCCATCGATGATGTCGGAAGAGGCGCGGGAAGAGTTGGGTTTCTTCTAAGCGGGATTGCGTTCGGCAGATGTTGGGTGGTGTCTGCCGAACGCTGGTATACCGAGTATACATGCAATACGAGGAGGTATTGTCATGGCGACCATCGCCCCCCCTGCACTCCCTGCTTACACCGAAGAAGATCATCTGGTCTGGGCGACGCTCTGTGCTCGTCAGGTTCCCCGGCTCGACCGTTATGCCTGCCGTCTCTTCCGCGAAGGATTTCGCAAGCTCAACCTCGATCTGCAACGCCTGCCTGATCCGGCGCAGGTCAGTGAGCGTTTACACGGCTTAACCGGTTGGACATTATGCGATGCGCAGAACGAGTATCTCAATCCCACCGAGTGGTTTGAGCATATTGCCGAGCGGCGTTTTCCAGTCACCAACTACATTCGGCGAATGGATGAGCTGGATTTCACGCCGCTGCCCGATCTGTTCCACGAGTATATCGGTCATCTTGCCTTTTTTACCGATCAGCGTTTCGCCGACATTGCTCAGGCGTTCGGCCCGCTCTACTTTGCCGGTAGCGAACGGCAGCAGCTTGAAATTGCCCGACTGTGGTGGTATAGCATTGAATTTGGGTTGATCCGCGAAGATGGTGAGCTGCGCGCTTTTGGCGCCGGTTTGCTTTCGTCGATCGGCGAACTGGATCACGCCTTTGCGCCGGATACGCCGCGGGTGCCGTTTGATATTCGGCGCGTAGCGAATACACCTGGCGCAGCCTATTCGATGCACGAGACCTACTTCATTTTGGAAGATTTAGAGCATGTGGCTGCAATCTTGCGCGAATACGCGGCGATGGAAGGGTTGCCGCCGCCGCAGGTGTGATAAGGTCAGGCGAAACCGACCAGAGGCGACCACTGGTCGCCTTTTTTGCGCTCTTCTGACTCAGATCCTGATCAGATCTGTGCAGGTTGAAACGCGGTACAATGTTCATAACGTCACTGACATGAAAGGAAAGGAGAGTTAACCGATGGTACACGTTGCGCATCATCCTGCGTCTGAGGGATTCAGCATCTCAGCGGCTATCCTTGATGCGCAACAACTGGTTGATCTCGAACGAATGGCACTTACTGCGTTGCGCCGGGCATTGCCCCATCATCAGGCGACGCTGATATGGTCGGGTCATGGTCAGCCGGAGTCGGATTTGTCCGGATTGGTGAGGCCACTGGCTACTACGAAACCGCTCGGTTGGCTGGTCATTCGTCCGGCTGAGATGACGGAGGCGGAAGCCAATGCGCTCGGCGCGATTGAGCATCTGATCGTGATTGGTTACGAACGTTTGCAGGCGCGGGCCAGGCAAGCGAGTTGGGATCAACGTCTACATATCGAATTAGAAGTTCTTAGCGGAAATAGCGATCCAGACGTAATTTGTCGCCAGATCGGTCAGATGCTCAGCCGGATCATCGGTTGTCCGGTTGAAATGGGTGTGGTCGCGCCGGTCAGTTCAAGCCTCTGGTTAGAGCTGGTGGCGCGTTATAGCGAACAAATGCCCGCGAATGCAACCGGCACGCAATTCTGGCTGGCCGATGTTGATCTGAGCAGCGCAGTGATCAAGCTTGGGGTGCCGATCAGTACAGCGGCCTACCTCACCGATTGCGCGCGTTACAATGTGCGTCCCCATCCTGATTATCAATCGCCGGAAACGACTCCTGCGTATTGGGTTGGCGCGCCGATCCGGTTAACCGGTGAGTCGATTGGGATGACCTACGCCTTTACGACGCAACCAATCAGTGAAGAGCAGCAACGCATTCTGGCAGAGACGGTGTACCGCGTCAGTCAGGCGCTATTGCCAGGTATCTTGCGGCGAGAGTTCATTCAGCACCAGGAGCGGAGTAAGGCCTGGCAGGAGATTGTTGCCGCGAGTCTCCATCTTGTCGATCCCGATCGCGCCTTGCAAACGATGCTGGAGGCGAGTTGTCGTTTGCTGGCAGTGTATGGGGGCGGAATTTTTCTCTGGGATGAAGAACGGCATGAAGCGATCTTTCGCTACGCTTCAAATGCGCAATTGAGTCGACTGGTCGGTTTTCGGTTGTCATCACCGCAAAGCATCCTGATGCAGTCGTTGATCGCTGACAAGCCGGTAATAATGAATGATGCGACCGATGATCCCCGTCGCAGTCACATACTTGATCGCATTGTGGGGATAACGGCAACCAACCTGATCAGTGTGCCACACACGACACCGGCAGGCATACGCTTCCTGGTTCAATTCATCAATCGTCACCGCAATGCTCCGTTCACCGAGCGCGACATTGAGCAGATCCGGGCCATTGTTGGTCTGATGGGGCTGGTGTTTGATCAAGCTCGCCGACAGGAGCCAGTTGCGACAGAATTCGTTCAGCAGGCGCGCGAGCGTGATTGGTACAGCGCCGATCTCCGTTCGGTCTTGGCCTTCAACCGGGAAATGTTGAGCGCCTCAGATCATAAGCAGCTCTTCCAGTTGATCATTGATACGATCGGTCAGCGCGCGCAATTCCAGAGCGCAGCGCTCTTTGTAAATCAACATAACCACCGTCTCCATCCGGTGTTGACGTGCGTGGCGGTGATGGGTGATCTGGGGCGAGAATTCTGGTTGGGTCGAACGCTCGCTGCGTCCCGCCTCGACGTGTTGGCCAACGAGTGGTCCTTCGGCGAAGATTGTTTCTTGCTCAATCGTCATAGCCCGACCTTTGCTGTGTTGTTCGACATCCCGCCATCATCTTCCTCCACGCAGTATGTGACATTTGGAACCACGCAGTGGGAAGCTACTGATCTGCTGGTCGTATTGTTGCGAGCCGCCAATCGTGAAGTGCAGGCCATATTGCTGCTCGATCATCCGGTTAACGGGCGACGGCCAACAGTAGCCGAGCTCGAAGTGCTGACCGTTTACGCCAGCATCGCCGGCTCGGCGATTGATATGGCGCTCTTGCGCGACCGTCAGCAGCGCAGCCTCGAACGTCTGACCGCGCTCAATGGCCTCGGTATGGTCATCCATTCCCAATCGTTGCCACAGCCACAGGTGTTAGAGATGACGGCGCGCGGCATGCTTGAGATGGTCAATGCCGCCTGGGCACAAATTGTGTTGTACGACCGCGATCATGATGAACTCGTGCTTGATCAGATGTTTGGCATCAGTGCCCTGGAGCCTGACATTGTGACCACACTGGCCCGGCGGGCCTTGCTCAACCGGCGACCGGTCTTTCGTTCGGCGACAACCGTGGCAGTGCCACTGCGCGGGACGCAGCGCATGATCGGCGTCATCGTCCTGGGTAGCGAACAGGCATTTGACTCTACCGATATTGAAATGCTCATGCTATACGCGACCCAGGCTGCGGTGGCGGTCGAGAGTATGCGTTTGCTCGAAGAGGTGCGGCGTGGACGTGACAATCTGGCGCGGGTGATGGCGGCTGTGCAGGATGGTTTAATCTTGTTCGCTGCGGATGGTGTTATTATTGTTGCTAACGAAGCATTTTACCGTCTTGCCCAAACCTCAGCATGGTCGTCGCCATTATCACAGATTGAGGGGCGAACGATTAACGATGTTTTGATACAGTGGATGACGCAACGTATGCTCGATCCGCGCGACGTTGCCGCCTTGCAGCGTTTACTGACGGTTTCTAACGCGACCGGCGTCCTGTCGAGCAAAGATACGATACTGGCATGGCAGGTGACACAGGCCGGTGATCTGACTGCCGGACGGTCACAGGCGTTCTTGCTTACCATTCGCGACGTGACAGCAGCCAGAAAAGCCGAGCAGTTGCGCGACGATTTGACCCATATGCTGATCCACGATCTGCGCAATCCTCTCAATACCATTCTGCTGGCGTTTGAGCGGTTGACGAATGAGTTAGGTGATCTCTTTACCGAACGTCAGCAACAGGCAGTGCGGGTTGGACAAAACAGCGCTCATCGATTGCTCAATCTGGTCAATACAATGCTCGAGATTGGCCGGTTGGAGAGTGGTCAGATGCCACTCGATCGCGGCCCATTGCCGATTGAAGCTGTGATTGAGCGGGTTATCGATCCATTCTCGATTCAGGCCCAGCTTAAGCAGGTAAAGATCGTTTACCGAATCGACCCGCACATTCAAATGGTATTTGCCGATAGCAACATTATCGCCCGCGTTTTGCAAAATCTGCTCGAGAATGCCTTGAAATTTAGCCCATCTGCGGGTGTGATTACGCTTGAGGTAGCGAACGTGCCCGCAAATGGTCAGGATCAGATTGTACAGATTTCGGATGAATTGACCTTGCTCATTCCTGGCAACCGGATGGCGCATTTTGTTGTGCGCGATCAAGGGGTGGGCATTCCCCCGGAAGATCAGGAGCGTATCTTTGATCGCTTCAGCCAGGTTAGTCGCAGACGAAATGAAGGGATCGGTTTGGGGTTAACGTTCTGCCGATTGGCGGTTGAGGCCCATCATGGCGCGATTTGGGTGGAAAGTCAGCCCGACCAGGGCAGCGCGTTTCATTTCACACTGCCCCTGGCCGAGATTGTTGTCGAATAACTTACTCACCAAGGAGTTGTTGTCGCGTTTCAGCGATGAAGCGCTGAATTCGTTCTGGGTCAGGCTTGTCGGTAGGCAAGATCAGGATAAAGTGACTGAAAATCTCAGAGCGTTCGCGCAGCAGTTCAAGCCACCCGGCATCGGGATGATTGCGGCGAAATGCTGCCAGGTGAATATCGGCAAACGCGCGCAGCGGTTCGGCAGTATCGGGGGTCAGGTGCGCTGCCGGGCCGGCGAGATAGTAGTTGGACTGATTGGCGCCGAGTGGAGTATCGACCGGTACCAGATGTCCAACGATAACTTCGTCTAGCTCGAGCCGCAGCGAGGCATGGCTATCGGCTAGTATCAGCGGTTCATCGGTCAGCAGGTCACGCAGATTCGCGCCGGCATTGGGGCGCAGGCGTTCAACCCGGTAAGGGCGAAGCCGCACATCAACCCATTGTGGCAGCAATTGGCGCTCAAGCGGTGGCAAGTCGCTTTGGTCGATGGTCTTGGCGAGACGTGACACCAAAGTCTGCCCATCGCTCTGGCGATAGTCGAAGGCAAACCAGACCATAAAGCGGTCGGCGCCATAGCCTTCGCGTTCATTCAACTCGGCCAACTGCTCGAATTGATAGCGTCCATTCCAGTAGCGGTCGAACGCTGTGCGCAGATCTGCGGCCTCAGCATCGGTCGCCATGGCCAGGATGCGTTGAAGTAGACTATCCTGAGCGTTGCGCAGCCGTAACTGCTGGCTACGCCATTCCTCTTCCTGGCGCAAGTGGCAGTCTTTATATTTGCGGCCACTGCCGCAGTAGCAGGGGTCATTACGACCCGGTTTCGGCGCTCCGGTGCGAGTCATACCCGTTACTCCTTATTATACAGTCGATGTTGGTCAAACTGGCAGATTCGATAGTGTCAAGAAATACTCAATGCTAATCGCATTCCCAAAAACTGATTGCGCATTGTTGGCTGCAAGCGAAACCGGCAAGCGCAACGAGCGTAGCCTTGCGGGTTGGCGTAGCAACCGCCGCGCAGAATCCGTCGTCCCGGCGCGGCGGGGTCTTCGCGTCCATCATCAGCCCGATATGGGTATGGTCGATCGAGCGAGGATGTCCATTCCCAGACATTGCCGGCCATATCCTCGATCCCGAATGGGCTGCGTCCGTTGCGGTAGACGCCGGGTGGATTTGGCGCAGCGCGACCGCTTTCACGGGTATTAGCCAGCTCAGGACTGAACGTATCGCCCCATGGGAAACGACGGCCATCAATACCGCGCGCAGCGAGTTCCCATTCGGCCTCGGCAGGCAGGCGAAAGTGGAGATGCGATGGCGGTGGCAGGGGTTGTCCGTTACTATCGACCAGGCATAGGGCGAGATCGGGCTGCCGATTCAGCCAGGCGCAAAAGGCGCGCGCTTCGTGCCAGGTGATATCGGTCACCGGCAGATCGGACAGATGAGGCGGAGGTTGCGGGCCGCGCCAGATCGGTGGTGGCGGCACGGCGCCGGCGGCGACGGCACAGGCATAGAGTGCGGCGCTCAATGGAGTCTGTGCAATCGCGAAAGCCGGCACTGTCACCTCGTGTTGTGGAGTCTCTTCGTGGTAGCTCTCGCGGGTGCCGCCATAGCGGCGCGCGAGAGCGCTGGTCTCGCGCGCGGGGGTGCCCATGAGAAAGGTCTGGCCGGGAATCAACACAATGACTGGCAACAGTTCAGATATGTGCTTCATCGTTGATAGATACGATTGAGCCGATCAAGCTCGCGTTGATAGATCGTTTCGGCGAAATGATCGATGGCGGCAAGATGTTGCAAAGCTTCATAGCCACGTCGAAGGAACGTATGCACGTGACCGATACCGGCAAGGCGGGCAATGAAATGCGATCGGCGCAAGGCCATGCCAAGCATTGACGAACGCGATAGTCGGAAGACATTGTACAACGAACTCCTGATCAGCGTGAGCTGGCGCAAGCGTTCGTCATACCGGTCGGCCAGCCGGTAGAAGTGTTCGTAGGTGGTTTCATCAAAATCGGTGCCAACCTGCGCGGCCTGCATCAGTCGAGCCAGATCGTCATCGAGCTGGTAGGTGAGATCGAGCAATTCCAGCACCTCTTCCAGATCGCGCAGATGCACACCGGGCAGCATGCCGAGAAAGTGCTGTAACCGGCGACCTTCTTGATCGCGCTGGCTGAAGTCGCGCGGGCCGTACATTTCGTTGAAGAAGAACTCGCCGAGCGGCTCGTACTCAGGTATTTCCGACAAATCTTGATAATCGCGCCGCAGGCGGTTTGATTGGAAGATTTGCAAGGCAATCCGATACTGACGGAGTGTGTTCATGGCAGGCGTTCAAGTTGAGCGCGAGCGCGTTGCCCCCATTCACTGGTTGGTTCACGACTGATCAGAGTCTGATATGCTTCACGAGCAGCGAGAAGATTGGCTTGGTCTTCGGCGATCAAACCACTGTAAAAGATGGCTTCGCTGTAATCTGCATTGAGGGCAATAGCCTGGCGGATTGCCTGCGAAGCGTTCTCGGTGCGGCCTTGAGCGTAGTAGGCGCGGCCAAGCCAGTAATGGGCTTCAGGAAAATTTGGTTGCAGGGCAATGGCCCGGTTCAGGTCACGGATTGCCTGATCATAATCATTGGCGCGAATTGCCAGCAGTGCCCGGCGGTAGAAACTCTCGGCGATACGATCATTGGCGCTGATGGCGGCATCGTATGCGGCGCGGGCCTCGTTGAAGCGACCGGCCTCTTGTAGCAGTTTCCCGCGGAAAAGATGGGCTTCGGCGAAGTTACTTTCCTGGCGTAGCGCTTGATCGACGGTTTCCAGGGCTTCATCGGCCCGGCCCAAAGCGTATTGCGTTTGCGCCAGGCCCAGCAGCGCGCCGGGATATTGAGGTTGTAGCTCGAGCGCGCGTTGGTATGCGGCCATGGCGCGGGCAAGCTGACCATTGCGGAGCAACGCCTCGCCCAGCCAGAATTGAGCAGTCGGGTTGGTCTCGCCACCGGGTAGATTGACTGCGGTCTCAAAGTAGCCGAGCGCGACCCCCCAGTTGCCTTGCCCGGCGGTGAGTTCACCCAGACCGATATGCGCGGCAACTGACCGTGGATCGGTTGCGATGGCCTGGCGGTAGAATTCATCAGCCGCTGTCTCATCATTACGGCGGCGGGCAATTTCGGCCATTGTCAGGAGCGCGTTGGTGCGGGCTGCGATCGCTTCAGAGTCGGCGCGGTTAGCCGTCTGTTCGATGGCCCGGCGGGCGGTTTGGGCGGCGGCCTCAACCCGATTACCGGCCAGATAGGCGCGGGCGAGCAACTGTTGGGCAGTAACCGATTCAGGGCGCAGATTTAGAGCGCGCTCAAGGGCCTGAATGGCCACGGTCGCGGCATCGACGTTGAGCGCAGCCTGCCCAATCATTATCAGGCGGTCGGGATCATCAATACCTTGCCCAAGCGCAATCCGGTATTGTTCGACCGCGCGGTCGGGCCGATTGAGCGGACCTTCGTACAGCTCAGCTAATCGCATGCGCGCATCGAGATTCCGCTCGTCGAACGAAAGGGCCTGGCGCAACATCTGCTCGGCGGCGGTCAGGTCGTTGAGTTTGAGATACGTCTCGCCAAGCTCGAACGCAGCAACAGTCGAACGGGGCGCAAGGGTCAACGCATCTCGGTATACAGCGGCAGCTTCGGCTGGATAGCCAGCGTCATTGTAAAGACGGGCCAGTTCGATAGCTGCTTCGGCTTCGGTAGTTGCCAGGGGAACGAGCAGCCGTTCAGCTTCGGCGAACCCGCTTACACCACTGCGACGCAATACCCGACTCAGATTCACAATGGTATACGGGGTTTCCTGCCAGTTTGTCAGCGCGCGCCAGTGCGTAATTGCCGTTGACCAGTCGCTGGCGCTTTCGGCAAGACGCGCTAACGCCAGGTGAGCGGGAAAGAAGGCTTGATTGCGTTCCAGCGCCATCTGCCACGACGCTTGCGCGCCGGCCTGATCGTTACGAGACATCGCTATCTTGCCGACACCGACATACCCATCGGGAAGCTGTGGCGCCAGTTCAATCACTTGCCGGTAGATCTGCTCAGCCTGATCGAGCTGACCGTCAACGCGCAGCGCAAATCCGAGCGTTAGCAACAGTGGCACATCGTCGGGCAATTGTTCACGCAACTGTTGCAGCGTAGCAACCGTTGTATTATCGGCACTCGTCGCGCCAAAGAGCGCGGCCAGCCACCGGTTTGGTGAGCTAGAAGCCTGGTTCCCCGTCGCGGCTTGCAGGGTTGCCTCGATCAAGGCCAGCTCAATGCGTTGGCGATTGGCAAGCTCTTCGCTGCGTTCGGCCTGCCCGGTAGACATCAGGCCGGCACCGGGAAAAATGGCTGCTTCGCTGGCAGCTCTTTGCCGCCAGAAATTGATCGAGCGAGCCATATATTCGGTCGCGGTGCGTAGATTGTCGCGGGCCTGGCGCACACTATCAGCCGCAGGCAGCGGCTCAGCCGCTTCAATCGACCAGTAGAGGGGACCAGAAAGCGGAAGCAAGCGTTCAAATGTGACCAGGGCACGCTCTTCAAACAAAAGTGCTTCCAGGCGCGTCTCAACTGCCGGGCGGAATGCCTGCGGCACGCGGTTGAGGAACATACTCTTCAACTGCGCGGCCCGTTCCAGGGCAGTGGCGGCGTCTGAGAGGCGACCACTCTCGCGGTAGGCAGTGGCAAGAATGATTTCCAGTTCTGGATGAGCCGGCAACAGGTTTCGCGCCTGTTCGAGATCGGATACTGCATCGCGTGTACGCTGTTCGCGCAAGGCCCAGAGCGCCAGATTAACCCGCAACTGGCCGAGATCGCGACCATCGAGCAAATCGATAGCTTCGGCGAAATAGTTTGGCGCTGCGGGATCGCGGGCATCGAACAGGATAGCGCCAAGATTGTTTGTGATCAGCGCTCGCTCCTCAGTTGCCGTCGCGAGCGCTGCTTGATATTCCGTTGCTGCCGCCGTATACCATCCGCGGGCCCACAGCAGGTTACCCTGCAATAATTGTGGCAAGAGGGGATTCAATTGCGGATGAACCTCTAGCAGTCGTTGAAACTGATCAAGCGCCAGATCTGCTTCGCCGTGATGATAGGCGGTTAGAGCAAGTAAGTAAGGGATGAGAACTGCTTGGCCATTTATCGGCGCTGCGCTGATCGTAAAGCTTTGCGGCATGGCAAAGCGTGGCGCGAAGTTGTGCCACGCCTGCGTGATGTCAAGATTGCGCGGCGTGTAAATCAAGTGAGGGCGCAAGCTGGCGCTATCAAGCACGCCACCGGGCGTAACTTCACCCCAAACCAGGAGATCGACATTTAATTGTTGGGCCAGAACCAGGGCATCAGCTTTACTGCCCGGTCGGGTTTCCGCGCTCAGAACCTGTATCAGATTGCTACCTTGCGCGCGAAGCTGGCGCGCTAGCGCGCCGGCAATCTGCTGGCCGGTGCGCCCATCTTGATCGGCAAACGGCGCAATTGCAATCACAAAGCGAGGTTCGGATGGTTGGAGCAGGACAACAAGGCTGATTACAACACCGATCAGCGCCAACATGAGCAAGAGCCATTGCCAGCGATGCAGGCGTCGATACCATTTGGGGCGATCGGTTTGCTGATCAATATAAGGTTCCACCTGTCCTCGTCGCCAGGACCAGCGCATGATGGTGCTCCTTGCCCACAACCTACGACATTGCATCTTAATTGTAAGCAGTTTTGCCGATATTTCAAGCGCTGAGCAATGAACGTAACTCTATGACAGCAAGCGTATGAAAAAGAGAATGGCTTACATTACGGCAATGAAAGGCTCGGTTATTGTGCCGGTAAACTCTGGGAATGATGATCTGACCAACGGCGCGCGTGGTAAACCCTGACTCGCTCGGAAATCGAGACCGTTTTTGCGGTTATTGCGCGCTCATTTCAAGCGCGCATGGTCAATGACCACAGCGCTGACACCGAATACTTTAGCCGCGTGCTTCATATCAGCAGCAGCCCGCGACAACTCTTCAACCGACGTATAGTTATGACTTGAGACGCCGCCAATAGCGACTGCACCAATTGAAATCTGGCGTAAATTACCGGCGCGGTCGTGCCCGATCAGGAATCCTTGTTCGCGGTCGCGCTCATCGTACAGTGCCCTGGCAGCCTGCTCATACTGATCGACAATCCATATTGCCAGATCGGCAGCAATCGAGGTTGGGCAAAGCATAACGAAATCATCGCCACCGATATGGCCGAGAAAGGTTGGGTGTGAGGCGAAGTGTCGTTGAGACTGCTCGCAAATGTTGGCCAGCAACAGAATGGCCTGATCGCCGCGCGCAAAGCCGTAAGCATCGTTGAATGCTTTAAAGTCATTCAGGTCGATGTAGAGCAGCACAAACGCTTCGCCGCGTTGCAGGCGATAGCGAATCTCTTCGCTGATCAACAGATTGCCGGGCAAGCCGGTCAGTGGATTGCGCACCGGACGTTGCGCAGTGCGACGTAGCAACGAGCGGATGCGGGCAATCAACTCGGCTTCATTGAATGGTTTAGTGACATAATCATCAGCGCCGGAGTCGAAACCGATCACCACATCGGCGGGGTTGGTGCGCGCAGTAACAATGATAATCGGCAGGTGAGCCGTGCGGGTGTCATTGCGAAGCTGACGTATCGCCTCATAGCCATCGATACCGGGCAACATAAGATCGATCAAGATCACATCAGGCATCTCTTCCTGAGCAATCCGGATCAGATCAAGCCCATCTTCTGCCGCAAGCACGTCAAATCCGGCTTGCGCCAGCGCATTGCTGAGCAGGAAGCGCAGGTTTGGCTCATCATCGGCAATCAGGACCGTCGGTTTATGGAATGGTTCAGACACAGAGCAAAACCTTGAGCTGACCAGGCGCAACGGCAAATGCATGCATGCCCGCATCAAGCGGGTAACGAGCACTGATCAGAGATTCGGTTTCGATCAAGCCGCGTTCGAGCAAGCGTAGCGCCGGAGCGAATGGGCCGCAACGCGAGCCGATCAGTTGGATTTCATCAACCACCAGCATGCTCAGATTCAGGCGTGCCTCGGCGGCAAATGTGCTCTTGAGAACCAGGCGACCGCGCGGACGAACCAGTTGCCGGGCAGTTGCCAGCCCAGCCGGATTGCCGGTACAATCAATCACAATATCAAACTGGTTGGCGGTTAGTTCAGAAACCGTTACGCATGTGACACCTTGTCGGCGGTACAGTTCCCACCGTTCGGGATGGCGCCCAACCAGAGTCAGATCGCAGCCGGTCAACCGTAACACCTGTGCGATCATCGCGCCGAGTTTGCCGTCGCCAACGACAGCGACGCGATCGGTTGGATGAATGTGACTCTGTTGCACAATCTCTAGCGCCGCAGCGAGAGGTTCGGTAAAGACTGCCGCTTCGTCGCTCACTGTTGTCGGCACGGCGTGCAGACACGACTCAGGCAGCGTGAATAAATCGGCCATTGCGCCGTCGCGTCGGTCAATGCCAAGGGTTGTGCGCTGTGGGCAGTGACTTTCATCACCGCGCAGGCATGTTGGGCACCGGCGGCAAGCAGCGTTGATTTCACCAACTACCCGCTGACCTATCCAGGCCGGATTGTCACTCTCGATCACTGTGCCAACGAACTCGTGACCGAGGACGCCGCGGAAATTCATGTAACCGCGAGTGATTTCCAGGTCAGTGTTGCAAATACCAACGAGATGGGGGCGAATGAGCGCTTCACCCGGTTGGCGTTGAGGTTCGGGATAATCTGCTCTGAACTGCAGTTGGTTATCAAAAACAATTGCGCGCATACGGCAAACTTTTGGTTTTCGCATTAGCGAAGTCTATTATACTATACA
>NZ_CAKZNK010000094.1 GCF_937129525.1 uncultured Chloroflexus sp. | reverse complement strand
GCCGCGCGGTGTGACGGCAGCGCAGGTAACCGGGTCGCGAGTGGCTGCGAGGAGTGACGTGGCGGGAACGGTAGCCAGAACGCGGAGGTCGGGCAGGGCAACGGTAGAGAAGATACGCGGGGCGCGGTTTGCCGCGCGGCGTGACAGTGGACAAATCTCCCGGCGCTGCCGCCGGTTGTCTGTCAAGCATGAAGGAAGTTGAAATCGGATATGCCTGCCGGTACTGTTACTGCTATTCGTCAACAGAACAATGATCCGCAGCGGGTCAACGTGTTCATCGATGGTGAGTTTGCGCTCGGTATTAGCCTTAACACGCTCGCGCGTGAACGCCTGAAAGTTGGTGTCTACCTCGATGAATCGGCCTGGAAACGTTTGGTAGCAAGTGAGCAGGCTGATCAGGCGTTGCAACAGGCGCTGCGGCAACTCGAGCGGCGCGCGCGTTCGACTGCCGAAATCCAGCGCTATTTGCAACGCAAGGGTTTTAGTGAACCGATTTGCGCGCAAACAATTACCCGCCTGCGCGAGCTTGGCCTCCTCGATGATATTGATTTTGCCGGTCGCTGGATCGCCAACCGACGCGCGTTACGTCCACGCGGCGAGCGCGCGTTACGAGCTGAATTGCGTCAGAAGGGGATTGATCCGGTGATTATTGAGCAGGCATTGGCCGCTGACGATAGTGGTATGACTGAAGCCGAACGGACTGAAGCGGCGGCGCGCGCTGCTCTCCCGCGTTATAGTGGCTTGGCTGACTGGGTTACGTTTCAACGTCGTCTCGGTGGCTATCTGTTGCGGCGTGGTTTTGCCGGTGAGCATATCCATCCCATCCTCATCAATCTCTGGCGGGAATTGCATCCAACATCAGACATCGAGGAGCTGTAGGCCTTATTACCGCGCTGATAATACTGGCTTGTGAGTAGGCGAGACGTTGAGGATTACCACTGTTCGCATTCAAGGTAAGGGTTCGTTGGAATTAGGGGTGGACACATCGATGGTATGAGCGCTGTGCCAGGCTGTCTTGCCCGACACACGCGTTTGCGTGACACATTGGGAGGCTTGCAGATCGCGGTCGCCTAATCCCGTATTATCATGGCGCATTTGTAGTCACGATGATGCATGAACCGGTTGAATACTCGTATGTATTCGCCGGGTCGTCTGGTATGATATGAACGTTGTGCCGGGCTGTTCTACTCGACACGCGCGTTTGCGCGACACATTGGGAGGTTTACAGCTCGTGGTCGCGTAATCTCGTACTATCACAGCATGTTTGTAGCTACTGTATTCGCCGGGTCAACGGAAGCTATAGTTTGTTTGGAAACCGTGGAATGTATCGCTTAGCAGGTAACGTGGATAACAGAGCCAAACCGCTCGCTGATGATTTTCCCGGTCTTCCGCGCTGTTTAGAGTAATGATGTATTCGAGTAAACTGCTCTGGAATGCGGTAATCGTGGCCTTCGCAACCAGAGACTGGTTTCGTGTGAGCCAAGGATTTCACTATGGCAGAAGTGCAATATCTCGGTCATGCCTGTTTTCGCCTGCGCGGTCGCGATGGCACTGTCATCTGCGATCCCTACCATCGCGCGATTGGCCTGGATCTCGGTCGACCAACAGCGACCATCGTGACTATCAGTCATCACCATCCCGATCACGATAATGCGGCGGCGGTTCGACCGTTACGCGATCGCGTGTTTGTTGTCGATGGCCCCGGTGAGTATGAGATTGGTGGTGTGCTGATCACAGGTGTTCGCACCTACCACGATGCGGTTAAAGGCGCCGAACGCGGTTTCAATACCGTATACATCATCCATCTTGACGATCTCGTCTTCTGTCACCTTGGCGATCTCGGTCACGAACTGACGACCAGCCAGCTCGAAGAGATCGGTTCCAATGTCGATGTGCTGTTCGTTCCGGTTGGCGGCGGTGAAACGATAGGGCCGGCGACTGCCAGCAATGTCATCAGCCAGATTGAACCCCGTTTCGTCATCCCAATGCACTATGCAATGGGACAGATCAATTTCGATCCGCCATTGGCTCCACTAGAGAAGTTTGTAAGCGAAATGGGGCTGAAGGAATATACCGCGGAAGAAAAGCTGGTCATTAACGCTAATGCCTTGCCCGCCGACGATGAGCAGACCCGGATTGTCATCTTGCGACCGGCTGGTAGTTAGCGCTTTTGTTTCTGTACACTTATGGTATACTCAAAAACTGAGATGTAAAAGCGCGGCAGCAGATTGCCATTCAAACTGTAAAGATTTCATCGTCAGTAGATGGCGATTGTCCGATATGGAACCATTTCCGGTACAGTGGAAGTGCGAACCAGTGTGGGTCGGTTCAACCGAAGGTTGACCGACCCACAAATCTTTCATCTAGGGAGTAATCACTATGACTAAGTACATCTTTGTGACCGGTGGAGTCGTCTCTTCAGTTGGCAAAGGGATTGGGGTCGCCTCAATCGGTCGCCTGCTCAAGAGTCGCGGCTTCACCGTTTCGGTAATGAAACTCGACCCCTACCTCAACGTTGATCCTGGCACCATGTCCCCATACCAGCACGGGGAAGTCTTCGTGACTGCTGACGGAGCCGAGACCGATCTCGATCTCGGACACTACGAGCGATTTATCGATGTGAACCTCAGTCGACTCAGCAATGTCACCACCGGCCAGATCTATTCAGCCGTGATTGCCAAAGAGCGGCGTGGTGACTATTTGGGCGGCACGATTCAGGTCATTCCCCACATCACCAACGAAATTAAAGCCCGGATCGGCGCTCTGGCGCGCAGTAGCCAGGCCGATGTCGTGATCGTTGAAATTGGCGGCACGGTTGGCGATATTGAGAGTCTGCCCTTCCTTGAAGCGATCCGCCAGATGCGCAAGGATGTCGGACGTGACAACATTCTTTACATTCACGTTACCCTGTTGCCCCACATCAGCACCGGCGAACTGAAGACTAAACCGACCCAGCATTCGGTCATGGCGTTGCGCAACGTTGGCATTAGCGCCGATGTCATTCTCTGCCGGGCTGATCGCCCGATCGATGATGATATTCGCGAGAAGATCGCCTTCTTCGCCGATGTCGATGTCCGGGCAGTGATTCCGGTGCCGACTGTCGATTCGATCTACGAAGTGCCGCTAGTTCTCGAAGATATGGGGCTAGGTGATTATCTGGTCGAACGGCTCGGTCTGCCGGCGACACCGCCTGATCTGGAAGAGTGGCGCACGCTAGTGGCGCGCATCCGGGAAGAGAAGCGACGGTTGCCAATTGCGCTGGTTGGTAAATATGTCGAGCTGCACGATGCCTATATCAGCGTCGTCGAAGCATTGCATCACGCCGGAATTGAACAGTCGATAGACGTGGAGATTCGCTGGGTCGCCGCCGAAGACGTTGAGCGTGAAGGTCCGGCCCGCTTACTGTCGGGGGTCTACGGTATTCTGGTGCCAGGTGGCTTTGGCGAGCGCGGTATCGAAGGTAAAATCGCAGCCGCCGACTATGCGCGGGTATACGGCATCCCCTACCTCGGTCTGTGCTTAGGGATGCAGTGTGCCACAATTGCCTTTGCCCGTCACGTGCTTGGTACGCGCGATGTCAACAGCACCGAATTCAACCCGCAAACGGCGCATCCGGTGATCGATCTGATGCCCGATCAACGCGACATCACCGAGAAGGGTGGCACAATGCGACTGGGTCTCTACCCGTGCGACCTGGTGCCGGGCACGCGGGCCCATGCTGCGTATGGCTGTGATCGCGTTGAGGAGCGCCATCGTCATCGTTTCGAGTTTAACAACCGCTACCGCGCGGTTCTGGAATCTGCCGGTCTGGTGATCAGTGGCGTTTCACCCGATAAGCGGTTGGTTGAGATTATCGAGCTACGCGATCATCCCTGGTATGTCGCCAGCCAGTTCCATCCTGAATTTCAATCGCGACCCGGCAAGCCGCATCCGCTCTTCCGCGGTTTTATTGCAGCGGCAGCGCAGACCTTGCTGGCCGGAGAAGCGCGTCAGTTGCCACTGGTCGAGAGCCTGTCTTAAGCTTTGGGTGCATTTCGTTCATCTGCCACGCCATGATCAACCGAATCATGGCGTGTTGCTTTTTATGCACAGGGCAGGCGTCCCCCTCCTGAAGGCGAACTGTGGCGCTCTGGGCGATCCTGCGACGGTGATCAGGCCGGGTTGCCTGGTCGATGGATCGTTCTCGATAGTTGCATCAATACGAATTCGAAAAAATCTGCCAAAGATCGCGAATCCTTTTGGCATCTCGAGCGGTTTACTTAGTGAAGGCATTTTTTATCGGCTCGAGGTGCTTGATGAGAATGGTATGTCTTCTGTTAATCGCGATCACGTTGGGATTAAACGCCTGTACCTTCCCTTCGCCTACTGTTCCAGACAGCAATCGCGCAGCGCCGGCCCAAAGCAATCTGCCGGTTGGCCGTCTGACCAGTCCTCTGACTCCGCGACTCTGGTTGGTGACAGACGTGCCAGGTGTGCTTGATGCGGCAGCCGGCATTACCCCGCCGGCAGTGCCGGCAATACCTGCCCAATCAGGGTTTCGCGCTACGTGGGTGACCGACTGGATCAAAGCGACGCTTAAGTTGATCGCCCGTGATGGTATTTCTGCGAACCGCGCCGCGCGTGAACTGATGCTCATCTCAGTCGCGCTCAACGACGCGATGCTGGTGGCAGACCAAAGCGGCGAGCAACTCGACCAGATCGCGCTGCTTGCCGGAGCTGTGCATCCAGTGTTGCGCTACCTGCATCCGCAGCACAGCGATGAAATCGATCAGTGGGTCAACGACTCGCTCTGGACAGGATTGCAACTCCGCGATCCGGTGCCGCAGGCTCGTCTCGAACGTAGCTTTCAGATCGGACATGCTACCGGTGATCACATCGTTGCCTGGGCAAGGACAGACGGGAGTGATGCATTTCGCGAGATCGCACTTCCGGCCAGTGGTGGCTGGGACACGAAAAAATTGCCCCTCGATCCTCATTGGGGAAATGTAAAGACCATTGCTTTGCCCGCCGGTGACGCGATCATCCTGCCGCCGCCGCCAGCCTGGGAGAGCGAACAAATGGAGCGGGAGCGCGTGATGTTTCGCGAGGCACAATCTGGTATTACCGACGAACATCGCGATCTGGCCTGGTAATGGCATGCCGATGTTGGCACCGTTACGCCGGTCGGAATGTGGTTTGAACTGGCGATCATCGTTGCCCTGTTCGAAAAGCTTGACTCAGCGCAAACGGCGGCTCTTCTGTCACATCTGGGGGTTACCATGCACGACACCGCCGTTGAATGCTGGTATAACAAGTATCTCTACGGCTTCATTCGCCCCGATCAATGGATGGCAACGGTCGAACCGGATTGGCAGCCGGTCTTTCCGACGCCTCCGCATCCGTCATATCCATCTGGTCACGCTTCTTTCAGCTCGGCTGCTGCGACCATCCTGATTGCCGCTTTCCCGCAACACAATGAAGTTTTTGCTCAGCAAGCTGCCGAGGCGACTCGTTCGCGCATTATCGGTGGTGTTCATTGGGTTATTGATGGTCAGGAAGGCATGACCCTCGGTCGGGATGTTGCGCGCTATGTCATGACCCGCTGACTCATTCTTGTTTGACGCCTGACACAATCTAGCGAGGTTTGCAATGTCATTCATCACACGATACCGGCTTGTTTGCGTGCTGTTGTTCATCCAGCTTGGTCTCCTGGGAGTGTTGCCGGCGCCATTGCGAGCGCAAGACCAAGAAGTGACAATGTTTGTAAGCGACTCAATCAATTACGATAATAGTGCCTTCGTTATAATTTGGGCGCCAGAAGGATTCAATGAATTTCGCTGGCGTTGGGAAGAGCCGCTCGATGGTAGTGAAGAATGGCAAAGACTGTTCTTTTCGACATACTTCGGTTATACTAAATCTATTCCAATGCCACCGAACTTTGCCAATGACCGATGTCAGGATTATTTATTGTTTGCAGAAATACGCGATCCAAATGGTAATATCGTTCCATTGCAGGCCACAGCAAGATTTTTACTTGATATCAATGCGCAGATTGAGATCATCTGGCCTGAACGAGCAATGCCAGGTTATACCAATCAGGAGGTAATTCAGTTGAGAGTAACTGATAATTTAAACTGTATAAGTCGTTCGGTATCGGTGAGTGTTGATAATGAAATCGAATATTTCAATAGATTTTACGGACAGGTCTTTACCAGAGACTATGCTTTGTTTGCTGAAGAACGTGTTATGTCTGTATTTGTTTCAATAAGAGAAGCAAACAATGGAGATCAGCGTCTTGAGTTTCAAGTAATTCGCGATATTACTCCTCCAGTACTTCATCAGATAAATGCCCGTCTGGGAATGTCGCATCAGCCTGCGCAGATCAGCATCAGTGGTTTATTTCTTGATGCGTATGCGCCACTCCCATGGGCTATCGAATGGCAATTCGTTGATGCCAATGACTCTCCTGTTGGTGAGCCGGTTTATCATATCCTGAGCGAGGATGAGGTGGAGCAATCGACCGAACTGACTTCAGCTAATGAAGGCACTGCATTTCATCTGAATGTGCCTCTAACAGAATCACCGATACCCGCTGAGGCTCGCGCGCTTCGGGTAAGCCTCTTTGATCGGGCAGGCAACGGTCAGGCAATTTCGCCGATCCCCATTGCGCCACAATACACCGTGTTCTTACCCTTCGTCGAACGCTAATCATCTTCCAGTAATTCGATGCCATCTGTGGCGGCGCGTGAGCGCGCCGCCATGGGTAAGAGTTTTCTCCAAATCTCGAGGAGGCGCTATGAATGGATGGTTGTTCAGGCAAGGTTTGGTTGGCCTTATGGCTCTCATTCTAATCACATTGATCCCGTCGGGGTTGCCAGAGCCTGTTACGGCTCAAACCGGCACAGTTGGATTTGCCAGTGCTGTGCCGTGCCTCAACAACGACATCAGCATGGCCGCTACCTGCTTTGCCGATACCATCTATGCGCCTGTTCAGGCAAATGATCCGGCGCTGGTGCGCGTCACCCTTGGCGGCGCTAAACAACCGCTCGCCCCCATCGGCGCCACTGTTGGCGGCATTCATCAGCGCATTGCCGCTAACAGTGGCATCGGTTCTGTGTACGGATTGGCCTACGATGATGGCGCAACTAGCGGCATCCGGCGACTCTTCGCTGCTGCATTCACCCGTCGTTTCACCAGCTATGGCCCACTCGGTCCTGGTGGTGTATATGAGTATCGATTTAATGATGGGCAGTGGTATGGATCGTTTGTAGTGCCTGATGCAGGCGTGGATCGTCCAAATTCTGATCGAGATGATACCGCTATTTTATCAAGAGTTGGCACAAGTAGCCTGGGTGATATGGAGATCAGTCCTGATGGTGAAACACTATACATTATGAATCTGGCCGCGAAGCGGATCGAACGCTACGACATTACACAACCAGCGCCTCGTCGGCTTGATCCTGTGCCTGTTCCGTTGCACCTGATCAGTGTGAATGCAAGGTTTCAGGTTCAATTGCAACCATTTGCGCTCGAATTTGCGCCCAATCCTCAATCTGCAACCGGTGAGATGCAACTATTTGTTGGAATTACGTACACTGCTCGCCCAAATGGTGAACCGCACGCGTATGTGCTGGCCTGGTCGATCAAGTCGAATTCCTGGCATCTTGCGCTCAATCAACCTTTAGTAATCAGTGTTTTCAATAAGCGATTTGCCGGCTCAACATATTTAGATGTCTTAAAAAAAGATAAAGTCGAATGAGCAAATTGTCGGTTGGAATCCATGGGATGAACAGCTAGATAAGTTAATGAAAGAAAATGTATTTCGAAGTATTTTGCACGCCCAGCCCTTCCTGACAGATCTTGAATTTAGTTCTGATGGTCGGTTTATGAGGTTGTCATTACGCGATAGAGTTGGTGATATTACCTTCTTCGGCCCGCCACCAGCGAATCATTACTCTTCTATTGCCCAAGGTGACTCCTTGAATTATCAGTTAACAGCCCAAGGATGGCGGTTAGTTTTAGATACATCGAAAAGAAAAGATCGAGTGGATCCGAACAACGAACTGGCCTGGCTAATTCCAAATGAAGCTGATTGGGTGAATGATCATTTGCATACTTTTCCTGGCGAAAAACCTGCTCATGTTGAGAATCACATGGGTAGTTTGCGAACAATTCCTCGTCCCGATGGTCTTGAAACTATTGTTGTCACATCACTACTCGGCAATAATTCGTCGGGATTAATGATATACCATTCTAATAATGTAAATCCTGTCAGCGCAATAACGATCATTCCGGCAGGAACTAATAAATCCACCTCTCTCGGCGATCTCGAACTACTCTGCACCTATGCCTTTGTCAGTGGAACGCTCTGGTTTGATCAGAATGGTAATGGCATTCGCGAAAACGGTGACTCACCACTCGGCGGCGCTCGCCTGGAAGTCGTCGATCCGGTTAGCTCAACCGTGCTTGGTCAGGCAGTTACTGCCGCCGATGGAAGCTATACCTTTGCTGTGCCGCCAAATCGCGGTTTGGTGCTGCGGGTTGCGCCAGGTCAATTCAGTGCCGGTCAACCGCTTGCCGGAATGGTCTATACGTTAGCCAATGCCGGCAATAATGAGAGCGTTGATAGTGATGCCCATCCAGGTTTTGGCATGGTTGAGTTTGCCGATCGCCGATCCGGTGGCGGCGTAACCGGCATTGCGCTCATCGCTCCATTCCGCGAAGAGCGTATGCGTCAGGTTGATATAGGTCTGACCCGCCAGTTTCAACCATCAAGTATCGGTGATCGGGTATGGCTTGATCAGAATCGAAATGGTTTACAAGACAATGGCGAGCCTGGCCTGGCCGGTATCGCTCTGCGCCTCGAGCGATTGCCCGGTTCGGCGCCGGCGATACATACGTACCCCCGCGCGGTGTTCAGCGATGCGCAAGGGTATTACGCTTTTCCCAATCTTGAACCCGGTCAGTACCGCGTTGTGGTTGATTTGACGGCAGGGTATGACGTTACAACGCCTGGAGCTGGCAATGATCCACAACGTGATAGTGATGTCGATCCGCGAACTGGCTATAGCCCGATCATTGTCGTTTCGTCAGGAGTAACGCGCGCCGATATTGATGCCGGTTTGGTGGCGAATCAAATGGATCTGAGCCTCCGTTTGGTTGGTCCTGCTGAGGCCATCATCGGTGATGAATTGCGCTACACCATCAACTTGCGTCATACCGGCGCTCGCGTTGCCAACAACGTTGAGCTGCGCATGGCGATGCCAACCGGGGCAACCTTCCTCGGCGCTACTGTGCCGGCCCGGTTGAATGGCTCAACGTTACTCTGGCACTTTGCGCAGCTTGACTTGCATACGATACAAACCATTGATGTGCGCCTGCGAGCGCCTGCATCGATTGGAAGCCTCCTCTCGCAAGTAGTGACTGCCAGTGCCAGCATTAGCGCCAGACCGCCAGATGATAACCCTGCTAACGATAATGCCAGCGTAACAACGCGCCTGTTGCGAGCCGAGCTGAGCCTGAGCAAACATGCTCCTGCTGTCGTGCTCAGCGGTGATGACCTGATCTATACCCTGCGAGTGGTTAATCAGGGTAGCGCGTCGGCAGCCGATGTTGTCATCACCGATCCCCTGCCGTCACAGGTTGATTTTGTCAGCCTGTTGCAGGCGCCAGCCGGTGCCTGTCGATATGAAGGTGTCCAGCGTGTGCTGCGCTGCACTATCGGCAGCATCCTGCCCAATCAAGCAGTCGTCGTCAGTTTCCAGGTCAGACCGCGTCTCTCTGCTGCTGATCGGCTTGATAACCAGGCCACAGTGACCACAACTACCGCCGGCGACATACCGACTGACAATACTGCTACAACCAGCACGGCCTATGTGTCGCCTAATCCGGCGGTCAATCTGACCTTCACGCCAGCGCCAGCAGCGGCAGGCGAGATGAGTCATCTTGTCGTTGGCTATCGCAATCACGGCAGCGGGATCGCCCGATCGACAATGATAACGGTTAACCTGCCTGGCGCGGCGATGCCGGTCAACTGGCCGCAGGTCTGTCAGCGTCATGGCAATCAACTAAGCTGCGCACTGGGTGATCTGGCGCCGGCGACAAATGGTGAATTGCGCATCGGCTTGAATCTGCCGGCCTCCATTGCCGTTGATCAACTGGCGGCATCGGCAACGATCACAAGTATAACCCCTGAACGTGCTGCATTTCAGGCTGATAATCAGTCCAGCGCGACGGTTGTCATTGTGCGTCCAAACCTGTTCGTGCAACTTCGCGCGCCAAACAGTATCGTTGGACAGGGCAGCGTTTTTGCCTACACTATCGAATACGGCAATCTGTACCGTCGCCGTCCATCTCAGACTCGCGCTGCCACTCAAACGGTGCTCGAGCTTGACTTGCCCGCAGATGTGCAGTTTATCGGCGCAAGCCTGCCTCCAACGAGCCAGATTGGTCGCCGGTTGCGCTGGGAAATGGGGACGCTCAATCCACAAGCTGCCGGTCAGGTTGAAGTGGTCGTTCAAACCAATGTGCCTGCCGGTACGGTTTTGCCGGCTACAGCGCGCATGACAACGGTGACGCCAGCCGACGATCCACTCGACAACACTGCTACCCTGAACGTCAATGTTGTGCCGCCGCCGTCAACTATCGGCGCTGCTGCCGGCAATTTGCGGGTAGCGATTCGCTCAACGCTCGATCCGGCGAGTCGCGACGCTCATCAGACTAACGGAGTTTATCTCTCAGATGGACCGGTAATTGCCTGGCCGACTGGCGAGGTGCTGGATCTGACGCCGCAACTTGCTACCTTGACCTTTGCCGATGAGCCATTGCCCTGGCCGTATGCATATCAAGCGCGGATTGCAGGCTGGAGTATAACGGCAATCGAGGTTGGCGGGCAGCGGTTCGATCCTCGCGCCGTCGACAGTCGAGGCATGGCCGGCTGTCGGCCAGGAGCGCGTCCACAGGTCACGCCGCAACTGCTGACCGGTTGCGTCTACCGCTATCTCGGTGGGCAGAGCCGGGATCAGCTAGGCGCGCTCGCGCTGCGTGAACGTGATCTGGACGATCAGGTTCATCTCTATTGGAGCCATCCACCTGTTCCAACTATGCGCCCGGATGTCTATCTGTACGCGACCGATGAACTAAAAGAGGCGCAGCTCACCATTCAGATCGAACTGGAGGTGCAGATCGTGAATCAAGTGCCGGGCAGCATTGGTGGCGTGCCGTTACCGCCGATCCCAATTGCGCCATTGCCCGATCCGGCTCGTCAGCTTATTACCGAACAGGTCACCATCAACCTGCTTGCGCCCCGTTCTTTGATTGCGCCTGGCAATTAATGAACAACTGTTTGTAGCAGGACGCGCGCTGCTATCTGTCACCATTTGCACAGTCTATGACAATCGCTCGTTGTCGCAACCGCTCACCGCCAGGGCTGCCATTTGTCGGAAATTGTCGTTGTCAGAAAGTGAGGATCTCGGTGCAAAAAACATTCCCTCAACGAGGTCAAACCTTGATAGAGATGGCGCTTGCGTTGCCTGTTTTGCTCACGCTGGTCATCGGCCTCTTCTCGGTCGGACAGCTTCTGCTTACGCACTATGCCGTCAATCAGGCAGCGCGGGTTGCCGCTCATCAGGCTGCGCTCACCGGTGGCAATCGCGCAATCACCGAAACGGCAGCCCGGCAGGCTTTGACCGGCAGTCTCGGTATCGATCCAACGAGTAGTGAGGTTGTGATCTCGTGCCCCCGCCGTCCCTGTCGGCGCTATGACCCGATTACGGTTGAAGTGCGCTATCGCGTCTCAATATGGGCGCCCACTACGCTCTTGCCTTTTGGAAACGAAATCGTTGTTCGCGCCAGCGCTACGCGCGCGGCTGAACGCGATCAGCAATAGGGGGTGGTGATGCGAACTCGCTATGCTGGTCAGGCCTTGCCTCTCCTGGCGCTGATGCTGCCCATGTTGACACTGTTTGTTGTAGTTGTGATTGAGCTGGCGAACCTCTGGCTTGACATAGCCAGACTGGAAGATGCGCTACAACAGGCGACGCGCTCAGCCGTGCAGCAGGTCGAGTACGCTGTTTTGGCTCGCAATGGGCAGGCGCTGCGTGGCAATCGTTCTTGTCAGGCTGTGACGATCAAAGCGCCCGGTCAATGCGCCGCAATTGTGCAAGTAGCGCATCAATTTCTGGTTGCCAATCTGCAAGCAGCTCGCCCGGTCGGAACGGATCCGGCTGCGTTGGCCGCCACTACCCGCTGGACCGTGCTACCTCAGGGTGGCTCCTGCGCCGGTATTACCGTCTCAACGCCGTTGCTCTGCGCTGAACTGCAACTCAGTCTTCGCGGTCTATTTGGCTTAGGGGAAGTTCATCCACGTATTCGTGCTGCCGATACGATCGATCGTTTGAGTCAACCGTAAAGCCATAGCTAAAGCGAAAGGAGAACAGTATGTCTGCCGCCGGTACGCTCAATCAGGCCTTGACGCGCCGTCGCAGCAACCCGCTGCCGGCCATCCTGATCGTTCTTGGCCTCATCGTCACCGCAGTCTTTACCGTAATCGCTTTTCTTGAAGCCGGACGGAGCGAGCCGGTGGTTATCCTGGCCCGTGATGTGCCTTTCGGGCAGCAAATTCAGGCTGAAGATCTGACGGTTGTGTTGCTGCCGCGCCATCGTCCGGTTCAACTGGCCGGTATCAGCTCACCTGCATCGGTGATCGGGCAGTTTGCGGCGCGCAATCTCGCTGCCAACGATTTGCTCCAACCGTCGATGGTGATGGAACAGCCGCCAACCCAGCCGGTGTATCCCAATGGTGAAGCATTGACGCCGGGAATGGTGCCGGTGCCCTTCAGCACTGAAACGATCGGCCCCTTGACTCACCGCGATCGGGTAAACATCGGCTTCAACGACCCAAATGGTTCGCCTGATGTGTGTGATCGGGCGCGGAGCGCGGTGGAAGATCGCGCGCCAACGCTTCAACCGCCGGCCTCACCGCTGCCGCCGCGCCCCTATGCCTGCCGCCTGTTTAGTGGCGCGCGAGTGCTTTATGTCGATCACGAAGCGCAAGTCGCTTATCTGGAAATGACCCCGTACCAGTCTCACGTGATATGGGCCTTGCAAGCTGCTGGTCTGCCATTATGGGGTGAACGATATAGCAGCGATTCGCCAGTCTTGCCTGCGCTCGATCGGCTCGATATTGGCCAGATCACGGCAACTGAATTAACGACGCCGGTTCGTCTGACCGCAAACGACGAGTAAGTGCTCTTCGGTCGGGGAGGTTGATCCAAAGACTCCCCTGCCGAATTATTCAGCGAGGAGTTCACTCATGCACAACGTTTGGGATGCTCTATCCGCATCGCCGGTCAGTCCACCGGCCAGTAATGCCGCTATTGCTGAGGAATTGCGCATGCTGATGAGAAGCGGACGGTTGCGCGATTGCTGGCATATGCCACCTGAAGCGGCCTTTGCGCAGCTCGGTTTTGACAGTTCCATTCAATGGAGTGATGTCGGCTGGTACGGCCCTCTCGAAATCTGGCGTGACCCGGAACACGGCGTCTCAGACATTCTCTTTAATGGCCCTCCTGACTCGCCCTTTTTTGTCGTCCAGCGCGGGATGATGGTCAATACCGGTGTGATGGTGCATCCGGCCTGGATCGATTGGACGCAGCGCCAACTGGTACAGCGAAGCCATAGTGTAAATCCTGAGCTATCGATGCCATCGTTTGCTCAGGGCGTAGTAGATGGGTTGCGTTACGCTATTACCGACCGGCGCGCCTCGCCAGCCGGACCCAGTCTCTCGATTCGCGTATTGCCAGAACGCTGGGCCACTCTTGATGATCTGGTGCAGAGCAATGTGATCAGTCGCGAAGCCAGTGATCTGTTGCTGGCTGCATTGAGCAATGGCGCATCGCTCCTGATTGCCGGACCGACCGGCAGCGGCAAGACCACCCTGGCTGCTGCCCTGATCCAGGTCATTGGCGCGCGTATGCGCTTGGTTGTGATTGAGGACGGGGGTGAATTGCCACGCAGTGCCAACAGTTTGCATATGGAAGCTCCCACCGAGCCGGGCGGTTTCAGCCGGGTGGTTACCTTTGCTTTGCGCCAGAAGCCCAACTATATCATCGTTGGCGAAGTGCGCGGTGGCGAAGCGATGGCGATCTTGCAAGCTGCCGCGACCGGTCACCCCGGACTGGGCACCATTCACGCTGCCACCGTGCAAGGCGCGTTGCGCAACCTTGAACGAATGGCGTTGATCGGCCTGGCCCATGAAACGACCGGCGCCGGTCAGGCGGCGGCGCAAATTGTGCGCGGCCTGATCACCTCTGATGTGGTGAATCTGGTCGTTGTGCAAATTGGCCGCGCTCCTAATGGCAAGCGTGGCGTGCTGGCTATCGAAGAGGTACTGCCGCAAGGCGCGCAGGGGCAGAGTGGCGATCCCTTTCCAACCAACCCGCTGTTTCGTTACGACCGCGCGAGCGAACGGCTCACCCGGGCCGGCTACGTCAATGCCGCTTGGGGACTGGGCCGGATGTAGGGCTTCAGCCTGAAAGGTTGTCATTTTGCGATGCCGTAACCATTACCTTGATTTGGCCTGCCACTCGTTGTGACATCTCGGCGAGGGTATCGATCACGTTGTGATGTGGTCTTTGCGATACACCAGTGAGTTACCAGGCCTAACGCATCTTCGGGAAGAACGCTCTGCGCGCGGCAAGGTGAATGGTGGGATTGATGGCACAACAGTAGACCGAACTCATCTTCAGGAAGAACGCTCTACGTGTTCCAATGGCGGATTGGCGATGCATATGGCGATTGTATCAATTCTTCGTGATACACACATTATTTCGTCTCAATCACATGGAGTAACCAGATGGAACTCATCATCTTTAGCGCAATCGAAGGACTGCAAACCGAGGTTGAGCAGTTGCGCGATGTTGCCGTGTTAGCGCCATCGCGCATCGATCAGGTGCAGCGGTTGCTAACCGGCTCGCGTCCGCCAGATGTGGTCTATCTCGACGATAGTCGAGGGACGCCACTGGCCGATCTGTGGGATCTAACGGCCCGCGCGCAACAGGTTGGAGCGCGAGTCTTGTTAGGTTTGGCCGGTCCGGCGCGGGCGGCGCTGCCAGATGCGCTGGCCGCCGGTCTGCCGGCGACGGCAGAGCGCAATCCTGCGCTGTTAGCCGACTGGATTGGCGCGCAGATTGGCCGTCGTCGCGGTAGCGGCGCGCAACGCTTGCCGATGATTGCCATCGGCGCTGCCAAGGGTGGTATCGGCAAAACCTTCGTTACCTGTATCCTGGCCGAAGGTCTCCGCCGACGCGGTCTCGATGTACTGGTGTGGGATAGTGACATCTCGAATCCTGGCCTGGTGCCGGCCTTTCGCATTCCGGCCAGCGCTCCCTCGTACTTGCATCTTGTGCAGCGAGGTCCGTCACATTGGAACCCGGCTGGCATTCAGCCATTCATCTTTCAGCCCGAACATACTCGCGCCAATCAGCAGGGTTGGGGGCGAATCGACTTGCTCATCGGCTCGCACGCCGTCGCTCGAGCCGAGAACGATTTGCGGTTGCCCGACTGGCAGGGTCTCTATCAGGGAATTAGCGGTCTAGAAGGATACGATGTAGTGTTGATCGATACGCCGCCCGATTATTTACGGCGACCTTACGCTACCCATGTTTTGCAGGCAGGTGGCAGCGTCGTGCTCCCCACGCCACCTGGCACTCGTGAGCGTATGGGGGTTGGTCATATGCTGGAACACTTCACTGAACTCATCCCAGAGCGACTTGAACGCTGCAAGCTCCTCTTCATGGAGCCTGAGCGCGGAGTCACAGTTACAGTCAGCATGGTCGCCGATCTCTTCAGTCGTCGCTATCCGCGAGTGGGCAGTGTCGGCGTCTTGCCGCGTGAACCACGGCTGGCCAGTCTTGCCGATGAACACGATGGTTACATCTCGATGCTCGATCTCGGTCCGCAGAGTCGGTTCGCCCGCGCTACCCATCAAGTCGTTGAGTCACTTTGCGCGCACACTGGTCTTCAACCTCGCTTGCCGGTGCCGCAGGTCGGCTGGTGGGCGCGACTGCGTGAGCAACTGTGGGGGCAGCGCGCGCTCATGCCGGCAACATCATAATCGTGGCGACCTTGAGCGGTCTCAAGAATCTGGCGGTTGAGCGCAGATGCCGGTAACGTCGTCATCGTGGCGACCTTGAGCGGTCTCAAGAATCTGGCGGTTGAGCGCAGATGCGGCAGCTTGGCAGAACGGGGGGAACGGCGCGCGCGCAGATACCGGCAACGTCGTTACCGTGGCGACCTTGAGTGAACGTAAGAACCCGGCGGTAGAACAGACCTGCTGAAGGTGTAGTTTTTCCGTTTGTAAACGGGAAGGTAGTACCTGCACTTTGAAGATACCGGAACGGAGGAATGCATGCATCCTGCTTACCGGCCACTAACCGTGATTGAAGAGGGTGGCCTGGCCGATCTGATGGCGCAAAAGCAGCCAGCAACTGATCCGGCGGCATCCGTTCTCCAGGCGGCGCGCGATATTTTGCTGGCCGAGCTACCTTCACACCTGCTCGATCCGGTCACTCCCGCTGCTGAACGCGATCCGGCAGTGTTACGCGCATTGCGCATTGCCATCGGCACACATACCGAACGCGGTGGTCCCCTGGCCGGCTTGCCGACTGACGATGCGAGCCTGTTGCGACTGTTTCATGACACCATCGGCTGGGGCCCGGCCCAACCTTATCTCGATGACGAGCGGATTCAAGAGGTCAAGATCATCGGTGATCGCATTATGGTACAGGAGGAGGGAGCCGATTTTACCCTGGCGCCTGAACGTTTCAGTTCGCCACGCCAGGCGCTTGACCGGGCGCTCGTCCTGGCCTCGCGCCTGTCCGTGCCACTCGACCGCAGCCGACCGCAAGACACGCTGCCACTGGCGCACGGCACCCGGATGCACGTTACCATTCCGCCCTGCACTCCTGACGACACGGCCCTGATCTGCATCCGTCGCGGTCGTCGCGTAGCCTGGACGCTTGATGACATCGCGCGACGAGGCGCCTGTGATGAGACGTTGTTTGCTGTGTTGCGCCTGCTAGTGAAGGCTCGTTGCTCGTTTTTGATTGCCGGCGAGACCGGTTGTGGCAAAACGGCGCTTCTCGAAGCGATTGTCAATTCGTGGCCGGGTGAACCACACGTGATCACCATCGAAGACAACACGCTTGAAATCAACGTGCGTCATGCAGCCTGGACGCGCGAACTGGTGCAGTCGAGTCTCGATCCATTAGCTTTCGGACGAGCAGCGCGCGAAGTGTTGCGCCAAACTCCATCGCTGGTAGCGCCGGGTGAGACCCGCGCCGCCGAAGCGGGCGCAATTCTGGCTGTTGCCGTGAGCGGTCATGCCGTCGTGACCACCATTCATGCCCGCAACGCCTTGCGCGCAGTCAGCCGCCTGGCCGATTGCGCTGCAATGCCGGGAGCATACCTCTACGAAGGTCGGCGGACCAACGCGCTGGAAGACATTTGCGATAACTTCAACGTCGTCATCCACCTCAGCCGCACTGCCGGGCGACGGTATATCGATGAAGTTGCCTTGCTCGATGGCTGCGAGGAGACAGCAACCGGTCTGCGACCTCGGCTGATCCGATTGGCCTGGGTGGAGCCAACCTCTGATGGTTTGCGCTGGCATTGCGCGGCGCAAGTGCGCGGTGATCGACTGGTCTGGCATGGCGACGATCAGACGCCGCCTGCACTGGCGCAACGGTTTGATCTGCTCAAACTCACCGAGCGACCACGGGCCGTGGCCAGTAGTCGAGCAGTCGTTGACGAGGCGCTGACCCAGGCGGCACTGGCCCGACAGGCTGGCGCTCCTGAACGGTCACTGGCAATCTTGCGCCGGGCCTGGGCCGAGCGCAATGATGAACGGTTGGCGCAAGCGGCTCGCCAGGCATTAGTGGCCGATCCGGAGCGAGCGCAACAGGCCGCTGAAGCTGCGCGCAGAGCTTATGATCAGATCACTGCGGCGCTGGCGGCGCGGCGCTGGGCAGTTGCGGCTACTGCCTACGCTGAGCTGAGCGCCGATCTCGAACGCTACGCGGCCTTTGCCCCTGCCGGGGGATGGCCGGCGCTGGCCGATGCGATTGCCGAAGGTCAGCGTATCGATCGCGAGACGGTGGCCGCGATCGGTCGCGCCGAGCAGGCATTGTCTCAGGGTCGCGCGCGTGACGCTCTCGATCTGCTGGCACATGGAGAACCGGGCCGGCTCAGTGACGAAACTGCGCTGGCGTTGCTACGCATTCGCCATGCTGCGCTCAACGTTCTGGTCGCAAACGGTGAAATTGGCGCAGCAGCGTTAATGCCGGTGGCGGCAGCGTTGCGCATGCGTGAAGCGGCGATTTTGGCGCGCAACGCTGCGCAAATGTGACATCAAAGCGCCGAGACCTGAGAGAAAGGAACGCGATATGCAAACCATCGAGGCGGTTACTCACCCGGAGACGGCCTGGCTCTTGCGCGCGGCGCCGGCGCTGCTGGCCGCATTGATCACGATGACCGCTACTTTCGCGCTACGCCAACCGTTAGTTCAACTTCTTGCCCGGCTCACCTACAGGCGCGCTCATTCTGCACTCGATCCGGCGCTGGTCTGGCGGCCAACGCTGCATGGCACTCGTGATTGCGGTCATTGCTGCGACAGCCGTTAGCGCTATGCTTGGCCTGATCGGATCGCTCTGGCTGGCGCTGGCCGCAGCTCCGGCGGCTGCGGCTCTGGCAGTGCGCGTTGGGTTTGCTCTGGCTAAACGCCGCTACAATCGCCGACTGGAACGTGACTTGACGCCGGCGGTTGGGCGACTCAGCGCCCTGCTCGGTGGTGGTCTGGGTTTGCGGAGCGCGTTGGAACGGCTGTTAAGCGACATGACTGGCGGTCCTCTTCACGATGAGTGGTCATGGCTGCTGCGTCAGCAGGGAGCGCCACTCGCCGATGGCAGCATTGCCACTATGCGTCAGGTTATTGCAGCGCTGGCTACGCAAACCTCGACTGCTCGTCACGCAACCTTGCTCAATCACCTCGCAGTTGCTGCCGATCAACCACAGGATTTGCAGGCTCGTCGTTGCGCCGCTGCCTATGCCGCGTTGCAGGCGTCTGAACGGCGGCGAGAAGAGGCCTTGACCGAGCTGGCCCAGATGCGCTACAGCGGATTGGCTGTTGGAGGCGCCGGTGTGCTGATGGCAGTGTACCTGATTGCGACCCAATGGGAACGGGTGCTCATCGCCTATAGCACACCAATCGGAATCGCTTTTGCCGTGATCGTAGTATTAGCCCTGTTGGCGCCGATTGTTGGCGGAATCTGGTTCTCACGAGTCGAGGATGTCGAATACTAGCTGTCAAACCAGGCTCTGGTACGCGCAGTCGGTTTGGATCAAGCTGTGGTCGAGCCAAGGGGGTCTTTCTGAGTCAGTTATTGCTCTGGTCTGAAATAAGCGCTGGTAGCCGACCACCAGCGCCTGCCGACCAAACTCTCTTCCAGCTAAACCGGGTGGGGAGGCATTCGACGCAGAGTATGACATAGCGAGGCTTCTTCAATCCTGTCGGGTCGAATGAACATGCGCATCAGAGAAAATATCTCTCAACTGAACGATGGGGTGAATTTGCATAACTTTCTAAGGAGTCTGATATGCCACATCTTCTGTCAAATCCCGCAGCGCCGGCGCTGCTAACCGTTATCTGTGGAGCGTTGTTAGCCGCGCTGGGAGTGGCAATCCGCAATCAACCAACTGCCATGCCTTCATTGAATGAACGGCAACGTCTGCTGATCGGTCAGTCTGGCGGTATCGCATTAGCGTTACTGTGTGCTGGCGCCTCACTTAGCGGTGGCCCGATCTGGTTAGGACTGGCTCTGGCCGCGTATCTGGCCGCAGGTATGGTCTGGCCGCGCCAACCGCAGCGGGCGCGCGAGCAGATGGAACAGGAATTGCGCCGACTCACCCCCGGCTTGATTAGCTTTATTCGCGTCGCCCTCGGCAGCTTTGAGGCGCCGAGTATCCTCTTGCGCCGCTACTGTGCGCAGGCAGCGCCGCGCCAGGCTCCAATGCGCGAAGTAGTTGCCGCTGCGCTGGCTTTAGGTGACGAGCAGCGTATGCGACCCTTTGCTGCGCTGGCCGAAGTTGCCCGCCGCTACCGATGCCGCGAACTGATCGACGCAACTGCTGCGCTGGCTCAGGCTGAAGCGGAAGGCACACCGGTTGAGATGGTATTGGCTGCGCAGCAACAGACCCTCGAGGCATTGTTGCATGGAGAGTTTCGGCGTCTCATTCGCCGACGTACCGTCTACCTGCTCTTGCTGGCGGCGATCAGTCTGGTGGTAGGGATTTTGTTCAATCTGCTCTTCGTGATGGTCGTTGGTAGCGAGGTGTTTGCGCTGTGGTGAGACTGGTCAGGCGATTTGACTTTTGAGTCACTGGATGAGCAGAAGACTCGCCTCAAGCCTGAACTACCTGGCTGCTGATCTTGCAGGCCGAATTCCATGCCAGGCGTCGGGCATTGAGGCGTAGTTGCTTTATTCGCCGGTCGGAAGCGTTGCAATCCGAATGCCGATGGTGTCGGACCTTGGAGCGAGGGGCGGAAGGCGGGCAGAACGAAGCGCAGGTGGTGGTGATGGGGTTCTGGGGCGGTGACGACGAGGAAGCGGTTACAGTGATGAAGTTTTGGGGTAGAGCAGGGCAGAGTGGCGATGACGGGGACGCGGTAACGGTGATGCGGTTTTGCGGCAGAGCAGGGCAGAACGGCAATGACGGGAACCCGGTGATGGTGATGCGGTTTTGCGGCAGGGCGGCGATGACGGGGAGCCGGTGATGGTGAGGGGGGTGGATAGAGTAGGGCAGGGCGGCGATGACGGGGAGCCGGTGATGGTGAGGGGGGTGGATAGAGTAGGGCAGGGCGGCGATGACGGGAACCCGGTGACGGTGAGGGGTTTTGGGGTAGGGTGGCGGTGCCGGGAACCCGGTGATGGTGATGCGGTTTTGCGGCAGAGCAGAGCGGCAATGACGGGAACCCGGTGATGGTGATGCGGTTTTGCGGCAGGGCGGCGATGACGGGGAGCCGGTGATGGTGAGGGGCTTTAGAGCAGAACGGCAATGACGGGAACCCGGTGATGGTGATGCGGTTTTGCGGCAGGGCGGCGATGACGGGAACCCGGTGACGGTGAGGGGTTTTGGGGTAGGGTGGCGGTGCCGGGAACCCGGTGATGGTGATGCGGTTTTGCGGCAGAGCAGAGCGGCGATGACAGGGAACCGATGCAGATGATGGGGTTGCAGCAGAGGAGGATAGAGCGGCAATGACGGGAAACCGGTGACGGAGAGGGGGGCAGAGCGGCAATGACTGGGTGCAGGTGACAGTGATGGGGCTTTTGACATGGTGCGGGTTAGCAGGTGACGTTAGCAGGCTTCAGAGCGGTAGCAATGGGCATGGCCTTGTCATGACCCACCATTGGTAGTTTATGCCAGTTTGACTCAGGATCACTAACTGGTCTGGAAAGAATTATGGCGGAGTTGTAAGCCGCAACACTTCTGCGACTAACTCCACCCTTCTACCGGTGAGAAATGCTGTCGCGTTCGCTTAATTTGAGGCAATAATCGGCAGGCTTTCGTCTACCGCCGGGTCGATTGTGAGCAGACTGCGATGCACCCAGCCCTCTTGCTGACGCGGATTGATAATCCGGCGCCACGATCCGTCGGCGCTGCGTCCCAGCAGGATTACTGTTTCATAGGCGTGAATCTGATCGAGCACTGTGCCTTGCAGGTTTGGCGCGGCGCGCACATTGCCACCATTAAATACTGTCGCTGTGGGCAGCACGGGTGTGGCGGTTGGCGCCGGTGTTGCCGTGGGTTGGGGTGTGCGGGTTGGTCGAGGCGTAGCAGTTGGTTTTGGGGTAGCGGTAGCCGGAATTGCCGCGTTGTTATTTGATGCAGCGTTGCTGGCGATGCCGACGAACTGCGCCTGACCGGCCTGCGCGCTGCCGGCAACTGTTGGCGGGCCGCTGAGCAACAAGGCGACTCCTGCCAGTATCAGATTAAAACCCATGGCACCGACAAGTAAGAGTGCATCGCGCTTGCGATGGTGTGGTTGGTGGGTGGCGTGCAGTTGTGCGGCTTCCTCAATACGCTGTATGAGAATTTTACCGTCCCATAGCTCAACTGCCTGCCCTTTCGCTTCAAGGCGCGATTGGCTGGTAAACGCGCTGGTCGTGACCAGAATTGCGCGGTCGGCGCGCTGAATCTGAAGCGCGCCAACTAGATCGCGCACGTAGTTGGGGCCAACCGGTTTGGTATAGCGTTTGCATTGAATGATGTAGCGCAAACCATCGCGTTCGGCGGTAATATCGACACCGCGGTCGCCGCTGCCGCCCCGCACTGTTACCTGACGCCAGCCGAGATCTTCCAGCAAGATCCCGACCCGCTGTTCAAATTCATCCGGCGAGAGATCGAGTAATTGTTGGCGCCGTAGCCAGCGGAGTCGTTGCTCGCGCAGCCAGCGATTGATCAGAAATGCAATGGTAAGACCGGCTCCGATCAGGCTTATCTTCCACCAGATCGTTAGATCAAGCACAATGCCACCAAAGATAACGATAAATACCAGCAATGAACTCAATAGATCAAGCTCGCCGGGATCACTGCGATGTGAGCGAGAATGTCGGGCCATGACGAAAACTCCCTATGCTTTTCAACGAGGTATGCGAGTACTACCCGGTTTGTAGAAAGGTACCAGAAAGATATTACCCATTCGTTTCCAGTGTCCTGCGTTATAATGAGAAAAATGAGCATACTTGCGCGGAAGGAATGTAGTAGTGAAACGTATGGTGCAGTCTCGCTGGATAATGCCGCTCGTTGTCGCCGTGTTGGCGGTTATGCTCGATCAGGTCTCGAAGCGCTGGATTGTTGCCACTCTAGGGCCTGAAACGATGACTCGCTTCATTCCACTGATCGGTGACAATGTGCGGCTGGCCTACTCACATAACACCGGTATTGCCTTTAGCCTTTTTCAGGGTCAATCAGACCTGCTCACTATCGTTGCGTTGGTGATCATCGCCGGCGCAATCTATCTTTACGTAACCCAGTTGCCCAATCGCCGCCGATTGGTTCAGATCGCAATGGGGTTGATCCTCGGTGGCGCGCTCGGCAATGTCATCGATCGGGTTCGGCTTGGGTACGTGGTCGATTTCATTCAGGTCGGCTGGTTTCCTATCTTCAATCTGGCCGATAGCGCGATTACCGTCGGGGCGGCGCTGTTGATGTTACAGTATGCGCTTGACGAGCTGGCGCTGCGCCGTGTCAGGCAAGCAATGATGTCTCAGTGATGGCTATGCGTTCACGCTGGTTGCTCCTCATTCTGGTGGCAACACCGATCCTGCTCATCGACCAGCTCAGCAAGGTCTGGTTGACCGATCTGCTCTTGCGCGCTGAACAGCCGATCCCCATCTTGTTTGATTGGATTCAGCTTGCCTATCACGAAAATACCGGAGTCGCTTTTGGCCTCTTTCCCGATCAGGGTGGTATTCTATCAATCGGGGCCGGTTTGGTGCTGATCTTGCTGGCCTATACCTATCAGCATTTGCTTCCTGCCGAATCGCGGTTGGTGACCATTGCAGTTGGCATGATCTTCGGTGGCGGCATTTCGAACCTGCTTGATCGATTGTGGCAGGGATACGTGGTCGATTTTATTCAGTTTGGCTGGTGGCCGGTGTTCAATATTGCCGATAGCGCCATCTCTATCGGCGTGGCTGCGTTAGCTTTTCACATCATCTTCATCGGTGATGAACCGTTGCCGGCTGAGCCTGAACCGTTCGATGAGGGGCTGCTCAGCGAATTGCTCAGCCGGGATCCTGAAGTATCGCTGCCCCAAGAGCAGCGAAATTATAATTCGGAGTCGCCATCATGAGTGAGTCTGGCGAACTCGAATGGCTCGAAGCCGACGAGCGGATGGTGGTTGTGCCGCCAACCGCAACCGGCGAGCGAATTGACCGTTTTCTGGCAGCAACGTTACCCGATCTATCGCGCGCGCAAGTGCAGCGCCTTATCGAGCAGGGACTGGTGCTCTATGCCGGTCGCCCTGCTCGCGCCAGTCAACCATTGCGTCCCGGCGTAGTTATCCAGGTCACCGTGCCGTCACCCGTTCCCACCGAACTCGTTGCCGAGCCAATCCCGCTGGCAGTGGTGTACGAAGATGTCGATATTGCTGTGATCAACAAGCCGGCTGGGATGGTGGTACATCCGGCGCCAGGGCATCCGCGTGGCACATTGGTCAATGCGCTGTTAGCTCGCTATCCTGATCTGGCAGTTGGTGGTGAAGTGCGACCAGGGATTGTTCATCGCCTTGATCGCGACACTTCAGGCTTGCTGGTCATAGCCCGTCACGATGCTGCGCTGCGCGCTTTAGTTGAACAGCAACAGGCTCGTCGTATGCGTAAAATCTATCAGGCGCTGGTGATCGGTCATCCTCCTGATACCGGAACCATTGATGCACCCATTGGCCGCGATCCGCGTGATCGGTTGCGGATGGCCGTAGTCAACGATGGCCGTCCGGCCCGAACGCATTATCGAGTGCTGGAGACGTTTGGCGACTACAGCTTGCTAGAGGTACAGCTCGAAACCGGGCGTACCCATCAGATCCGGGTGCATTTACGCTATCTCGGCTACCCGATTGTCGGTGATCCGGTGTATGGGCCGCGCCGCGCTCATCTCCATCTGGAACGCCAGTTTTTACATGCCGGACATCTGGGACTCTTTCACCCGCGCGATGGTCAATGGCGCGAATATACCGCTCCTTTGCCGCCCGATCTATCGTCAGTTCTCAACCATCTGCGACGAATTACATCGTATCATTGATGCGGCAATATGCTACAATGCGCAGGGAAGGCAACGGCGCACTCCGTCGCATTCCATAACTGGCACCGCGAAGATGTGAGGATACAGTTATGCGCAAGAAGATCAGCATTATCGGGGCAGGGTTTGTCGGCTCAACGACAGCGCACTGGCTGGCAGCTAAAGAACTGGGCGATATTGTGCTGCTGGATATCGTTGAGGGAACGCCGCAGGGTAAAGCGCTTGATCTGTACGAAGCGTCGCCGATTGAAGGGTTTGACGCGCGGGTGATTGGCACCAATGATTACGCTGATACCGCCAATTCCGATGTGATCGTGGTCACCTCTGGCGCTCCGCGCAAGCCGGGGATGAGCCGCGAAGACCTGATCAAAGTTAACGCCGATATTACCCGTGACTGCATTAGCAAGGCAGCGCCGCTTTCGCCGAATGCGATCATCATTATGGTCAACAATCCGCTCGACGCTATGACCTACCTGGCTGCTGAAGTCAGTGGTTTTCCCAAAGAGCGGGTGATGGGTCAGGCCGGTGTGCTCGACTCTGCGCGCTACCGCACCTTTATCGCCATGGAGGCGGGGGTTTCAGTCGAAGATGTGCAGGCCATGCTGATGGGTGGGCATGGCGATGAGATGGTACCCCTGCCGCGTTTCTCGACCATTAGCGGCATTCCAGTGAGCCATTTTATTGCGCCTGACCGTCTGGCGCAAATCGTTGAGCGCACTCGCAAGGGCGGTGGCGAGATCGTCAATCTGCTCAAGACAGGAAGCGCATACTATGCGCCGGCTGCTGCCACTGCGCAGATGGTCGAGGCGGTGTTGAAAGATAAGAAGCGGGTCGTTCCGGTGGCTGCGTATCTGACCGGCCAGTACGGTCTGAACGACATCTACTTTGGCGTGCCGGTGGTGCTTGGCGCCGGTGGGGTTGAGAAGATCATTGAGCTACCATTGAACGAAGAAGAGATGGCGCTGCTGAACGCTTCGGCAAAGGCAGTCCGCTCGACCCTTGATACGCTGAAATCGTTGTAGAGCTGCTCTAAGGCGGCGCGCGCAGGCGCGTCGCCTCGCTTACTTCACAGGCGCTATATATGGCCGGTTCGGCGCAACAATCAACGCCACTACCATCACAACGCACTGCGTCAGCATGGAGTCCACTGGGAGGTGAGCGTTTCTACGCAATGATGCGCTGGGTGATGCTCATCTTGTTGGGTCTCGTCACCCATTTTCTCACTAACGGTGGTCTCTTCACTGGCGAGTTAGAAACGCTAGAGCTGATCTTCCTGGTCTATGCCGGTTTTGCCTTTGTCTTCTCATTGCTGGCATTTCTACCGGCTGCTGCCGGTCTGAGTAGCCTTTCATACCTGTTCGATATTGTCTTTATTTCGCTCATGGCCTTTTTCGGCGGTGAGCGAATTGTGATCTTCTTTCCGCTTTACCTGGTGCCACTGACGTATGCTGCGATCCGGCAGCCGATCCTGGTTGGCTTGCTCTCTGGAGCGCTGGCAGCAGTCGCATATATTGCCGCTTTTATTGGCTGGCGACGGCTGATCGCGCCCGAAGCGCTCATGACAATGCTTGACTACGTGGCGTTGGGGTTGCGCGGTTTGACGCTAACGATTATGCCCTGGATAACGGGTAATCTGGTTGAGCGTCAGAGTGAAACGAATCGGCAGCGCGTGGCGCAGGCGCAACGTGAAGCCGAGCAAGCGTTGCGTGACGCCAATGCCTATCGCGATCAGATGCGCTCGTTGTATCAGGTTGCTCTGGCCTTGGGAGCAACTGCCGATTATCGTCAGGTACTTGATGTCCTATTGCGGGAAAGTCGCAAGATTGTGCCGTATCGCGCCGGAGTGGTGCTCTTCTCGTCGGGTCGGCCTAATGAACTGTATGTGGCATTCGGCTCGAATCTGGCACCCGGCGATCTCAATCGAACGTTGCAAATGGACACAGGCCTGGCGGCGGCGCTCCGCGCTCAGACAGCTCAGACTATCACCTCTTTTGCCCAATTTCCGGCCTTGCAGCAGATCGGTGCGCTGCGTGATTGCGCTGCGGCAGTGCTGATTCCGTTGCAGGCAGGTATGCGGGTCTATGGATTGTTTGTCGTGATGACCGATCACGCGCTCACGCCCGATCAGGTTGAGATGCTCATGGCGCTGGCTAATTATGCGATTGTGGCTCTGCACAATGCCCAGTTGATCGCCGATTTGAAAGAAGAGCGCGAAAAGTTGCTGTCACGTGAAGAGGAAGTGCGCCACCAACTGGCCCGTGATCTGCACGATGGCCCGGCTCAGGCTATGGCAGTGATCACTATGAAGGCCGAATTTATCAAGCGACTCCTCGAACGCGATCCGGCGCAAGCGCTGGCCGAACTCGATGAATTAAGCGCGATCGCGAAGCGCACCAATTTTGAGGTGCGCACAATGCTCTTTGAGTTGCGCCCGTTGATGCTGGAAACCCAGGGTTTGAAGGTTACGCTCGATCAGTATCTCGAACGGTTGCGCGCAAAGGCTGGCGATACCGCTATTGTGCTCGAAGGAAGTGATATTGACAAGATTCGCCTCGGCACGAAAGTCGAAGGCGCTCTCTTCAATATGATTCAGGAATCGGTAACCAACGCGATCAAGCATGCGAAAGCTGCTCATATCTGGGTGCGATTGCGCCGATTGAATGATCAGATGCTTGAAGTGGTGATCGAAGATGATGGCGTTGGTTTCGATAAGATGGCGGTGCTGAAATCTTATGAGAAGCGCGGGAGCTTCGGCCTGCTGAATATCGACGAGCGCGCCCGCCTGGTGGGTGGACGGGCAGAAATCGAATCGACCCCTGGCAAAGGCACTCGCATTACCATCTTTGTCCCGGTTGAACAGTGAATCCCTATCTCGATCCGCAACGTATCCGCGCCGCGCTGCGCGCGTTAAACCTGCGCCCAACCCGCGGGATGGGTCAGAATTTTCTGCTCGATCCTGGCGCGTTACAAACGATTGTTGCCGAAGCTGGATTGAGGCCAACTGACACTGTGATTGAGGTCGGGCCGGGGTTGGGGGTGTTAACCTGGGAATTGCTAGAGCGTGCTGGCCGGGTCATCTGTGTCGAGCTTGATCGTCGGTTGGCCGAACGACTGACCGACGAGTTTCGCAATCGCGCCAATCTCTTTTTAGTGCAGGGTGACATCCTTCGTTTCGCGCCTGCCGATCTGCTGACGCAGGCCGCCGCAACACTACCCTACAAATTGGTTGCCAATATTCCCTATGCCATCACCGCGCCGTTGCTGCGCCACTTTCTAGAAGCGACAATACCACCTGAGCTGAGCGTGGTGCTGGTGCAGTGGGAAGTGGCTCAGCGTATCTGTGCCGGTCCCGGCGATTATAGCGTGCTGGCCCACGCCATTCAATTCTATGCCGAACCGGCCATCGTCGCGCGGGTGCCGGCCAGCAGCTTCTTTCCTGCTCCTGCCGTCGATTCGGCCATCTTGCGCTTGCGTCGTCGCCCGCAGCCGGCAGTGAAGGTTGTCGATGTCAATGCCCTCTTTCGCCTGATCAAGGCCGGTTTCCTGCACGCGCGCAAGCAACTGGGCAATGCTCTGCCAGGTGGTTTGGCGGCGCTCGGCGTAGCCATTCCTCGTGAACGGGTGATCATGGCGCTGCGGTCTGCCGGTATTGATCCACAACGTCGCGCCGAGACGGTCACGCTGGTGGAATGGGCAAATCTACTCGCCGTTTTAGCCGAATCGGGGGTATAGTACAAAGAGAACCTGTTTGCACGGTTCGGATTCTATACCTCTGGAGGAAGTTGTGCCTGAGCAGACGACACCGTATTTTGCCGGTCTTCACCGACAACAATATGCGAACCTGATCACCTTTCGCAAGAATGGTCAGCCAGTGGTGACGCCGGTCTGGTTTGCCGAGCGAAATGGCAAGATCTATGTAATGACGACCGCTAACGCGGGCAAAGTGAAACGCATTCGAAATAATCCGCGTGTAGAGATTGGGCCTTCGGATCGGGCTGGCAAGCCGCTAGGCCCGACCGTGCCGGCGCAGGCGCGGATTCTGCCGCCTGAAGAGACGCAGGTGGCTCGTGAAGCGCTCGATGACAAGTACGGTCTGATGAAGGCGATGTTCGACTTCTTTATGAATGTGCGCGGCGTCGAGCGGGCATGGATCGAGATTTCACCGGCAGAGTGAAAGCGTCCGGGTTAGTTATCTGAAACGAGCCGGGCGCTATCGATGCGACCAATGACCATTGCCCTGTCACAGTTGTCTGCCGATATTGCAGGCTGGCGGTGATTGATGCGTCTGCCACCGCGCAGGGCATTTTGCCGGTGAGCAGACGATGATACAGGATGGGTTTCTTGGCGGCAGGCGATTGGCGTTCATTGCAATCTGGCAGTAAAAGCGTATGATTGGGCTGCAATGCCAGACTGCCGGCTGGTTTGACAATTGCGCGCATGTAGTGGTATAAGCATAGCCATGATTGCTATTGGCCAGATCGGGCGCCACGTCGCGCCGCCCAGGAGAAGGAGCGAGTGAAACGATCAAATCGCGCTCTGCTTGCGCTCCTGCCCGTGCTGGCAATGATGCTACTCATCGGCCTTATGGCCGCTACACCGCCAGCGCCGACACCGGCAGCAAAAGCGATTGATCTGTCTCCCCCTGAAACCCCGACGGCGGAACCTACCGCTACTGCCACGCCATCGCCGCTACCATCGCCAACGCCGACCCCAACACTTGCCCGCCGTGAGTTTTTCGAGACGTATGAGGTCAAAGTTGCGCCAACCAGTTTCCTGCCCGGTCGCGGCCCGGTCTTGCCAGGCGAGTTTGTCTACGCTGGCCGTCGGCTCGATTTTTACGTTGGACGCGCTACCTTTAGTGCCGATCAGGTGCGCGATCTGGCCGTCAAAGCTGAATATGCGCTGGGGTATCTGCAACGTCGATTCGATGTTGAGCTGACTGAACGGGTCTCGATTGGTTTTTACAATCCGGCACTTGCTCCTACTGGTGATACGCGCGGGATTGCTTACACCTACGACCGCACCAATATTCGTATCTTTTATGGGCCAAAGGAAGACACTTACCAGGCGCTCGTTATCTTAACCCACGAGCTGGCCCATGCCTTGCAAGCCGAAGCCTATGGGCGCGAAGCGCAGGCGCGCGCCGATCTGGTGTTACTTGAGGGTCTGGCAACCTGGATTTCAGGTGAATACTGGCTAAGCCTGACCGACTCGCCGTCGTTCCAGGCGCGCGCGCGGGAATTATACCAGGCCGGTTACCGTGGCAATCTGGCGGCATTGGCCAGCAGCGCGAATTCGATGGCTGCCTACGAAATGTGGGCCGGTTTCGTTGAATATCTGGCCCGCACTTACGGGTGGGATAAGTTTAACGAGCTGTATGCTAATGGTCGTGGGCGCGCTCCTGGTTCGGCGAACTATCGCGGCATCTATGGCAAGAGTTTTCAAGAACTCTACACCGAGTGGTATGCTACGTTGCGATAGGTAGGGTATGCGTCGGGTGGAAAGGAAATCGTTGTGTTAACGGTTCCTTTCCACCCGGCGCCATCGCCGCAGTCAATCTCCGCGCAGCTTGAGCAAGGCCTCAACCGAGCCAAAGTTCCACGGTTCACCCAGACCAATGATGATATGGGTTGCTCCAGCTTCGAGATATGGTTCAATCGGTTCACCGGCTCGCGGTGACACACTGCGCTCGATCGTTGCCGGATCACGCCCCACCTGCGCACACCACTGATCGAGAATCTCATTCTTGCGCTTAAAATTCTCTACCGGCCCGAAACCATGCCAGATGTCGGCATGTTCGGCAGTAATACGGAGCGTCACCTTCTCGCCACCGCCACCGATCAAGATCGGAATGCGGCGCAGCGGCGGTGGCTGATCGATTGCCCAACGCTGTTTAATAATGGGGAGCGCCGCGCGCAAAGCGCGGAGGCGGTCGGCTGCAGTGCCGAACTCGTAGCCGAACTCTTTATAATCACGTTCAAACCAGCCGGCGCCGAGACCGAGGATTAACCGTCCGCCGCTGATATGATCAACCGTCTTGGCCATATTTGATAGCAACGCCGGGTTGCGGTAACTGTTGCAGGTTACCAGACAACCAATCTCGGCGCGTTGGGTGATGGTAGCCATCGCTGTCAGCAACGTCCATCCCTCAAAGTGGGGGCCATCTGCGGGGCCATAAAGCGGGAAAAAGTGATCCCAATTCCAGATCGTGTCACAGCCAATCGACTCGGCATACTGCACAGCATTGCGGTACGATTCCCAGGTGGTATGCTGAGGGTGGAGCTGGACACCGATGCGAAAACGAACCATGGTTTTACCTTTCTGTTTGAATGCCGGTTATTAAAATCATACCCTAAAAACCATTCACAAATATCGTTTATGCTGTAAACTGTGGTATGCGATGATCAAGTTGTTTCAACGCTTCTCTCAGGACGATAATACTGTACGGAAGAACCCATGAGAGTGCGAATTTGGGGCACGCGCGGATCATATCCGGTTGCTCAGGCTAACATGTTGCGGTATGGTGGCAATACGACCTGTGTAGAGGTGATAGCGGGGGAGCGCCATATCATTCTTGATGCTGGCACAGGTCTGCGCGTATTAGGCGATGCATGTAAACAAAACCAGGCCTCTTTGCAACATCTCGATCTCTTGATTACACACACCCATTGGGATCATATCATGGGTTTCCCCTTTTTTGCGCCACTGTTTGATCCCATGTTGAGACTTGATATTTATGGTCTGGCTCGCACTCAGTCTAGTTTACGCACCACACTGGCTGGCGCGCTGAGTGATCCGCTGTTGCCGCTGACAATGGATGATCTACGCGCTCAGATTAACTTTTTCGAAATTGGCGCCGGCCATAGCTTTGAATTGGGGCCGGTACAGGTGCGGACAGCGCTGGCCAATCATCCCTATCGGGCGTTGGCTTATCGGCTCGAAACGCCTGATGGCATTCTGACCTTTATTCCCGATACCGGTCCATTCCATACAGTGCTGTTTGGCGATGAACGGATTGAATGGACTGGTCAGCCGACGGCGCGCAGTCAGAGCGATTTGCGCGAGCTGGCGGCGATGAAAGCGGCTATCCTCGAACTGGCCCACGGCTCTGACTGGCTGATTTACGATGCCCAGTTTACCGATGCCCAGTACGCCCGTTTTCCGCACTGGGGTCATAGTAGCGCCTCACAAGCGCGCGAGATTGCCGAAGAGGCACAGGTGCGTCAATTGATCCTGTTCCACCATGATCCACACCGCACCGATGAAGAGCTAGACCGGATTGTCGCCGAACAACAGGCATTGGCTGCGCCGGGTTTGCTGGTGACAGCCGCATTTGAAGGCATGGAACTGCGGAGAAAGCTATGAAGGTTCGTTTCTGGGGGGTACGCGGGTATGTGCCCACGCCCAACGCAGCAATGCTGCGTTATGGCGGTAATACCTGTTGCACCGCAGTCACCGGCGATCATGGCGAGTTAGTGATACTTGATACCGGCACCGGTTTTTGCCTGTTGGGTGACGAATTGATGCAGGGTGAATTTGGTCGTGGTCGTGGTTCGTTGACCTTGTTGATCAGCCATACCTACTGGGATCACATTCTCGGGTTGCCGTTTCCCGGCGTGGTGCATATCCCCGGTAACCGGCTCGATATCTATGGCCCGGAAAGCACACGCGGCTCGTTGCAGATGGTTTACGACGGCATGCTCTCGCCGGTCTATTCACCGGTGTATGGCCTGGCGCACATTGGCGCTACCCACCGCTTTACCACCATCTCGACAGAGCCATTTACCATTGGGCGATTGACCGCGCGCGCGTTGCCGCTTTCACGTCGTCAGCATTCGCCGATCTGGGCGTACCGACTTGAAGAAGATGGTCGGGCATTGGTCTACATCACCGATGCGCGCTACGGTGAAGAAGGTATTCGTGATGAGGCGATTGCGTTTGCGCAACAGGCTAACGTCCTTATTCACAGCGCGCCGTATCTGCGTGACGAGCAGGTCGAAGATTATGGCCAAAGCCGGATCGAAGATGCGATTGAAGTGGCGCTCCTGGCCGGGGTTGAACAGTTGTTGATTTTTCACCACGCTCCTACACGCACCGACGACGAACTCGATGCAATTGTGGCGCATTTCCGGGCCTGGCTGGCTGCTCAGAACAGCTCATTGCGCTTGATTGCCGCAGCCGAAGGGATGGAATTGAGGGTCTAGGCGCTTGCGGTGTAGTTGGTGGTTGACTGCAAGCGCCTTGTATTCACAGCGGTCTGGAGTGATCGGGCCACCGTTACAACCGGCGTGACGCCGAGATCGCCGTTTTCCCGTCGCGGAAGATCTCCACAGTAAGCGGTATGCTCGCCGGATCAATTATGATGCACAGTGAACAGTTTCTCACTCTACGCATCTTGCGAGACTTCCCCCGGCGTAGTAGAATACGAGCAAAGCTCTTCAGCGAATGCTACAGCGTTGTAGCTTTCAGGTAGGAGAGAATCTTTATGACCCTTGTGGGCAGCCGTAACTCACTGCAATTCAGGTTTATTTGAGAAATAGCTCGGTCCTCGCCGTGCTGATGGCGAGGGCCGGGTTGTTTTTTATCGCCCCGGCCACCCGATGATGGGTTGGCAGCAGCGGATGGAGGAATGCGATGGAACTCACCATCAAGAGCCGAAACGGCAAGATCTCGGATCGTCAACGCGAGCATATTGAAGAGAAACTCGCCAAATTGGGGCGTTATCTCAATGGCATTACCAGTATCGCTGTCGAAGTACAACACGAACAACAACGGAATGCCGGTGAAGTCTACCGCGTGCAGACGACCCTGGTTGCCGAACATGGCGTCATCTTGCGGGCGGAAGAGCGCGCGCCCGACCTCTACGCCGCGATTGACTCAGTTCAGGAGGTGTTGCAGCGCCAGATCTCGCGCTATAAAGAGAAATATTGGCGGCGAAGCCGCGAGCAGCGGCGCGCAGCCAACGGCTTGACTCCGGCTGAGGAAGTGGCAATTGCCGAAGCGGAAGCAGAAGCGATTGCTGCGCCGGTTGAGTCGGAGCCTGTCGCGAAGGTCATTCGCACCAAGACCTTCCGTCTCCGCCCGATGTTTGTTGATGATGCGATTGAGCAGATGGAGTTGCTGGGTCACAATTTCTTTATCTTCCAGAATGCTGAGACGATGCAGATTAGCGTGCTCTATCGCCGACGTGATGGCAATTATGGCGTGATCGTGCCCGAAGTCGGTTAGTCGTGATCGCTGACGAGCGCCGATCCCCCCTCTCTCCACCGACGGAGAGAGGGGGGATCGTTTTTCGCTACCGGCATGGCGCTCTCTCGCTCTGGCAACCACCGGTCACGCTGTTCTGACGCTTGCCTGTCGTTCCTGACGCAAGATCCACTTGGCAATTTCCAGTACCGGCACAATCGTTAACGCAACCAGCGCCACGATCAGCCAGTCGTTGATCGTGAGCGGGAAGGTGCCGAACGGTTCATGCAGGAAGGGTAAGTAGACCACTCCGGCGAGCAAGAGCAGTTCCCAGACGATGGCGAGATTGAGCCAGCGGTTGGCAAACGGTCGATGGAAAACTGATAGGTGGTCGGAGCGGAAATTGTAGGCTTTGAAAAACTGGATCAGTACCAGTGAAACAAAGGTCATGGTCATCGCCTCGATCATGCCGCGTCCACTCTGCAATGCCCAAACAAAGAGCGAGAGGTTGACAAGGGCCGACCACAATCCGCCGATCAGCATAAGGCCGACCACCGGACGGGTAAAGATGCCGCGTCGCGGATCGCGGGGTGGCTGGCGCATCAGGTCATCATCGGGTGGATCGACGGCCAGCGCCAGCGCCGGTAAGCCGTCTGTGGCCAGATTGACGTACAGGATCTGGACGGCAGTGAGCGGCAGTGGCAGACCGGCCAGGGTTGCGCCAGCCATCAGGGTGATCTCACCGATATTCGATGAGAGCAGGTACATCAGGTACTTCTTGATGTTGCCGAAAATGCGTCGTCCCTCTTCGACGGCGGCGACGATTGAAGCGAAGTTGTCATCGGTGATAGTCATCGCCGCCGCCTCTTTGGTCACATCGGTGCCGGTGATGCCCATGGCAATGCCGATGTCGGCCTTCTTGAGTGCCGGCGCATCGTTAACGCCGTCGCCGGTCATCGCCACCACATAGCCCTTCTGTTGCAACGCCGTCACCACCCGCAGCTTATGGGCCGGCGCAACGCGGGCATAGACATCGACCGTTTCCACGATGCGGGCAAAGTCGTCATCGTTGAGCGCATCGAGTTCGACGCCGGTCATGACCCGGCCATGGGTGAGCAAGCCCAATTCACGGGCAATTGCAGTTGCAGTCAATGGGTGATCGCCCGTAATCATGACGACCCGAATACCGGCTTGCTGGCAGGTCTGGATGGCCGTTTTGGCTTCAGGGCGAGGTGGGTCGATCATGCCCACCAGGCCAAGTAGCGTGAGATCGTGTTCGGCGTCATTCAACGTAGCCGGGGCTTTGGTGGCGATTGCCAGAACCCGCAGGGCAGCGCCGGCCATGGTTTGCGCGGCGTTAAGCACTCTGGCCTGGTCTGATGGGGTGAACGGGGCGGGGCCGGTCGGCGTCAACCAGTGACTGCACGCCGGCACGATCACCTCCGGCGCCCCTTTGGCATATGCAACGGTGACGCCGCGTTCGTTGTGAAGCGTGATCATGCGTTTCGTTTCGGACGAGAAAGGGATTTCAGCCACCCGCGGGGTCTGGGCCACCAGTTCATCAACCATGAGGCCGGCTTTGGCTGCCGCTACTACCAATGCCGCTTCAGTTGGATCTCCCTGCGCCTGCCAGCGCTCGTCGCGGAAGGTGACGCGGGCATCGCTGGCCAGCGCCGCGCCGCGCAAGAGGTGTTGGACGGCAGCATCAGGTTGCTCTGGTTGATCGTTGCGGCGAAACTCGCCGACGGGCGCGTAGCCCGAACCAGTAATTTCCCACCATTCATCGGCAACGAATAAGCGGCGCGCAGTCATCTCATCTTTCGTCAGGGTACCGGTCTTGTCAGTGCAGATGACCGACGTGCTGCCAAGCGTTTCGACTGCCGGCAGGCGTCGCATCAGCGCATTGCGTTTGACCATGCGCTGCACGCCGATAGCCAGCGAGATGGTGACGACGGCGGGCAAGGCTTCCGGCACTACGGCCACAGCGAGTGCGATGCCAAAGATGATCATCTCGACCAGCGGCTGGCCACGCCAGAAACCGAGTAAGGTGATTACGGCGACAATAATCAGCGCCGCGCGCGCCAGCGTATGACCAACCCGGTCGAGGTTGTCTTGCAGCGGCGTGCGACCGGTCTCAATCGTTTGCAACATACTGGCAATGGCGCCGAATTCGGTCTGCATGCCGGTGGCAACCACAATCCCGCGTCCGCGACCGTAGCTGACTGAGGTGCCGGCATAGACCATGTTCTTGCGTTCGGCGACCGGAGCTTCAGGTGGAATGATCGCGTCGGCTGACTTTTCAACCGGCAGCGACTCACCGGTAAGGGCAGCCTCTTCGATTTGCAGGTTGACTGCCTCGATCAAACGCAGGTCGGCTGGAATTCGATCACCGGCGCGTAGTAGCACAATATCACCGGGAACCAGCTCGCGGGCCGGCACGGCTTGCTCACTGTTATCGCGCAGGACGGTGGCGTTGGGCGCGGCTAGCCGGCGCAGCGCTTCGATTGCTCGTTCGGCGCGGTATTCCTGCACAAACCCGAGCAGAACGGCGAAGAGTACGATGACGATGATGGCAATCGACTCGATGCCGTGACCGAGGAAGAGGGAGAGGCCGGTAGCGATGAGCAGGATGATGATCAATACGTTCTGGAACTGAGCGAGGAGGATTGCCCACGGTGAGATGCGGGCCGCCGCTTGCAGCTCGTTTGGTCCATATTGAGCAAGGCGGTTTGCTGCTTCGGTCGAGGTTAAGCCATCGGGAGAGCTGTTCAGTCTGGTGTAGACTTCAGCGAGTTCATAAGTATGCCAGCGCGATCGTGGTTCGGTGCGCATGGGGGTTGAAATGGCCATAATACAGACTCCCTGGTTAGAGATTGCAGGGCGAGAGCGACAGTTTACTTTGAGTGTAGCATGCCGATAGATGCAAAACAATGCGAGGTAAGGATCGGTTTAGCAACTGTTTCGGAGGCAAGCTTATAGGACAGCGATGGTTTCCGAGCTTGCGTAGCAAACCAGCGCATGACCTGGCAAGCCGAAGGGTGCTGTGAATAGAGCAGGGAAGATCGTCTACAGATGCGCTGAAGCTCATTGTGAGCGCAGACGCGCCACCTGACGCGATTGCGCTGATGACCGGTTTACAAATCTAATCAGCAAACGCACCCTGCTGCTCTGTTCGGCGACGTTCGGCGCGGCGGTCAGCGATGATGCGTCGGGCGCGACGCGGTAGTGGTTTGCGGAACGGCAGGGCGGGTATTGCCAGCGCAGCAATTGCCGCGCCGATGTGGAGATCAAATGTGGGTGCGCTGATAACCGGGAAGGGATAGTAGACGAGACTGGCTGGCTCAAGCAGACGCGCGAGGGCGATTATTGCCAGAGCGCCACTGAGAACGATGCAGACAATGGTATCGTGGCGATGCCAGCGTTCGCGCCGATACGTGGTGCGAGGCACGCTCTGACTCAACTGACGGGCTGCCCAACTGGTGAGGAGGAGACCGAATGTGCCCAGGACACCCATAACCGGCAACGTAGATGGGCCGGCCCATAGCCAGCCGATCAGTGCAGCGGCGAGACTGCTGAGACCCATGATCAATGCCAGAGTACGGCCAGGGGATGGTGAGACAAGGGTGTGACCATAGCCTCGCGCTTCGAGGGCTTCCGCCAGTTGCAGCGCGCGTTCAAGGCTCCCTGCCAGCAATGGCCCCAGCAGCGCCCACCAACTGCGGATGCCGCCGAATCGGTGGCCGCGGGCGCGTTGGGTGGCAGTAATGTCCTGGATTGTTCGCACCAGACCCGGCGCAAAGGCGATGGCAATGGTTACGGCCAGGCCGGCGTGAAAGAGCGAGCGGGGAGTCAGGCGCAAGAGCCGGTGGTGATCGACGAGGGCATTAAATGCGCCAAAGATCAAGAGGAGTGTCCATAGTCCTAACCCACGGGTCGCTCCCCATGCCAGCGCCTCGACAGTGATCGGTCCGCCCAATACAATTCCCCCCAGCCAGACCGGCAACTGAAAGGCCGGTAATGTGATCAAGGCCGTTGCGCCGCGTGGCCCGCCAACGGTCACTATCGCGAAGATGATGTAACCCACCCAGATGATTGCGCCTGCGCGGGCAAAGAGCGAGAAGCTGCGCGCTAACGGTCGATCATCGCGGTGAGCAACGAAGACGTATGTCACCACCAGCATGGTCAACACGTGGTAGAGCGGGTGGGGAGCGAGTATTGTCATTGTTGTGGCCGCGACCAGCCAGTAGAGCCATGTGCGCGTGTGCATTGATGTGCCTCGAGATGGTCGAGATAAATCTGAAACGATACCGGTAACGCTCGCGTTTGACCGGGAATGATCGGTATCCAGGTGGATGACTGTCAGGCTAAGGGGGTCATTCTACCCACTCCTATGACGTGGAAGCAACTTCAATCGCCAGTCGCAACCATCGCGCTACGCCAGCCGGATCGTCAGCGCAGCCAGCGCAACGACTTCGCCGATTTCGCACAGCGCACCGTAGGTATCGCCGGTCAGGCCGCCGAGATCGCGCACCCACCAGCGCGCGAGCAGGTGGGCAACGACCAGTACCAGCGCACTGGCGATGATTCCGGTGAAGCCGGCGATGAACCAGGCGCTACCGATCATCAACAGTGAAGCCATCAACAGGTCGCGCTGGCGAACCTGTGCATTAAAGGTGCGGCCCAGGCCGCCCTCACGGGCAGGTGGGAAGCGGTAAATGCCATAGCAATCGGCCCAGCGCCCCAGCATCGGCGCTAATAACAGCGCCGGCCATGCAACCGTCGCCCCGGCAATGAGCGCTACTTTGAGCAAGATCAGAACGATCAAGGCGATAGCTCCCATAGCGCCAATCCGACTGTCTTTCATAATCTCAAGTTTGCGTTCGCGTGAGCGCCAGCTCATGACGGCATCAAATGTATCGCTGAGGCCATCAAGGTGGAGACCACCGGTGATGATGCCCCACGTTGCCACCACTAGCACTGCCGCCGTCAGATCTCCCCACAACGGTCGACTCAGCGTATCAACCATTACTAGCGCGCCGCCGATGACCAGGCCGGCGGCTGGAAACCAGGGAATGGCTCGCGCCACACTCTGTTCACTCATAGCCGGCAGGCCGGGCAGCGGGAGAATGGTGAGAAAGCGGATCGCCTCGATCAAACCATTGATGGGGCGCGTCGATGAATCACTCATATCGTTCCTTTCTTCGGTATGGCGTGCCGATGGCAGGTTGCATGTGGCAGGCTGTGACTGGCGCCTGGTTATGTCCGGGCAGCACTCCTTCACAGGCGGGGGACATGGTTAACCATACGGATGATGATCGACGAGCCATAGACATCAAGCGCAGTGATACTACCCAGATCGATCCGCCAGCGCCAGTGTTCGGCAATCGGCATGTTGCAGCAAAAGCAGAGTGCCAGTTGGATCGGGGTAGCATGGGTGACAATCAGCACTCTCCCGCCGCGGTTGTTGGTCAACAGCTCTGCCCATGCTGCATAGACGCGCGCCGCCGCTTCTGCCAGGCTTTCACCGTCGGTAGCGCGACCATCGACGCCGTTTGCCCAGCGCGCTCTGGCATCGTCTGGAAAGCGCTGCACGACTTCGCGATAGGTCAATCCTTCCCATCGGCCATGATCGATTTCCAGCCAGCGCGGATCTTCTGTAAGCTGAAAGTTGCGTTGTTCTACCAGCAGGTTGGCCAGCGCGCGGGTGCGTCGGGTTGGGCTGACAATGGCGTGGGTAAAGGGCAACGAACGGAGACGTTGGGCGACGGCAGCGTGCTGGCGCTGACCGTAGTCGGTCAAGGGGCTATCGCCGCGGCCCAGGTAACGGCGGCTGCGATTAGCTGCGGTCTGACCGTGACGGACGAGCCAGATGCTGGTGCGCATAGGATTGTTCTCCTGCCGGTGCCGGCGATGGCTGCGGGAACATTGCCCAGGGCAGCCGTTCATGTCACGTCATCTTCATTGCCGCCGCCTGAGAGTCACTGCAATGCCGCCGATGAGCAATGCCGCCAGCGCCACAAACCCAAGCCACTGTCCGGCGTTGCCGTCGGCTGTTACCGGTGTAACCGATGTGATCGTCGCAGTGGGTGTGAAGGTTGGGCTAAAAGTCACTGCTGCCGTAGCGGAAGCAGTTGCGACAGGCGATAATGTTGCGGTTGCCGACGCCAGGGTAGCAGACGGCTCAAGAGAGGCAATCAGTGACGGCGCGGCAGTCATTGGAGGCGTGTTGGTGGCTGTTGGTATGGCGGTTGCCGTGTGAGCGATGGTCGCCGCGGGTGGAATGGTGGCCGTGGGTGCGGCGTTCGTTGCCGGAGCGGTCGTCGCCGCCGCTGGTGGGATAACCGCCGCTTGCCGGCAAACATCGGCCAATTCTACTTCTGGTGGCATGGCGCCGCCGCTGGCATCACCCGGCCCCCATGCCCAGCCGTGCAGATCGCCATCGCTGACCGACACGTTACTCGCGCCGAGATTGGAATAGCGCCATGTTCCGCCTTCACGTACATAGAATGCCCAATACACGACCCGACCCTGCTCGCGGGCACAGAAGCAACTGGTAGCAGGATAGTCGCAGCCCTCGTTGCCGATTTTACACACTGCCGCGCCGATGCTACTCCGCTGACTGATAACCGGCAGCCCACTGCGTTCGAGCAGTTCCAATCCGCTGATCGATGGTTCGCTAAACTCAACGCAAGCGGTAACAACGTCACCGTTGCCGAAGCGCGCGACGACCCCGGCGCGGTTGACCGCCGGTTGGGCGATCGCCACGCCGGAGAGCAGGACAATAGCGCTCAAGATGATGAGCTGACGAATCAGTTTCATCGTTGCTCTGCTAACGCGATTGCAATTACACTAGACGCGCGCGGCGCAGAGTCAGGCCCAACCCGATCAACAGGAACCCGATGAATGCCATCACCGGCAGATAGAGCAGTGTTTCGCCAGCAGTGCGCGGCAGGCTGGTTGCCGGCGCAATCAGGGTCTGCGCCGCTGGGATAGAGGTTGTTGCTACCGGTAATGCGCGACCGGCCAGGGCCGGAATCGCCTGATACGTGGCCAGGGCATTGTCATCGGGCATCGCATTCTGATAGCGGAACGCGCCACTGCTATTCTGAAAGGCTGCCAGGGCGCTCAGGGGTGTTGCGTCCCCCTGCTTCCACGCTGCGCTATTCGGGTCTTCACCTAACGCGATGATTGCCTGCGTCACGGCTGCGGTTGAATTGGCATCGCTGGCGTTGCCAAAAGCCGACGTTTGCGAGTATGGGAAGCCGCCGTCAGGGTTTTGCTGACCACGCAAGTAGGCGCGCGCCGCAGTTAACGCATCACCGGCGCGGGCATAGCCACGGAGCGCCATCACAGCCAGAGCCGTGGTATTGGTATCGCTACCCGTTGCGGCTGCGCCGTCAAAACTCCACCCGCCGTCGCGCAATTGCAGCGCAATCAGGCGATCAATCGCCGCTGCCGGCGGTTGCGCGCCCATCGCCTTGATCGCCAGCAGCGCCAGCGCGTGGCCGTAGACATCAGCGCCATACTGGCCGGTAGTCGGAGTATAGGTTGAGCCGAGCTGTTGGGCGAGATTGACGCCGCCAAAGTTGAGCGGGTCGCGTCCGGCGGCCACGGCGGCAAGAATGAGTTTGGCCGTAGCGCCAGCCGATGAAGTGCCGTAGGTAGGGGCCTGTCCGGCCAGATAAGCCACAGCGCTGGCCGGCGGTTGCTGCCCACCGGCGACAAAGGCAACAATAGCGTCCGCGGTATCGCCAGGGCCAAAACCGGCAAAACTCCCATCGGCCTGCTGCTGGCCGGCAACCCACTTCAGTGCCGATTCAACCAGGCTACTCTGCGCGAGTGCCGGTTGCCAGACGACGATACTCAGGGTCACGGCAAGGAATAGGGCCAGAATCCGACGCATGATTTCACACCTTTCGTTCAACCAACCGACTGATCGGCATTGACGTTTATCCACGACAGGCAACAAAAATCCCTCCACCACGGGTGGAGGGTGAATCGAATAAGGCAGGCATGCAAGCCAATCTTGCGCGCGCCTCACCCCCTTACCAACGCGGGTGTGACAGCGAACATGTAGGGACGGGCATTCTGGCTCGTCGCTGCAAGCGACCTACAGTAGCGTGGACTGCGCCGGCCTTTGACCGGACTTCCCCCAATTAAGCCCTTCGCTTCCTCCGGGCTCCCTACCGGCGGGGTAACAACCCCGCAGTTGCATATATTCAATTGGGGCGATAGTACCACAACTGTTGTTGCCCGTCAATCGCCTGGCCTGAATCCCTGGGTATATCGGCAGTTGTCGGCTAATACGGAGGTTGCGCGCAGATCATCCGCCTCAATTGAGTCTGGCGCTCTTGCGGTATGAACCGGTGGCGGCATTCAACTAGCGCAATTGGGCCAGTACATCGGCCAGTACCGCAATCGCTCGCTCATATTCGGCCACCTCGACGTGTTCGGTAGGGGTGTGATCGAGGCGCGAGTCGCCAGGCCCGTAGGCCACAATTGGGCATTGCCATACCGGTCCGACCACGTTCATGTCGGCAGTGCCGGTTTTGTGCAGAAAAGCCGGTTGGCCGCCGTGTCGGCGAATAGCGCGCAGGAAGGCGCTCGCCAGTGGTGTCGCGCGCGAACTTTGAAAGGCCGGACATGCTCCCTCAAACGTCACTTCTGCCGGGCCGGCCAGCGCGCGCAGCGTTTCAGCCAGGATATGCGGGTCGATACCGGGTGGCAGGCGCAGACCAATGGTCGCTTCCACCCATTCATTCATTCCGTCGCTCTCACTATGCACCCGGCGCAACGAGGGTATGAGCTGATCGAACAAACGCTCGCGACCGGCATTAACGGTTTGACAGTGTTGAACGACGGTCTGCCAGAAATCGACCATCTGCTCTGGCGCTGCGCGCTGCTCGCCGGCGCTGTGGGCAGCCGACTGCTGATAGCGATAATGGACAAGCAACCGTCCTTTGTAGCCAAGCGTAATACGATCCCAACCACTCGGCTCGCCGATGACGCAAAAGTCAGGCCGATAACGGTCGCGGGCCGCATGTGCGCCGCGCGAACTGGCCGCTTCTTCCTCAGTTGCGCCGATAATCACCAGCCGGCAACGCAATGTGCCGGCCAGTTCGGCCTGGCGCGCTGCCCAGACAAAGGTAGCCAGTGGCCCTTTGGCATCAACTGCGCCCCGACCATACAGTTTGCCATCCTCGATCCGCACCGGAATATCGCCGGGTACGGTATCGATATGGCCGAGCAAGACAACAAGGGGGCCTTCCGTGCCTGCATGACCGACCGCGCTGCCTGACTCGTCAATAAACGCCTCCCAGCCAAAGGATGCCATCTGATCGACCATGACCCGCGCCGCTGCTTCCTCTTGTCCTGACAGCGAAGGGGTGCGTAGCAGGTGAATGAGAAAATGAAGCGCATCGTTCATTAATGAAAACTCCCGTATGCTTGAAATGAATTGTGTGATTCGATACACTCTGGCCGATGTTGATGATGATTCATTGCGGCGAAATCGCCAATAATATCGTTGTCAGGTTAAGTACGGGATGGCTATCCTGATCGACCCTGCGCAATCCACTCATGCCAAACTGCTTTCCCTATGGTATCATAAGCGTTGTATTTGCCCGACATCCACAGTTACTGGAGAAGATATGCCCGCATCGTTTGTCTTCAACGCCGACCTGCGCAATTTGAAACAGATTCGGCGTTCCATTACTGATGCGGCTGTTTCGATTGGCGCTCGTAACGAAATTATCGACGACATCGTGTATGCTGCGAACGAACTGATTTCTAATGCGATCACGTATGGCTACGGCGGCAATGTCGGTCCGATCTGGGTTGATATCTGGCGAGACGATTCCACGCTCTATGTGCGCATTTGTGACGCTGCGCCGGCTTTCAACCCGCTCAATGTACCGTTGCCGCGCAACCTGATCGGGCGGGGCAGGCAACGAGTCGGTGGATTAGGATTGTTTCTCTCCCGTCATCTCCTCGATGATTTACAATATCGGGAATTGCCTGATGGGGGTAATGAATTGATTTTGATCAAATGGGATGCTTTTTGAACGGGGTGGGGTTGATTTGCCCCCTGTGCCAGGGATCAGTTCCCTGGCGGTGTCGTTAGCGATGAGAGAGTGGTATCAGAGTATCGCCACACGCTTATACCTGACGCCATCTGGATGGAAGCCTGATTTATTTGGTAGCGATCAGCTATGATTATCGAGAGCACCATCAGCCGGAAAGAATTTATCCGTCATGCTTTGAGCCGTTACTTCCGCCGTCCGATCTTCTACGTCTTCGCCTTTGTGGCCGCAGTCTTGACGGCGTTCGTTATCTACGATCCAACCACGCCTCAAGCGCCGGCGCTGCTTGGCGGCTGGATTCCATTTCTCCTCTATGCCCTGACCGGATGGATTATCATTCATCGTCAAAGCCGCAACCAGGATTTGCCGATTTACCAGCCAACCCGTTATGAGCTGGGTCGCGATACCTTGATCGTCAGTGCGCGCAGTGGGCGCAGTGAGATTCCCTGGTCGAACGTGCGCGCCTGGCGTAAGATGGGTGGTATCTACGAGCTGCAACTGATCAACGGTCAGGTTTTGCTGATTTCGGCCCGCGCAATCGGACCGCGTCAGGTAGGAGTCTTTGAGCGGATGTTGCGGAATCGAATTGATCCCAAGCCTGAGCCGGGTGTGTTTGATGAGCCGGTAGCTTGAACAAATAGTATGTGAAGTAAGCGATGATCGACGACTATCTCCCGCCCATATCGCTTGATCCGACGCAGTCACAGGCAATCTCTCCCACCGATCTGGCCCAGTTCTTACGATTCGATCAGTGTCGGCGCTATTTGCGGTTGCGTCTGCACGAGCGCCGCCGCGAGCTAAACTGGTTGCCGCGATACGGGCTGTCGCTCCAGTCGCTTTCGCCAATGTTGACGGTAGCCGGGCGACAGTTTGAACAGGCAGTCGAACAACAGGTGCGCAATCGTTTTCCACAGGCGATCCATTGCGCGCAACGCCGGCAGCAAGGTGATCCGAAGTTTACGACCGACGATCACAATCATATCGTGGTGGAGGAGTTCCAGCGATTAACACCGGGTGCGGCACAGGTTCTGTTTCAGCCGCGCCTCTCCGCTCCGCTGTACGGTTGGACGATGAGCGGTGATGTTGACCTGCTGCTGTTGCAACGCGATCAAACTGGCGCCTGTCATGCGCTTGTCGTCGATACCAAAAGCTCGGCGACGGCGAAGATCGAGCATTGCCTGCAACTGGCTTGCTACTATGGTTTGCTCAAGCTCATCACCGAGGATCATCATATTGAACTGGCTTCGATCCAGCTTGGTGTGCTCTACCGCGGTGAATGGCTGTCGTCGCTGCAAACCCCGGCTGAGCGGCAACGGCTTGAAACTGAGCGGCAGCAGGCGGTTACGCTACTCGGCGTCACAACGGCTCAGCTTGCCCTGATCGCCGATCCGAAACCGTATCTGGCCGAAGTTGAGACCTGGCTGAATGGGGACAAATCGATCCTGGCTGCTATCGCTGCGGCGCAGTTTGCCGACTTGCCGTTTCACCTTACCGCGAAATGCGATGGTTGCATGTACAACGAGATCTGTATGCGGTGGGCGGCTGAACACGACGATCTCTCGCTGATTCCATCGCTGACCGAGCCAGAAAAGTCGGTGTTGCGCGCCAGCGGTATTGTGACTACCCAACAACTGGCGCTGCTCAAGGAATTAAGCGGCGAGAGTTTGATTACACCCGCAGATCATCGTCAGAAGATAGGTGAACTTCTCGCTCATCCGGTGCTGGCTGCGCGTCTCGATGAACTGATCCATCGCGCCCGCGCTTTCCGGCGCTGGCGCGGCGACCGGATCGCTGCGCTGAATTATTTGCCTTACAAGGGGCATAGCTCCTTCCCTGCCGTGAGCGCCGATTTGCATCCCAACCTGATCGTGGTCTATCTCGATCCGCTCTACGACCATACTCAGGGGATGTTAGTGCTGCTCGGCGCGATGGTAATGGGGTATCGTGATGGTCAACCACAACAGCCGCAGTTTGTGATCAGATCGCTTGATCAGCCGCCGCAATCGCTGGCTGATGAGGGGGCGTTGCTGGAAGCGTGGCTTAATGAGTTGTTCAAGGCCATTCTCGAGCAGGCTAGCCCTGCTGCCGATGGCAAACTGGAAGCGCCGATCCATCTGGTTGTGCCCGATTCGTTTGCTTTGCACACGCTGCTCGATGGATTGGCCCGCCATCCTGTGGTCTGTGGCGCGACGCCACTGTACGATTTGGCCGCGCAGAGCGCCGGGTTTGAGGCGCCAATGGTGACAGTGCTGGTAAACGAACGGCGACGCTTCCGCAACGACCCGCTGGCCTACGACTCGCTGGCTCGGCTGGCGCGCACCTACGGTTTTGATTGGGGTGAATATCGTCGCCGTTTCTACCGTCGTGTCTTCGACGATCTCAGCAACGATAGGACGATTGGCTGGTATACCCGTCGCATTCGTTTCAACAACCAGATTCCGCTCGAATATCTCTACGCGGCGTGGAACGCTTTGCCACCGCCACCCGATCGCGGCGACGATCCTCTGATCGATTACCGGCAGGTGAAGTTGTCGGAGGTGATCGGATTCGCGCGAAAGCGGTTGGAGGCGCTGGCGCTGTTAGCTGAAGGGTTGCCGCGCAATGATCGCACCACGAAGCCTGCTTTCGATCTCTCGCGCATTGCTGCCTATACCCGTCAGGCGCGTACTCTGGCCGCTGCGCTGGCCGAGTTTTTGCTCATCGAGCGCTACGTGGCGCTGATCACTTGGGGGCAACAGCATCTGCCGCCTCCTGAACAGCGCGTGCTGGCCGGAGTAAGTCTGATCGCGCGCTATCATCACGCAGACCAGGATCCGAAATTGCTGGAGACACTGGCAGAAAATGAGCGTCGTCAGGCGTTGCGGGCTGAGTTGACCGGTGGGCGTAAACGAGCGCGGCTGAAACCCGAGCAAAAACGAGAGACCGACCCGCTGCCGTTGCCTGATGTGCCGTTGCGCTTTCGGCTCGACCTGAGTGGGTTAGATTGCGATAGAGAGACGGTGTTGCGGCTGACGGATCTCTCCCCTGGCGATAAGGTGATCCTTGCGCCGCGCTGGAGTGTCGATGAACGGCTACCTCCCGATCAGCGCGAGCGGTTTACTACCACTGCCCGCCAGATCCTCTTTCAGCCGCGGGCAACACTGTTGCAGATCGAACCGGACGGGATGATTGCGCTTAAGCCAGATCTGCGTTACAGCAATGGCGACCGGCGTTTTACCTTCCCATCGCAGTGGAAGTGGCCGCAAGATGGTGAACTGTATACGATTGAGGCCGATCCGAACGATATTTACGGTCAGCGCTGTCTGGAGATCGTCAATGAGTTGCAGCAAGGAGCAGCGAATGCACTCTATGCCCGTCTGGTCGATCCACAAAGCGTAAAGGCGCAGGTAGCAGATGCGGCGATGGCCGGGCATGAGCGATTTGGTCAGGGGCTGCGCAAGCTGGCTGAAGCGGAATTGTTGCATTCTTTTGATGAGCATCAGAGTGCTTACATTATCGGCCACGGCGACGCGCCCACGCTGTTAGTGCAAGGGCCACCCGGCACCGGCAAGAGTTATACTTCGGCCTTTGCCTTGCTGGCCCGCATGCAAGGTTTACTGGCTGCTGGCCAAAGCTGTCGCGTGCTGCTCAGTTGCAAAACGCATGCCGCAACTGATGTGCTGTTGCGCAAGGTTGCTGAGGTACAGCAGAAGCTGGCCGAGATCCAGGCTAAGCAACCGGCGCTGTTTGCTGAATATTTCGATGAGCGATTGCTAACAGTTCCTCTCTTTCGTGTACGGCCTAAAGAAGGCGCCGATCTGCCGCCAACCGCGAACGTGATCGATCGTATCAATCCGATCCAGGGAGCGACAGCCTGCTTTGTGGCTGCCACACCGTTCGCGGTAGCGTCACTCCTCAAGCGCGATCAGCAATACCATACTGATCCCTTCGCCGACTTGCTGGTACTTGACGAAGCGTCCCAGATGAACCTGGCTGAAGCCTGTATGGCAGCGATTGCGCTGCGCCCTGACGGACGCCTGATCGTGGTTGGCGATCACCGTCAGATGCCGCCGATTGTGCAGTATGAATGGCGAGGCGAGCGGCGGCGCACTTTTCACGCCTATCGTGTCTACGCATCGCTGTTTGAGACGCTGCTTGCCCTCGACCCGCCGCCGCCAATTGTCCGACTGGTTGAGAGTTTCCGGGTGCATCGCGACCTGGCTGCCTTTTTGCGTCGCGCGATCTACGAACATGATGGGATCCCATACTTCTCGCGCCGCATAACGACGCTGGCAGCCGCTCAATTAAACGATCCACTGGTTGCCGCTGCGCTCAACCCAAACCATCCGTTGGTTGTGATCACGCATGACGAAGCCCAGAGTCAGGATGTCAATCACTTTGAGATTGGCCTGATCAAGCCGCTGATTGAGGCGCTGGTCAGTCAGCTTGGTCTCGATGCTAGCAGCGGTGTCGGGGTTGTCGTGCCACACCGCGCACAGCGGTTGATATTGCGCGAACAGTTGCCTGATCTCATAAAGCAGCTCCTGATCGAACATGAAGGCGCGACGGTGGACACTATCGAGCGCTTTCAGGGTGGTGAGCGTGATGTGATCATCTTCTCGGCGACCGAGAGCGATCCTGACTATCTCCGCGCCGCCAGCAGCTTCCTGCTTGATCCGCGTCGCTTGAACGTTGCCCTCAGTCGCGCCCGTCACAAGCTGATCCTGATCGCTGCCCGCTCTGTCTTTCAGCTCTTCGCCAGCGATGAAGAGGTGTTTCAGCACGCCCAACTCTGGAAACAGCTTTTGCGCGACACCTGTCGTGTGCCGTTGTGGAGTGGTAAGCGCGGCAATGTTACGGTTGAGGTGTGGGGCAACGAAACGGTCGATTAATCCGGGCTGATAGCGCGAAGCGTCTGCCACCTTTCGCTGACCAACTGCATCAAGCTCTCATCGGGTAGGAGCGGAGACGGGGGAGATCCCCCGTCTTCATCTTCAGCGGTTGGAGCGATAACACAGCGGAATGAACGATTTCGTATCATCCCTCGCATCCACTCCATTTCGACCCGTCTATTGTCGATGGTACTGCTTCCCTCTGATCGAGACCGTCAGAATTGGGCGGGATGTTGGCCCAGTCGTGGCGCAGGTCTGACCGGTTGCCGCAAGTCATCTGCGCAGTATTTTTGCACAAACATCGCACTGCTTATCACAAGAAACGGGGCATTGCAGGAGTGGATCGGCGGTGATATGATAGTTCACAACACTCTTATGTCTGCTGTGCCAGTGTTGGCGCATAGCAACGCAGCTACGGCGAGGTAGCCATGATTCAAAAAGAAGATGTCGTCATCCGTGTCGCTGGCGAAAGTGGTGATGGCAGCAGCGCCACTGGCGAGATGCTAGCGCAGGCTGCTGCGCGTTCTGGTCTCCACGTCTTCACCTTTCGCACCACTCCCGCCGAAATAAAAGGCGGACCGGTGATGTTTCAGGTGCGCGCTTCCAACAGTCCGGTTCGTTCGATGGGTGATGCGGTTGATGTGCTGTTTGCGTTCAACCGTGAAGCCTGGGACCTGCACCAAGCTGATCTGGCTCCCAATGCTGTCTTGCTCTACGATCCCGATGAGTTTGAACTACCGGTTGAATTTGCCGGCATCGCTTACCAGGTACCGATTGGCCGGCTGGCTCAGGAAGCGGGTAATCGTCGCGGCAAAAATGTGGTGGCGCTGGGAGTAGTGGCGGCGCTGTTTGGTTTGGGTTTGAACAAGCTGGAAGAGATTGTGCGGGCCAAGCTCGGCAAGAAGGCTGAGCTGCTTGAGTCGAATCTGGCGGCGCTGCGCGCCGGGATCGCTTATGGGCAACAGCTTGCTAAGCGCGACCCATTCTGGATGGAGTCGAGCGGTGAGCATGATCGTTACGTGATGACTGGCAATCAGGCGATTATCGCCGGCGCTCTTCACGCTGGTGTAGAATTTTTTGCCGGCTATCCAATTACCCCCGCTTCCGATATTATGGAAGGTATGGCGACGATCTTGCCGCAGATTGGCGGCGGTTATCTGCAGGCCGAAGATGAGATTGCTGCGATTATGGCCTGTATTGGCGCATCGTATGGCGGAAAACGCGCGATGACCGCCACCTCTGGGCCGGGCCTGTCACTGATGAGTGAGGGGATCGGCTATGCCAGTATGACCGAGATTCCGGTTGTGATTGTGGACGCGCAGCGTGGCGGTCCAAGCACCGGCCTGCCCACCAAAATGGAGCAGTCAGACCTCAATATTGCTCTTCACGGCGGTCACGGCGATAGCCCGCGCATTGTGCTTGCGCCGGCGAGTGTGGCCGAGTGTTTCCACCTGACGGTGTGGGCATTCAATCTGGCCGAACAGTATCAAACACCGGTGATTATTCTTAGCGATTATTCGCTTTCATTCCGCACTGAGACAGTTGAGCCATTCGATCTGAGCCAGTATCCGCGGGTTGACCGGCTGCGTCCCACCGGGGAATTAGCGCCCAAACAGTACCGTCGCTATGAGTTGACCGCGAATCTAATCTCGCCGATGGTCGCGCCCGGGGTGGCGTATGCGCAATACACCGCAACCGGCCTTGAGCACAACGAGTTTGGCAATCCCGACTATACGCCGCACAATCACGCGCTGATGACCGAAAAGCGCTGGGGTAAGCTGGCGCCATTGCAGCATTCCCGCGCCTATGTGCGTCGCTTCGGCGCCGAGCGGGCTAAGGTGGGGATTATTTGCTGGGGCACGACTGCCGGCCCATGTCGCGGCGCGGTGTATCTGGCCAGCCAGGAGGATCTGCCGGTAGCGATGCTTCAGGTGCAGATGCTGTCGCCGTTGCCTGTTGATGCGATCAGCGAGTTTCTCGAGCAGGTCGAGATTGTGCTGGTGCCGGAGGTCAATTTCCAGGGTCAGTTTGCCCGGCTTTTGCAGGCCGAACTCGGTATTAAGGTTCAATCGATGACTAAGTATACGGGTATGCCCTTCTCGCGGCTGGAAATTCTGCGCCAGATTCACGCACTGCACGGGTTGGCCGAGCCGGTGCTGGCGTAGAGGTTTAAGGGGGCGACGAGGGCCAGGGCGCGAAGAGTGGTAGTTTGCGGTTTAGCGTAAGGTATGTTCTATGACTGCCGTTCCGATTACTTCATCGCCCGTTGTCTACAAACCATCCGATTATCGGAGCGATCTCAAGCCGATCTGGTGTCCGGGTTGTGGCGATTTTGGGGTGTTGGCTGCTATCCAGCAGGCACTGGCAGCAATTCAGGTCAATCCCAAGGATTTGGCCGTTGTCTCCGGTATTGGCTGTAGTTCGCGCTTGCCCGGCTTTTTGCAGACCTATGGTTTGCATACGGTCCATGGCCGGGCATTACCGGCGGCGATAGGGCTAAAGATTGCCCGTCCCGATTTGACGGTTATGGCTGTCGGTGGCGATGGCGATTTTTTCAGTATTGGTCTGGGCCATCTGCCCCACGCGGCGCGGCGCGATCTCGATTTGACCGTGGTGGTGATGGATAATGCAATTTACGGTTTGACCAAAGGACAAACTTCGCCAACTTCACCGCGCGGTCACGTCACCAAGAGCACTCCCTACGGGCAGTCAGCCCAGCCGCTGCATCCACTGGCGATAGTGCTGGCGAGCGGCGCGTCATTCGTTGCCCGCGGATTTTCCAGTCAGCCGAAACAGTTGGCCGAGTTGATCAGGGCTGGTCTCGAACATCGCGGTTTTGCCTTCATTCACGTGCTCAGTCCGTGCGTAACGTTCTACGATACCTATAAACTGTACAAGGAGCTGGTCTACGATCTGCCGGCGACGCATGATCCATCTGATCTCGATGCTGCCATGCACTATGCCGTAGAGAGTGAGCGGCTACCGCTCGGCATTTTCTACCGTCGCCCACCTCTCGAACCGCTGCCGCGACCGACGCCGAAGCCGTTTGATACCCAGGCCTATTTGAATCGGTTCCGGGCCTGATCGTGCTCATTAACTCTGACGCGCAGGCGTAAGACCTGATAGTAATGATGAAGCGCCTGCGCGTCGCTCCATTCATTTCACCACGATGCCACGTATCTACCTCTGTATGGGACCTCATTGTCGTAGTCGTGGCGCCACCGATGCGCGCGCGACGCTCGAACATGCGCTCTGGCAGGCCGGCCTGTTGGGGCGGGTGGAATGTATTGCCAGCGGTTGTCAGGATCGCTGCGCATTGGGGCCAAACCTGCTTGTACAACCAGGTGGACGCCGCTGGCACGGCCTGACGCCGCAACACCTGCGCGAGCTGTTAGCTTTCCTCAAGGATACTGATGTATAATGCCAGCGTATGCGCTGCATCACTCTGATGCAGCACACTGCACTGTTTTCGTTGCCGTGATGCAACCATGCTTTGCGCCTGAATCTGTCGGCGTCAACCGGCATAGCAACAACGTGTTAGCAACACATCTGTGGAAATCGCCGTGCGACAGGCTTTCATCCGATACCGCGCATGGGTTGCCCGCCTAGGGCTGGCAGCTATTTTACTGCTTGCGCTCTACTTCCGCGCGCTGAACCTCTTTGATTGGGACTCAGGCACCGGCCAGCATCCCGACGAACGCTTCTTTACGTATGTCGCTTCAACTGTTCGCATGCCGCAGAGCCTGAGCGAGTTTTATGACTCGAGTCGCTCGCCGCTCAATCCACGTAATTACGAGCAGTTCCCCCTCTATGTCTACGGGCCACTGCCGATCATGATGACGCGCGCGGTAGCGGTCATGCTCACTCCAGCCGAAGCTTTGCCGGCGCAAGTGCCGACCATTGCCGGGCCGCCGCGCATTGGCGCCGATCCGTCAGCGCCTGCCGAACGACGAACCGATTATGGCGCGCCGACGGCTAATCCCGAACGAAACTGGCCACGGTTCGATCCGCTGATACAGTGGTTGAATCCCGACCGCGTCAATCTGACCAGTTATGGCGAAATCGTGAACGTCGGTCGGAGCCTGGCGGTGATCTTCGATCTCGGCAGTGTCGCCCTCGTCTATCTGATCGGGCGACGCCTGTTTGGTCGTCGAGTGGGGTTGCTCGCCGCGTTGCTGGCCGCTCTCACCGTCATGCACATCCAGCAGAGCCATTTCTTTGTTGATCCGGCCTTCTCTACCTTCTTCTGTTTGCTGGCGCTCTACTGGACGGTGCGGGCCGCGCAGGGTGGCAGCGTGGGTGTGTACCTGGCGCTGGGGGTGAGCATCGGCCTGGCAATGGCTAACCGGATCACGATGGCGACCATCGGCGGTTTGGCGATTGCTGCTGCTCTCATTGCGGCGCAGCGGGCGTTGCGTGGCCAATCGTGGTTGGCTGTGTTCGACCGCCTGATGCGGCGTGAGATCTGGCTGTTAGTGATGGCCGGCATTGTCACGCTGCTGACTTTCCGCGCCATTGCGCCCGACTCGTTCATCGGCTCAGGCGCCGACTCTCCCTTCATTGATGGCCCATCGTCACTGCACGGAGCCGGTTTCTTCGATGTCCGTCTCGATCCTCGCTTTCGCGAAAACCTGATCACTGTGCAGGCATTGGTGACGGGTGAGTACGACTTTCCCCCCAGCCAACAATGGGTGGGCCGGCCAGCCTATCTCTTTCCCTGGATGAATATGGTGCTGTGGGGAATGGGGCCGCTGCTTGGTCTGGCTGCCTGGGGGAGCTGGCTGCTCTTTGCGGCCCGCTATGTGCGGCGCGGCTGGCAGTGGGCGCTGCGCCCATCACCGCTGGCAGGAAGGCCATGGCATCCGGCCTGGGTGCTTTGGATCTGGATCGCCTTCTATTTTGCATGGCAGGGCAATCAATTTGCCATTACGATGCGTTATCTGCTGCCGATCTACGGCGCGCTGATCGTTCTGGCAGCGTGGGGGTTGATGGTATCGGCCCGGTGGGGACGCCGATGGTACGTCCACAACAGTATGCGCCGCAGTCAACTATGGTCAGACGAGACAGCGCCGGCACGACAATCAAGGTATCGGACAAGCGTACTCAAAACGCTGTCGTGGATTGTTCGCCTGGCGCTGCCGGTGACGCTGATTGCGACCGCGCTCTGGGCATACGCCTTCTCGCGCATCTACACCGTGCCCCACTCGCGGGTGCAGGCAGCGCAATGGCTGGCCGAGCATGCGCCGCCGGGTAGCTATATCATTTCCGAACGCTGGGATGATCCGCTGCCGTTGCAGGCAACGTCAACGGCAGCCTGGAATGTCACCTTCTTTGGGATCGATTCATCGCCCTACGCCGAAGATGAGCCGGCTAAGTATTTTGGTAGTAACGGTGAATCTGGTCTGCTCGACCAGCTCGATCGAGCGGATTATATCACTCTGACCAGCAACCGCGTCTACGATAGCACATCGCGTCTGCGCATGCGCTATCCGGCATTGATGCGTTACTACCACAGCCTGTTTACCGGCGAATTGGGCTTCGAGCTAGCGGCAGAGATTACCTCATACCCTACCATCCTCGGCATCCGCATTCCTGACTGGATGGCTGAAGAGGCATTTAGCGTCTACGACCATCCACGAGTGTTAATCTTTCGCAAGACGCCGTTGTACAGCCGGGAACGGGCGGAACAACTCATCACCGGCGATGTTGAGTGGGGTGAAGTCTACAAGTCGCCGGTGCGAATTGCTGACCGTAATCCGACTGCGCTCCGCTTGACCGAGAGTGTCTGGCCGCAGTACGCTGCGGGTGGAGAGTGGTGGGCGTGGTTAGGAACGAATCCTTTTTCGCCGCTGTTGTGGGTGCTCTGGATTGAAGCGCTGGGGCTGGCCGTCTTTGCCGTCATCGGGCCGCGCCTGCGCCGTTTGCCTGACTACGGCTTCTCGCTGACCAGGATTCTGGCGTTGCTGCTGGTGGCGTATCTGGCCTGGCTGGCCGGAAGCCTGCGGCTTGCGCCATTTGCCCCGGTCACTCTCTGGACGATTGGGTTCATCGTGCTGGGGATAGGAGTAGTGGCTGGCTGGCGCAATCGCGATGCATTGCGCCAACTCTGGCAAGAGCGACAAACGGCGTTACTCGTCGCTGAAATCCTCTTTATCGGGTTTTTGCTCTTCGGTCTGACTCTCCGCTGGTTCAACCCTGATCTCTGGCATCCGGCGCGCGGTGGCGAGAAGCCGATGGATTTCGCGTACCTCAATGCAGTTCTGCGTAGCGCGGCCTTCCCGCCGCTCGATCCCTGGCATGCCGGTGGTTACATCAACTACTACTATTTCGGGTTTGTGCTGGTAGGAACGCTGATCCATCTTAGCGGGGTCGCGCCGGCGGTTGGTTACAATCTTGGCGTTGCCACGATCTTCGCTCTCACAGCGCTAGGGGCATTCGGAGTCGTCTACAACCTGTTAGCTGCGCACTCGGCGCTCCGTCGGCGCGAACGGGTAGCGCTGCTCTCCGGTATACTGGCGCCGGTCTTAATGCTGCTGATCGGCAATCTCGCCCAAGCCGGCTGGTTCGTCAGCGGCTATGCCGCTGAACAGGTAGCCAAAGGGCGCTACGAGTGGGCTTTCTGGGATGCAACTCGTATCGCTCCCGGCACAATCAATGAATTCCCCTTCTTTACCTTCCTGTTTGCCGATTTGCATGCGCACATGATAGTCATGCCGCTCAGTCTGGCTGCGCTGGGTCTGGCGCTGGCCTGGTGGCGTCAGGGAGCATCAGGACAGTGGTGGATCGTGGCTGGATTGGGAGTGGTTGCGGGCGCGATCAGGGCTACGAACACCTGGGATTACCCGGTGTTTGTGGGTCTGGCCGGGTTGATGCTGGCCCTGGCGACGGGGCGGCGCTGGCGGCGAGCGGGGCATGGTTGGCCGGCGACGGCGCTGGTTGCTGCATCTGTCGGAGCCGCGCCGGCGCTGCTGGGTAATCTGCTCTTTGCTCCCTTCATTGCCAGTTTTGTGACCGAGTCAAGTGGGATCGAACTCTGGAGTGGGCAGGGTTTGACCTTGCTTGAGACCGTTATCACGGCTGAACGTACCTCAACCGGTCAACTGCTGCAAATCGGCGGTCACTGGCTGGCAGTTTGGCTGGCCGTGATCGGGGTTTGGCTGTGGCGGCGCGGATATAATCTGTTGCTCGTGATCGGGCCGGTTGCAATCCTGCTGGTCGGATGGGCCCTCGATCTGCCGGCTCTTATCCCGTTGCTGGCCCTGATCGCAGTGGCGGCGTGGATCATCTGGCAGATTCGGCATCATGCAGCAACCACTCTCATCACTTCTCTGTTTGCCTTCGGCGGGTTGGGCTTGTGGGTTCTGGTTGAAGTGGTGGTGGTGCGTGGCGATGTCGGGCGGATGAATACCGTCTTCAAATTCGGCCTGCATGCCTGGATGCTGCTGGCGCTGGCAACGGCAGTCGTTTTGCCGTGGTTATGGATGGCGACGCAACGATTGGCTGTCCAGGGCCGCTGGATTGTTCGCCTGGTTGTCGGCGGGCTGCTGGCTGCCGGATTGGTCTACCCCATCACTGCCACGCCGGCCCGGATTGCCGACCGCTGGGATCCGACTGCGCCCCGCTCGCTTGACGGCATGGCGTTCTTCACCAACATCACCGCAGCGCGTAACGGCGCGGCCTATTCGCTCGATGAAGACGCGGCGGCAATTGACTGGTTGCGCCGCAATGCGCGTGGCACCCCGATCATTCTCGAAGCGCACCAGCCTTCGTACCAGTGGGCCGGACGGATTGCCACCTTTACCGGCATGCCCACCTTGCTCGGTTGGGAGTGGCATCAGATCCAGCAGCGCAGCGCAGTGCAGGCCGGGCCGGTGATCGGTTATCGGCAGCAGATCATCGCCACCATCTACAATACGCCCGATCCCGATACCGCGCTGTCAGCTCTGCGCCGTTACGGTGTGGAATATGTGTATGTCGGCGGCGTGGAGCGACAGCTTTACAGCGCGGAAGGATTAGCCAAATTCGCGACGCTTGTCGGTCGCGGGGATCTTGACCTTGTTTTCCGGCAGGGTGAGAGTGTTCTCTACCGTGTGCGCGAGCCGGGTCAGCCCCGTATGCTCACCAGCGATCTGCCGATTCGACCACCGAGCGCGCGTACTATTCCGGCACTGGAATTGATGCAGCCGGTGAACGAACTGCCGGCAGTTGGTCGGTTAGGCTGGAATACTCTGCTTGGCGAACAGCAGTGGCTGGCGGTCATCGTGTGGCTGCTGGTCTGGTATCTGATTGCCGGGCTGGGTGCGCTGCCGGCTTATGCTGCGTTGGGGCGATGGGGGCTGGCATGGGCGCGACCGGTTGGCCTGATCATGCTCGGTTACGCAATCTGGTTGCCTGTCAGTCTCGGTCTCTGGCGCTACGATCAGGTAGGGGTGACAGTTGGTCTGGTGGTGATGGCGGTCATTGCGCTGGCGTTATGGCTGATCGGTGCGCGGCCCGATCGCGCTGCGTGGCGCACTGTTATCCCAGGTGAAGTTGTCTTCCTGGCCGGCTTTGCCGCGATGGTTTGCATCCGCGCGCTCAACCCCGATCTGTGGCACCCGGTATGGGGTGGCGAAAAGCCGATGGAGCAGGGCTTCCTCAACGCCATTTTGCGCAGTCCGGTGATGCCGCCCTATGATCCTTTCTACAGTAACGGCTACATCAACTATTACTACTACGGTCTCTATCTCATGTCGCTGCCGATCAAGCTTCTCGGTCTTGATTCGGCGATCGGTTTCAATCTGGCCCTGGCGACACTCTTCGGTATGTTGTTGGCCGGCGCGTATGAGCTGGGCGCGCGACTGGCTGGCCGACGACGCTACGGGATACTGGCTGCTGCGCTGATCGGACTGGTTGGCAATCTGACCAGCCTGATCGCAGCGGGTTGGTCGCAAGGCGCCAACGGGTTGCGCTTGCTGTTGAGTGGCAATGCCGCGCTGCTCGGCGACTGGTTTGTCGGGCCGAGTCGGGTGATCCCCTACACGATTAATGAGTTTCCGCTGTTCAGTTTCCTTTACGCTGACCTGCATCCACACCTGATTGCGCTCCCGCTCTCGCTGCTGGCAATTGCCTGCGCATGGCAATTGATTCTGCTCAATCGACAGCAAGCCGGTCGGCTAACAACCCCGGTTGGGAACTCCTCAGCGGAGTCTTCTCTGCTCCGCGTTGCGCCAACCTGGGCGCTCATGGCGTTGACTCTGGGGACGCTGGCAGTCACCAATTCGTGGGATTTCCCCACCTACGGTTTGCTTGCCGGTTTGTCAATTGTCGCCGGCGCCGCGCGGCGTGATGGCTGGCGCTGGCAGGCAATTGCGCTGGCGGCGGTCAAAGCGATTGGATTGGGAATAGGCTCGCTCTTGCTCTTTGCCCCCTTCTTCGACCGCTACTGGCCGATGGTAGGTGGGATTGGGTTGGTGACCAGTCACGTCACTTTACCGTTCGATTATCTGCTGGTGTACGGTTTGCCGCTCGTTATCGTTGTCCCGGTTATCATCGGCGCGGCAGCGCGGCGCTGGCAGCGCCTCGTGCCGGTACGTTTAGGGACACTGATGTTAAGCGTGATCGGAATAACGATCATTATTGGCGCGGCGTTGCCGGCCTGGGCGTTGCGACTGGGTTTGCTGATCTTGTTAATCCTCACCACCACCTTATTGGTGCGACGAGCCACCGGCGCGCCGGCATGGTATGCGCTATTGCTAAGCTGGCTGGCGTGGGCTATTTCGCTCGGCGTGGAAGTGGTCTACATTCGCGACCATCTCGACGGTAGCGACTGGTATCGCATGAACACCGTCTTTAAATTTGGCATGCACGTTTGGACATTACTCGGCCTGGCCGCTGCCGGTCTTTTGCCGCGATTGTTCCATCAGGCGCGCCAGTGGGGCGGGCAAGCAGCGGTCAGAGTAGCCCTGGTCGCAATCGCTATGCCGGCGCTGATAGCAGCCAGCTATGCGCCGGTAGCCATTCCATCGCGGCTGGTCACGCGCTTCCCGGTTGATATTGGCCCAACCCTCGATGGAATGGCTTTCATGGAACAGGCCAGCTTTACTTATGACTGCGCTGCCTTTGGTGGCTGTGAGCCGAATACCACGATGGTACAGGTAGATTTGAGCGGTGACGCAGCGGCGATCCGCTGGCTCAATCAGCAGATCGACGGCACGCCGATTGTACTTCAGTCGAGCCTGTGGTTCTATCGGGCCTACGGCATTCGCATCGCTGCGGCAACCGGTTTGCCGACAGTGATCAGCGCGTTGCATGCCGATGAACAGCGTGATCCGATAGTGACGGGGCGGCGAGTGCGTGATGTCGAAGCCTTTTACACCACCACCGACCCGGAAACGGCATTACGCATTCTGGCCCGCTATGATGTTGATTATGTCTATGTTGGCGGTGTCGAGCGCGCTTTTTACCCACAGGGCCTTGAGAAATTGATGGTCTTGCGCGACCGTTATTTGCGTCCGGTTTATGAACAAGACGGCGTAGCAATCTACGCGGTTGCCAATCTGCCGGACAGCTATCGTCTGTTGCGCGCCGATCCGTTACCGGTTGCGCAGCCGCCTCTTCCACCGCCACCCAACGAACCGACCATTGATCTCTCTGAGCTGGAAGCTGCCGTTGCGGCACAACCGACCAATGCTCAATTTGCCTTTGCTCTGGCGGAAGGTTACCGCCGTCAGGGACGGCTTTATGAAGCGGCGCAGGTGTTAGCTCCTGCCGCTGCTGCCAATCCCGGCGACGTTGGCTTGCATCATCTCTGGGGCGATATTTTGGCTGAAGCGGGCAGGTATGATGAAGCCGAACAGGCTTATCTGGGCGCAATTCAGGCCAGTCCAACCGCAGGTAATTACAACAAACTGGCGACTGCATTGATCGATTGGGGTTGGCTCGATAAAGCCGAGCTTGCATTGGGGCAGGCGATGAGCACCGATCCAGCTTTGCCTGACCCCTACTTTCAACTGGCCCGTCTCTTTATGCTGCGTAATCAAACCACTCTGGCCAGAGACGCCTTGCAACGGTATCTGCAACTGGCGCCCGATGGGCCGTGGGCTGATGAAGCGCAGCGAATGATAAACAGGCTTGGCGGAGGACAGCCGTGATCGTCTCGTTACGCGAGGGTCTGCGCAGAGTAAGCGGGGATGGCGCAGATGCAGGCAGCACAGGAGCAGGCTATGAGAACGTTGGCTGGTGATGTCCTGATCTGGTGGTTGATCGCCCAGCTCTTCGCCTGGATCGGCTGGCCGATCGCTTACCGTATCTTCGTCCATCTACCAGGGAGCGGGTTTGTCTTTGCCCGTCCGCTCGGCTTACTGGTGACCGGTTTTCTGGCGTGGTTGCTGGCCATGCTCGGCCTTAGTCGCTTCGATCTACCGCTCATTATCATCTGTCTGCTGATCGTTGCCGGTAGCGGTTGGATCTGGCTCTGGCGCAGCGGGCATCGCCGACTACCCCCGCTCGGTGATGCGCTGGTCGGGGAAGCGATCTTTCTCATCACTCTGCTCGGCGTGGTCTGGTTGCGGGCGCGCGAACCCATTCCGTGGGGCACCGAACGCCCAATGGATTTCGCCTTCTTCAACGCCATTCAGCATAGTGGCTTCTTCCCACCACACGATCCATGGCTGGCGGGATACAGCATCAACTACTACTATTTCGGCTACCTGCTCATGGCCGTTCCGGCGATGTTGAGTGGTTTGCCACCGGCGACGGCTTACAATCTATCCCTGGCCTTGCTCGCCGGCATGACGGCGCAAGGCGGTTACGGGGTGATCAACACCATCCTTCGACTGCTTCATCATCATCCCCCGGCGCTGGTGCGGAATGCCCTTGGCGCGCTCGGCGTGATTATCGTCCTGCTCGCCGGCAATCAATCAGGCGCCATTCAGGTTATCACCGGTGACGAACGGGCCGTTGCCCTTGATGACCGCCAGTTAGTGGCTGTCTTGAGCCAGGCCTGGCGCGGTGAAACATTTATCACATTGCCGTACCCCCTCCAGACTGCCGCCTACGATTTCGGCACGGTGGAGGGCTGGCCGCGGGCTGACAAATGGCAAGACTTCAACTGGTGGTGGCCGTCGCGCTCGCTGTGGGATGGGTACCGGATTGCTGGCGATCCGCCGCGCTACGAGCAGAAGTACACTATTACCGAATTTCCCTTCTTCAGTTTTCGTCTCGGCGACATGCATCCGCATGTGATGGCATTACCCTTCACGACGCTGGCAATCGGATTGGCGCTGGCGGTTGCGGCAGTTGGTCAGGCGAAGGTGGCAGCGCGCGCCAATGAGCCATCGTCACCGGATGCGCTGCAATCGGTTAAGCCGCCGATCCTCTTCCCTGAAGGGCGGGCCGGCTGGCTGGTGCGCCTCCTGCACGGAGTCATTCTCGGAAGTCTGTACGTCATCAACAGTTGGGATCTCCCGAGCTACCTGCTACTCTACTGGGGAGGGATTGCGCTCGCCTTGCAACGTTGCCATGCTCCGTTTCCGTGGCGAATGTGGTTGCGCCCAACGGTTATCATCACCGTGCTCGCCTTTGTGCTCTACTTGCCGTTTCATCTGACGTTTCGCTCACCGGTAGGTGGATCAACCCCTTGGCTTGATATACCAATCATTAGCCGGCTCACCAGTGTGATCGGCATTTACCTGGGCGAACGGAGTGGCTGGCACGAGTTTGTCATCATCTTTGGACTGATGGCAGTGCCGATCATCATTGGCGGTTGCCTCTACCGGCCATCGGATGAACATTCCTTAGCCGGCTCATCAATTCCACGCTGGCTATGGTGGTTGCCGCTTTTCCTGCTGGCCTTCGGCTTGCTCATAGGGTTTCCCTTGCTAGGGTTATTCGGATTGGCGCGCGTTGCGGTGTGGCGCATGTTGCATGAGCGGGAAATCGGCTTCCGCTTCGGGATGCTCATCATCGCCGTCGGCAGCGTCGTGCTCTGCGGGGTAGAATTCGTCTACATTCGGGATTTGTTCGAAAACCGGGTGAACACGGTTTTCAAATTCTACTATCAGGTCTGGCTGCTCTGGGGCCTGTTGGCGCCGGTTGGGTTGTGGTGGATGTGGGCGACAGCGACGGGCTGGCGACGGTGGCTATCTGGTCTGGGCAGTGTTGGTTTTGGTCTGCTCCTGGTGGGAGCGCTGGTCTATCCATATCTCGTCATACGTGATCTTGGTCGCGCGCCGCTCTATGGCCTCAATGGGTACACACCGCGTGAGCAAACTGCCGCTGGAGCGGCATCCATTGCCTGGCTGCGCCGCAATATACCCGCTGGCAGCGTGGTGCTCGAGGCGGCGGCGGTCGAGAATGCCGCCGCGGTTGCAGCGGGCAGTGAATCGCCGCGTTGTGGCGGTTCGTACAACTGGCAGGGCTTCGGTGGTGTCGCGGCTGCCAGCGGGTTTGCCACCGTGTTGGGCTGGACAGGCCACGAAATACAATGGCGTAGCGGCGATCCGGTAGCCCTTGCCGAACTTGGCCCGCGCTGTCTGGCAGTTGATACCATCTACCGTAGCGGCGATCTTGATCAGATTCGATCGCTGCTTGCCCGATACCGCATCGACTACATCTACATCGGCGCGCTTGAGCGTGAAATGTATCCCGCGACCAGTCTGGCCGCGCTGGCCCAGGTTGGTGAGGTGGTCTTCGCGCAGGATGAAGTGGTGATCTATCGCGCGCGGCGGTAAGCGCGAAGATTGCTCAATCGGCGCTGTCATCTCGGAACGGTCGCCTGGCTGCGCAATCGACCGGGTTCGCTTCGCGCGCGTTCTCTCCCCATGTCAGTACTGCTGGATCCCGATCTGAGGGTATACTACAAATGTGACCGGTATTACTGACAGAGGATAACCATGCCATCATCAACCGATTACGATGTGATAGTCGTCGGCGGCGGCCATAATGGCCTGACCTGCGCCGGCTATCTTGCCAAAGCCGGCAAGCGTGTGCTGGTACTCGAACGGCGGCCAATTGTCGGCGGCGCTGTCTGCACCGAAGAGGTGATCCCCGGCTACAAGATTGATGTCGGCTCTTCGGCCCACATCATGATCCATCTCACCCCAATTGTGCGTGACCTCGAACTCGAGCGATACGGGCTTGAGTATATCGACATGGATCCCTATGCCTTCTACCCGTTGCCCGACGGGAGTGGCGCTATCTACTTCTACCGCGATGTCGAGCGCACCTGCCAGAGTATCGCTACCGTCAGTCCGCGCGATGCCGAAGCTTACCGGCGCTTCCTCGATTTCTGGACACCGCTAAACGAGGCGGTATTCGATGTCTTTTTGAATCCGCCGTCAGTGACGCGCTTGTTTGGCAAAGTTGCTTCCAGCATTCCGCGTTTGCCCAAACCTGAACAGAAGGTGCTTGAAGTCACTCGACGCCTCTTCACCAGCTATGCCCAGTTGATTGAAGAGACTTTCGAGAGCGAGGCTATGCGCGCAGCGATGACCTGGCTGGCGGCGCAGAGTGGCCCACCGCCGGATGAGATCGGGGCAGGTGACTTTTTCGGCTGGCACGCGATGCTGCACTACAGTGGCGCAAAACATCCACGCGGCGGTTCAGGGATGTTAACTCAGGCGATGGCTCGTTCGCTCAAAGCCATGGGTGGTGAGGTGGTGCTTGATGCGCCAGTGCGCCGGATTATCGTGCAGAATGGGCGCGTGCAGGGGGTTGAGACCGCGGATGGTCAACGCTATTCGGCGCCAATTGTTGTCTCGAATGCGCACGTGTTGACAACCTTCCTGCAACTGGTCGGCCCCGAACACCTCAGCGCCGAGCTGGTGCGCCGGCTCAATCATATTCGCATCGGTAACGGCTTCGGTATGACGGTGCGCTGCGCGGCGGAAGAGCTGCCCGACTACATTGCCGCCCGCAGTTATGGTCGTCCCCACGAAAGCCATCACGGTCTGCAACTGCTCAGCCCTAGCATGAACTATGTGCGCCGGGCCTACGAAGACTATTTGCGCGGTGAGCCGAGTCGCGAGCCAGCCGTAATTGCCATGACCTTCTCGGCGATCGATCCCGATGTTGCTCCTCCCGGCAAGCACACCGTCTTTCTCTGGTCGCAGTATTTTCCCTACCAGCTCAGTAATGGCCGCCATTGGGACGACATCCGCGAGTCGGTTGCCGACTCGATTCTGGAAGTACTCTACCGGTACGCGCCCAATATGCGTGGCAAGATTATCGACCGCTTCATCCAGAGTCCGCTTGATCTGGAACGACGGATCGGGTTGCTACGCGGTAACGTCATGCACGTCGAGATGAGCTTTGATCAGATGTTCTTCTTCCGGCCTCTACCGGAATTGGCCGGTTATCGCACCCCGATTCGCGGTCTGTATCTGACCGGCGCCAGTACCCATCCCGGTGGTGGTGTGTTTGGCGCGAGCGGATACAACACGGCCCGGGTTGTCCTGGCCGACACCCGCGCGCGTCGTTGGGGGCCGCTGGCTCTGGGAGCCGGGGCGCTGGCGGCGGGAGCAGTGGTTGCCGGACGGCGGTTGCTCCGTCTGCTAGATCAATAGGAGCGTAACCGGCGCATGGCACAATCGCGGGGATCGGCAAGAGTTCGGCAACCGCTCTCGTCGATCCCCCGTCTGATCGATCGCTAGCGTTGTCCCCACCAGCTACCGATCCGATCGGCAACATCGCTCCCAAGCACGCGATCGAGGAGCGCCAGCGGCGTTTTGGCCAGCCTCGGTCGCCATCCGGCCAGTGTGAGCGCGTAGACGGCATAGCGCACAGCCGCGCCGAGGGCGCCGTTGCGCGCCTCGAGATTGGCCATTGCCGCATAAATATCGGCCAGCACAGCCGGTCGCGCCGGTCGTAAGCCTGGATGCGCAGCAAAAAACTGTTCGGCAATCTGGAGCCATTCGCGGTAGAAACCGCTAAACTGCGCGACGGTTTTGGAAGCGGCATGGAGCCGGTAAGTGGCAACAATGCCGGGGGCCTGTAGCATCGGGCCATGTCGAATCAGCCGTACCCAGTAGGCAGTATCGAGCGCATAGCGCATCGTCAGGTCGAGCGGGCCGGTGAGTCCAGCCGCTGCCCGGCGCGCAAAGACAGTCGGTTGGATCGGGATGAGTAAGCGCAACAACGACAATGGGTGGTAGGGTCGCGCGGCAACAGTTCGCAACGCCTGTCCCTGCTCGTCGATATAGCGAGCGCTGGCATAAACAGCAACCGCTCCTGGGTGAGACTGTAAGGCTGAAACCTGTGCAGCAATGGCGCCCGGCAGGTAGGTGTCGTCACTATTGAGCCACGCCAGCACAGATCCCCGCGCTCGCGCCCAACCCCGGTTGATTGCATCGGCCTGACCGGCATCCTTGCCGGTGACAATCTGAATGCGGTCGTCGCCGGCGAACGTGTCGAGCACGGCGAGCGTTTCATCGCTGCTACCGCCATCAATAACCCACACTTCGAGGTTGGGATAATTCTGGCTAAGAATACTCTGCAACGTTGCGCCAATGTAACGCCCCTGATTGAGCGAGGGCACTACGATGCTGACCAGTGGCTGCGCCGGATCGCGTATCACCGGCGGCGGTAGACTGGCAGTGAGATGGGCGTATCCAGCCCACGCGGGATATTCGGCGGCAAGTGGTTGCATACGAGTACGAAGAAGCGCAAGCTGCATGTCGCCGGCTGTCGGTTTAATGCCCGGTCGCTCTCATAGAAGCCAACCAGCTACGTTCAACCAGGAGTGAACGCAGGATTTGTTTCGGTTGAGGCATTGCCGGTTGATCAAGCTAAACGATAACGCATGGTATACCTTCGGGCAACATTGTCATCGCGCCCTGGAAGTTCGCCAGCTCTCAGCGGCATTTGCCTTTGGCAATCCCGAAATGCGCAACCTGTCGCGCTGTTCGGTCTTCACTCGGGGCAGCGAAGGGCAAATCGATTGCTTGTCGGGTCCAGGCCGACAGACTACGCTGACCTCGATCCCGCGATGTTTCCATTGTGAACCAGTTTGCCTGCGATACCAGACTGCTGCAACCCTTCTGCTCTGAACCGGTATCGCGGTGTCGATCGGCGCCGACATCGCGCCAGGCGCAACGGTCAGACGGTATGCGCAACGTATCTGCCGGATTGCACACTCGCCGATTTATCAGGTATCGCCATCAACGGCCAGATAGTCGGCGCGCGGTGGGCTAAATGTGTCGATTGCCAGAGTCTCTTCAAGTGTCCAGACTGCAGGAGTGCCACCGGGAATCGCTACCGAGCTGCCGGCAGTGGCTTCGATAAACGTATCACCCAGTTGGAAGCGGAGGCGGCCATGAACGATGTAGGCCACCTGATCTTCAGGATGGCTGTGCAACGGCACGTGGCTGCCCTCTGCCAGACTCACTTCCATCTGATACATTCGCTCAGTCAGCGCGATCCGCCGTCGTCTCACGCCGGGAAAAAGCTCGATCCAGGGCCGTTCCCACATAGAGCAATCTTCCTTCTAGTACTAACAGAATACACAATTGGTAGCGATGCGTTGTAGAGCATCGCTACCAACTTCTTAACGCAACTCTCTGCCAGTCATCGCAACTGCTACTCTGCCGTGTTGGATGCCGGCTTGAAGGTTGCCAGCACCGCTCCGGCTTCGACCGTCATACCCACTTCAACGCGCACTTCGCCAATCGTACCGCTATGGGGAGCGGTAATCTCATTCTCCATCTTCATCGCTTCGACGATGAAGAGCACCTGACCGGCTTCAACCTGCTGGCCGTGGGCCACCCGCACTGCCACAACGCGGCCCTGGATCGGACTGATGACACCATCAATTGGCGCGTTGAGTGTCGTCTTGCGTGGGGAGACGCGGCGCGGGGCAGAATTGCGTGCCGGATTCGTCGGCTGAGCAGAGGTCAGACTCAGTCCATCGCCAAAGACGGCCACCCCAAACCGACGACCATTTACTTCTACCGTAAACCGACGGGGTTCTTGAGCCGGTTCGGTTGGCAGTGGCGAGGCTGGTGGCATCAGTTCGGCAGTGCGCGCAAGTAACTCGGGATGGCGTGGAATGAAATTCACCGTCGCTGCGCCGGCCAGGAACACCGGATGTTCGAGCGCGGCCTGGTGGAAGGGAATGATGGTTGTCACCCCTTCGATCCGGAACTCGGCCAGCGCTCGTCGCATGCGGGCAATCGCCTCTTTGCGGTCGGCGCCCCAGGTGATCAACTTGGCCAGCAGCGAATCGTAGTGCGATGGCACCGTGTAGTTGGCCCGCACACCGCTATCAACGCGCACACCTAACCCAACCGGCTCGCGGTATTCACCAATTGCGCCGAGAGCGGGACGGAAGTTGTGCAGCGGATCTTCGGCATTGATCCGGCACTCGATGGCGTGACCGCGCGGCGCCAGGTCTTCTTGCCTGAGCCATAACTTCTCGCCTTGCGCAATCCGGATCTGCGCTGCCACCAGATCGACGCCGTAAACCATCTCGGTTACGGTATGTTCGACCTGAATGCGTGTATTCATTTCGAGGAAATAATAGCGCCCATCCTGAAAGAGGAATTCGAGCGTACCGGCGCTAACGTAGCCAACTGCTTTTGCCAGTCGAACGGCGGCAGCGCCCATCTCGGCGCGCAATTCGGGAGTGAGAGCCGGTGATGGACATTCTTCGATCAGCTTCTGATGGCGACGCTGAACCGAGCAATCGCGTTCGCCGAGGGATACGGCATTGCCGTAACCATCGGCCAGCACCTGAATCTCGATATGGCGCGGATCGTCAAGGTACTTTTCAACGTACAATTCGCCATTCTTAAACGCAACTTCGGCTTCTCGTCGAGCTGAAGCAAACGCTTCATCGACCTCTTCCGGCGAGCGCACCACGCGCAGCCCGCGTCCTCCGCCACCACCGACAGCCTTAATCGCAATCGGGTAGCCAAACTCTTTGCCCAATCGACGCACTTCGGCTGCATCACTGACCGGTTCGAGCACACCGGGCACTACCGGTACCCCGGCTGCCGTTGCCTCGCGTCGGGCTGCTGTCTTGCCTCCCATCCGCTCCATTGCTTCGGCTGGCGGCCCGATAAAGACCAGTCCGGCAGCCGTTACTGCGCGCACAAAACTGGGATTTTCAGCCAGAAAGCCATAACCGGGGTGGATAGCCTCGGCTCCGGTGGCTTTGGCAGCGCGCAGGATCGCCTCGATATTGAGATAGCTTTCGGCGGGTGATGGTGGACCAATCAGATAAGCATCGTCTGCATAGGCTACGTGCGGCGCATCGCGGTCGGCTTCAGAGTACACAGCTACGCACCGCAAGCCCAATTCGCGACAGGCCCGCATCACCCGCAGGGCAATTTCGCCCCGATTCGCAACCAATACTGTACGAAACATTGCAGCCGCTCCTCAATGCTGCTCTGCGCCGCTTCAACTTTGTGCGGCCTAAGCGCCAATTGTAGCATAGCGCGCCGTGTTACAGAGATGGCGCGAGGCGTCCCAGCACTTGCTCGGCGGCGTAAGCAGCACGCAACAGCAGCGGTTCGTTCCACGGACGGGCGATGAGTTGTGCGGCGCGTGGCACTCCATCGCTACCATAACCGGTTGGCAGGCTGAGCGCTGGCCAGCCGAGGAAGTTCCATGGCCCGGTGAATGAGGTTGGTGTTGGTATGCCGAGCGCCGGCGCCGATGCAGGAACGACCGGCGTAATCAGCAGATCAATCTCGGCCAGCCGTTCTGCTACCCGTCGCCTTAACATCGCTCGCGCCTGTTGGATGCGCGCAGCATCGACCGGCGAATAGATGAAGGCGGCCAGTATGCGGTGGCGCATAAATTCGCCATAATCGTCGAGCCGTGTTCGTAACCACGGTAAATGCAAAGCTGCCGCCTCTATCGCCAGCAAAGCCGGATTGAGCAAGCGCAACTCTTCCAGTTCAGGCACATCGATAGGGATGATGATGGCCCCTTGTCCGTCCAGCGCATCGGCGGCGCGTCGCATTGCCGTCAGCTCATCGACACCCGCCAGGGGTTGCCCGCTACCGTCGGCGGTCAGCAATCCCACCCGCAGATTACGCGCGCCGGCAGTTATACCACCGATGGTAACGTCTGGAGCCAGGCGCAGGGTGCGTGGATCGCGCGGGTCTGGCCCGCCGATCACGCTGAGTAGCAATGCCGTATCTGCCACCGCGCGGGTCATCGGCCCGGCATGATCGAGCGACCACGAAAGCGGGAACCCACCTGCCAGGCTTACCCGGCCATGAGTCGGCTTGAGACCAACAATTCCGCAATGGGCAGCAGGAATGCGGATCGATCCACCGGTGTCAGTGCCGATGGCGGCAAAGGCCATACCGGTAGCAACCGCAACGCCACTGCCACTGCTGCTACCGCCGCTGTCGCGTGACCGGTCGTAAGGATTGGCTGTTGGGCCGTAGTGGGCGTTGTTTGAGCCGGGTGAGTAAGCGAATTCCGACATGCGGGTCTTGCCGATCACGATTGCGCCGGCGGCGCGCAGGCGCTCGACGACCGTTGCATCAGTTGCCGCCATCACTCCGGCGCGGATGCGCGATCCTGCTGCGGTCGGATAGCCAGCTACGTCGAACAGATCCTTGACCGCAACAGGAACACCGTGCAACGGACTACGTATCTTGCCCGCTGCCAGTTCAGCGGCAGCAGTGCGGGCATCGGCCAGAGCACTCTCGGCCATCACTATCTGAAAGACATTGAGTTCGGCGTCATAGTCGGCAATGCGCTCCAGCGCCTGCTCGACCAGTTCTACCGGCGAGATCGTTTTCCGTTGCAACTGGGTGGCAATACCGAAAATGCTGGTTGGATCATCGCTTGTCGGCAGGTCACCGTTAGGCGGACTGGCTGCCGGCGGCAGATTGACTGCATCGAGCATGTCGGGTAACTGCTCGTGATCGACAGCATCGAGCAGCCGCTCAATATCAGGAAAACGACTCAGAAAGCCCTTCTCGATGATGCCGGCAAAGTCGGCTTCGGTTGCCGGAATGCCGGCAGCGCGTAGCGCAGCGCGTAGCCGGTCAATCAGATGATCCATGGATGCTCCTTGTCGTTGTTGCAAGTCGATGGTTACGCTTCCAGACATTCACGGGCCGCTCGCCAGCCGCTATCAATGGCGCCATGCACTGTTTGTGGATTGCTGGTGAAGGCCGTTGCTTCACCAGCGAAGTGGATATTCCCTTCCACCGTCGCCAGTGCCGGTCGCGCCCAGGCCATTCCTGGCGGCAGATGGGCATAGCCGCCGCGCGCGTACTGATCGGCAGCCCAGCGGTAGCGGCGGAAGCCAACGCATCGTTCGGCCACATCACTGCGGCCTAAAAGCCAACTCAGTTCGGCCAGACCCAATTCGCGTACCGTCGCGTCAGGCAAACGATCGAGCGCAGCGGCTCGTTCAGCCGTTACATAACTGCACAGCAACGGCGCAGCCGGATCGGGGTGAGCTGGCGTCCACCAGCGCGCAAAGAGACCATTGTGCGCGGCATAAGCAAAGTCTTCATCCCATAGCGGTGTGTCAAACCAGAAAAAGTGTTTGGTCGCCGGTCGTGTATTGAAGGCGGCAATGGCAGCGCGTTTGGTGGCTGAGAGAGGTGGATTGAAGCGGATCGCGCCGGCAGCCAGGACTGCGACCGGCACAGTGACGACACAGCGACGCGCGCGTAAGGTGGTAGCGCCCGCCTCTATGGTCACCGCATCCCCATGATCGGTGATTGCCCGCACCGGCATGCCAGGACGGATGTCGAGATTGCGGGCCAGCCAGTTTAACAAGGTATCATAGCGTTCGCGCAGGCGAAACTCGCGCGGCCCGGCCTGATCGACCCGTTGCTCGCGAGCCAGATCGACACAACTGAGCGTTTCCAGCTCTGCGCAACAGGTTTGCGCCAGCGCCACATCGGCCACCGCCAGAGCCGCTGGATCGAACCCATGACGGCATAGTTCCGTGGCCAGCGAACAATCGACGCTCTCGTCGGTGTAGCGCTCTGCCAGACTATTCCATATCGCGCGCGCGCGCGCAATCGCTTGCCGGGCAGGATCGTCTGGCGGCAGCTCGTGAATTGGTCGAGCTGGCGTGCCCCAGCGCAAGCCGTTGTATCGATCCACTTCGTCGAGCGTCAATCCAGCCTGCTGGGCCAGCTCCACGGTACTCGTATGTGCGCCGTGAATCAACTCAGCGCCAAGTTCAATCGGGTAGAACCCGCAACTGCGCTCAGTCCAGATCCGGCCACCGATGCGTGGTCGCGCCTCGATGACTGCTACCCGCGCGCCGGCATCGCGCAGAGCGCGCGCCGCTGCCAGCCCTGCCGCCCCTGCGCCGATCACCACTACGTCAAGCCGGTCAGATCCCGATTGAGACATACTTGATATCCAGATACTCATCAATCCCGGTTGGGCCGCCTTCGCGTCCAATCCCACTCTGTTTGACCCCACCAAACGGAGCCTGGGCCGTGGAAGGAATGGGATCGTTGATCCCGATAATGCCGTATTCCAGTCCCTCGGCCAGGCGCCAGACCCGCCCCACATCGCGGGTAAAGGCATAGGCAGCCAGACCGTAAGGCGTGTCATTGGCCATCCGGATCACCTCGGCCTCATCGTCGAAGGGAATGAGCGGCGCAACCGGCCCAAACGTCTCTTCACGGGCCACCAGCATATCGCTGCGCGCATCGAACAAAACGGTCGGTAGCCAGAAGTTGCCGCCAAGTGGCGACGGCCCGCCGCCGACCAGCACTTTGGCGCCAGCGGTAAGGGCATCTTGCACGTGGCGCTCGACCTTGCGCCGCGCCTGTTCATCAATCAACGGGCCGATATTCACTCCGGGCTGCAAGCCATCGCCGACGGTCAGGCGAGCAACCTCAGCAGCGAAACGTTCGGCAAAGTCAGCATAGATCGGTCGCTGAACAAAAATGCGGTTCGCGCAGACGCATGTCTGGCCGGCGTTGCGGAACTTGGAGGCAATAGCGCCGCGCACCGCTGCTTCCAGATCGGCGTCGGCAAAGACGATAAACGGCGCGTTCCCGCCCAATTCTAGCGAAACTCGTTTGAGCGTATCGGCTGAGCGGCGCATCAGTTCTTTGCCGACTTCGGTGCTACCGGTAAAGCTAATCTTACGCACGCGGGTATCGGAAAAGATGGTATCGGCAAAGGGTCGTGGATCCTGGCAGGTAATAATATTAACCACACCGGGTGGCGCTCCGGCTTCGGTAAAGAGCTGGCCCAACGCCAGCGCCGAGAGCGGTGTCTGCTCGGCTGGTTTACAGATCACCGCGCAACCGGCAGCGAGGGCCGGCCCAATCTTGCGGGTAATCATCGCGCTAGGAAAGTTCCATGGCGTAATCATTGCGACAACACCGACCGGCTGGCGCAGTACCAGAATGCGCTTGGCACTGGTTGAAGCCGGAATCGTCATCCCGTAGATCCGTTCGGCTTCGCCGGCAAACCAACTGAGAAAGCTGGCCGCATAAGCAATTTCACCACGCGCTTCAGCCAGTGGCTTGCCCTGTTCAAGCGTCATAATGGTAGCCAGCTCTTGCTGTCGTTCGAGCATCATCGTCGCTACGCGCCGCAGCAACGCTGCTCGCTCACCGGCAGGAGTCGTTGCCCATCCCGGTTGCGCCGCTACCGCTGCCGCAATCGCGGCGCGTGTCTCTGCGACTCCGGCATCGGGCACGTAGCCCAGTACAGTGCCATTCGCCGGATTAATGACGGCAAACGTTGCCCCACTCACCGCCTCACGCCACTCGCCGTTGATCAGCAGGCGTAAAGGCAGCGTTGCCAGCGGCTCTTCAGCCACTACCGTCATCGCGCGCTCCTTTCATTCAAACCGCTGCTGCGCAACAACGTAAAAAAGATCGTTTCATCCAGAACGATCAAATTGATCGCTCCTCAAACGAAAATGTTGCGTCATTGCAGCGTAGCGTCAACTTCACCATACCTCTATTGTACAGCGTCTGCCCGGCGCGGTATACTGTGAAGGGGTTATCGAGTAACTGCTTTTCTACCAGCACTACGGACGATGGTGACATCGCCCTTTCCACTATGAACCAGATCCATCCTTTCTCGTCTATCTATCGTCATGGGTTCGCCCGGCTTGCCGTTGCCATTCCGGCGGTACGCATTGCCGAGCCGGCCTTCAATGCCGAACGAACGATTGCGCTGGCCCGGCGCGCCGCTGCTGAGGGTGCAGTGTTGGCGCTGTTTCCCGAACTCGGCATTTCAGCTTACAGCAATGATGATCTCTTTCAGCAAACCACCCTGCTCGACGCAGTCGAGCGATCGGTAGCTGCGATCGCCGCCGCTTCTACCGCCATCAATGCCCTGCTCCTGGTCGGAGCGCCGTTACGCCACGAAGGTCGGCTCTTTAATTGCGCAATCGCCATCTGCAACGGTCAGATCGCAGGAGTAACACCAAAGAGTTATTTGCCTAATTATCGCGAATTTTACGAAAAACGCCACTTTGCCGCTGCCCGTGACGCAATCGGCGATACGATTCAGGTGGCCGGCCAGACGGCGCCATTCGGAACAGACCTTATCTACACGACAGCATCCATTCCCGGTTTTGCCGTGCATGTAGAGATCTGCGAAGATTTATGGACGCCGCTGCCACCCAGCACCTTTGCGGCGCTAGCTGGAGCGACCATCCTCTGCAATTTGTCGGCCTCAAACATCACCATCGGCAAAGCCGACTATCGGCGCTCGCTGTGCATGAACCAATCGGCCCGCGCGCTCGCTGCCTATCTCTACTCGGCGGCTGGACTGGGTGAAAGCACCACCGATCTGGCCTGGGATGGCCACGCCCTGATTTGTGAGAATGGGGAGTTGCTGGCCGAGTCTCAACGATTCTGCGACGATGAACAGATCATCTTCGCCGATGTCGATCTCGAACGGCTGTTGCAAGATCGCATGCGGCAGACCAGCTTCAGCGATACGGTTGGTGACTACCGCGAACGGCTGCGAGGCATGCGCAAAATCGGGCTGACCATTTCGCCGCCGGTGATTACAGATCTGCGCCGCCGGGTACCCCGATTTCCCTTTGTTCCCGCCGACCCGGCCACGCGCGATGAACGTTGCTACGAAGCGTACAATATCCAGGTTCACGGTCTCATTCAGCGCATGCGCAGTGCGGGGGTTGAGAAGCTGATCATCGGAGTTTCCGGCGGGTTAGACAGTACCCAGGCCCTGATCGTTGCCGCGCGCGCGATGGATCGGCTCGGCCTGCCGCGCCAGAACGTACTGGCCTATACGATGCCCGGTTTTGCGACCAGCAGCCAGACCCGCGCCAATGCCCATGCCCTCATGGCGGCGCTCGGCGTCAGTGCGCATGAGATCGATATTCGTCCTTCGGCGCTGCAAATGCTGCGCGATCTGGGCCACCCGGCGGGTGATGGCGCGCCGGTGTATGATGTTACCTTCGAGAACGTGCAAGCAGGCGAACGTACCTCGCACCTGTTCCGGCTGGCCAACTATCACAACGGTATCGTTGTTGGCACCGGCGATCTGAGCGAACTGGCGCTAGGTTGGTGTACCTACGGCGTTGGCGACCAGATGGCGCACTACAACGTCAACGCTTCCGTCCCCAAGACCCTGATCCAGCATTTGATTCGATACGTCATTCGAACCGGCGAACTCGGCGCAACGGCCAATCGAGTGCTGGAGGCGATTCTGGCCACGGAAATCTCGCCCGAACTGGTTCCGGCGACGGCCAACGGCGATGACAAACCGGCTCAGCGCACCGAAGCGATCATCGGGCCATACGCCTTACAAGACTTCAATCTCTACTACATCACCCGTTACGGCTTTCGACCGGGCAAAGTGGCTTTCCTGGCCATGCACGCCTGGAGCGATGCAACGGTCGGTGAATGGCCAGAGGGGATACCTGAGACTGAACGACGAGCCTACGATCTACTCACGATCGCGCGATGGTTACGGGTTTTTCTCTACCGATTCTTCCAGATCAGCCAGTTTAAGCGCTCGGCGATGCCCAACGGCCCCAAAGTTGGTTCAGGCGGTTCACTCTCGCCACGTGGTGACTGGCGCGCGCCGAGCGATGCGGGAGCTGCGGTATGGCTGGCCGAACTCGATCAACTTATTGCCGAATTGGAAGCTGGTTCGCGCTGATCGCGCTCATCAGCATCATGAGCGCTTGCCAGCGTGCTGATCCACCTGATCCGGTAGCGGAAGGCGAGCGCGTTTACCGCATCTACTGCCTGGGCTGTCACAGCCTCGATCCAGCCGGGCCGACGGCGCTCGGCCCGCCGCTGGCCGGCATCGGCGCGCGAGCGGTCAACAATGGAGAGGGTCTCAGCGCGGCTGAGTGGCTGCGGCGCGAGATCGTTGATCCCGACGCCGCGCTCACACCCGGTTATCCGGCAGGTCTGATGCCGCGCACCTATGGCACTGATTTGCGCGCAGCGCAGATCGAAGCGCTGGTGGCGTATTTGGTCACATTACGATCGGCTGAGGACTGAGAATTTTGCAACAAAACATCAGCTCCTTCTCTTTGAGAAGGAGCTGGTGGGCATGTGAACAAACAGCGTTAATTAGTTGATTGGGATGGCATTATAGTCTTCAGCGACGACATTCGCTGCAACCGTACTTGAGTTTGCTGACGAAATGCGGATGACTGCTACGATTTGACAACCCGAATTTGCACATTCGATAGTTGCGCTACCACCGAAACCACCGATATAACCGAATTCCGCTAAGTCTGCAGTCGTCTTTCCACTTGCTGGGGTTGCCGAGATAGCATTACTGTTTACCTTCTGTCCGGGATTGATCGAGGACAAGGTATGGGTACCGACCAACACGCCGTTAAGATCGTAGTATCTCACCGTGATTGTACCTGAAGGACCGGAACCGACATTCTGAATGGCGATATTAGCTCGCTGACGAAAACCAGGGTTGATATCGAACCGTGATTGCGTCCAACGAACGTAGGGTGCAGCCAGCTTGGAAGATCCGGAAGTTGCACCAATGAAAGCGGTGCCAAACGCAGGCGCAACGGTAGAAGCAGCGGCAACTTTGCCAATAGCAACTATATTGGCACCGGTGCTGGTAATCACTGCTGAACCGTTGAATCCATTGGGAATACCGCTGGCGCTACAAGTCTGGAAGCTGGACTTGCTATTAGCGGGAATTGTGGCGGTCTGAGTAGCAACAGTATTATTATTCAGATCTTTGTAAGTTACCGTGACTGAGGCAGAATTAGTCGTGCTCGTATTCTGTACAGCGTAGGCCGTGCGTTGTTGATTAGCGCCGAAGTTGCAAAGCGCGCTGGGCATATAGATTGTATTGGCACCCTGAGTGACACCTTCAAAGGCACTAACTTTATATGAACTATCGGTTGTTGCCTCAATAGCGGTCGCAACAACTTTGCCGGTAGCTTGAATGGTTGCTGAGCCGTTGAAGCTTGAACCAAGTGCACCGATAGTACCTGCGTCAAAGAAACGAGCCGTGCCAGTTTGAAGGGAGAACGTTTCGCTATGGATCGGCGTGGCTGATCCAACTGGAAAGAATTGCAGCGTCACATTTACCGAATTTGTATCAGCGTTCTGGATAGAAAACTTGGTTGTCTGGTTAAAGGTATTCTTCAAGACGGTAGCAATTAATACGTTGTTACCGCCATCATTGCTGCCAAAACCGTTTGATAATGGACGGTTTCGCACCGTTGAACTCTGCGGCAACTGTACAACCGTTGCGACAATTGGCTGATCCGAAGAAATCACCGCCGAGCCTTGACCAGAGAACGCACTTAATTCATTGGTAGTACCTACGTTTAACGAAGCGCCAGCATTGGCAGGCAGAGTGCGACTGAACGTGATAGGTGAACCACTTCCTCCCGAAGATGGATAAAAGGTAAAGGTGATATTGGCTGTTGCTGTACCAACATTTTGATAAGTGATTGAGGTTATAAAATTGGTGTTGTACGCGCTGCTTTGGGCGCTGACCGAAGTGGGAAGACTGCTCGAAGCAATTAACATCGCTACGATTGCAGCCACTAGCTTAGGCAGACCTCGCATATGACTCTCCTTTACAATGTAGAAGAACTGAACCTCCACGTTATGAAGGATAAAGGTGATGCGAAGGGTTTTCCATAACGCAAAGAGGTTATTTTTGCTAATCCGTTCAGGTACTGATCAAACAGTAGCATTTGCTTGTTGGTAGTATTAGAATATAATGCCGAATACTGTCAGCGTCAGAGTGACTGTAACTGGCGAAGACATCGATCACTGAGGAGTTAAATCATGCGCTCTATTGCTTTCCTGCTTGCCCTTGTTAGCTTAATTGCCTGTTCAACAACACAGTCTGTGCCGACTTCCACCACTCCTAACGTTGTCATACCCACTCCAACCAGTGGTGAAGCGGTAGTATTTGGGCGGGTGCTGTCCAGTATTACTGGCCAGCCAATCTATCGAGTACGGGTGGCGTTTGCGGAAGTTTTGCGCAACGAAGAGACGGCGATCTTTGTCGATGATACTGGTTTATCGCCATTTGCGGAAACTGACCTGGAGGGTCGTTTTGTTGTGCCCAATCTTCCACCAAAAGAGTATGTTATTGTAGTTGGCGATCCCTTTGGTCTCAACGATGTAGTGCGTGACCCAACAACAGGTCTTCCCCGAATTTGGAGTATTGAGGCAGGAAAGCAGATTGATGCAGGCGATCTCACCGTTAATATCGGGGTGTAATACATTTTGATTAGCGGGTATTAGCCCGTAATACCTGAAGATAAAGATGCTCATACTGACGAGCAGCCGGTTCGATAGTGAAATGCTTAACCTGTTCACGCGCTGCGGTTGCTAAACCATGGGCAAGAGTTTTGTCAAAGGCTAGTTTTTCCATTGCCTGGGCAAGTGCTTCAGGTTTTCGAGGCGGAACTAACAACCCGGTCTGTTCATGCTGCAGTAACTCACGAGTGCCTGGAATATCAGTAGCTACCACTGGAGTGCCAACTGCCATTGCTTCAAGGATCACAGTGGGGAGTCCTTCCCATAAAGATGGTGAGACTAAAACATCCAAATTAGCAATAATATCGATTGCATCAGGCCTTGCGCCTAACCAGAAGACGTATTGACTGATACGAAGCTGTTCTGCCCGTTCAATGAATGTTTTCGGCTTGTTACCGTAACCGCTTCCGACGATGAGCAGAATCGCGTTCGGTATCCGCTTACGTGCTAGCGCAAAAGCTTCTAATGCATCAGGAATACCTTTTTGTTCGGTCAATCGTCCAACCAGCCCAAACAGGATTGTATCTGGCGCCAGGCCTAATTCTTGCCGTAAGTTTTTGCCGGTACGCTGATTCAGCACGCGACGCAGATCTATGCCGTTATGAATACGGTAGATTGGTCGATGCAAGATACGGGCTAGCGGGTGGCGACTCAAATGAGCGACTACTGCATCAGATACTCCGACCTGAACAGTAGCCAGCGCTGGATATAACAGGTTTGCTATCTTGCGGATCTGCAAATGACGGGGAAACTCAAGTGTTGTGTGACACGTGCGAATGAAAGGTGTCCGCCCAGCAGCAAGCGCGAGTCCGACCAACCCGGCATACTCGCCGTGCGCATGGATGATGTGCGGGTGTAAGTGTTGCACTTGTGGGTGCAGACCACGCCACGCCTTTATCACTGAATGCACCATGTGTTGTGCAAATGGTGCACCGTACACAACCTCAATTCCACTCGCGCGCAGCTCTGCTTCCCAGTACTGTTCAATGGGACGATCAAAGCGCCAGAGATTGGCAATAGTGATGTGGAAGAGCTGCGGATCGAGTGTTTGGGCCAGTCGGATGCTATATAGCTCAAGACCTCCACCTAAATCGCCGACAATTAATCCGGGAATCAGTTGAACTATGCGGAT
>NZ_CAKZNK010000093.1 GCF_937129525.1 uncultured Chloroflexus sp. | reverse complement strand
CATCGGTACGCATCGCTTCCGGGATAGGCACGGAGAGAACGCTGGTCGGGCCTGAGGGAGCGAAGGGTACCCAGCCGCCGGAATCGGTTTCGGTGTCGGTCGGCGGCGCGCCCCAGCGCCAGCGCACCTGATTGGGGAGACTGGCGGGAGTGATGTCGGGGAAGGTCACATTTACCGTCGATTTCCCGTCACCGCCAACCACGATCTCACCGTTTTCAATCAGCGGTGGCGACCCAAAGCTCACTCCCGGCGCCCGGAAGAGGACATAGCGAGGTTTGGGCACAGTGCCGGTAAAGAATTCGTGGACAACGTGCATATAAGACCGCGCGCCCACTCGCGCATCGCCCCAGGCATTGAAGATCGGCGCTACGGTTGGCGCATTGACAATCGGCAGAAAACCCTGCCCCGCCGGCCTGACCGCATAGTGGAGCTGATTCGAGCTTCGGCTCGATCCGGTGCGGATCCAGGTGATATGCAGATTACCACGCTGATCGTAATCAACGGAAACGCGCCCATCACCCTTGCCCTCAGCCAGCAACACCGGTGACCAGGGTGCGCTAAACGCGCTCACCAGCTTCTCGGCGAAAAAGATACCGTTGTCGGCATCGCGATACGCAACCACGATGCGCGTATTCGGCGCCGGATCAAGGCTAAACGCAACGCTGGCATCGGCAAACGAGCGCGGCGAGCTGGCCGTTACATCAACCGGCGCGCCAAAGCCAGAGCCATTCCATAACGCCACCATCACGTGCAGTGGCCGCGGCGTGTCGCGCGTGTATGTAATCGCCAGTTCGCCATTTGGCCCGGCGGCAAGGGCGGTTTGCGATTTGTAGGCTTGCGCCCCTTGCACTGAGCCGACAGGCGACCAGGTTTCGCCACGATTGTTCGAGTAAGCGAAATTCATTGCTTTATCATCGCGCCAGGCCGCCACAATCTGGCCGTCTGTGCGAACGGCCAGCGCCGGTTCCACCGCAAAGATATGGCCGCGCATGATCTCGAAGGTGGCAGGATGCCAGGCGCCACCCGGCTCGCGACGACGGAATTTGATCGTCTTGGCAACCTGATCGATCCACAATACGTAGACCTCGCCGGTTGGCGCAGTCGCTACCGCCGTTTGCACCCAGTCCTGGGCTATCCCCGAGCTGACCGTTCCCAACGGCAATGGCGCAGGAAATGCCGGAGCTTCTTCGCCTTTACTCCAGATTTTCGCAGTGCCATTGTCCGTCGGCGAAATACCATCCGTGGCCGTCACATAGACACCGTTGGCATCAACTGCAAGCTGGGGATATTTGGTATTACTGGCGGCCAGATCGGTCTGGAGAATGAAGGCTGCGCCTTCCTGGGCCTGCAAGGGTAGAGGGAGCGAGCCGGCGATAAATGCGCAGACACTGATGAACGCGATAACGAGCCAGGCTACGCGAGAGATGAACATACTGATAATCTCCTGATGTGTTCAGCAAGCGTGGTTACGGAAGAGAAGGTGAACAGCATCAGCCGGTTACGGCGCGACGATAAAATCATCGAACAAGATGCCACCCAGCGCGCGGGTGTAGAGACCGGCCCGGCCCGCCGGCAGCGGGTCGGGGTCGCTGGCCCGCAACACGACCTTGCCGTCTAAGCGAGCCGTCAGCTCGCCCCCGCGCAGCTCCAGCTCAACCACGTGCCACTGTCGCGGCGCAAACCCCGGCCCTTCCACCGTCGCCAGCGGCACCGCCACCCCTTCCACCACCTTCTCGAGCGCGTATTTCGGCGTCGCTTCGTACTCGCTCTTCAACAGGCGCAGCCGGTAGTAACTCGCTTCGTAACCCACCTCACCCTGATAGCGGGCCACCAGCCCGGCAATGCCGTTGAATTCATCGTAAAAGCTTGCCCGCACCACCCCGTCGGCGTAGGCGCCGGGGGCGAGCGCGGCAAGCTGATTGAGCGCGCTGTTGCGCAGCTCGCTGGCGAAATCCTGCCGCAGCCGGCCATTGTCGATGACCCAGTTGGCGCGGTCTTCGGGCAGGATGAAATCGAGTTCGGCCATCTGCCAGTCGCTCAGGCTAGCGGCGGTGGCAAAATCGGCCACGAAGAGCGGGCCGGCGGCAAGCGCGGCGGGCACGGTGGGGTTGGGGCCGATGGTGGGGGCCGGCGGTTCGGGCGGGTATTGCAAGATCGGACCTCCCTCTTCGGCCTGCCCCGGGCGGAGCGTCAAGGCGAGCGCCGCCACCAGGGCGAGCGCGATAGCGATCAAAGCCAGCAAAGGCATTACTTTGAGCTGACGAGACATCGAAACCTCCTCATTCATGTAGAGCCAGGACGATCCAACCACTCTACAATTCGTTGACCATTACCGATTCGCGCCCCGGCTCACCGCGCAACGCCGCGCGATAGAGATTGGCCAGGTCGGTAGCAATCTGGGTCGAAGTAAACTGCGGCGCCAGCGCAGCGGCGCGAGAACTGAACGATTGCCAGGTAGCGGCATCTTGTAGCAAGGCGCTGATCGCCGCGGCGATAGCCGGGCCAGACCGAGACTCGACCACCATGCCAGCCTGAGCGGCGGCCACATACGCGCTCGCGCCGGTCGAGCGCGTCACGACCGGCGGCGTCCCAACGGCACAGGCTTCAATCACAACCCGACTGAACGACTCGGACACCGACGGCACTACGGCAACATCAGCCGCCGCCAGGTAGACCAGCGCCTCGTCGTGGGGAATTGCGCCGGTCAGTATGACCTGATCTGCCACGCCCAATTCGGCGGCGCGGCGGTTGAGCAGCGCGCCGTAATCACCAAACCGGGGCGTTGAACGGTTGGGACCAACGATCAACACCTGTGGCGCCAGGCCGGTCTGAGCCACGAAGGGCAACGCCTCAACCAGATAGACAATTCCCTTGAAGGGATGCAGGCGATTGAGACTGATCACAATTGGTCGGTGGGGATCGAGCCGATGGCGCTCGACCACCATAGCCCGGCATTGGGCGCGAAATGCGGCCAGCGACTGCGTGGCAGGCGGGAAGCTGCTATCGGCGATATTGTAAGGGATGGCCTTGACCCGATCGGCTGGCGCGCCGCGTCTGATCGCCAGCTCGCGGATCATTGGCGAATCGGCCCGGATCACCAGTGCCCGCCGGAAGACATAAGGCAAGATGGCGCGCGCGGAACGAAAGCGGGCATAGCCGTAATCAAACTCTGGCTCAGCCATCACATCGGCGCCGGGCAGGGTGATGGCCAGGGGCGGCAGACGATGGCCAGCCAGCACTGCCGCCCATCCCAACGGAAATGCCGTTTCGATATGGCAGAGATCGAAGGGAGTCGTGGCGGCGAGAAATCGGCGGATCCCCAGGATTGCGCCGGCGAGATAAGGGTAGGGGAAGAGGGCAGCCAGCGCGCGATTAGCGATCCGACGGGGGAAGGAACCACCAGAGGGCCAGCGATGAACGACAATACCGTCTTCGAGGCTCCGCGATGGGTGGCGATGGTCGGCGGCGAAGCTTAAAATCTCGGCCTCAATGCCAACCGCGCGCCAGGCCTGGATCACCTCGGTATGAATCCGGTTTGCGATTGCCGTGCGGTCGTAGCGCGGCAATACATACAAGATGCGCATAGATCGATTCCAGGGTGGACACAGCTTACCATGATGGAGACGCGCGCAGCACGCATTTTGTTCCAGCCTTACGAGTTCTTTTCAGATGGCTCGGAGCACGGTTTCCGTAGCGTAAACATGACATAGAGCGGATCGGAGCGATCAAACCTCTCTTCGAGGGGATGAACAATCCAGGCCAGCAACAGGTCTTTCAAAATAAATGTGCGCCAGAAACGGGTAAGGCGGGTTTCGTGATACCGCCAGTTGAGGATCGAACGACCAAACCCGCGCAGCGGGCTGATCTGGAGATTGGCCGGTCGCACATAGACCCGCTGAATATCGTCGTCATTGTAGAAGCGAAAGAAGGAGCCGGCCTTTCCCTCTTGCACAAACGCATTGCGCGCCACTCGCTTAAACCGCCGGATTCCCTCGAAGAAACCGGTGCGTTCACCGCTGGTATACGGGATCGTGATGACTGCGATACCATCGGGAGCGAGCGCGCGGCCAATCTCGCGCCCAACCGCCTCGTCATCGGGAATATGTTCGAGGGTTGAGACTGCCGCAATCCGCGCGACCGAGTCGGAACGAAACGGCATCGCGGTAGCGCTGGCCACAATCGGAAAAAACTTCCCATCGCCGGGGCGGGCCGTCGCCGCGCGTTTGGCTTTCTGCCAGCGCACGCGGTCGGCATCAAGCTCAAGCACTACCACATCGATCCCTTCTTTAGCGAGCATGTGGGGAAACGAGGAGGTGCCTGAACCAATATCGACAACCAGATCGCCGCGACGGACATCGAGGGCTTTCGCTGCCCAGG
>NZ_CAKZNK010000092.1 GCF_937129525.1 uncultured Chloroflexus sp. | reverse complement strand
ATAGCCGATAGCCGATAGCCGATAGCCGATAGCCGATAGCCGATAGCCGATAGCCGATAGCCGATAGCCGATAGGCGATAATCCCGCTGCGTCCTCTGCGGTCGGAGCCATAGCCGATAGCCGGCTTTGTGGACACGCAGGCTGACACCCTGACACTGATAATCCATCATCATCTGCGCGTTGTATCCGTGCTATACTGAGCTGCGTCTGGCAGTATATGCCAGACCGGTGGTTTCGGGCTTTGTTTCCCGGAGGAACTATGTCAACTCTTATCGAGGCGATTATTGCCCGCGAAGTACTCGACTCGCGCGGTAACCCAACGATTGAAGTCGATGTTCGGCTGGAGAGCGGTGATGTAGGACGGGCGATCGTGCCAAGCGGCGCCTCTACCGGCGCCCACGAAGCGCTTGAGCTGCGCGATGGCGATAAGTCGCGCTACAACGGTAAAGGTGTGCTGAAGGCAGTGCAGGCGGTGAACGAGGATATTGCCGAGGCGCTGATCGGTTTTGATGCCGCCGACCAGATTGCCCTCGACAACGAACTGATTGCGCTCGATGGCACTCCTAACAAGAGCAAATTGGGCGCAAATGCGATTCTGGGCGTATCGCTTGCAGCGGCAAAGGCCGCCGCCGCCGCGTTCGGTCTGCCCCTCTACCGCTACCTCGGTGGCGTGTATGCCCACGTGCTGCCGGTGCCGATGATGAACATTATGAACGGTGGTCAGCACGCCACTAATAGCACCGACTTTCAGGAGTTTATGATTATGCCGGTCGGCGCAGAAAGTTTCCGCGAAGGTCTGCGCTGGGGCGCCGAGATTTATCACGCTCTCAAGAAGGTAATCCATGACCGCGGCTTTAGCACAACGGTCGGCGATGAAGGTGGCTTTGCGCCTAGCTTGCCTACCAACGATGCGCCGCTGCAATTGATCATGGAGGCGATTGAAAAGGCCGGCTATCGCCCCGGCGAACAGATCTTTATCGCGCTCGATCCGGCCACCACCGAGATTTATGAAGACGGTAAGTACCATCTCAAACGTGAAGGTCGCTCGCTGACCAGCGCCGAGATGGTCGATTACTGGGTCGAACTTGTTAACCGCTATCCGATTATCTCGCTCGAAGACGGTCTAGCTGAGGATGACTGGGAGGGCTGGACGTTGCTGCGCGCGAAGCTGGGTGATAAGGTGCAACTGGTCGGTGATGACTTCCTCGTGACCAATGTGCAACGCTTGCAGCGCGCAATCGATCATCGTGCCGCCAACTCGATCCTGATCAAGCTTAACCAGATCGGCTCGTTGACCGAGACTCTGAGCGCGATCCAGTTGGCCCAACGCAGTGGCTGGACGGCAGTGGTGTCGCACCGCTCTGGCGAGAGCGAAGATGTCACAATCGCCGATCTGGTCGTGGCAACGAATGCCGGTCAGATCAAGACCGGCGCTCCTGCCCGCACCGACCGGATCGCCAAATACAATCAGCTCCTGCGCATCGAAGAGGAGTTGGGGAGCGCCGCTCGCTACGCCGGACGTAGCGCGTTTAAGGTGTAACCGCTCACATCGTGCCCGCCGGGTTTGACCAGTAGTACCGATCGCTTCCGGCCAGCGCACTTTGCGCTGGCCGATGACCTTTCTGGTTTCCGCCGACTTCAGGGCAAGCCGCTATCTCCAGCCAGTTCACTTCACGCTTCACCAAAAACACCCCCAGGCCCCTGAGCGTTGATGCGCAGCGGGGCCTGGAGATAGGATCAATCACCTTGTTACGTAGCTGGCGTGGCAACTACCGCTGATCGAGCGGCACATAGTCCCGCCGCTGGGGACCGATATACACCTGGCGCGGACGGGTAATCTTCTGCTCTGGATCTTCGAGCATCTCCAGCCACTGCGCCAGCCAGCCCGACGCGCGCGGAATGGCGAACAGGAAGGGGAAGTACTCGATCGGGAAGCGCAACGCCTGATAGATCAGACCGCTATAGAAATCGACGTTCGGGTAGAGCTTGCGCGAAACGAAATAGTCGTCTTCCAGCGCTACTCGCTCCAATTCCATCGCCACATCGAGCAGTGGGTTGGCCGCCGTCGCCGCGAAGACTTCGTGCGCGATCTTGCGGATAATCTTGGCTCGCGGGTCGTAATTCTTGTAGACACGATGGCCAAAGCCCATCAGACGGGTTTCACCCTTCTTCACCCGCTCGATAAACGCCGGCACATTCTTGGGATGACCGATCTGCTGCAACATTCGCAGCACTGCTTCGTTGGCGCCACCGTGTAACGGCCCGTACAACGCCGCCGCCGCCGCCGCCAGCGCATTGTACGGATCGGCGTGACTTGAACCGACGCTGCGCATCACCGACGTTGAACAGTTCTGTTCGTGGTCAGCATGCAGGATGAAGAGCACGTCCAGCGCTTTGGCCAGCACAGGGTTGACCTCATACTCGCGCTGGTTCATGTAATCCATCATGTACAGCAGGTTGGCGGTATAACTGAGAGAGCTGTCGGGCAAATTAAACGGACGCCCAATTCGATGCCGGTAGGCGAAGGCGGCAATCGTCGGAATCTGGCCGATGATACGCCAGATCTGCTTTTCACGCACAGTCGGGTCGTGAATATTCTTCGCTTCGGGGTAGAGCGTGGACATCGCCGCCACCGAGCTGATCAGAATCCCCATCGGGTGCGCATCGTAGCGGAAGGCCTGGATCAGCTCGACCAGGCTATTGTGCAGGAAGAGGTGTCGGCTGATGCGGTATTCCCACCACGCCAATCGCTCTCTTGAGGGCAGTTCACCGTACAGCAACAGATAGGCCACTTCCAGATACGAACTTTGCTCGGCCAGTTGCTCAATCGGGTAGCCACGATACTCAAGAATGCCGCGATCGCCATCAATGTAAGTGATGCTACTCTTGCACGATGCGGTGTTGAGATAGGCCGGATCGTAGGACATCAACCCAAAATCATCGTCCGAAACCTTGATCTGGCGCAGATCGGTCGCTCGAATCGTTCCATTCTCGATCGGAATTTCGTAGGTCTTGCCGGTGCGATTGTCGGTGACTGTCAGAGTGTTCTTTGTCATAGCCGTACTCTTTCGTGTGTACTACGCTTGCATCGCCATCGATACATTCGCGCTACTGTAAAACGCCGGCATACCAGAAGCAGGGTTGGCGTGGTATGAGGATTTTTGTTCGCTGGTATTGTACCAAAAGTCGTTACAAATTGCACAGGATAAATGCGCGCGACACCATGGAAGACGATCTCAGTTGTTGGGCAACAGTATCACGAATAACCACGCAAACGCAGCCGAATCGTCGCGTTATTATTGTTCGGTCGCCGCAGCTTTTACTTCCAGCGGAATCCGCCAGAAGAGTTCGGTAGCGCCGTGGAGTGGCACTAATTCAAGTGAGGGCCAGCGATAACTGCCCACGACCAACCAGTAACGACCAGATGGCAGCCCGGCAGGGATCGTTAGCCGTCGATCATCGATAATCAGTTCTCCCGCCTGCCACAGACTCGTCGGACGACCACCGGCAGCCGGCGGCCCATCGGCATCTGCGATCCGTTCATCGCGTTCATTGCGCAGATGAAGCATAATGCTGCGCTCATCAAGCTGATCGCGCAGCGCCTGCCACCAGAGCGTGATCGCCAGCGTGTCACCGGCAACGATCTGATCGACGCCGAGATCGTACCCGCGCAAGAGCATATCATCGCCAAACTGCGCCGCCAGGGGTTGCAGTGGCCGATCAATCCGCGCCGCCAGCAACGAATGTTGCGCTGTCCAATCGAGTGTCACCTGGCCGGCCCGGTCGATAGCCAGCGCAAAGAGATCAACCGGGGCGAGCAGGGCGCGCAGATCGGTACCGATCCACAATCGAGCCGTATATATGCCGGGTTGTGGTTCGGCCTGCCAGACACCGAGCGGCAAGAAGGTTCCGTCAGCATCCCGGGCGGTGGCAGATCTGTTGTTGAAATCAATCGCGACAATCACTTGTTGCGGTACCGCTGCCGGGAACAAACGCAACCCATAGCGCGCCAGCAGATAACCTTGTCGCTGTTCCCAGAGTTCCAACGCCACTACCAGTGGCCCACTATCTGGATTAAACATATCAATAGTAGCGATGATCTGTGACCCTGCAACAGCGCTCGCTGCGTTCACTACCACGCTCTGATTCGCCGTATCTGCCTCAGTTGGCACAGCAGAAAACAGGCTTAGCGATTGCAGCCGAATGGGGATCGCGCCGCTTTGAATGGTCAACGTATGTGGCGTCTCAACCGGCCCGACCACGATTGCGCCCAACCCGGCTGGCACGGCATACCGCTGACCGTCAATCACAATTTCAGCGGGAGTGAGTGATACGGTTTGCAACCGAATCCAGCGCGTTACTCGCTCTGACGGGAGGAGTAGCGCAACGGTTGACAGACGGTCGGCGGTGATCGATACGGTGATGGATTGACCTTCAACCAATAACTGCTGCGCCTTGAGATGAGCGATCACATCACCTGGTCGCCGGTAGAGACGGTAAGAACCGCCACTCCAGATCGATGGTTCGGCATAGCCCCACAGGGTGGGGTCTTCATCGCGATGCAAGAGTGCGTACCCGGCAATTGCATCAGGTTCACCGGCCACCGATGAAGTATAGCCGGTGCGCACATCACCCCAAACGATGGCGTGATCGAGCAGATACGCGGCCAGCGTGCTGGTCATCCCCTGAACGCGCGAATCACCGGTGAGCAAGACAGTGCTACCTGCGGGCACGACCTGACGCAATTCGCGCAAAGCCGGCAACTCGCCGACAAACAGTCCAGGGGTGCGCCAGTGATCGGCTACCACCCGCCCACCGGTGAACGCGATGGCGCCGCCGATGATAACACCAACGCTACCAGTCACAAGTCGTCGTAACAATGACGGATGACCGGCAAGATGATCGTGGATCGCCTGCAACCCGCTCGCCGCCAGCGCAGTGACAATCCAGCCCAGATACGCCGCCGCCTTCAGATAGCCGTAGTGATATTCGGCGCCAAATCGCAGATAGAGCAGAAAACCGCTTGCGCCGACAAGCATACCGATCCAGCGTCCGCGTTGGCGTCCGGCTATGAGACCATAGCCAGCCGTCAACGCCAGCGCCAGCGCAGCCAGCAGCAACGGGAGCGATAGCGGTTCTGGCCCTTCCCGGAGGCGAAAGCGACTCAGGCCGACAATATCGCTCAGGGGTGCGAAACGAAACAGGCCAAGCGTCGTCATCGGCAGACTGTAACGGTAATTGAAACCGGCAAAATAGTCGGGAATGGTGGGAGCGGCGAACGCCAGGGTGAGCGCGATCAGTATGCCGGCCCGACCGACCAGTGACCAGCGATTCCGCGCCGACCAAAGGGTGGCAATACCGATACCGACGGCCATCAATCCAATCGGGCCAAGCGCCGGATAGTAGGCCACCGGAATGGCAGCCAACCCGATAGCGGCGATAAGCAGCGCAAACCAGCTATGACGACGAGCGACAGATGAGCTGTCAGGCAATGTCTGCACTGCGGCCAGACCGAGGATCAACGCCAGCGGGATGAGCGGCCAGGCTGCCAGTTGCATGCCGAAATTGAAATAGCTGACCCAGAGCAACAAACCGTTCAGCGCCGCCAGCAATGCGCCAAACCCCGCCCAGAGACGCCGCAACTCAAACACCGACTGCAAGAGCACATAGATGCCTGCCACCCCCAGCGCGCGCAGCCATGCCAGCAGTGGCACAAAACTGACCAGCGGTTCGCTATAACTGAAACTGAGGAGATCAACGCTCCCCTGCCAGATGCTGAATCCGAGCGTCAGACCGATACGCGGCGGATCGGCATTAATATCGCGCAGCGGGTTATCGGGTGCAGTCGCAATCGCGCTCACCGGGCCACGTGTCAGATAACGCGCTGTAGGCCAGTAATTTTCTACGTCCCATCCAGCGCCGATTGGCGCCGCGTAGCCGTAGCTATAGAGCGGAGCAACCCCTATCGCCAGCGCGATCAAGACCGCTAACAGCGCCGGACAGTGCTGATTCAACGCCGCTGCCAGATTGGGCATTCCGTACCGTCGCCATGCCAGCCAGTTGAGCCAGCCACTGAGCGGTAAGAGCAACATCAGCGCCAGACCCAACCCACCGACAAAACGCGCGATCCAATAGCCGACCAGAATGGTCAGCGCATAGCCCAGCAACGGCGCCAGCACCGCTCTCCAGGGCTGCAAAGCTGCCGGCAGCAACAACCGCGCCAGCCCCCACCCGTTCCAGAGCGCAAGCGTCGAAGCGACCAACAGGGTCAGCGCAAGTTCGTACCACAAGCGATTCATAACTTTGCCGGCATCAGCGCCGATGCGCCATAGATGCGCGCACTATGCCCGCCGGCGGGCAAAACTCCACAACATCACGGCAGCGCCCAGATACAGACAGATCGAAACGCCAATTAGCGCCGGCAGTGACACATCGTACAGCCAGCCCAGCATGGCGCTACCGACAAACCAGCTCAGACCGAAACCGGCATTAAACACGCCATAGGCCGCGCCGCGCCGGTCAGCCGGAGCCAGTTGCACAACTGCTGCGCGCATAACCGACTCTTGCGCACCCAGCGCTACGCCCCAGAGCGCGACACCGATCACGGCAGCGATCAGGCTACTGCTGAAGAGCAAAGGGGTACTGAATGTCGCCAGTGCTGCGACACCGAGCAAGGTTTGGAAACCGATCCGGTCGTACAGCATCCCAAATCCCAACGCAGCAATGGCATCAACAACCATGGCCAACCCGTAGAGCGCCGGAATTGCCGCAGTGGGCATCAACTGCGCGCGTTGAAAATGGTAGGCAGCCAGGGCGAAATCAACGCTCGCGGCGGCAAACAGGCCCACGCCAATGATATAGCGCCAAAATGATGAGCTGAAACCGGTCGTCACAACTATCGGCGACGTTCCGGCCAGATCCGATGGTTGGGGGAACAGAATTCGCGCCGCCAGCAGCACCGCCAGACAGAGCAGGCCAGGCACAAGCAGGATACCGAAAGCAAATTGAAAACTACCACCTGTAGCCAGTATTGCCGCCAGTGCCAGTGGCGCCGCGAACGCGCCAACTTGATCGAGCGCTTCGTGCCAGCCAAAACCCTTGCCGGAACCGACTCGCTCGGCAGCATACGAGATCAATGTGTCTTTGGCCGGACTGCGCAGCGCCTTGCTCAACCGTTCCACCATGAGCAAACCTACCGCCAGCGGCCAGGCCTGCGCTAGCGCCAGCAGCGGCACGGCGATAATGGTCAGCGTATAGCCGAGAATGGTGAACAGCCAGTAACGACGAGTGCGATCGCTCAGATAGCCAAACACCAACCGCAAGCCGTAGCCGATAAGTTCGCCGATCCCGGCGGTAATACCGACCACTGCGCCGCTCGCCCCTAGCAAGGCCAGATATTGACCGCTCAGGCTCCGGCCTCCTTCATACACCATATCGGCCAGCAGGCTCACAAAACCCATCAATAAAATGAATTGTACCGCGCGTCGGTGCGAGGAGTTCGAGAGTGTCTGCATCGTTGACCTTAAATTCCAGGTTCCGATAGTCTATCAATCTGAGCGCTGCTGGGCAACCATCATCAGCGCATACCAGATCACAACGGCGGCCAGGCGAGCAGTGCGATCATCAATATCGTATGTCGGATTGAGTTCACTTATCTCGATCAGACGAGTGCGCGGCTCGGCGCCGGCCAGCATCGATAGCGCCACCAGCTCATCACCGCGCATGCCGAGCGGGTTGGGCGCGCTGACTCCAGGCGCTTCAGATGATTGTACCACATCAAGATCGAATCCCCACCCGATACTGACTGCGTCACTGGCCGCCAGCATTGCTTGCATCATCGCGACCACGCCGTGTTGACGAGCTGCCGACAGTTCAACGATCGTTGCCCCTCGCTCGCGCAGGTAATCGGTATAGATTGGCGAGTTGGCATGAGGTTGCGCGCCAAAGACCCAAAAGCGGCGCGGATCGATCAAGCCGGTTTCGATCAACTGCCGGTAAGGCGTGCCGCTATTGGCCGGCTGATCGGCCCGCGCGTCGTAATGGGCATCGACATTAATTGCCAGTGTTGGCGGCGCCACCAGTGCCAGCGCCGCCATATCGGGATAGCTGATGTCGTTGCCGCCGCCGAGACTGATCAGAAGTTTGCCATCTGCAATGATTTGGGCCGCTATTTCGCGGTGAAGGGCATGGATTGTTTCCAGGTCACCATTGACCGGCGTATCTCCGAGATCGCAGATCGACAGGTCGGAGATTTCGGCTACCCCAAGCCGATAGAGGCAACGTCGAATCGCTGCCGGCCCGTGAGCGGCGCCGGGCCGGCCCCGGTTGCGTTGCACGCCAATATCCTGCGGACAACCGAGAATAACAACTGTCGCCGCATCGTAGCCGGCTACACCGGGAACAACTACTTCACCCAGGCGACGATCGTTAGGATCACCACGCCGATAAAACAGATCGTGGGCCGGGGGAATGACTTGCCGTAACAGAGTGCTCACTGGCGGAAGAAATCGATGACCTGGCTGCGTTCCTCCTCGCTCGGCATCAACTCGATAAAGGTGATGCGATGCCAGGGGAAGATCACCGCCTGCACACCGGCAGCCAGATATGGCACCGGCTTGCCATCACGTTTGCGCATATTGGTAACTTTAATAAAGAGATCGCCGGGCTGTGGTTCCTGATCGATATCGGCCAGCAACGGATCCTCGCCGGTGAGGTGAAGGATGATCGTTTTCGGCATAGAGAAGCCTCCGCAAGCACGTTGCTATCACAATTTCAACTCAAACCGCACCAACAACATTCCAAACTGCACCTCGTCGCCATGGCGCAACGGCATCGGTTGGCTGGGAGGCACACGCTGGCGGTTGAGAAACGTCCCATTCGAGCTCCCAAGATCTTCGATTGCATAGCTACCATTCTCGCAGATGATCCGGGCATGGCGACGGGAGACACCTGCATCGTAGCCACCATCGAGGCTGAAATCAACATCGGGAAAGAAATTACGCTGCTGGTCTTTGCGACCGATAATCAATTCAGGCGCAACCGGCAATTCGATTCGACGACCAGAACTGATCACGACAAGCGCAAGCGCCGGACCGGCGACCTCATGCGTTGGCGCCGGTAAGATTGTCACTTCATCTTCAATCTGCTGGGCAACTTCGGCAGCCCGATTCAGCGAGGCAGTCGTCTGGCGCTGCGACCTGGCGCTGAGCAAACTCGCCCCGCAAACCGTGCAAAAGATTGTCCCTTCCAGTTGCTGCGCCTGACAATGACTGCAAATGATCATAGATTACGCGCTCCGGCTTATGATTGCTCTTCGCGCCCGATCAGACCGCGAGTGCCATACTTAATTCGCTTGCGCCCCTCAGCGCTGGCCTGTCCGGAACGAAGCAAGCGAGTGGCTTCTTCTTGCACCGCGCGAGCCAGCTCGACCTGGCCTGCCTCAAACAGACGTGTGCCGGCCATCTGCAAGCGCCGTGTCGCCTCTTCGAGCTTCCCTTCTTCCGCCGCTTGCCATGCGCTGGCCTGCAACCGGTAAGCCACTAACCGTTCCAGCCAGTGCTTGACGGTTGGATCCACATCGTCACCAACCTCATCGGGATCGCGCAAGACCACCGACAGCGTTTGCTCCTGGCTTTGGATGACGCTATCACTGCCGGGAGTGCGGTAGCGGATGCTCAAACGCATTATAGTGTGTCGTCCCTGCGGCAACGGTGGCACAACTATTTCCAGTAGCAAAGCCTGGACATCCTGCTCCGGCCAATCACCGAGAGCCGCTGTCCAGACAAAATCAGATTCTTCGATCACCGGCAACGGCCCGATAAAGGGGCGCACGCGATCGAGCGACCGCACCAGTGATTGAGGTTGCAGCGCCAGCCGCGCCTGCACATCCTGAGCAAAGATACTGTGCATGCGCTCAACTTCGGCGGTAAAGATCTTTGTAATCTCGGCAGCAGAGGTAATGTAATGGGTACGACTATTCTCTCGGGCGGCAATCGTCTCTAACAGATCTTCGTTCCACTCGCTGCCGATCCCAAGCGCAGTAATGCCGATCCCACGCGACTGCGCGCGCCGGGCAATTTCGACACAACGACTTTCATCGCCATAGGTGCGGCCATCGGTCAGTAATAACAGGCGATGAACCGCGCGTGGCATCATTGCCCGTTGCAGCTCTTGCAGCCCTAACGCGAGGCCGGTTGCCATCTCGGTGCCGCCGGCGGCATCAATCGCGCCGATCTGACGTTTAATTTCTGCCCGCGCCCGCGCCAGTTGCGCCGGCACAACCACTTCGGCCCGGTCGTTGAACGTCACCAGGGCAAAGCTCTCGTTATCGCCGAGCAGGTCGAGGATCTGCATTGCCGCCTGCTTGACCTGTTGCAAGCGCTCTCCCCGCATTGACGAACTGCGATCGATGACCAGGCAAAGATTGAGCGGCAACCGGGGCATTTTCGCAGCGCTACTCTGCGCTGTCAGCTCGACCAGGGCATAGAGCACCTGCGGCTCAGAGGTAGCCGGAAGTATGCTACGACTGGCGGTAATGCGCAGGTTAACATTGCTCATCGCTGACCCTCATCAAGCGGTAGCGACACCACGACCGCCGAGATATTGTCGTCACCGCCGGCAAGATTGGCCAATGCAATCAGCTCACGGCAGACATCTTGCGGCCAGGGACTGTGCTGAAGCGCCTGTTCGATCGCCCGCTCGTCAACCAGGCTCCAGAGGCCATCGCTGCACAGAACGATATGGGAACAGTTATTTAGTTGATGGTAGACGAAATCAACGGCGATCTGCGGCTGTTGACCAACAGTGCGGTAGAGCTGGTTGCGCAGCGGATGATCGCGCGCTTCATCGGGATCGAGCTGACCGAGCGCAATCAGGCGTCCGACAGTTGAATGATCGGTGGTAAGCTGACGCAACCCACCCGGCTCGTAGACGTAGCAGCGCGAGTCACCGACGTGAGCCACATACAGACCGTGACCGATCACTAACGCCGCCGTGCATGTAGTGCCCATATCTGAACCGAGCGCCTGCGATTCGCGCCAGATGGCGGCATTTGCCTCTTGCACCGCTTCGATCATGAGCGGTTGCAAAGCGTCATTCAGGCCATCTTCGATCAACGGCAACACGAGTCGTTCGAGCACACTGGTCAATACCGTCTGCACTGCCAGCCGGCTGGCCACTTCGCCGCCATGATGACCACCCATACCGTCAGCCACGATAAACAAACCAACCGGCACATCGCTCCCTTCGCGCGGCAGAGTCATAATCATCGCCAGAGCGCAATCTTGATTCGACTCGCGCACTCGTCCTATGTCACGCAGCGCAGCGGCAGCGAAGCCTTGCGCCGAGCGGCGTAATGTCAGAGCCGGCTGATAATCTTGACCGATCTGGCGAGTGCCATCCTCTTCGGGCGACGTCAGTTGTGCCTGTTGCCGCCGCGCCGCTTCAATATCAGCCAGGCTCATCGGTTCTGTAGGTGTTTCATCAGTAGCGGGAGCAGTTTCGTCTGGCGTCACAGCAGCTTCCCCTTGCCAGTATCCCCTACGCTTTCAGCGCATAGAGATGATGATCCATCGAGCCGATATAGACAATGCCATTCACGATCATCGGCGATGACACAACAGGGCCTTCCGTCAGATACTTCCAGATCAACTGACCACTGCCGGCATCGAGACAGTAGACTGCCTGATCGACTGCGCCGAAATAGAGTCGTCCACCTTCGACGCGCGGCGACGAGGTAATCTGGCTGCCTGCTTCATACTTCCATACCAGGCGTCCGTTTTTGGTATCGAGAGCGTACATGTTGCCATCGACGCCACCAACAAAGACGCGAGTGCCGACGACGCACGGCGATGAGTTGATATAGTGACCGGTGCGAAAACGCCAGGCCGGCCAGCCACCCTCGGCGTCGAGGGCATACAGATTCTGATCGAGCGAACCGACGAAAACCAGCCCCTCGCTATATGCCGGCGTCGAGCGCACCGGCTGCTGCGTGCGTTGCTTCCACTTGACCGAACCGGTGCGCGCGTCAAGGCAGTAGACATTACCGTCATCACCACCGATAAAGACCGACGTGCCGTTAATGCAGGCCGATGAGCGAATGGGATTCCACGTGCGATACTTCCAGATAAGCGTACCGCGCATACCGTCAACGGCATAGACGTGCTGATCATCCGAGCCGACAACAACCACCCGGTCCTCGACTCGTGGCGACGAACGGATCGGCTTATCGGTGCGAAAACTCCAGCGCAGACTGCCGCGCCGCATATCGAGCGCGTAGAGCTTGCCATCTTCCGAGCCGATGAAGACCGTATCCTGCCAGACGGTCGGCGACGAACTGATGCCGCCTTCGGTCGCATACTTCCAGCGAAACTCGCCACGCGCAGCGTCAATTGCGTAGAGATTGGTATCGTAACAGCCGACAAATACCAACCCACCACTCACAAACGGCGATGAGCGCACCTCATCTTCACACTTAAACCGCCAGACCAGCTCGGTTGTTTGCGCGCTCTTGCCTTTGACCACCGCCGGCGCCGGGCTGGCGATCTTGCTGCCAACCATCTCGGCCAGCGCCGGCACTGTCAGCAATGCCTGGCGAAACTCTTCGGCGCTCTGCCAGCGCGCTGACATATCGTACTCAAGCGCGCGCGCCACCACTGCTTCCATTTCGGGCGACACCGCGGGGTTGATCTGGCGAACGGGACGTTCCTGGAAGGTAAAGGGAGTTTCAAGGCGAGGGTCGGTATTGGTCAAGAGATGATGTAACGTTGCGCCAAGCGCATAAATATCACCCACCGGCTCGGCAACACCGCGGTACTGCTCGGGTGGTGAATACCCTTCAGTACCGATCATCGTGCCTTTACGGTCGCTGCGATTAAGGTTACGAGCAATACCAAAGTCGATCAGCACAATCCGATCATCGCCGGTGACCATCACGTTTGACGGCTTCATATCGCGGAAGACAATCGGCTCCGGCTTGTGATTATGCAGATAGTTCAACACATCACAAATCTGCACTGCCCACCGCGCCACTCGCGCTTCATCAATCGGCTTGCCCTGCTCTTCCAGCACTGTTTCCAGGTCTTTACCGGGAATAAATTCGAGCACAAGGTAGACTTTTCCATGCTCCTCGAAAAAGTCGTACACCTTGGGGATAGCCGGATGTTGCAACGTAGCCAGCAAACTCGCTTCCCGTTGGAAGTTCTTGAGATTGAGGAGCCGGGTCTGTGAGTCGGGTGCGCTCTGCGCCATCTCTTTAATCGCGCAGTAGCGAACGACATCTTTGAAGCGCAGATCACGACCGCGATAGACAACGCTCATGCCACCGATTCCGATAGGCCCCTCGACCTGATAGCGCCCTTGCAAGATGGTGCCAGGGCTAAGCATCGCCGGAGCGGCTGGTCGTGACTGAGCGACAGGCCGCGCCTCCATCTGCCGGGTACCCTCCTCGCCCTGCCCCAGCGGACGGGCCTGCATCTGACGAGTGCCCTCTTCTGGTGTATGAGCGGATGGGCCGATCTGACGGGTGCCCTCTTCGGCAGCGTCGGTTTCGGATGGTTGCGCATTTACAGCTTTGGTGCCAACCCGTTTGATCAAACCCATGGGTCACCTCATCATACCCAATGATTGCCAGCGATAAGCATCGATGATTTGTTTCTCTATTATAGAAGCTGTTGCCTGCTTCGGCAACCGCGCAGGCAACGAAATCGGAAACAAAGTCATGGAAATTGGGTAAAATTACTATTGATAGTTATCGTACTACCGTTTTACTTTACCCACCCTTTTGCGCGATCTACTGCTTGCTGCCACCGCGCATGCCTGACAACCCGCTCTTCATCAGTAATTGCCGGCGTGAAACGAACGGCATTGTCGTCGATCAACTCAGGCAATGACGTTAACGACCAGACCCCGGCCCCAATCCCGGCCAGCAGAGCTACACCGCGAGCCGTTGTTTCGGTATCGCGCGCGCGCACCAGCGTGACGCCGCTAAGATCGGCCTGGATCTGGCAGGCCAGATCGCTGGCAGCCAGCCCGCCACCGACCCGCAGCTCGGTGATGCTTAACCCGGCCTCTGACCGCATGGTCGCCAGGATGTCGAAGAGTTGAAACCCGATCGATTCGTAGAAGGCGCGCGCAATGTGTCCGACCTTCACACCTAGCGCCAGGCCAAAGATGGCGCCCCGCGCGCTGCGATCTTCGCTCGGCACACCCAGCCCGTTTAACGCCGGCACAAACACGACCCCGCCACTGTTTGACACCTGCCGCGCCTGTCGGTCAAGGTCGGCTACCCGGGATACCAGACCGATCTCGCGTAACCAGTTGGCCGCCGCGCCGGTGGTTGTCATATCCGCTTCCATAGCATAGGTTGGCATACCGTCAAGCTCCCAGGCCAGATAGGTTTTGCAAATGCCCTGCGGCGGTGCGACTGAACCGGCAACCACGTTCACAAATGAGGCAGTGCCGTGGGTGGCTACCGCCTGACCGGGCAGCCGACAATCGTAGCCGAAGAGAGCCGCCTGCTGGTCGGTCATCATGGCCAGCACCGGCACTGCGGCGCCATCGAGATGCAATTCGCCGAAATGATGAATGGTTGAGCGGGCCACCGGCAAGGCAGCGCGCGGGATGCGCAACGCATCGATCCATTCGTCCCATAGCGCGCGCCGACGCGGATCGTAGACGGTCATCGCCTGCAAGAGCGAGTGATCGAGCGCGTGCTCGGCGGGCCGGCCCAACGCCTGCACAATCCAGCCTGCCGCCAGCGACACCCGCAATTCACCCCGCTCGGCAGCGCGCCGAAACGCGGCATCGTGTTGCATCCGCCAGGCCATATGCATCGCCCCGGCATAAGCGCCGGGGAACTGACCCAGCCGCTCCCGCCGCTGCGGAGCCAGTGGCGTCTCATCGAGAGCCGCCACCAGTGGTGCCGCGCGCAGGTCTTGCCACGTGATCGCATTGCCGATTGGTCGCCCAGTGCGGGCATGCCAGGCAAAGACTGTATCGCGTTGTGAGGTGATGCCGCACGCCAGCAGATCTCTCCCGCGCGCGCCGGCCTTTGCCAAAGCCTCATTGATAGCTATGGCAACACTCCGCGCCACCAGCGCAGGCCGCTGCTCGACCCACCCCGGCTGTGGTGACACTCGCCCCACCGCGCGATAGCCATACCCTCGCACTTGCCCCTCATCATCGTAGATAACAGCGCGACTCCCACTGCCGCCCTGATCGATTGCCAGAATGTATCGTCCGGTCACGGTTATGCCTCATACTCTGCCTGCAACGAATAGCCGGCATTATAGCACGGTCGTCAGCGCCGCCTGGAAACATTACGGTCAGCATCGAACATCGTTGTATAATACCAATCCTGTAACAAATGCGAAGAGAGGACGCTCGCGCGCCTTTGCGCTGAAATAGAATTGTATGAGTCACTTTACGATCACTGCCCGCGATCCCCATAGCCGCGCCCGCGCCGGTCGCTTACAGACAGCGCATGGCGTCGTTGAAACGCCGGTCTTTATGCCGGTAGGCACCCGCGCAACCGTCAAATCACTCAGTCCGCGCGAATTGCGCGAGCACGGCGCATCGATCATTCTCGGCAATACCTATCATCTCTACCTGCAACCGGGCCACGAACTGATCGCCCGTCACGGCGGCCTCCACCGGTTTATGAGCTGGGATGGTCCCATTCTAACCGATAGTGGCGGCTTTCAGGTCTTCTCGCTCGTCTATGGCGGCATTGCCGATGAAGTAAAAGGTCGGCGTCCCGCCCATCCGGCGCGCCTGAACGATATGGTCACCGTGACCGAAGAAGCGGTCATCTTCAAATCATACCTTGACGGTTCGCGCCACGTCTTCACGCCAGAGCGCAGTATTGAAGTGCAGCACCATCTCGGCGCCGACGTGATTGTCTGTTTCGACGAACTACCGCCATTTCGCGCCGGCTACGAGTACACGGCGCAGAGTATGGCCCGCACCCACCGCTGGGCCGAACGCTGTCTGGCAGCGCACCAACAACGCAACCGGAATGCGCTGCCCAATCCCGATCAATTGCTCTTTGGTATTGTGCATGGCGGTATTTTCCCTGACTTGCGCCGGGCCAGCGCTGAATTCATCAGTCAACTGGAACTTGATGGATTGTGTATCGGCGGGTCACTGGGAGCGAACAAAGCGCAAATGTACGAGGTGGTTGAGATGACTGTCCCCTATCTGCCTGATGGCATGGCGCGCCATCTGCTCGGTGTCGGCGATGTCGATGATCTGTTAGAGGGGGTAGCGCGCGGTATCGATATGTTTGACTGCGTCAGCCCAACCCGACTTGGCCGGCATGGCGCGGCGCTGGTGCGCAATCGCGAACGCAACTGGCGACTGAATGTTACCAATGCGGCGCTACGCGACGACCCAGGGCCATTGCAAGAGGGATGTACCTGCTATACCTGCCGTCACTTCTCGCGCGCCTATATACACCATCTGTGCCGCTCGAAAGAATTGTTCGGCATCAGACTGGTCAGTCTGCACAACGTTGCTTTCTTGCTCAATCTGATGGCCGAAGTGCGGGCAGCGCTGGCTGCGGGGAGGTTTGGTGAACTCTACGCCGAATGGTTAGGCAAGCCACTGGGTTCCATCCACCGGTAAAGCCCGACACTACCTGCGCTACTACCGTCGCCGCCGTTCGAGTGCCTGCGTGACGTGATCTAACACGCGCCGATCAGCCTCTTGCGGCGAAGCCGGCATTTCAAGGTACAACATGCGCTCACTGTGGAACTTGTGCAACAAGCGGAGGGTCAGAATCAAGAGGCCAAGCAGCGTAATCGCCAGCATGCCCCAGGGCAACAGCTCGATCACCATCGGTATGACGGTAGAGGCCGCTAATTGTGAGGCAACAGCCGCTTCTGACCAGGCTATCTGCGCATACTTCACCAGATAGGTGAGCGTGAGCGCAGCGTTGATAAGCCCGATCCCGGTGCCGACCAGGCGGTGCGACCACTCTTCAGCGTCTTCCACTCCAAGCTCGGCGATAACGTCGATCCCATAACCAACGATAATCGCCAGCGTCAGCAAACCGCTCAGCGCCAGGAAGAGCGGCCAACCCGTCGCCAGCCCAACCCATGCCAGGAGATCGATCACCCCATTTTGCCAGAGATCGACCAGCACAGTGCCGATCAATGTGCCGGCCAGAATGAACCCGCTCGGCCAGGCGCCGCGCCGCAAGCCGATGAAACCGAAGAACCCGATCACTGCCAATGCGCCAATGTCGATGAGCATACTGTCACCCCTTAAGAGAGTGAAAACTCGAAATTACTACACATTGTAGCAGAAATGCCAGGGGAATGGTTATTGTTATGATACAATCTTTACCCGCTTCCCGGCATTGCGTCTGTGACCTATCATTCCCCGGCAGGCGTTAAGTAGGCATTTCTTCACTCGACGGGCAGAGATCGGTATCCGAACCGGCAGGCAAAGATGCTATAATGACCGCGTCAGACAACAGTTGTCTGCCGTACTATTGCCGCTTGCGGTTGCATTCAGCCGAAGCGCAATCGCTTGAGTGTCTAAGGAGGCTTGCATGGTTCGCGTCGCTATTAATGGTTTCGGCCGGATCGGGCGCCAAAGCTTCAAGGCGATGCTGGAGTACTATCCTGAAGAGTTTGAGATTGTTGCAATTAACGACCTGACTGACGCTCAAACCCTTGCCCATCTGCTGCGCTACGACTCGACGTATGGCGCATTTGATGGCGAAGTAACGGTGACTGATAAGGCGATTGTGGTTGAACAGGACGATGTGCGCTATGAATTGCTAACGCTGGCCGAGCGCGATCCGGCAGCGTTGCCGTGGAAAGAGCTGGGCGTAGATATTGTCATCGAGTCGACCGGGCGTTTCACCGACGCTGAGAAGGCCAAAGCGCACCTGGTAGCAGGCGCAAAGAAGGTGATCATCACTGCGCCGGCGAAGGGTGAAGATATTACGATCTGCCTCGGCGTTAACGACGCGAAGTACGACCACGAAAAGCATCATATCATCTCCAACGCCTCCTGCACGACCAACTGCCTTGCGCCGGTGGCGAAGGTACTCAACGATCGCTTCGGCATCGAGCGTGGTCTGATGACGACGATCCACTCGTATACGATGGATCAGAATTTGCAAGATAATGTCCATAAGGATCTGCGCCGGGCGCGCGCGGCAGCGATCAATATGGTTCCCACCACCACTGGCGCTGCCAAGGCGGTGGCCCTGGTGATTCCTGAGCTGAAGGGCAAATTCCATGGTTATGCCGTTCGCGTGCCAACGCCGACCGTCTCAATGGTCGATTTCTCGGTCTTGCTGAGCAACAAGACATCGGTCGAAGAGATCAATCAGGCATTTATTGAGGCCAGCGAGAGCGAGGAGCTAGAGGGTATCCTCGGCGTCAGCCATGATCCGCTGGTGAGCACCGATTTCATTGGCACAACCTACAGTAGTGTCGTCGATTTGCCGTTGACGATGAGCATGGGTGACGATTTCTTCAAGATTGTCGCCTGGTATGACAATGAGTGGGGCTATTCGGTGCGCGTCGCCGATCTGACGGCGCTGGTTGCCGATCGGTTTGCGTAGATTTTGTTGTTATCAATGCTTTTGATGTGGTCGAGCCGCCCAGATCGGGCCGCTCGACCACGTTGTTATCCGTTGCTTAACGCCATTGCTGCAACCGCAGTGCCCAGTCGCGCCCAAGGCGCCGGAGAACCGCTTGTTGCCGTTCGAGCAAGACGTAGGCCACCAGCATTAGCAGACCAAGGCTCCCCAGTAGCAGCCATTGGTTGAGCATCAGCGCTGCGTTGGCAACCAGCCAGAGCACACTGACCACAATACCGGCAATTCCGCCGATAAACGGCACCCGCAACCGCAGCAGACCGCCATATACGGCGACCAGTAGCGACTCGCCGCCGACCAGCAGGATGAAGAAGATGTTACTGGCTGAACCGGCGGCCTGAATCAGCGTCACTCCCAACAGCAAAACCACCGCACCGGTGTCCACCAGCCGCGCCAATCCATTGTTGCGCTGGAAGTGGCGAATGCCGTTTGCCAGCACCAGCAGGTAAGCGCCAACCGGAATGACGTAGAACTGGATCTCAGCCACTTCCCAGACTGTAAATTGACCGAGACTGGCAGCAACAAATGCTGCTCCGGCCAGATAGCCATACTCGCTGCGCCGTTCACGCACAGTGATTGTGACCAGAACGACACCGGCGTTAACCAGAGCAACCACCAGCGCGCGCATATCGGCAGCGGCAATCGCGATCGCCAGTAACCCAACCACCAGCGGTGTCCACAGGGTTGGTCGATACCAGCAAGCGCCAGCCGGCCAGCGCTGCGCCAGCCAGCCGGCCATCACCGGCAGCAGAAGCGTCAGCGCTAACCAGGCCGCCTGCCATGGCGCAGACAACACGGTCAACGCCAAACCTCCGGCCATACTGCCGATGAGCGCCAGCAGACTGAGCGTAGCGCCGAATTCACTCTGCTCGTGAGCGGTAACGATCGCGGTAACCAGTGCCCATACCAGCAATGGCCAGATCAGACTGCTCAGGTCGCCGGTGAAGAGCGACGATAGCGCCACCAGCCCAGCGACGCCACCAATCCCGTAGCTGTCACGACCGATCATGCGCAGCTCTGGCGCCATCCATCGACGCTGCGCAAACACACTGCCGATAATTGTCGCACTGGCTGCCGCGAGCAGCGTCCAGCCAACTACCAACCCATCACGCGGCGCCAGCCAGTAAGCCAGTCCGCCAACTGCAATCATCAGATGGATCAGGCTCAGACTCGCAATCCGCCAGCGCCGGTATGCTACCGCGCCGGCAGCCAGAATGGCCGCCGATCCGATCGTCGCCAGCGGGAGATTGACCAGAGCAGCCGGCGCGGCGAGTTGCGCCCAATGCTCCAGCACAACCAGCAACGCCGGGAGCGGTATCAGCAACGCGATACCCAGCGCAAAATGGGCATAGGGGCGGTCGTAATCTGGCCAGCGGCGCAGGGCCAGCGCAAACAGACCATACCCGGCGCTGAGGGGAACGGCCAGCACTGCCAGCGCGCTGAGACCACCACTCCAATCGAGAAATCTACCGATGACAGCCAGCATCCATCCTATAGTCAGCAGAGTCGCCGCCGGATACCCCATCCACCAGCGACGCCAGATGGCGCTCATCACGACCCAGCCTGCGCTACCAAGCAGAGCGGCACTCACTGCAATCAGCCCTGGTTGCGTGAAAGCGACCAGCAACAACAGGGAACTGAGGCCACTCAACAGGCCCGCCCAGCCCAGCGCCGGTTTCATCCAATACTGTTGCGACCCATGGCGGAGCAGACTCCCGCCAATCCCGAGCAGACCAGCCAGGCCCATCCCGGCCAGGAGATAGTGTTCCAACGTTGCCAGCCATCCCAGCCGGCTCAATCCGGCTGCCACGAACAACACGCCCGCCGTCAAACTGCTCAGCGCCCACCAGCTATGACGCGCGCGCGCAGCCTGCCAGCCGTAGAGCGCCATTGCCAGCGCCAGCGCCAGGATGCGCAGATCGACATCAACCAGGACAAGTGCAAGCGCCGTGAATGCAACCAGCCCGGCCCCCACGAAGCGACACGTCGCCGGCGCATACGCGATCCGCCCCACCATCGGCACAGCCTGCGTCAGAAACGCGCTGCCCCCGACCAGCAGCGCAATGAACAGGCGCTGACTCACCGTCTCACCGACCATAGCCGTCCAACCGGCAACCAGCACGATTGCCAGACCGAGCAACAGTGTGCCGACCAGCGCGCGACGGGCCTGCAACACCACCAGTCGGCCACGTTCGAGCAACGTCAACGCCAGGCCTGCCGTCCCGATCAACAGCGGATAGTTCCGGATTACCGCCGAGCGGTCGAGTGTCGCGCCAATGACCACCAACCCCAACACCGGCGCCACAGCCAGCAGCGGCAGAGCATAGCCAGACGAGCGCCGTTCGGTCGCAGCGGCCAATCCAACATATCCCAGCGCGAGCGCGGCAAAGCCTTGCGTGATCCAGTTTGGGCCGACATTGGGTAAGACCGATCCTACCAGCGCGGCCACGGGCAAGATGAGCGCAGTAGCCCACCACCAGTTTGGTTGGCGGTCAAACCACCCTAAACCACCCCAGAACACGGCCCCCAACGCCAGCGCCGTCAACGTGGCTGGCGCGGTCATGACAGTTGGATCGGCTAGAAAGAAGCTCAGGCTTACCAGCAACGACACCGGCGGGCCAGCCCATTGCAAGATACGCGGCCCCAGCGCGAGCGGAACGGCACTCCGCTGCGCCAGCCACCGGGCAACAATCGATGCCAACAACCACAAACTAAACGACCAGGCCGGCTGCCAGAGCGCGGCCACATTCCATTGCCAGAACGAGCTGATCATCGTGGCGCATACTGCCACGCTTGCGGCCAAACTGTAGAAAAGCCGTCTGGAAAGCCAGGCGCCAATCGTGTACAGCAGCGCACTTGATCCACTGACCAGCAGGAAAGCGAGCGGAGGATCAAGATTCAGCAAACCAGGGCGAGTAAAAGAGAAGGCGACAACGGGAACCAGTAATGCCGCCACTGCGCTCAAGTTGCGGCCAGCAGCGGCAAAATCCTCTCGCTGCTCCAGCCATCGCCCCAGCCCCCACAGACCGGCTGTCAATGCCGCGATAATCCCGACCTGCGTCACAGGAACGAAGCTGTTCCAGTTGAAGATCACGAGCACCAGACTCGAAACGACAACCAGAAATGTGCCAATAGCAAGCAACATCCGCCGCATTCCCAGCGAGAGGAGCGCGGCAACGAATGGCGACAGCCGATCGGCACGGCTCGCTTCCGGTAAATCAGCCGCAGCCACGAACGGCTTTTCATCTACTGGCGTAACCGGAACGTTCCCACCCTCCGGCAATGGCGCGCGATCTGGCGGCGCTATCGGTTCGACTGTCAGGGAAGATAATGGCGCATCGCTTGCCGAACGTGTCGCGAGCATCGACATCGGTTCTGGCACCGGTTGAGCCGGCGCGGGTATACCATCTGCCACATCGGTAGATGGTACCTGGCGTGACTCATCAAGTTCTACCGATTCTGCCACCCGGGGCATCTCACGGCTCCACAACAATTTCAGCAGCCGATCGGCGGTAGCTTGATCAATTTGTTGGGTTTGCCGCCAGAATTGCACCAGATCGGCGAATTGCGAGCGCGGATCGGCTCGGCGCGCCACGCTCAGGCCAATGAAAAAACCTATCACACCTGCGATCAAGATGAGAGGCAGTGAGCAGAAGATGATGACAGTCTCAACTCCCATACCACGCTCCAAACACTTTCGGATCCACGCGAATCTGCCGAAGTCGCATCTCTGAGTCAGCGACCATATGCCATACACCGATCGCAAGATCGCCTGTGGAGAAGCAAACGTCAGTCAGTTGCGAGGCTTATCGTACCATTTTTGGAGCGCGAATTTGGTAACAATTTTGCAAAATTTTGACGCCGTTCATCACCGCTCAGGTAGATCTTCCCCACCGGTTGGAAGCATTTCTCTCTGGTGACGCATTATATCAAATGGATATCATGACAATATACGATAAAACATGTAACCTGTTACAAGTGAGGCAAACATGCAGCGGGAGCGGATTACCTCAGTTTCTCGACCGGCTACGCGCTACGAGATGCCTTACCGGCTGGCCCAGTTTTTGGCCGTCCTGGTCACGCTTGGCGCCATGCTAGGAGTTGCGGCGGCCTGCAACGCGATTGCCGGCGCATAAGCTACACCCTCTTCTCGTCGCTCCGACAAGACGATGCGGCCTCTGGCCGCGTTGTTTTTTTGCCTTGAAACGCTGTGCAGTCAACGTGGTACAATAGAAGCGGCAGAGCAACGCAAAGTGTTGCGCAATCATTCATTATTTGTGACATTCTTAACAAAAAACCGGCTGTCGGTATCAAACGACCAAGGAGCGGGCGAGGCATGAATGAATGGAATGGTTTTTACGGCCCAAATGCCGGCTATCTGATCGAATTGTACGAACGTTACCGCGTCGATCCCAATTCGGTTGATGAAGCGACGCGCGCCTTCTTTGCCCAATGGACGCCGCCAGACGAAGGTCTGGCATCGACTGATGAACGCGGCCAACCCCAACTCGACGTGACGCGCATTGTTGGCGCAGCGCGCTTAATCCGATACATCCGCGAACTAGGTCACCTGGCAGCCCGGATCGACCCGCTGGGCAGCGATCCTCCCGGTGATCCCGGTCTTGAGCTGGCCACGCATGGCGTGACTCAGGCTGACCTGGCGGCCCTGCCGGCGCATATTGTGCGCGGGCCGATTGCCACCCAGGTGCGCAATGCCGCCGAGGGCGTTGAACGTTTGCGGCAGGCCTATTCCGGCTCGATTGGGTACGAGACTGACCAGATTCAAGATTATCGCGAACGAGCCTGGATCCGCGAAGCCGCCGAAGATCGGCGCTTTTTTGGCGGGATGGATGCCGAACGGCAGCGCGAATTGCTCGACCGCCTGACCGAGGTTGAGACCTTCGAGCGCTTTTTGCACAAAACCTTCCCCGGTCAAAAGCGGTTTTCGATCGAGGGTTGCGATATGCTCATCCCGATGATCGATGCAATTATCCGCAATGCCGCCACTGCCGGCACTAAAGAGGTCGTGATCGGCATGGCTCATCGTGGCCGCTTGAATGTGCTGGCTCACATCCTTGGCAAGCCCTATTCGATGATCCTGACCGAGTTTCACTCGCCCGACTATACCAAAGATACATATGAGGGCTGGACCGGTGACGTGAAGTATCACCTGGGCGCGCGCAAGGCCTACCGCGAGAGTGGCGTGGCCGAAATGCCGATTACGCTGGCGCCCAACCCCAGCCATCTGGAGTTTATCAACCCGGTGGTCGAAGGGCGCGCGCGCGCCGCTCAAGAGCGTCGGCATCGGCCAGGCTTCCCCGAAGAGGATGAGAAGGAGTCGCTCGCGATCTTGATCCACGGTGATGCCGCTTTCCCCGGTCAGGGAATTGTGGCCGAAACGCTCAACCTCTCCCGCTTGAAGGGATACCACACTGGCGGGACAATTCACATCATTATCAACAACCAGATCGGGTTTACCACCGATAGCAACGATTCGCGTTCGACTCTCTATGCCAGTGACCTGGCCCGCGGGCTGGAAATTCCGGTTGTTCACGTCAATGCTGATGATGTTGAAGCCTGCATCGCTGCAGCGCGCATGGCCTCGGCCTACCGTGAAAAGTTTCAGAAAGATTTTCTGATCGACCTGGTCGGCTACCGACGTTGGGGGCACAACGAAGGTGATGAGCCGGAGTTTACCCAACCCAAGATGTACGAGCGCATTCGCAATCACCCGACCGCGCGCGAGATTTGGGCGCGTGAACTCGAACGTCGCGGGATTATTACGCGCGAAGAGGCGCAGGCGCGCGTCGATGCCGTGATGCAGAAGCTTCAGCAGGCATTCGAGAAGGTGCGCGAACGGCAACGTCTGGCCGCTTCGCTACCACCGGCCCCGCCACCGCCTGACCCGCAGCCGCTGCGCCGACCGCCGATCTTTGCCCGCCCGGTATCGGCCAAGACGTTGATCGAACTCAACGAGGCGCTGCTCGACCGACCGGAAAACTTTACCGTTCATCCCAAACTCGAGCGCATGTTACAACGCCGCCGCCAGGCGATTTATGAAGAGAATGGCATCGAATGGGGGCACGCTGAAGCACTGGCCTTCGCCAGCATTCTCGCCGACGGCACACCCATCCGCTTAACTGGTCAAGACAGCGAGCGAGGCACGTTTAGCCACCGCCACGCCGTCCTGCACGACGTGGTTACCGGCGAGCGCTTCATTCCGCTGCACGCCATTCCTCAGGCTCGCGCGTCGTTTGCGGTCTATAACAGCCCGCTCTCTGAAGCCGCCGTGCTCGGTTTTGAGTATGGCTATAGCTGCCATGCCCCCGACACGTTAGTGCTGTGGGAAGCGCAGTTTGGCGATTTTGCCAATGGCGCTCAGGTGATTATCGACCAGTTTATCGTCAGCGGTCATGCCAAGTGGGGGCAAAACCCGTCGCTGGTGATGCTCTTGCCACACGGTTACGAAGGGCAAGGCCCGGAACACTCGAGCGCGCGGCTGGAGCGCTTTTTGCAACTGGCAGCCAACGACAACATCCGCATCGCCAACTGCACCACGGCGGCGCAATATTTCCATCTGCTGCGCTACCAGGCCGCTTCACTCTACGCCGATCCCAAACCGCTGATCATCCTGACCCCCAAGAGCCTGTTGCGCCATCCCCGCAGCAGTTCGTCACTGCGCGACCTGACCGACAATCGCTTCCAACCGGTCTTGGGATTGGGCGCCGAAGCTCCCGCTCCCGAAGGAGTCACCCGCCTCATCCTGTGTTCGGGTAAGGTGGCGATTGACCTGCTCTCGAGCGCCGAATGGGAAAAGACGGCTGGTCGGGTTGATCTGTTGCGGCTCGAGCTACTCTACCCCTTCCCGACGGAAGAATTGCGCGCTGCCACGCAGCGGTATCCGCATCTGCGTGAGGTGATCTGGCTGCAAGAAGAGCCGCAAAATATGGGAGCGTGGACGTTTGTCTGGCCGCGATTGCAACAACTGTTGCCGGAAGGGGTTACGCTGCGCTACGTCGGACGCGCCGAATCGGCCAGTCCGGCTGAGGGTCTGCATAGCATTCACGCGCGCGAGCAGGCCCGTATTCTGCGCGAAGCGGTGGCCGATATACCAGACGCGCCGGTTCCGGCTATCGCAGGCCAGACGGCGCTGACGCGATAAGCGATTTGCGACCGTCGCGGCAGGCCCGGCGAGTCAGAGCAGGAGCGATCTGTCATCTGTATGAAGCTGTGTCTGCCGCCTGTGGAATATCTACAATGCTTGGAGAGGCTCACTACACTGATAGAGGCAGGTTAACGGCATGGCATACGAAATTCGAGTGCCGTCGCTAGGCGAATCGATTGTTGAAGCGACGGTAGCGCGCTGGTTGAAACGAGAGGGAGAAGCAGTCTCCATTGGCGAACCGGTCGTCGAACTCGAGACCGACAAGGTGAATCTCGAGGTTGCCGCCGATCAGAGTGGCGTATTGGCGAGCATCGCCTGTCCGGAAGGCACAACGGTGGCAATCGGCGATCTGCTAGGGACAATCGAAGCCGGGGCATTACCCAAAGCGCCGTCGGTTACTGCTCCGGCGGTCACTTCAACCGCTGCATCGGTTCCGACAGCGCCGGCAACAGAGGTGCTGGCAACGCCGGTAGCGCAAAAAGTGGCGGCTGAGCACGCCATCGATCTGCGCGCCGTGCCGGGTAGCGGCCCGGGTGGACGGGTGACGAAAGAAGACGTACTGCGCCTGGTCTCTGGCGCAGGCCCAAGCGAGGCCACAGCCAAAGCCGACGAGTCACGGGTACACGTCAGCCATGCCATCCCGGCAATCATTGAAACACCACCGCCACCACCGCCGGCAACTGCGCCAACGCCACCACAACCGGCAGCGGTGCCTGCGCCACCGCGACCGACTCCATCACCTGCGCCCGCGCCGGTTAGTGTCACCACGAATGGCGATCGGCGTGAAGAACGGCAGCGGCTGAGCCGCCGGCGACTGACGATTGCCCGTCGCCTGGTGGAAGCGCAGCACACTGCCGCAATGCTCACAACCTTCAACGAGATCGATATGAGCGCCGTGATGGCCCTGCGCGCCCGCCACAAAGACTCGTTTAAAGAGCGACACGGCGTCGGACTGGGCTTCATGTCATTCTTCACCAAAGCTGTCGTCGGCGCGCTTAAGGCCTTTCCGCTCGTCAACGCCGAGATTCAGGGCGAAGAGGTGGTGATCAAGTACTACTACGACATCGGCATCGCCGTTGGCGTCGATGAAGGGCTGGTTGTGCCGGTTGTGCGCGACGCCGACCGCAAGACCTTTGCCCAAATCGAGCGAGAGATTGCCCAACTGGCCAAAAAAGCGCGCGAAGGCACATTGAGCCTGGCCGAGCTACAGGGTGGCACCTTTACGATTACCAACGGCGGCGTCTACGGTTCACTGATGAGCACCCCGATCCTGAACGCGCCGCAGGTAGGCATTCTTGGCATGCACAAGATCGAAGAGCGTCCGGTGGTTGTCAACGGCCAGATCGTCATTCGCCCGATGATGTACGTCGCGCTCAGCTACGATCACCGCCTGATCGATGGCAGCACCGCAGTGCGCTTTCTGGTGAAGGTGAAGGAGCTGATCGAAGATCCAGAAGCGCTGCTACTGGAAGGGTAAATCCTCGCGCGCCAATGCTGGCCGGGGCGGTCGCGCTGACCGCCCCGGTTTCGTATCGAGACAGTTGCCCTCCTGCGCCACACGACATAGGCGTGGAGCCTGTATTCAAACAAACTGCTGCCCGCCGATCCGACCAGCGCCTCTTCCAGACCTGCGCGCCGCGTGGCATGGTATGATTCGGACTGAACTAATCTGACCGATACAACCACACCGACGCGCAGATCACGCCTATGGCCGATCCACAAACGATCCGAACATATGACGAGCTGGCCCGCCAGCAGGCAGCGTTCCAACGAAGCCTGCACCCCGATGCGATCTATCGCCTGGTTGACACCTTCTTTCACCCGGGCAAACCCACAGCGGATGTGGGCAGCGGCAGCGGACGCGATGTTGCGTGGTTGAACCAGCGCGGCTTCCCAACCGTAGGGTTCGAGCCATCAACCGGGATGATCGCCGAGGCTCGCGCCGCCTACCCCGGCATCGAAGTGCGCGCAGCGGCACTGCCCGAACTGGCGGGAATTGCCGATGCCAGCTTCGACAACGTGCTCTGCATCGCCGTGTTGATGCACATACCGGCAGCAGCACTGATCAGCGCAACGATCAACCTGGCCCGGATCATGCGCCCGGCAGGACGACTGATCATCTCGTATCGCACACCTCCGCCGGAGGGTGAACGCGCCCTCGATGGCCGGCTCTACACCTGGCTACCACCTGCCCGCCTTACCCTCCTGCTCGAATCGAGCGGTCTGCGCGTGTTGTTTACCGAAGAGACACCTGACCCGCAACGACCCGGCATTCGCTGGTTTAATCTCGTGGCAGAGAAGGGCGCGCTGGATCGCGTGAGTGGGTTGGAGAGGATTATCGTTCGCCAAACCGATCCTTCAGCCATTCACTGATTTCGTCCTCATCGATATATGGCGCTTGCAAACGCACTATCCTACCATCAGAACCGCGGAAGAGCATGTCACCATAGCCAAGCAGATTCTCGGCACCCTGCGCATCAAGCACGACTCGTGAATCGACAATGGAAGCCACCCGTAGCGCTACACGCACGTCTAAATTGGCTTTGATTGTTGAGGTAAGCACATCGGCACTGGGGCGCTGTGTTGCTACTACCAGATGAATGCCTACAGAGCGAGCTGCAGCGGCTAAGATGCTGAGTTGTTGCTCAAATATCTCCTGTTCTTTTCGATCCATTTGGTTCTTCAGTAAAGCATACTCGTCAATAATTGCAACAATTGGCGGCAACGCCTCATCTGGGTAGCGCTGATTAAACGTTTTGATCTTCATGCTCCGATTGGCAATGATCCGCTGTCGCCGAGGCATCTCGCTACGGGCAAGATCCAACAGTGCCTTGCGAGCAGAGTTTATGTCAACGATAACCTTGCCGCCACGTAAATGGGGAATCTGATCGAAAATGATAAAATCAGTTTGTTTTGGATCAATAATTAATAATTCTAGCTGACCCGGCTGGTAAACAGATAGCAGGCTTAGCAATAAATTGCGTAGAAAAACTGATTTCCCCGAATTGGTAGCCCCAGCGACGAGAAGATGAGGAAATTCGGACAAATCTTCAGTGATAAGCCTCCCATCGGGTGACATGCCAACAATAACTGGCAATTCTGCAGGTCCTGGTTCAGGTAATCGATCTAGAAGCGGACGCAGATATACAGTAGCACGTGGTTCGCGGGGAATATCAATTCCGATAAAATGGGTTCCTGGTACGTTATCGATAAAAGGAGGATACTTTAGCCTCAATTCACGAGCCAAATCTTGAGCTTGCGCCTGAATCTTACTTAGCTGCTGATTAGGCTTTGGTCTGAACTTAAACCGAATAATACTCGGCCCCTGGTCAGCATCAGCAATATTGATCGGGTAAAACTGGAAGTTCCGAATACGCAAGGCATATTCGATCTCAGCAGCTTTTTGTTGCAGCCAGGCTGGATCAACCGGTGGAAGTGGGCCAGGGATTTCTTTATCTTCTGAAGATTCGTTATCATTGGAAGAAGCTACGAGCCTCGGTTCAGGCAATGTATTGGGTGGAGGGGAAAGGGGATCAGTAGTTGGTAGAGGATCCTTTTTGTCTCCATCATCCATGTTCCAATCAAACGTTCGCTTCTCATCAATACTGCTTGTCTGCTGGATCAAGTTACGCAGCACGGTCACCAATTCCTTACGACCGTAGCGGTGTTCGTAAAGCGGCACCTCAGGCGTTTCAGCAAACCTTTCAGGGAACTCCTTTACCTCCGGCCCGTTCACAATACCGGCCTGGCCATCATAGCAGAAGACCATACTATGACCACTGGCATTAAGCGCGAAATTGCCTGCGTACAAATCGTCGCAAATCCCTTCCCAAAGCGCCCGTGTACGATCGGTGAGGCTCACATTACCGGCAATCGCCCGGTAAAGCTGATCATACCAGTATGGCGCGTCAAGATGAGAACCACCCGGCGCAAAGGCTCTCACTAACTTACTGATACCACTTCGCACCTGCAACCTGGCATCGCGCGCCTCTGGTTCTACAGCATCAACATTAACACATTTTGCTTCGATAATTTGAAGTGTTACATTCAGTTGGTTGTCATCTTGTCTGAGACCTATGAAGAGCAAGTCTGGCACTTTCTCCTGGTTGAACCAATGCTTAAAATCGTCAAGCAGAATCCAAACCGGCAAACCATCAGGATACTGCTGACGAAAGACCTGTTCTGTCTCAAAGATTGCCGCTACTAACCCGATCAATTCGTTCAGAAACACCCCTGGACCAGCCGCGCGCAATACAATGTCGCCGGAGACCTGATTTGCTCTATTCGCCAGATGGCCGGCAATTTGCCGGCATTGATCGCGAGAAAAGGTCGGCAACATCTGTTCGAGCCGAGAGGCCAGTCGTTGTTCGACTATTTCCTGCGCGCGACCGGCAGACGAGATTGTCAAATGGTGCAAGCGTTGCACCCCTAAGCCTAGCGCGTAACGAATAACCTGTATCTTGTCCTGAGCGGCTGCTCGTAACAAGAAGCGATCGATTGTCTCATCGTAACAAACTACCCAGTTGAAGTGATTGTGAAGTTGTTCGATCAGGTCCTGCCATCGTTCCAGTGACAGATCAGAATAGAGATTAATATTTTGATCGACAGTTGGTAGTTTTTCACCTGCGGACAGCGTACCGGCGTATTGGCACAACAAAAACAGTCGCAGAATATCCGGTTTTGCCGTCGATGTTAAGCGAAGGCGGCGGAAAGCTTCTCCTTCTTCAAATGGTTCAGGCTTGATCTGATGAGCATGAATGATACTTTCTTGAGTTTCTTCCTGATATTGTTCAAGTTTCGCTTTCAAGCGCCGACTATTGTGGGTAAAAAAGTCGACCAATAAAACAAGATCTGCCGGTGCTACTTGGCGAATCACGTCTTGCAATGAGCATTCAATCACATCTACGGTGATTCTCGGTAAGTATCCGGCTCCTTCACGCTCTGTTCGCGCCATTTCCCCATTTAACCACTGATCAATTCGCCGATAAATAGTCGCGCCATGCCGAGAAGTATGAACAGTAACATGAAGCTGTTGTAGTAAAGGAGCTTTTCTGCTGATTTGATCAAGCTTCTCCAGCATCATGATCGGTAGCGCAGAGTGTTTGCACTCGAGAAAAACGATTGTTAGACCGTCGCGCGCAAATGGATATGTCGCTAGATAATCTTGCACAACACTGACCAGGACATTTACTGCCTGACTTTGCGCTATATCTTGTTCATCTTCAGCTAATTCGGCAATATTAAAGCCAGCCATTTCTGATGGATCAATATATAGTCGGAACAGTTCGTATCCCTGCACTTCCTCATAAGCCGTGAACCATTGCCCCTGTAGACCTCTGTCTGCGACACTAAGCGCCGGAGGGATATGATGCGAGCTGTAGGCAGCGCCAATTTCACGTTGCAAGATCTTGTGATCTATTACATGCACATGCTCCGCTTCATCACTGCCGAACATACGCATAACCAAATTATTGAATGCGCGCGCGCGATTGTGCCACCAGGCCAGCTTGAGAGGGTGAATCAATGGCATGACTACCCAAGAGTCAGGCGAAGATGGACTTATCATCCAGGCGCGGTTGATAATGCGGTATAGCGGCAAATACTGGCTTTTTGTGAGACTTGATAGAGCGGTGTGGAGAAATTCCTTGTATTGCTCTAGCAGTAATGCAACCCTCTCATTGAAAAGGCCGCTTTGCGCTGCGTGAATGAAAGCTGCCCATGCCTGCTCTAATTTGGATAGAGATTCCAGAATCGGATCGACAATGTCCTTTCGCACACCTTTTTCACGACAGATATCCTGCAGCATATCTCGCAGGTTGCCAGCATTCTGAAACCATCGTCCGAGTGTTCGGAATGGCTGATACAAGTCAAGATCATCGATCTTGTCGATATTTTGGTAGGAAGAGTAGACCGGAATGCGTAGCGCGGTCAACCCCGTATCAAATATGGGACCTAACAGAGTCTGTTGAGTTTGAGATAATTCACTCTCAAGTGCCAGGGCGGTTGCTGCAACTGGACTATCAGCCCGGTATTCCCAGTAAAGATCTGCTTTGGCAAGAGGGCGGGCTTGACGATCCATCGGTTCGAGCGTAACACTAAACTGAAGATGTACTTTACGCTCCTGCTCCTCCGCATCTTCCTCATCTTCGATGGCCTGTCTATCCGCTACTATCTTCCACAACTGATCTAGATCCCAGTGAATTGTCGGCATAAACTGCTCAATGCCACCATACACGCACTGAAAAGCGCGCGCTGCTTCGAATAGACTTGTCTTCTTTGATCGTTTATCCGTTGGCTTAAACTGTACTGACACTCGCAATTTGGCGGATCGGTCTTGCCCATAGAGGTGATACATCTCAACCAGTAAGGTCATCAAGCCGTAAAGAAAATCGGCATTTTTAGTGTCACGGGGACGCATCAAACGACGCAGAGCAGCGCGCACTTCAGGTGATAGTTGTGCATGCACTACTTGCAAGACCGCCTCAATAAGTGGTGTTCCAGGATCAACATCTCGCTCTATCGCATCAATCAACATATCTATCTCTTCGATAGGTGACGATAATTCTTGATTTACCTCCCGCAATTCTTGAATAACTTGCTCCTTCGTGGCCGCGCGTCGGCGAGGTTTTATGATTTGCTGTACCTCTTCCCAGTCTATTTCAAGAACACGTTTGAGCTGTTCGGGTTGATTGGCCAATGCGCCATTGATAAAATCGCGAAGTAATTGCCTTTTCTCTGCGCCAGACAAACCTTTTACTTCACTTTCATTACTGAATTCAGCGGCAGCAAGGTTATCCAACAACTTTTCTTGCTGGTTTTCATCTATAATTTCCAGCCCAATACGCGCTGCGCGGTATATCTCTCGCAGCAGGCTTCGACTGCGGTGATCGAACAAAGATTTCGCCAATCTACGACAACGGAAAAGACCTAGATGCGGAAGCGAAATAGCAATCGCAGTTTCAATGTCATTATTATCACTTAAGAGAAGATCTATTTCAACAAAAAACCCAACCAAATCATGAAGTTGCGGTTCTACTCCAATCGTTTTAAGAGTTTTACCAACAAAAGCGACAAGTATCTCCTTTTCAACCTCATTATACTGGTAATGTTGAATACTTGCCTCAATTAAATCCTCAAGTTGCTCTCGAATCAATGTCGCATTATTAATGGTATAGATGTCTTTGAGACTCTGCGCATCGCTAGTTCGTCGATTAAAGATCAATAACAACGTCTTGCCAGACTCTAAATGATTGCGATACCAGGTAGCCGATCGACCATCTTCGATTGCAAAGCTCTCAAAGCCCGGAATAGGCTCGATAGTGCGCGCAATGATGTTTGGATAACGTTTAATAAATTGGAGGATCTGTCGATACACCAACGCACTGAAATCCTCGAGACGAATAAATAAACGACCTGTTTGATTAGATGATTGGATCGTATTAATGCAACGAATAACAGCTCGAGCAATAATTTGATCGGTTTCTGGTTTCATTGTGGCCCCCATTGATGTTATGGTCGATGAACCATAGCCGTGGCATCAGAGTATTGGGTCAACAACCCGGCAAGTTTCATGCGCAACAAAAACCGATCTCGATTTCGAGCAAAGACTCCCTCATTTGTCCGGCTCCGCTTAAAAAATTGTGCTTTGCGCGCCTCGCCTGGACCAATGATGATCCCGTAACGCGCGTAAAGCGTTTCAAGGAACTGGCCAAACGTCATGGTTTTACCGGCAGGAATAACAGTCATTGTAAGCGTCTTAAGCAAATTATCACCGAGTACGAAACGAGGTTGCGGCCCTCGCAATGGCGCAATCAGACCGATTGATCGGCCAAGACGACGATGAACGCTGACGAAGTGATCGCGAAAGTTCCTACCCATGACTTCATCAAGCGATTCAACTACCTGATCGAGCATGTGCGCTGTATAACCTGCCAGAACCTTCGGCTCGAAGGATTGCATATTTTTTTCAAATTGTTCTCGCCCCTTCCTGCGAATTCCCCCTAAGTAGCGATCAACTTCCGCTCTAATCTGATCGAGAAATTGATCGGGAGGAGTCTGTTTAGCTATCGCTTCCACCTTTGCTTTGATATAGCGTCTGACACGTTCAACCTGCCACTGTTCATGCAAACGCAGTTGATTAGCTGAAAGTGAGCGAACCTTCTGACTTTCTTCATCGCCGGGAATATCAATCAGCAACTCAGGACGACAGACATCAAGGCACTTGCCAGTTTGGCAGAGACTCGGATCATGTTGAGGATGAGCGCGATGGTAAATGTAGAGAATAACGTGAAAGCAAATGAGATGCGCAAGTAATTCCAGGCTTTCAAGAGCATCCAGACTATTATCAAGCAAAATATCGAGATCTTCGGCAAACTGTTGATACAGTTTGCAATCAGGATCAGGTATCCAGCCAGGCGAACCCTGAGCATCATTGTCAGGTGACTGTTTTTGTTCCTGCCAAGTTTGATCAATCAGGCTGGCCAGTTCACCGAGAGACTGATTTTGCTCGGTGAGTAACCGCCACAGGCTACGCGCAATGCGCTCACGTCGCTCAGAGTCGTGTTCCGTGCCAGCAGAAATGATCAAGTAGTAGAGTTCACCTCCCCGCGCAAAGAAGTTACGGGCATTAAACTCGATACTTTCGTCCAGATCATCAGCAGAAAAATGGTCAACAGGCCCCCGGTATGTATCTTTCGTTGATCTCTTGCGTAACGCTTCCCAGAGCAGCAAATTTTCGTGAGCAGGAAATAGACTTTTTGCATACCAAGACCGGTTATCCTCAATAACCGCAAATGATCGCAATAACACCTGGATCTGCTGTAATGTTGCTTCAGCATCATATTTGTTTTGCTCAACCTTATTTACTAAAGCCTCTCTGAGCATTTTGACAGCGCGATCATCTCGGCTATCCTGTGTCTTCTCGTACTTGTCATAGAAAATAAATCTACGCAATCCCAATCTCTTGGGAATTCGATATTTTTGGTGCGGCTGTGTACCTCGACCAAAACTGTAGTCGTATCCAACTAACACGCTGAGAAATTCGAGCAAATATTCAATCCAGTGCTGATTATCACGCAGGCGATGCCCCCAAATAAGCGCCTCAAGCGGGTATTTTTCATCCCTCTGAAACTGACCGTAGACATTCATAGCTCTTACTTTCCTTGAGTTACTCAGCGACAATTTTCCGGTGTTCATTAATTCGCAACCTGCGCAGTTCATACCTGCTGCGAGCAGGCATGAAGAACTCGACCACATGTTGATCCAACGTGGTAGGCGCAAACCGTTTGATCAGTTCATCCTTCAACCGTCGAATGTCAAGCTCGCATTCCGTGGCAAGAATTGCGAAGTTTCCTCCGACGGCTAATCGCATAATGTACTCAAACTGCAAGATCCCCAATCGCCATTTGAGCGGTTCCTGATTTTGTGATGTACGCGGAGGTGAAATATCTAAACAGAGTGTGTATCGAGTGACATCAATGTAATCAGCAGCAGTCTCGTCAAAAAACAGGCGAATATTGTCAATTGGTATCCTAAATAACACTAACGGATGTGGCTGATTAACACTATGTAAATATTGTGCGGTTATATACAGGTGCTGATCTTCGTGGAGATATAGTCGCGAAAAAGCCCGATTTAAGCCCTTAACAAACAAGCGTAATGTTTGTTCGTCTATTCTCTCTCCAGACGATCTGTAGAGCTGGTGGTATTCTTGAAAGAACCGAAACGGTAAGAGTCGGTAATAGTGATGGATCGATCCAGTAAAAAAGATTTTACGTCGGCAATGCGGTAGCCACTTGAGCGCGTCTTGCGCTCGCGAATTATCACTTCCTTCGAGATATGCGCGTCGGTCTTGATTAAACTGCTTAAAGTTTACATCGATTGTCTCGCCAAACAACTTCTGATGGATAAACGTCTCGTCAGATGTTTTCCCTCCACTCAAAATAAATTCGTCAATTTCAAAGCTGGAATGTTGACCGATCTGCAGCCGGGCCAGGAGTTGGGTAAGATGTGACTTGCGGCGAAACCCTTCATCATCAGCTCGTCCAAAGATATTTTCGTAGTAGACAAACTGTGACAAATCACTTCCTGCCTGCTGGATTTTTCTGCATGTTTGGCCGCCACTGATGGTGTATGCGAAATGGATCAGCATGTCACGAACAGTTAGATGTTCGCCAATAGCTTCCAAGAGCTGATACAGAGTTTGCACCCGACTAACAATCTCGTTATTGGCTAATTGCTCAGCATTGTACCGAATCGGGCATTTATCTCGCGCGTGACACTGCTGACAGTCGTGCCAGTGACGCGGATCAGTCATCCAACGCAACGTTTCTGGCACAAATGTTGAGGTTGCGACGCGATTTAGGTTGATTACAATCAAGGATTCGTTGGTAATTTCCGCGCCATTTTCGAGCTGATGATTGATCGTTTGAGATAACTCTCCTCGATGGGGCAAACCTGAAAGCAATTGCCGCAGTCTACCTTCGTTTGCGGCAATGAGATATCGATTAGGATTTGCCGGATTATTTAATCCCTCACCCAAACGATCAAGAATCTCCTTCCCCTTTTCTTCACTCAATTCTGAGAGATCTTTGACAACGAACAAGCGCGTTCCATTGCGCTCAATCGGACGATCAACAAGACTTTCCCACAACAAATCTGACACCTGCGGAGAACCAAACGTCCGCAATACCTGGCGACATAAATAGGTTTTGCCATCACCGGCATTACCGGTCAGAATTACAGAGGGTGGTCGGTCTTTGTTATATACTTCGAGTAAGAATCGCTCAATTTTGGTTTGCAACCGGAGAGGGCCGGCAGCAGGTGGTTGCGCTGCCGCAATATACTCATCGAAAGCGGCTTCATGGTTTGGCGAAGCGGTCGTGTATCGGTTGAGATAATCAACGAATGGATTTTGCACACGTGCCATGCCACCACCTCACAGATGGCAAATATCGCATCCAACCTCGTCATCTTCGGCATCGAGAGCCGCTCCAACCAATTCGATCAGCGGTCGGTTAGGGCGTTTTTTGCGCTCTGTTTCCAGCCGCATAGCGTGTTCGCGCTTGATCTGCGCAATGCGTTCAGGACGTTCCAGTTCAGCCAAACTTTCGCGCTGACGCCAGTAGAAATGTTCCCCGCCTCGTTCCGTCTCATACGCCTTCGCCTGCTCAAACAGATTGGGATGATGCTCTTTCAAGCCTATCCATTCTCCGGTTCGCTGAAAGAAGCAGAAAAAGCAGCCGCTCCGTTGGCGCCAGGAGTAGTATGCCGGCAATCCTAAGCCGCTCATTTCGAGGATACGCTCAATGTCGGCAATCGTCATGCCCAATTCTTTGAATGGATAGACCGGACGCACATTAGGTTTCGTTGAAATGTACCCGCTTCGACCTTCATCTGCCCGAATACCGATATAGCTCCAGACCAGATCATCGCCGATGAATGCTTCAAATGGTTCGATCTTCAGTTTGCGAGTACACCAGCGAACCTGCGCGGAAGGTAGCATCCCGCCATACATATCAAGCCAATGGTCAAATCCGCGCTGGGCATTGAGGCGAATGATAGGACGCTGCAAAAATCCTTCCAGACGATCCAGATATTCGTAGGTTTCTGGCAGTTCTTTGTGCGTGTCGCAGAAAACATATTCAATCTGCGGTATTTTGTCATGGAGATAGATGGCAAGGGCAGTGCTATCTTTGCCACCGCTAAGATTCACAATATGACGACCAGGACGCGCTGCCCACTCACGAATGATGTCAGTCTCGGTTGCCATCAGCAACTCCTCTTTTAAGCATGTTCATCGGTTACAAGATGTTGCAGCATCTCAGCCAGCAAACCAATGCGTTGATCCAGGTTGAGCGTCTGGTAACGTTCCAGCACCGCGCGTAGCTCGCGACGAAGCTGATGAGTTTCATTATCGGCGCGGAGATGAACAACGCGACTTACTTCCCCCTTTCCGTTCGTAATTGCAATGCGAAGAAGGTTATCTTCTCCTGCCTGATGACTTGCGGCAAGTATCAACGCTTCGACTGCGCGAAACCGGCGGGCCAGATCGGCTATAGCTGCGCGGAACACGGGCAAATCGCCGTCTTGCCATTGCTCTGGCGGTCGTTTCATAACAAGCGCTGCGATACTCATTGCCCACGACTCGCCATCAGGCTGAGCTGTCTCCAATCGCGCGCCGAGAGAGTGGAGAAGTGGGTCATTCGTTAGCGCTGCTATACGCTGATAACGATGAAGCAACGCCTGATGCGCTTGCGCCGTATTGTCCGGCAAGGCAAACGCTGTGATCACGCTATTGATAATGTCACGTCGGAGGTTAAGAAACACCGTTTGCAACTCTTGCAAGCCTGCTTGTAACTGATTAATAAAGTCACGAAGTTGCTCCTGCTCAATCGTATCAGTCGATTTCCAGGGCACTATTGCGCAAGCCTGTGGAAGTAGTTCAAACAACAATTCATCGGGTGCGCGTGCGTCGCCTAGCGCTTGCCGAATTGCTTGCGCGCGCTGGCTAATTTGCTTCGTATGTTTACTGTACGACGGCAAACGGTGGTAAACGCGGAGAAATGGCATTGCAACCGCAAGCAGGGCAGGTTGAACTCGTTGCTGCAATGCCTGCGGCGCAAACGTGGCAGCGAGCTGCTGATACACGGCACGGCGCGCTCCCTTTGCCTGGCAAAGGCGCGCAGCAAAATAGTCAGGTCGCGCCAGTAAGCGTTCAAACATCGCCATGTCGGGAATAGGCACGTAGTTACCATGCTCGTAGAAGACCACCTCTCCAGCTCGCGCGACATAAAATGCGACGAAGAGAAGAGGAATAATCCCAGCTTTGACGCCGTAAGGTGGTCGTTGGAGAAACGTATACAGTTCTGTTAGCGGTAGAGGATTGTTTTCCGAGCTGTGCAACTTTTCTTCCAGCGCATTCCATGCCGGACGAAGCTGTAACGGGTCTTCAGATGGCGGCGGCCCGATTTCCCATGCGCCATCTGTTGTTTCACGATGTATCCCGCTGAGCTGGAAGAGGCTGGCATAGATAGCACGCTCTGGAGGATAACCTATAATCCCAAGCAACGCTTGATCAGAGCGGGTAATAAGCGCTTCAACCAGGTTGCGGCGAGCTTTGGCTGCTGCTGATGAGATCGTATCTCGCGCGATGAGTTCATTCCAGATCCGAGGCGACAACCGGTAGGTGATGTCAGCCGCCTGTGATAGAAGTTCATCAATCTGGCGAGCATTGGTCAGCGCAACCGACTGGCCGCGATAGAACCAGCGGCTCTGTGGGTTGAATGCTCTTCTCAATGCTTCCTGTAATACCTGCTCTGCTTCAAGTAGGCGACTTGCCACTTCACGCCGCGCCACCCGGTCATGTTCAAGTTCTTCCCTCTCTTCCAAAAGCGCGCGCAGTGCCGCCACCTCAAGAGTGACATCACGTAACTCGTGGATGCGCTGCGGCAAAACTACGATCCGCGCCGTTTCATCAATTCGCGCCGGATCGGTTGCCCACTGTTCCGCTTGCGCTAACTCTTCTTCATCATTTGGCACAATGTGCAGGATCTCACCATCATAGTTTGGGATTGACGATAGACCTTCACGACACTGATTGAGATCGACGTAGCGAACCGCAAATACGCGCGTTGCTCCCGACTGATAACTGTGTCGATGGGCAATGCGTGGCGTTGTATCGGCATAACGGGATAGTAGCTGGCATACGGATAACTGCTCACTCAATCTGCGTCGAGTTGACAGAGTAAGTTCTTCAAGATCGAGATCACTCCCTTCCCAGAGCACAAAACTATCACGATAGCGTCGATAAATAATGCGTCTGCGATCCTGCAAAGCACGCAGCGCCAACGTGACCTGCTCATCAGCAAGATGATCGGTGAGCGCAAACGAAATTTGTGCCTGACAGGCACGCAAACCGGCAGCTCGCTCCAGCGCATTCAGCACACCAATAACGGTTAAGGTATCAAGAAGATGGGTTTCTGTGACAGCGATTTCTGCCCGCGCTTCCACCAGCTCGGCCCAACGCTGACCACGAGCGCGCGTGAAAAGACCTGCGCCAAGATTAGCTTCAACATAGGCGAACATATGCGTCAGGCGATAGATTGGCACGGAATTACCTTGCTGGGCCTGATTCAATATATCTTGCAAACCCCAGGGTTCATCAGAAGCAAGAAAGGAAAAAAGCGTTCGTTCATTTTGCGCAAGCTGACGCATAATACCGGGGAGAGCAAGCAGCGTCATTGGATGAATCGGAAACGTATCGGCAATAATTTGCCGCCATTCATCCGCAGCGATTTCGTTTGGTCGCAATCCCAGCTCTTCCGTGATGGGCGAGATACGCTCAGACCAGGCAACACGCTGCGCTTTCAACGGATCAGAAACGGCGGGTCGTAAAGCGGCTGCCACCATCCGGATCATCTGGCTGAGTGGCTCCTGAAATGCTAGATCAATGAAACGCCCCTGAACCTTCGCCCACTCGAGCCGGCGACGGCTACCTGCATACGCTGTGTAATGCTCGAAAGCTTGATGCAAAATAGTGACCACCACCACCGGCGTATCGCCACTGCGAGCTGCCATTTCAGCGAGGCTCTGCAAAACAAAGAGATCGCGTTCGTCGTCGTGATGAGCGGCATAATCGAGATACTGACCCAACTCATCAATGATGAGAAGAATGCCAGCATACGTGCCCTCACTTTTCAACAATCGCGCAGCCTCCGCTACCAGCTCGGCAGTAGTGACCGGATCAAGCGGCTCATTTTGGATACATGCCGTCAGATGCTGGCGGAATTGTTTGATCTCTGGCGTTGACAAACGTGATCGTTCCAGCGCATCCAGCAACGACTGCACAACAGCGCGTCGCAACGAACTGTTATTACCTGGTGTTAGAACGGCAAGCAGCGAGGGCACCGTAAGCCACGCATCTTCTACCACAGTGTCTAGATCGTGCAGCATCTGCTGGCGCCTTTTCTGGTTTCGCTGCAAGAAATGAGCTAAAAATAGCGCAAACGCTGATTTACCAGCACCAAAGGGGCCGATCACAGAAAATGCGCGATCTCGACTCCCGGCATGCAAACCTCGCAAAATGCGTTCTAGTGTCTGCCGAACAAGCGGTGTAACTAGATAACCCTTGGGATAATGACGGAGATCATGAAAATCATATCTAATATGCACCGAACGAGTATAGCGTGATGCAATAGAGATAAGTTTAGACATACGCTTTTTCTCGATCAAAAGCGGCTACAAGGAGTGTTCGTTCATCGAGTAACTCAAGATTACGCCATACAATCTGGCGAATACCACCACTGTCGCTGTAAGCGGCCAGGCCATTCGTCATCTCTTCAAAACGGAAGAGGCGACTCAGTAGACTATCTTCATCAAAGCGGAAGATTCGTCCAGGTGATTTTTCACCGTATGCCAAATCGTTAAAAGAGAGTGTTGATCGTCCAAGTGAGATGGCCTGGTTACGCGCAGCCAGCACCACCAGCTCGTCCGGCACATCCGCGCGCAGACCGCTTGTCAGTTGATAGCCGCGTTGATCAGGTAACGCTTGAAGAAGACCGAGATCATGGAGTGGACAATGCAAAACTTCTTCTACAGACTGACTAGCGCCAGCGCGGGTAATATTTGGTCGGATGTAACACCGGAGCATGCAATCAATATCACGATCTAGTGTAGACTCTGAAACAATTTTACTACTACGATGGGAAACGTAGTCTATTATTGAATTGCGAAGCGAATGACCAGTAAATTCACCTCGCTTAAGCAAATTGAACGTGTAATACCACGTAAACGGCGAGTTAGACCTTGCCACAAGCTGATAGTGGATCAGCCAGCGCCCGGTAGGAGTTACCAGGAAAGGATCCCATCCATCGTCCGCTAAGAGGTCGGTACCGAGTTGTGTTGCGCGGAATTCGCCTCGATCGACACGCTCGAAGAGACCGGTTGCCAATCCCCAGAACCGAATCGATTGCGCCATGTTTTTGCCAACGCCGAGCAGAACGAACGCATCTTCACGGCTAAAAAGGTCATCATAGGTACGCAGTAGATCGAAGGCTTTTTTAAGCCAGTTACTTCGCAGGGTGAACGTTTCGTGGCCGCTAAAGATGAAAGATCGAGTCATAAAATCACTATTATGTAAAGTCAAAAAACTGTACAGGAGCATGGAGACAATATCGTATTATAAACATTAAAATAAACTTAGCAAATATCCCGTCTCTCCTACCAAGGATCATCGAACGCACTGCGGTGACGCGCGGTTTGCCACGCTGGTCGCCATGAGTGATCGGCTGTGTCATCGTTTGTCGCCAAACGCATACCCCCTCAGTGCTGCTGAGGGGGCATGGTTGGTAAGGGGCCGCTACGAGACCGGCCTCACGCTCAGCCGGGTCAGGCGCTCTACGCAGCGTTGTCTTCGGCCAGCAACTGGCGTAACACGTACTGCAAGATACCGCCGTGGCGATAGTATTCAATCTCTTGCGGCGTATCAATCCGCGCGCGGGTCTGGAACTCGCGCGCAGTGCCGTCAGCGGCAGTGGCCCGCACGGTCAGAATGCGGCCATTAGCAAAGCCACTGGCAATTGCATCGGCTAATCCGATCACATCGTATACCTCGTGGCCGGTCAAGCCGAGGCTGGCTGCGCTCTCGCCGGGCATGAATTGCAGTGGCACGATCCCCATGCCGACCAGATTTGAGCGGTGAATGCGCTCGAAACTCTCGGCAATCACTGCCTTGACCCCCTGGAGGTAGGGGCCTTTGGCGGCCCAGTCTCGCGATGAGCCGTTGCCGTATTCTTTGCCGGCAATGACGATCAGTGGCGTGCCATCGGCCTGATAGCGCATCGCGGCATCATAGATTGTCATTACCTCGCCGGTGGGCAGGTAGGTGGTGAAACCGCCTTCGGTGCCCGGCGCCAGCTTGTTGCGCAGGCGAATGTTGGCAAACGTGCCGCGCACCATGACTTCGTGGTTGCCGCGCCGCGCGCCGTAACTGTTGAAATCGGCTGGCGCGACCCCATGCTCGATCAGATATTTGCCGGCGGGTGAGTTGACCTTGATGCTGCCCGCAGGGCTGATGTGATCAGTGGTGATGCTGTCACCGAGGAAGGCCAGTACCCGCGCGCCGTGGATCTCGGCCACTCGCTCTGGCGGAGTTGGACTCATCCGATCAAAGTAGGGCGGTCGGCGCACGTAGGTGCTGGCCGGATCCCAGGCAAACTGATCGCCAGCCGGCACTGGAATGTTCTCCCAGCGCTCATCGCCAACAAAGACGCTGGCGTATGAGCGACGGTACATCTCAGACTGGATCGCCGTCTCGATTGTCTGCTGAACCTCAGCCTGTGAAGGCCAGATGTCGCGCAGATAGACCGGCTGGCCATCTTTGCCAATCCCTAGCGGCTCTCGATCCAGATCGATATCGATCCGACCGGCAATGGCGTAGGCCACAACTAGCGGCGGAGACATCAAATAGTTGGCTTTAACGTCCTGCTGCACTCGCCCTTCAAAGTTGCGATTGCCCGACAACACCGACACGGCGACCAATCCGGCCTGCTCGATCGTCTGGCTGATTTCAGGCGCCAGCGGGCCGGAGTTTCCGATGCAGGTCGTGCATCCGTAACCGACGGTGTGGAAACGCAGCGCCTCGAGGTAGGGCATTAAGCCGGCGTTGGTCAAATACTCGGTCACCACTTTCGAACCGGGCGCCAGCGATGTCTTTACCCATGGCTTGACCGTCAAGCCGGCTTCGACCGCTTTCTTGGCCAGCAAGCCGGCGGCCACCATCACCGACGGGTTCGACGTATTGGTGCAGGAGGTGATAGCAGCAATAACGACCGAACCATGGTGCAGTTTGTAATTGGCGCCGGGAACTTCCACGGCGGTAGCGGCAAAATCGGCTGCCGATAGCGCGGTATCGGGCTGATTCGGGTTGACAATTGCCGGCACGGCCATGTGGAAGGTGCGATTGACCTCGGTTAGCGGCACCCGACCTTCGGGTCGTTTGGGGCCGGCCACGCTCGGCTCGACCGCGCTCAGATCAAGCTCGATGACCGTTGAATACTCGGCTTCAGGGGTGTGTTCGTCGTGGAAGAGACCCTGCTCCTTGAAATACGCCTCGACCAGCGCGACCCGTTCTTCGCTGCGTCCAGAGAAGCGCAGATAGCGCAACGTCTCGTCGTCAACCGGGAAGATACCACAGGTTGCGCCATACTCTGGCGCCATGTTGGCAATGGTTGCCCGGTCGGCAAGCGGCAAGTTGGCCAGGCCGGGGCCAAAGAACTCGACAAATTTGCCCACCACGCCAAGCTTGCGCAGCATCTGCGTCACGGTCAACACCAGATCGGTGGCGGTTGCACCCTCGCGCAGCCGTCCGGTCAGCTTGAAGCCAACCACCTGTGGGATCAACATTGACAGGGGCTGACCGAGCATGGCTGCTTCGGCTTCGATACCGCCCACACCCCAACCCAGCACGCCAAGGCCGTTGATCATCGTGGTGTGCGAGTCGGTGCCGACCAGAGTATCGGGGTAGGCCTGCACTGCGCCCTGCGCGCGCGGATTCTCATCGCTGGTGAAGACGACGCGCGCCAGATACTCAAGGTTGACCTGATGGACGATGCCATTGCCCGGCGGCACGACTTTGAAGTTGTCAAAGGCCGTCTGACCCCAGCGCAAGAAAGCGTAGCGCTCAACATTGCGCTGGAACTCAAGGTCTTTGTTGATCAACAACGCCGCTTCAGAGCCATACGCATCAACCTGCACTGAGTGGTCGATGACCAATTCTACCGGCTGCAACGGATTGATCCGGCGCGGATCGCCACCCAGCTCGGCCATAGCGTCACGCATGGCCGCCAGATCGACCACGCATGGCACGCCGGTGAAATCTTGCAAAATCACGCGCGCCGGCATAAAAGCCACTTCCCGCTCGGGTTCGGCTTGCGGCTGCCAGTTGGCAAGCGCCAGGATGTCATCGGCAGTGACGGTGCGACCATCTTCGTGGCGGAGCAGATTTTCCAGCAGAATGCGGAGCGAGTAGGGCAGACGGGTCAGATTGATGCCGTGGGCAGTGAGTGCGTCAAGGCGGTAGATTTCATAGACGCGATCGCCGACGGTTAACGTCGAGCGAGCGCCAAAGCTGTTAGCCATCGTTTTTCTCCTTCGGTTGAACTCCCGCAACGGAAGGCCTTTCCATCTTGTGGTAGTGCGATTATAGCATGAATGCGTCAGTTGTTGTGATAGTGAGCACAAACTTTTAGAAAGTAACTTTTTGGTTAAAAACACAGGTTATGTTGTTGATTTCATAAATCAGGACAATTATCGCGCTACTTTCCGGTGAGATCTGCGTATAAGATCGTGCGTGTCTGAATATAACGCCTCTATGATCTCCTCCATTTACTGTATTCAGGCAATGCGAATGGTATCTATTTTTTTTGCAAAGGAGGTTGATCATGAAGCGCGCGGTTCACTACATGCCAATCTGGTTTCTCATCGGTCTGCTCTGCGCAAGTCTGGCGCCGGCGGCGCCGGCCCCGGCGCAAACCCTTCGTTTACCCATCTTTCGCCTCACCAGGTTAGCTGTCAGCAATGACACAACTCAGCAGTTGGGCGGCAGATTGGAAGGGGTTGGGCGCGCCGCAGCTACCGGCCAGGACACCTTCAACGACAGACAACGCTTCTTCCGGCTAAACGAAGCAAACCGCACTGTCCTGACCCAATATGCGGCGTCAGGCGGTTTCTTCGCCTACGACATCGACGGTCTCGATTTCTCGGCGCCAGTCGGATCGGTTAATGAAGAAGCGGCCAAACGGCTCGCCTGTCTCTTCCTGGTTAACAATAATTTTGCCGGTCACGACGGTGTGCTGGAAGGAAACGGATTGAGTAACTATCCGGCGCGCACCCGGGCGCAGCCAGGAGCATGCGATTCGACGAAGGACTTCGGGCGCACCACGCTGATTCGGGCAGCTCAAGCGCCGGTCTCAGGCGGCACGCCGGGACAGGTGAGCGAAACGGTGGTTGGCGTCGTGGTAGAGGTGCCGTTTGGCTTCGGCGGCGACCAGTTTATCGAGATCGGAGGCGCCGGCGGCCACATCTCACTTCTCTTCACCACCACCGATACCACCGGTACCACACCGCTGAGCAATAGCAGTGACTCACTCGACGATGCCATCCCCGGCCTGGTCGCTGTGGCAATGCCGTTTTACGGGCGGAGCCTGGATTATGTCCGTGAAACGCCGGTGCGCTCGCTCGCCGAGGTGCGCAATGAAGTGGCCGATCAGGTTCGAGCCGCATATCCAAATGGCACTGTCAACGTTCCTGAGCCGGTCTTAAAATACATGGTTGACGACGCCTCGCGCGAGCAAACAATTCTTGAGCCTGAGGCAGTTTTCGACAATATCACGGTGACCCTGCCGAATGGAGACGAGATTGTCTTGCGCTCGTTCTCGATCCCGCTCGCCGCAACAGGCAGTAACAGCCCCGCTCCCAGTGTCGCGATCACCACGCCGGCTAATAACAGCCTGTTCAATGCCGCCAGCCCGATCAATCTGACCGGCTCAATCTCCAGCGGCACTGCGCCGTACACCTACCAGTGGTTGCTCGGTGATGAGACACCGCTCAGCGACCCGACCACACTTAGCGATCCTGGCAGTGTCAACCTTTCAACCACGTTACCAACAACGATCCGCGAAACCTCACCGGATGCAGTGACAATCATTCTGCGCGTAACCGACAACAACGGCTTTCAGCGCGAAGCCAGCATCAGCCTGACACCGAATTTCAGCTTCACATACATCCCAGTCGTAACCAACCCTGGCAGTAGTTCGACCGCCTTACCGACGGCAGAACTGGCCCAAACCATATATACCTATGGCATTGAAGGCGTTTGGGATTATCCGCCTAGCGGACCGGGTGGCTCCGATTTACCTGCAGTAATACCAGATGTGAGCGGGTTTTCGTCTGGGATGATCCTGGCAGGCTACAGCTCGCGCTTCTTGTGGTACAACAACAACGCATGGGAACGCGACTGGCGCGATTGCAGTCTCGGTGGGATCGATTGCACGGCCGGTGTCGATCGGGCCGCTTTTGTCTACTACGCCGGGCACGGTGGTCCAGGCGGTATCTCGTTAGGCTCAAACAAAGATAGCACCTGGTTTGACGGCACCAATGCCCGTTACCAGAGCCTCCGCTGGGTCGGTTTTGCCTCGTGTCAGACGTTGCGCGTGCAGGGATACGCATCGGGAAGCGAACCGATTCGACGCTGGTTCGGCGCGTTTCAAGGGGCGCATATGTTGCTCGGTTTCAATAGCAACATGGCCGATGTTGCCTTCGGCGGGACACTGACGGCCAATATGCGTATGCCGTCATTTCTCGGCATCGACTTTCCCTGGGCCCAACTGACAATTGCCCAGGCCTGGGTCAAGACCGCCTTCGATATGAACGCGGGCAAGCCGGCCTACATCTATGCGCGGAGTAATACCGTCAATCCGCTCAATGATAAACTGCCCAAACCCAATTCGCCGATGCCGCCGCGCCCGCTGCCGGTGACATCGTATCACTGGGTGTGGTGGACGTTTTAGGGGATAGTCGTCCTCTCCCCTGTGCCCGCGCGCGGGCGCAGGGGGGAAAACATCGCGTCCTCACAGTAGCATGAGGAGAAGGCGAGTCAGCAGCCGCAGCAATCCCCACAATGTACGGAAGGTATGCTGCGCCATCATCGCTGCACCTAAGGGAGATCAACGGCAGGATGGCGCGCGCTTTGCCTCTACACCCCTTATCTGCACGTGAAGATGAAGGCAGGTAAGGACGTGAATGGATGTCGCCAGCGCCACACACCTTGAACGCACCAGGGATCACGTCTCAACTGCAAGGATTTTGGCAGGTGGAATGTTAACATCTATGCCTGTGGTATCATGCGAAGTGGTAAAGGTACAACGCCGAAGACGTTGAACATTCAACATTAGAAGGTTGCAAATGTTCCCTACCCTGGAACAATTGCCTGACATTTTTAAGAAATACCCAGGGATCCAGGCAGTCTATCTGTTTGGATCAGCAGTTAGCGGCAAGCTCCATGCCGAAAGCGATCTCGATCTGGCGATTGTCCCGCGACCGGGCGCTGGCGAACTTCCCCGTATCGACATCCTAACCGATCTGGCTCGGGCCGGATTCTGCCGGGTCGATCTGGTTGTCCTCGACACGGACGATATTGTGTTGAAGCATGAGGTTGTGCGTCACAATCGCGTCATCTATCAGACCGAAGACTTTGACCGGGGAGCGTATTTTTCCAGGATCACGCGCCAGTTCCTGGATTTTCGACCCTACCTGGATGTCCAACGCAAGGCGTACCAACAGCGAGTGTTGCATGGTCAGACCCGAAGTCATCCGCAAAAGGCTGGAAAAGTTGGATGAGTATCTGGCTATTTTGCGCCAGTTACAGCGGTACTCATACGATGAATTTGTCGGTAACCCCGAACGATATGGGAGCGCAGAGCGGTTTCTACAACTGGCGATCGAGTCGCTCAACGATCTGGGAAATCATGTCGTTGCAGAACAAGGTTTAGGAACGATTGACTGGTATAGCGACATTCCTCGTCGGCTGCGCGAAGCGGGTCTGATCGATTCTGCTCAAGAGGAAGCCTGGATCAGAATGATTGGTTTTCGTAACATCCTCGTGCATGACTATCTGAACATCGACCGCAGCATCGTTTATCGTGTTCTGCAAGACAATCTCGATGATCTGGAAGCATTCAAACCGGTCTTTGCGCAATTGCTCTAACCGTGGCGTTGTTCCGCTGTGGACGCGCTCTCAGTGGCTAGATTTGGCGCAAGCTGCCACTCCGCCACTATCGATTGCGCCCGCAGCAATCTCCGGCGTGTCGCTCAGCCGAGCCGCTAGTTGGTGATCGCCTCGGACAGCGCCACCACCTGCTCGCGGTGGTTATTGTGGGTGAGGCGCGCTGCCCGACCAGATCGATCTCCACGTTCTGTTGCAGTTCCAGCAGCGCTCTAGGCGCTGATGACGCGCGCTTTGAACGCCTTAGCGAAGCCCTGGCAGGTATCGAGCGCGCGCCTCCAGATCAAGGCATTCTGAGGTATAAGCGCTTGACATTGCTCAAGCGCACCTGCACGGCGCGAGCAATGCCCTGCGGCGCTAGAATAATAAACTGCCCAAACCCGGTTCACCAATGCCGCCGCGCCCGTTGCCGGTGACATCGTATCACTGGGTGTGGTGGACGTTTTAGCGGTAACATTAGCAGCGTAGAGAAAGCGCGACAACTGCGTACAGTTGTCGCGCTCCTCTCGCCAGCCCGACCCTGTCACTCCCAAATCCCGGCCATCTCCCAGGCGCGGAGCGCCACAACTTCGGCGCGCCCGCCTTCTGCCAGCAGCGCGACGCCGAGACTGTCAGGCCGCGATGGATAGATGCGGCTGGTGATCGAGCGGCGCTGATTGGCAAATACTTCGATCAACGAGCCGTCGAGGAAGATACGCAGATGGAGCGGTTCGCCGACGGTCAGCGGCAGCAGGCAATGATGCGAGTCGCGCCAGACTTCACCCGCCAGCGCTGAGCGGCTGCGGTCGAGCGTAAGCGTGTCGGTATCGGTATCGTAGCGCAGAATCGTCGCTTCGCTCCCATCGGGACTGGCCCGCAGCCAGATGCTCAACGACCCGCTTGCCGGCGGATGGGCGATAAACTCAAGCTCAAGATGCGCGCCTTGGATCGCCATCCATTGCAGCGCGCCCGGCGACACGTAGCCGGGCGCTGCTTGCGTGGCAACCCCGCGCAACCGCTCGACCTCGGCAATCGGTATGGTCACGAGGGAGCCATCACTGGCCAGTTTTACCTCGCGCGGCAGCGACATCACGCCAGCCCAACCTGCTGCCCGTGTCACCGCTTCGCTGCGCCCCTCCATCGCCCAACCAAACATGATCCGGCGACCATCGCGGAGCAGCGCAGTCTGCGGCGCGTAAAAATGAACATCACCGGCATCGAGTTTGTGGATGGTATGAGGCGTAAACCGACTATCGCCATACGAACCTTGCATGGCGATAGTGTAGTAGGGGCGCTGATCCCATACCGAACAGATCAGCACATGATCATCGCCCAGCGCAAAGAAATCGGGACACTCCCACAGCGTGCCCGTCCAGATTGGTTCGAACTGTCCGGCATCTCCAACCAGTAATGGCCCTTCATACTTCCAATGACGCAAATCGTGGGAGCTGTAATGCAGCGCAGCGCCGCCCTGGCCGCGAATGCCGGCGCCGATCAGCATATGCCAGCATCCGGCTTCGCGCCAGATGGTGTGGTCGCGAAAACCGAGCAGATCGAGGTCAGGCGGTGGCGCAGAGATGATCGGCTGCGGCCATTTTTGCCAGGTGACCATGCCATCGTAGCTCACTGCCAGACAAGGTTGCTGTGTTTCGGGCAGACGAAATCCGGTATAGATCAGCGTAGGCGTGCCGTGATCATCAACTGCGCACCCCGACCAGCAGCCATCGGCATCCGGGCCATCAGGGGTTGGCGCCAGCGCAATCGGCTGATGCTGCCAGTGAATGAGATCACGACTGGTCGCATGTCCCCAGTGAATGTTCCGATGAAATGGCCCAGCGGGGTTGTACTGATAAAAGAGATGAAAGGTATCACCCCATTGGATCAATCCGTTCGGATCGTTCATCCAGTTGGCCGGTGGCAAAAAGTGATAGCGAGGACGATGGCAATCGTTGAGCATAAATCTTTGGTGACCTCTTTCTGCCAGAGCGAAACAGGATTGCTCTTTCACCATACAAGCCAGGAGCAGGCGCAGTAACCCAGGCCGGGCTTCGCCTGCTTCCTTGAGCGAGACAAGCACTAATTAATGATCCGCAGCACCTAGCCCTTCACCGAACCGGCCATCAAACCGCGAACGAAGAATCGTTGCAACGAGAAGAAGACGATCAACGGCACGACCATCGAGACGAACGCGCCGGAAGTCAGCAGATGCCAATCCTGCCCGAACTGCCCGAGGAGACTCAGCAAACGCTGGGTCACGACCTGAACGCGCGGTTCGGCGCCTAAGAAGACCAGCGCCACCAGCAGATCGTTCCACGTCCACAGGAACTGAAAGATAGCGAAACTGGCCAATGCCGGCATCGAGAGCGGCAAGATGAGGCGGGTGAAGATGGTGAAGTGAGTCGCGCCATCGAGAAACGCCGACTCGAAAATATCGCGCGGGATGGTGCTAACGTAGTTGTAGAGCAGATAGACGGCCAGTGGCAACCCGAAACCGGTGTGGGCCAGCCAGACACCGAGATAGGTACCACCGAGCTGCAAGGCCACGTAGTCGCGCAGGATCGGAACCAGCGAGATTTGCAGCGGCACCACCAGCATTGCCACAACCAGAATAAACAGCGCGCGCCGACCAGGAAAGTCGATCCAGGCGAAGCCATAAGCGGCAAACGCGGCAATTAAGATTGGAATAATCGTCGCCGGCAACGCCACGGTCAACGTATTGAGCAGCGCGACTTCCATACCAACGCGGCTACCACCGGTCGGCGCCGGGCGATCCGGCAGAGGCAAACCAAGCACGACTCGATAGTTATCAAGTGTAAACCGGGCCGTATCCGGGTTTGTCACCACCGTCCACCAACCGCTTGTCTTAACATCGTCAGCGGGTCGAAACGAACTCACCAGCAAGCCGATGGTCGGCGTGATCCACAACAGAGTGATTGCGATCATCACCACGTAGACCATCACCGTGCCAAAACGAATCCGCGGGCGGTGGCGAGGGGCAGAAAAAGTTGTGCTGGTCATCGGAAGGCCTCCGTCTGCTTACCGAACTGACGCAGGTTGTAGTACATCACCGGCAACACTGCCAGCAGCAGGATAATCGCAATCGCTGCCGCGCGACCGTTGTGTACCTGACGGAAAAGCTGCACATACTGGACATTGGCAATCACCTGTGTGCCAAAATTTCCACCGGTCATCGACTGGACAATATCGAAGATTTTTAAGGTAAAGAGAATGATTGTCGTCGTGACCGTGATTAGTGTCCCTTGAATAGAGGGCAAGATAATGCTGCGAAAGATTTGAAATTCGTTGGCGCCATCAATGCGACCCGCTTCGAGCAGATCGGAGGGGATGCCTTTAATTGCCGCCGAAAGGATAACCATCGAATAGCCGGTCTGAAGCCAGACCATAATAATCACCAGGAAGAGATTATTCCACGGCTGCAACAACAGCCAGCCCTGCGACTCAAACCCCAGCGCAGTGATGATCCCATTGAGCAACCCGATCTGATTTGCGCCGGTCGGTCGATACTCGTAGATAAACTTCCAGATCACCGAAGCGCCCACCCCTGAGATCACCATTGGCATAAAGATCAATGCCTTACAGATCGTCTCAAATACCGGATGGGTACGATCAACCAGAACGGCAATCAGCAAGCCAAAACCGACACTCATGGCCGTGCCGAAGATCATCCAGAACAGGAAATTGTTCCGGTACGACTGCAACATCTCCTGGCTGGTGAAGGCATAGATATAGTTGTCGAGACCAACAAAATTGATCCCGCGGGCATCGTACAGACTGGCGATAAACGAGCGGATAGTTGGCAAGACCAGATACCAGGTCAAAATTGCCAGCGCCGGCCCCACGAAAACGAAAGGAATAAGGCGTCGTCGCCAGGCCGGCCCAAGCTGTTCGATGACGTAGTTTGAGATGGTGAAGAGCGCCAACACACCGCCAACACCCCACAGAATCGCGATGATTGCCGTGATCCATTGGGGGATCTGCGTATCACGCAGGAAGATAAAGACCTGATACAACACCAGAAAGGTGACGGCAGGCACAAATAGCGAAACCAGCAAGCGGCCAATCGTGGTTGAGAGAAACGCGCCAATGCCGTTTGCCGCGGGGGAGCGGGTTATTTCCCGTGTTGGTCGCATGAAACTCCTCCTTGCGTGGCAACATTGCCAGACCAAACGTTACAGTGAACGGGATTGCACAACACTGGTGGCGCAACGGATGTCTCAACGTTGCCAGATCACAACGTTATGGTAAAAGAGCGCGGCGGATCGGGTGGCGACCCGCCGCATAAGAGTCTCTAACTCATTGTCCCGCCGCATCGATCTCGGCCAGCATCGTATCGAGATCGCGATTGCCGCTGGCCCAGTCGGTCACACCCTTCCAGAAAGCGGCATTAACGGCAGCCGGCATCGCATCCGAAGCGTCGAAGCGAGCTGCCTGCGCGGCAAGGATGGCCTCGGCAACCTGGCGCTCGATTGAGGTTGGATAGACGCTCAGGTCTTGATCCTTGTGGGGGAAGATACCGCCACCGAGTCGCGCCCACGGCGTGGCTGACGCGCCGGTTGCCATAAACTCCATGAACTTCCGCACCTCTGGCCGATCGCGATCCTTGAGCACGACGAAGACATCGCCACCAACCTCAAGCGCCGGTGTCACGTTGGGATCGATTGGCGGCATAACAAACAGACCAACCTTGTTGTCCAGATCGGCCTTCACCGAATCCTGGAAGAAGTTGGTGACAAAGCTGCCCTGCAAGTGCAACCAGCAGTTCGGCGGCTCGGTAAAGAGGAAGGTCGCCGCATCGCCGAAATTGGTCAACACGATCGACTGCCGACCGCCATAAACGTTGCCATCGGTGAACCAGACCTCACCCAGAATCTCAAACGCGCGCTTGACTCCGGGCGAGCTAAACGGCAACTCCCCTGCGATCCAGCGATCGTAAGTCGCGGTAGTCTGAGTGCGCAGCATGATATTTTCGATCCAGTCAGTGCCTTTCCAACCGGTTGCTGCGCCTGACTCGATACCCTCGCACCAGGGCGTGTGACCGTTGGCCTTCATCTGCTCGGTCAACGCCTTCAGCTCATCCCACGTGGTGGGCACGGTATAACCGGCAGCCTCAAACGCCGGCTTGTTGTACCAGATAAAGCCCTTGGCATTGACGCGATGGAACACACCATAAGGCGTGCCGCCAAAAGTGCCCAGTTCTTTCCAGAACGGAGCATAGTTCTGATCGATCAAAGAAATGATCTCAGGCCACAGCGGCACAAGATTGCCTTCGGCAGCCAGCCGAGCCGCGCCACCGGGTTGCGGAAAGCCGGCAATGTCTGGCGGATCGCCAGCCTGCACACGCACAACAATCTGAGTGTCGAAGTCATTCACACCGGTGTAGACGACGTCAATATCGGGATTTGCCGCCTCGAAGACCTTGATCACCTCTTCAAAAGCATCGGCCTCAGTGCCTCCGAACGCGCCCAATATAGTTACTCGCTTCTGTTCCCCAGCGGACGGCTGAGTCGTGGCGCCAGCCTGGGGTTGAGTCGTATCACCACCACCGCATGCAGCCAGCACAAAACCTACGATGGTCATCACTGTGACCACCAGCATCATACGTGAACGATGCATTGTTCCATCTCCTCACTGTTCAACAACGGTCACCATTGACAAAACGGCTTTACGCGATAAAAAAAGCTGCGGCACCTCCTTTCTCATTCAGGTTGCCGATGAATAACGGCTAACGTCTATATCGAAGCCCGTTCGACGAGCGGGCAGGGAATGGTATGCTGAATTGGCGGTAACTGCTCGCCAGCAGACAGGGTTTGCAACAACTCAACCGCTCGCTGTCCCATCTCGTAGTGCGGCAAAGCCACCGTTGTCAAAGGCGGGTAAAGCTGGGCGGCAATTAGCTCAAGATTGTCGAAACCGATCACTGCCACATCCTGGGGAATGCGCAGTCCTGCTCGCTTGATAGCGTCATAAGCACCCATCGCCATCTTATCGTTGAAACAAAAGATCGCTGTTGGCCGATCGGGCAATTCGAGCAGTTCACGAACGACAGCAAAGGTATCCTGAGCATTTGAATGGCAGCGACGCACCAGCGTCGGGTCGAACGGCAAACCATAATCGGCCAGCGCCTGCCGATACCCCTCCAGGCGGCCAAACAAAGCCGGCATCGGAATGGTCTCGTTAACAAAAGCAATCCGGCGATGTCCCCGCCGAATCAGGGCTTCAGTGGCGGTATAACCACCCTGTTGCTCATCCGGCACAATGGCCGGCAGGGAGCGATCGGCCACAAAGCAATTGAGCAGCACGGCGGGCACTAACCCTATTTCTGGCGGTGGCACAACCTCGTGATGATACATTGTGGCGTATAGCAACCCCTCTACCCGCCGTTCCAGCATAAATTGCAGCGCTGTCTGCTCAATATCACGCTGGCCACTCGTGTTCACTACCAGTAACATTTGACTACCCGCCCAAGCCTTTTCTTGCGCGCCGAGGATCATACGCACCGCATACGGCGAAGTCGCCACCTCGTCAGAGATCAGGCCGAGGGTCTGCGAATGACGGGTGCGCAGACCGCGCGCCATTGCGTTGGGACGCCAACCCAGCGCGTGGATGGCAGCCCATACCCGATCGCGCGTCTCCTGACTGATCGCGGCGCTGGCGACATTGTTGACCACGAAAGAAACCGTGGTTTGGGAAACACCAGCCAGCCGGGCAACGTCGTACATTGACGGCGGACGGTTACGTTTTGAGCGAGAGTGGTCAGCCATTGACCTGAATAATCTTACTAAAACGAATTACTAATTCGATTTATACCATGATACCATTGACTTGTCAAGGGGATGATACCAGAAAAAACCGTTTTGTTGTAAATAGTCGATAGCCGATAGCCGGCGCTGTGCGGGCAATGGCAGGTGGAGCGGGAGCGGGGGTAGGGGCGCAGCGCTGCTGCGCCCAGCCATCTGCCAGGAGAGCGATAGTCGATA
>NZ_CAKZNK010000091.1 GCF_937129525.1 uncultured Chloroflexus sp. | reverse complement strand
CGCGGGCCTTCTGAGTTGGGATCGCGCTTGCAATCTCGAGCGCTCGCGGCCAGGATAGCTCTATGCCAGCCGCGAGGAGCGCTTTAAGACATTCAACCTGGCGTCGGGCATCCGGCATATGAGCGATGGCTTCGAGCGCAGCGGTGGCGCTCCAGCGCCCTTCTGGGGTGCCCTCCTGCACCAGTTTGGCCAGCAGCGCTGGCAGGAGGTTGCCATTGCGGCTGCGCAGGCTGGCGGTGATCAGGGCGCAACGCAATGCCAGCGCCAGGTTGCCGGTTTCCTCGGCGTGGCGCCACAACACCTCGAGGTCGCTCAGGTAGCCGGTGTCGCTGCCTTCGGCGGCGACGCGGGCAGCGTGCCAGGGCTGGAGCGCGCGCGCGCCGTCTGCCGTCGGCGCAATTTCAGTCAGCGCCTGTTGCAGCGTCTCCCACTCACCCGCCTCTCGCAGGTGCGTGACCCAAAACTGGCGCAGATAGACCGGGAGGGGGCGATGGCGGTTGGCATACCAGTCTTTGCCGTAAGCGATGAGCCGCTGTCGCAACTGTTCGCGATCGCGTGGCGGGTAGATCTGTTCCAGGAAGACTTCGCGCAGGCGTTGGTGGCTGAAGACGTAGGTGTGATCGCCGACAGTGATGATGAAGCGGGCAACCTGATCGTCGCGCACGGCATCAACGATCTCGCTCTGTTCGCGAAAGGTTTCCGGCGCCAGCGCCTGGAGATCGTCACTGCTGAGCGGTCCGTAGGCTGCGGCGCAGAGCGCGAGCAGTTCGCGAATGGACTGATCAGCCTTGCGTCGCTGGCGTAATGTGTCTACCCAATCTTTGAGAAACGCTTCCAGACCAGGCGGGCGTTGCGACAACGAGGCGGGGGTGATCTGTCCGCTGCGGAGCGCTTTGATCAGCAGGTTGCTGGTTAGCGGATCGCCTTCGCTGACACGGTAGAATTGCTCTATGAAAGACGGATCACCGTCCTGAACTACCCCGCTTTGCTTCAGCAGGCACTCAATCGCCTGCCGACTCAGTGCCTCCAGTTTGATCGGCATGACCAGGGCCTGATCCCAACCGAGATGGTGACACCAATCGTCGTAATTCATATCAGCGCGCTGCCGCGCTGCCGCGATGATCTTCAACCCCGGCTGCGGTGGCGCGGCGCACAGCGTTGCAACCCGCCAGCCGGTCGTCTCGTCCAGGCCATCGAGTACAATTATCAGAGGCTGCGCTTCTGGCGGAGGCTGACGGCGCAAATAGTCGGCGATCAGCGCCCGCAGCGCGGATGGAGTCTGTTCATACTGTCGAAACTGCTCCAGGTCATTGTGGAAATTAGCCAGCCCCTGCGCCAGCATACGCAGCGCCACCTGTTCGTCAGCGGTCTGGTAGCGAATGCTGATCGGCACGAAGATGATCTGACATTGCTGTTGCTGCGCCCGCGCGATCCAGTGGACGAGCAGCGCCGTTTTGCCCAGGCCGGTGGGAGCGACCAGGAGCGCAAAGGGGTGTTGCGGATCGGCGAGAAAAGCATCGAGCGCCGCCAGTTCAGCATCGCGCCCGCCGAAGATGGCGGTGTAGTGTTCGACGAGCGATCGCACCAGATTGCTGAGGTCAACCGTTAAGGGGCGCAAGATCTCTTGATAGATGGCCTGCGCTTGATGTCCAATCGCGATAGCCTTGCCGCTGGTATCGCCGGCGCGGATGTCTCCCTGGAGTGAGTTGTGCTGTTGTGTCATTGGACGGATCTCCCAAACCTGTATCGGGCGGTGATGGTGAGAATTGATTTGCGCTGCGCGCTTTTGAAACAATAGTGTATTGAGTTTAACAGATATGCGCAAGCGTCAGCGATGTGGCAGCGCGAGATTGCGCGTCTCTGAGCTGCCGGGGAGAAGCAGAGAGGGGCATATCCACGATGACTAACGCGGTTGAGATGAGAGGTGGGCGATCGGCGTGAATATGCTCGCGACGCCGATCTGGTCTGCTTTGTCAACCTCACCCTCTTGCCGAGGCGCTTGAATGGCCTTGCAGATCGATGCAAGGCCGCTGTGATACTTACTCGCTGCCGCTCTGCGACGCGCGGGCCTGCGCCTGATGGCCGATGGCGATGCCGGTACCGCTCACATTGCCGGTAGTGATGTTACCCACGATGTTGTTGTCGCCAGTGATGATGGGACTATTGGTAACGGAATCGCTAACATTAACATTGCGATCACCGATCTGCTGTAATGCCCACTGACTGCGATCCGGTTTCACCCAGCGCACTGCGGCGCGGTCGGGTAGGGTGTGGTCGGTTGGGAAGTCACCGGGTGAGGTTGCGCCGCGGTAGAGCGCGACCGGGCAGGGGCCAACTCCCTTGAGCGCGGTTAACTCTGGTTCCTGTGTTGCGCCGAATATCTGTTTCATTGCGGTGGGAACGTGTTGCTCAACCGCTTCGCGAACGGCGAAATAGAGATGGGTATAGAGATCGAAAATGCTGATATAGCCTGCCCGGCCACTTAGACCCTGCCCGCGCAGACCGTCGGTCAGGGCCTGGGCAAAGATGGTAAGGGGGCCAGGCCCAATGTATGCAACCTGCCCTTCGCGGCAGGCGGTGATGATGAACCGTCCGCTGCCGGTGGCGAGCGCTGCGCTGGCAACGTTCTGGGGCAGCGGTTGGCCTGTGAAGGGGCTGCCGCTCAGCACCGGCGAGAGTTCGCCGGCGTGGCAGGCATTGATCAGCAGGAAGAGCCGCCCGGCCTGAATGGCGCGCAGACGCTCGATCAGCTCCGTCTGGCTAATGGCCGTGCCATGGATAACTTCACGATTCTCGGTCATGCGGGTATCGTGAGTGGTCAACTGGTAGACTCGATCGGCGCTGTATTCGCCATGGCCACTGAAGAAGATGAATACTGTATCGGTGGATTGCGCGCGCTGCGCGAGGTTGTCGAGCGCGGCGAGGATGCTCTTGCGGGTGGCTTCGGTATCAGTGAGTAGCGTAACCTGCGGTTCCGGGTAGCCGCAGAAGCGGGGATCGCGCAATACGCTCGCTACTGCCTGCGCGTCAGCGACTGTGATCGGGACGTTTAAGCGCGGTTCGTGTTGGTAGGAACCGACCCCGATGACGAGCGCGTGGCCGTGGCTGAAGGGCATAGGATGGACTCCTGACGACAATCTGGCTTTTTGTTATGATTGTAGCATATGGCGAGGGTGAATGCTTTCCGGTTTCGTTCTGGTCCGCGCCTCGACTGATATTATTGACCTTATAGAACCCGCCGCGCGCTGGCATCGCCCGCTCGACGGGAAGATCAAAACCGTTCGCAGCACGCGCCGCGCTGGAACATGGTATGTCTGCTTTGCGTGTGCAGTCGCTGCCATCCCGCTGCCCACAACCGGGCGGGATGGCGGCGTGGGTGCTGCAACGGCGCGTTGCCCGCCGAACGACGGGCAGCGCGCGCAGGGGCAAGGCCGTCTTGCGCCTTCAGCGTCCTCGCGAGCGGATCGCCAATACCCGCACGGACTTCCTGAACAACCTGGCGCATCGGCTCATCGCGCGCGACGACCGTATCGCGCTTGACGACCTCCGCATCACGACCATGGCGCGGAACCGGCATCTGGCAACAAGGTAGCCCATACGGGCATGTCTTCGAGTCGTTTTCCCTCTCGGATCACTGGATTGATTGTGGCTGTGGACTCTCGCTTGATCGAGACCACAACGCCGCCATCACCATCCTGAACCGGGCTGGACAAGCCCGTTGGGGCATACGCTCGCCGGTGGGCGGGTTGCCCAAAGAAGCCGCGCCGTTGTAACGGCTGCGGAGTGTCACCGTCACCCGCATTCGAGCATTCATTGCCCGGCATTCGGCACCGGTAGTGCGTTACAATACGTTACAATTGGAAAAACGTTTAGTAAATAGCGCAGCAGCAACTAAACAAAGATTGTCCTCGACGATCACCGTTTTCTCTGCGCTTAACCGATCGGCAATTCCCTCTTCGACGCGACAATCAGCAATCTTCACCGGAATCAGCATCACCCTGCACACACATCCAAACCAACACTATGACAGCGTTCCATCTTCTTCGCTACCTCGCCGCAGGCGCTCTGGTTTTTGGCTGGTGGGTTTCGCTCTTTCTGCGTTCTCCCGCTGCGCGCGCTGCAACGGCACACTACGTGGCGCCGAACGGCGCAGATACCAATCCCGGCACGCTGACGCAGCCATTCCGCACCATTCAGAAGTGCGCCAGCGTGGCAGCGGCTGGCGATACCTGCGATATTCGGGCGGGAGTGTATCGCGAAACGGTGCGACCGGCAGCCAGTGGGGTGACCGGCGCGCCGATCACATTTCAACCGTACCAGAATGAACGGGTTGTTATCAGCGGCGCCGATGTTATCACCGGGCCGTGGACGTTGCACAGTGGTGCCATCTATCGCGCGACCGTCCCGTGGAGTCTCAATGTGCGCACTCCCAATCAGGTGACCGACAATCAGGTATGGGTTGATGGCATGATGATGCCGGTAGCGCGCTGGCCGAATATCCCGATCGATCGGGTGACCCGGCTGGCAAATGCCGACAAAGCGCGGGCCGACTCCGCTGAGGTGATTGACCAGTACAACGCTATCTACTACGATGCCGATCTGGCCGGGTTTGCCGATAACGCCTGGGCCGGCGCAAGGATCACTTTCGGGCCGGGGTACAACTGGAATACTGCGACCTGCGATGTGGTTGCCTCTTCGGCCAGCGCCCGATCCGCGCGGCTGCAGTGCAATCCCGATCCGGCTGCTTTCGGGACGCGCACCGACCTGAGCGGATGGGCGCGTCCGCAGGGGGGGAATTACTATTACCTGTGGGGTAAGTTGATGGCGCTGGACGCGCCAGGTGAGTGGTTCTACAACGAGAGCGATCAATCGCTGTACCTGTGGTTGCCCAACAGCGCTGCACCCACTGCGCATACCATTGAGATGAAGCGCCGTCTGTGGGCGTTTGATCTGACTGACCGCTCGCATATCGTCCTTGATGGCTTGAACATCTTCGCGGCGACAATCCGCACCAATGCGCAGTCGCATCATCTACTGTTGCAACGTCTCGACATGCGATTTCTGTGGCATTTTCAGCAGCTCTTGCCGATGTTCTGGACAAACGGTACATTCGGTATCGATCTGGCCGGCAACGACAATGTGTTGCGCGACAGTGTGCTGGCATATAGCGCGGCGGAGCTGCTCAGATTGACCGGTCAGCGCAATCTGGCCTACAACAACGTGTTGCGCGATGCTGGCTATGCGGGCGGCGCAGTTGGCGTGACCGGAAGAGCGACGGGGCAAAGTAATCCAGGTGGCGCAGACAGTAACCATCTCTTTCAGAACACGATCTTCAATGTTGCTCGCTCGGCGGTCGATCTCGGTCCCGGCTTCAACGTAACGCATAACGACATCTACCAGTCTCATCTCCAGGTCACCGATGGCGGTTCGGTGAATGGATGGGGGCTTGACGGCAAGGGATCAGTCGTTGCATACAACTGGGTGCATGACAATTGGGCTGAACTCGATCTCAACCTGAAATATTACGGCGGGCACGGCATCTATCTGGATGACGATACCTACAATTTCTATGTGTATCGCAATATTGTCTGGAATACTACGTCACCTGGTATTTTTACGTATGGTGTCAATGGCACTATCGTCACTTCAATGGCGGGCGCGCCAGCCAATCGTTTCGTGTATAACAACACCGTTGACGGTGAGATTAAAGCGGATGCAAAGTCGAATCTGAATGGGTTGCCTCAAAACCTCACCGGAACAGTGTTTATCAACAATATCGGCGCGAAGCTTGGGTTGTCGCATCCACAATTGACCGTTGATCGTAACTTTGCCGGCGATGCCGTCTTCGCAGACCGCGCTACGCGCAACTATGCGCTCCGTCCGTATTCGTCGGCGGTGGATGCCGGCGTCGATCTGGGTAGTCCGTTTATGGATCCGCCGGCGCAACCGATCAACGCTCCCGATCAGGGCGCGCTGGAACATGGGCGAACGCCTTGGGTGGCTGGCGCGCTGATTCGTCCTCAGGATTTGCCCGCGCTCGAGGTGAGCTGCCAGATTCAAGCCGATGGCGTGACCGCGCTGTGCGCAATCGAAAACCTGCCGCCTGGTCGCAAATTGCCGCTCGACTTCGCGCTGCGCATCGGTTCAGGTCTGCCATCATCAGCGTGCGTCAATCACGCCGACTACACCACGCATCGCGTTGCCGGTGAATGTGTGGTGAGCGCGGCTGGGTTGACTACGACTCAACCGGTAGCGATTCGCCTGGGGAATGGTGACTGGTATACGACCACCGCCTCGGTCTCGCCGCAGCCGTTGACGCTTCTCAGTGTCAATCCATCGACCACGTGGACATCAGGCGGCGCGCAACTGACGCTGACCGGACATCGCTTTGCGACCGGCGAGACTGGCTGGAAGCGGGAGATAACGATCGCGAATACCAGCGGGGCGCCGCTGTTCAACTACCCGGTTGCCATCACGCTCGACACAGCCAGTCTGATTGCTGACGGGAAGCTGCGCGCCGACTGCGGCGATCTGCGCTGGCACGACGAGGCCGGCTCGCTCGACTACTGGCTTGAACGTGGGTGTGGCACATCGGCAACGCGCGTGTGGGTGAAGATCCCCTATCTTCCCGTTGGTTCGCGTGACATAACGCTGACCTACGGCAATGCGCTGCGCGCCAGCGCCAGCAATGGGCAGCGAGTCTTTGCGTTCTTCGATGACTTTTCTGATGGTGTTCTGGCGCCGCACTGGTCAACTCCTGGCGGCAGCTCCTACACTATCACTGAGACGGGTGGGCAACTTCGTCTGAGTGGTCAGACCAACGCGACAAACCAGTATCAACCGGCCACCTTCTTCCTCCAAATGTGGATGTTGAATCTACCCTCAGATCTGGCGATTGATACGACCTTGAGCATTGTCACCGGTCCGGCAAGCTTCAAGGCTGGACTGGGGAGCGATCTCAATCTGGTAGGGATGTCAGCCAGCGGCAAGAACATTGCGTATTGGGCAAGCGGCTGGAACGTGGTCAGCGCCAGCGCCATCACCGGCGGTGTGGTGAGTGACTATGAATTCAGTATGGGTGTCAGCGGATCGCCGTTGCGCACCATTCGCTGGCGCGAAGGGGGTGATCTGAACACGGTGCGCGCAACCTGGTCAACGCTGACACCAACGCTGGGTATGTTCAGTTATGCGCCAGATGCAGTAGCAACCTTTGATGTTCGGTTTGATAATATTCGGATTCGGCCATTTGCGTTTCCGGAACCGACTGCATCTGTGGGGGCAGAGCAGACTACCGGGGTACGGGTGCTCATCGATGGAGCGCCTTGCGCCAATGTGACGGTGATTGACTCTACCCGCCTGACCTGCACAGCGCCGGCGCATCCAGCAGGGCCGGTTACCGTTACCGTGATCAATCCTGACAATGCCAGTAGTTCACTGTCTAATGCGCTCCTCTACATCGAAGCTCCGCCTAACCGGATTTTCGTGCCGGTCGTGCAGCGAAGTGCGAGTTGAGAACTCATAGCCTGAACAGTACCTTCAACCCGGTTGCAGATCGGCATAGCAGGAGTTGGATACCGTTGCTCTGATTGACTCTCAAGGCTTGCGATCCTTTGAGGCGACAGCGCCGCAAGACCAGCTTCAACGGGATTATCCTGCGCGCGATCGCACTCAGACGAAACGAGAGGCGCGCTGGTCGGAGCCATTGCGACAACGCTGGCAGGCGAAGCTCAATCAGGTGACGCCATGAATGGCGGGGTGAGAGTAACGCTTCGCTTCACCCTCACCCCGCGCTGCTAACCGTATCTCAGCGCATGATCAGCGGGAGATGTATCGTTGGCGGCGCGCCCTGCCCGACGCGCTCGATGGTGTAAGATTGACCGTTGGTGAAGCCCTCGGCAAGCGGCGTTCCGTTGAGATCGGTAATGCCCGTGCCCGATGATTTCACGTCCAGGCGGAGCGTGCTGCGCCCGCTGCCGGTGTTCACTACAACCGTATAGAACGCTGGGCCGCCGGTCACATCGATGACCTGCGAACCCCAAAGATTGCCGGTCGTCGTGAGTGTGAAATTGGATGGATCGACGCCTGTTACCGCTTTCGCAAAGGTAACGGTGAACGCGACGCTGGCTGCGCTGGTCGGGTTGGGTTCGGCGCGAGTGATGGCAACGACTATCGGCGCAGATGAAGTATCGAGTGGATCGAGCGGCACTGTTGCCTCGCCAGAGCCGTTCGCTCCCCAGCAGCCCAGGGTGCGATTGGGTTTCATAGCGCAGTTGTGAGCTGAGCCGGCGCTGACCTGCGTGACTGTTCCCAGGGTGAGAGGAATGCTTACCTGACCATATCTGTTATTTCCCTCACAACGGAGAACGCCATTAACGGTGACAACGCAGACATGCGTGCCGCCAACGCCGAGCTGAGTGATCGGGCCAACGTCGGCGAGCACATCGATCAATGAACCCCGAGGCAGGAACCAGCAGCGGAGCTGGTTATCACGTCAGATAGCGCAGGCAAAGTTATCTGGGCCAAAAAGCAGGGGAACATCGGTGGAGACATCGATCTGGCTGACCGGACCAAGATTGTTTGGGACGAGCGCCTCCCCCCCAACAGCGCGCAGTGCCATCGAGCGTAACTGCGCAGGTCGCGTTTCTTCCGGCACTGATCTGGCTCACCAGACCGAGATCTGCCGGCACCGCTGCCTGACCGAAAGCATTGTTGCCCCAACAGCGCGCGCGACTGTCTGTCTTCACGACACAGGTGTGTCTGACGCCGACGCTGACCTGCGTGACCGGGCCGAGATCGTTTGGCACGGTCGCCTGACCGTTAGCGTTATTACCCCCAGCAGCGCAGGGTACCATCGGTCTTGATGGCGCAGGTGTACCCACCGCCTGCGCTGAAGTAGCTTACCGGGCCGAGTGGTTCAGGGATCGTACTCTTGCGGAAGGCATTGTTCCCCCAGCAGCGCAGGGATCCATCAGTCTTGAACGCGCAGGTATGATTATTGCCGGCGCTGACCTGCGTGATTGGGCCGAGAGTCCGGCACGGTTGCCTGACCAGCCGTATTGTCGCCCCAGCAACGCAGGGGGCCATCGATCTTCACCGCGCAGGTATGATCGCTGACAGCGCTCACCTGGCTGACCGGTCCCAGGTTGGCAGGCACTGATGCCTGGCTGACCCAGTTGGCGCCCCAGCAACGCAGGATGCCATCGGTCTTCACCGCGCAGGTATGATTGCTGGCAGCGCTCACCTGACTGACCGGTCCCAGGTTGGCAGGCACTGATACCTGGACGTTCCAGTTGGCGCCCCAACAACGCAACGTGCCGTCGGCAAGCACAGCGCACGTATGACTTCCACCAGCGCTCACGCTCGTGACCACACCGAGATCCGGCGGCACTGTGCGTTGACCGCTGCCGTTTGCTCCCCAGCAGCGCAACGTGCCTGAGCTATCAACGGCGCAGGTGTGATAGGAGCCGGCGCCAACCTGCACGATTGGCCCCATGTCAACTGGCAGTGCGATCTGACCGTAGGAATTATCGCCCCAGCAGCGTAACGTATTGATACTGGTAACGGCACAGATGTGATTGCCGCCGGCGCTCAACTGGATAATCGGCCCGAGATCTTCGGGGATGGTTGCATTGGCGCCCCAGCAGTAGAGTTGACCGGCGCTGTTGATCACACACGTGTAATCGCCGCGCGCGATCACCTGAGGCGATATGGATTGCTGGAGTTCGGCGGTCTGATGGGGGCGAGAGATTGACTGAACAGCGCTGTGGCCAAAGGAAGCAACAACTGCTGAAGGCATGACTGCCAGGATAGCTACGGTGAACAGGATGACCAGCGCGAACGCGAAGCGTGTGATCGCAATGCGGATGGTGTTCCAGTGCATCGTCATTCTCCTTTCATGACCGGTTTCACCAGTAACAGCCCGGTATCTTGTGCAGGACATCATCGCCTGAGGCGCATACGCCTCGGCGCGTTCAGCGCTGCGCCGGATCTGTTTGGACAGATCAGCGTCAGATACGCTTTGAAGCGCGCAGCCAACCATGCCTGCCGTTCAGACAGGCAAGTTTCTGGCCCAATCCGGCCTGGAATGACCGGATTGGTTCGATTTGAGTAGTGAGCGGCGGGAATGTCGGGTGGGATGGATGGTCGGCGCCCTGCGTAGACTGAGCGCGACCGATTAGGGCGAAATGGGTATTGATGATCGCGCCTTCAGGATACATTGATGATGGCGCGTTACATTGCCGATACTCCTTACGGTCAGGGTGACCGGCATGCCGGTCACGCTACTCATTCCCGATGACCAGTGGTATTTCCTGCCCCAACGCATAGCTGTTGAGCCGGCTCGCGACCACAATCGCCCGATCGTACTGTTGGGCCTGCATCACGGCTACCCACGGGTGATGGTCGTAGGCGAGCGCCAGCCCTGTCATCAGCCAGTGAGGGAGTTTCCCGCTGATGATCACGCCTTGATCTGAGGCGAGGGCCGGTATCTCAAGTGACGGCATCGTCTCGTAATCGAGATAGGAATGCAATGATTTGAATTCTAACCAGGTTGCCGCCGGTTGTGGTCGAAGCTGCCATGTCAGCATTGTCATTGACGGCTGCGGACTGCACTCTGCCTTTGCCGGCGAGATCCAGCCTAAACGTGGATCGAACAGCGTAATGGGATGAGGAGCGGCATAGAGTGCCAGCGCAACATACAACCAGTTTGGGCCGCGGCCATAGATTGACAACGCGGTCGATGGCAGATACGTCAGCGCTTTAGTGAGATCGGTCGCCTGCCAGCGCGCGCCGGGGGTCATACCGATATTCTGCGCCAGTTGATCGAGATCGACCACCATCTCGGTTGGCGCCAGCGGAAAGAGGCGGTTGCGCAATTCATCAGCAGCGAAGGACATTAATCGCTCAAGTCGTCTAACCAATGCCTCTACCATCAGACCACCGGTACCTGTATACCGTTCCAGGCCGCCAATCTGACCGCGCAGCACCGGCCTTTCGGCTTCTATCCGATCGTCACCGTTGAGTACTGACTGCAACCTGGCGATCACCGACACACCGGCCCGTTCGGCAAAATCGTGCCATTCAGTCAGTCCTTCCGGAGTTGCAGACAGCAAGATCGCGTGCGTGCAATGCCGAAAGATCCGCTCTTGATCCGGGGTTGGGCGACCACCGACATCGACCAGCAACGGCAAATGCCGTTGCGCGATGTCACGACACACTCGATCGACGAACTCTGTACTGAACGCACCCTTCTGGCGCAGCAGACGCACCGTCTCGGGATGCGTCTCCTGGCTCCAGTCGCCTTCTCCGTCCGGGCATGCCCGTAGCACGTAGTGGGCGACCTGTCGTTGACGTAAATGCTGAGAGAGTAAATAGGTCAGCACCGATTTCCCACTGTGTGGTGGTCCGCCGATCATGATTGCCGGAAATGAATGCATAGTACTTTTCACTGTGCGATTAGATATGCTATGATCACATCATCTTGTGTAATAATTTTACAAGCTTTACACCAGGTTATGACAGATCATACCGGAGCTACCCTGATCGCTACGCTTGGCGGTCAGCCGCAGGTTGTTACCTTCGCTCTTGATGCCCTGCTGGAACGGGGTGAACCGATCCGCGAAGTCTACATTCTCCCGCTTAACCGCGACCGTGAACGCACGCGCCGGGCATGGCAGCGATTGCAGCAAGAGTTCATCGATGACCACTACCGCGGGCAACGCTGTCGATTGCGGCGTGTGACTGTCACCCGTGACGGTAGCGAACTCGACGATATTCGCACCGATGCCGATGTCAATGCTGTCTTTACTACCATCCGTAACCTGATCATCGATCTTAAGAAAGAGGAGCGACGACTCCATCTCTGTCTCAGTGGCGGACGCCGCATGATAGCGCTGCTGGCGGTTTCGGTTGCTTTCCTCTTTTGCGACCATCGCGATCAGGTCTGGCATATGTACACCCCCGACGAGACGCTCGAACGGGTCAAGGACGGCACGCAGATGCACCTCGCGCCGACCGACGGCTTCCGCTTGCTTAGCGTTCCGATCGTGCCGTGGGGCGAGTACCTCCCGGCGCTCCGCCAACTGGCCGATCCGACAGCGATCCGGCAACGCATCCCTGGCCTGGTATCGGGTGACGAGGCCCGCTGTCGGCAGGTCTGGGATCGGCTCACCGGTCGCCAACGCGACGTGCTGCGCGCCTTTGCGAAAGGTCTGCGTCCCGATCAAGTAGCCGATCATCTCTGTATCTCACTGAGCACCGTCAATTCGCACAAGACGGTTATTCTGAACGAATGTCGCATTGCCTGGGGGCTGACCGAGAGCGTTGATTACCGTTTCGTGCGGGAGCATTTCTCCGTTTTCATTGAGCAAGTGTAGTCAATTGTCGCCCTGTCGAGATCAGCAGGAGTGCTGAGTTTCTATCAGCAGTGGTGATGATGTGCGCGATGGAGCGTGATAGTACACTGGCGCTAACAGTGCCTGTTCTATGGGAGTGGAATGTGTTTGCCAGGGAGGAGGCGAATTGCTGGCTATACCCGCTACCTGGATTCGTTGATGAGTGGCGTCATACGATACGTTGAGGGGCAATCTATGATCAGATATCTCTTCCTGGTCACGCTCGGGCCGGTGCAAGAGTTCATCGCTGCGGCTCGCCGCACCCGGGATCTGTGGTTTGGCTCGTGGCTGTTGAGCGAACTGGCAAGGGTCGCGGCACAGCAGATTGAGCAGAGCGACGGGGCGCGGCTGATCTTCCCGGCAGCGCTGCCGGCCAGTGTCGCTGAGGCAAATGTGGCCAATAAGATCCTGGCAATCATTGCGACCGATCCGAAAACGCTGGGTGAGCATGTAGTTAGGGCAGTGCAGGATCGGCTGATGGCACTCTGGCAAGATGCGCGTGGGCGAATTAAAGGACCGATTAACGATGAGGCTGCACAGGCTCAGATCGGTGATTTACCGGAGGTCTACTGGGCAGCGGTAGAGCTGAAAGATGAGACTGACTATGTCCAGGCGCGCCGAAAGGTCGAGGCGCTCATGGCGGCGCGCAAAGCGACACGCGACTTTGCGCCGGTAACCTGGGGGAGCAATACGCCGAAATCGTCGATCGACGGTCTACGAGAGTCGGTTATTCCCGAAAGCGCTTATCCCAAGGGAAGAAATGACCCGCAGTATCAGCAGAAGATCGACGCTCTGTACGAGCAATACAAGGCTGGCCCGGCTGAGCGCCTCTCCGGGGTTGATCTGTTCAAACGCCACGCTCAACCGGTGGAACTGGCATTTGCCAGTACGTCGGATGTCGCTGTCCGACCGGTGTTACATCGGGTGGTCAGAAATGATCAGGCGCAGGCGCGCGCAGCCTGGGAGCAATATATCGAGACACTCGAATCCATTGCCCGTAAGCGTCTCGGTGAAGAGCGCACTGCTCGCAGGCATCCCATCATCGACCACTACGATGGTGGTCTGTTGCTGGAGAGCCGGTTGCATGAATTGATTAGCGAAGCCTCGGACAGGAGCGAAATGCGCGCGCAACGGGAGAAGGCGGGCAGGGCACTGGCTGAGCTGTACCGGCGCTGGGAAGCCGAGTCGCCCGATCCCTACTACGCTATCTTGCTTGCCGATGGCGATCGGATGGGAGCGACGATCGACCATCAATCTACCATCGACGGTCACATCGAGTTGTCGCGTCGCCTGTCGAAATTTGCGGCGCAGGCGCGCAGCATTGTCGAAGAGCACGAAGGCAGTCTGGTCTATGCTGGCGGGGATGATGTGCTGGCGTTTCTGCCACTGCATACCCTGCTCCGGTGCGCGCAAGAGTTGCATCGCCAGTTTGCGGCTGTGATCAATCCTGCCGGCGTCACTGTGCAGTTTACCGATGCCGAAGGACACGCGCCAACATTATCTGTGGGGATCGCGATTGTGCATCATCTGGAACCGCTAAGCGACGCGCTGGCAATGGCGCGCGCCGCCGAACGGGCGGCCAAGGCGGTAGCCGGCAAGAATGCGCTGGCGATTACGCTGAGCAAGCGTAGCGGCGCTGACGTTACTGTTCAAGGTCACTGGGGCGAGCTTGATCAACGTTTGCAACAATTCACAACGATGCATCGTCTCGATGTGTTGCCAGATGGAGCCGCATTTCAGTTGCGCGATCTGGTGGAACGCCTGACGCCAACGTTCGGGCAACCGACCTTACCCTCAGAGGCAGCTTTTGCCGAAGCTAAACGAATCATTGGCCGAAAGCAGCCGCGACGCGGGCAGGATGAGAAGCTGGCCGATGAGATCCGTGAGGCGCTCTTTGCCGCGCTAAACGCCCATAGTGGTAACGGTCATGCGCTTACGACAATCCGCGCGGTCGCTGAAGAGATGATTGTTGCCCGTTTACTGGCGCGAGCTGCCGATATAGCCGGAATGCCGCTGGCAGGAGGTGAGTATGCCAACCTGGATCATTGAGCCGCGTGATCCGCTCATCGCGCGCGATGGCCGTCCATTTGGGCCTGATCCGGGCGCGCGGGCGCGTTCGTTAAGTTTCCCTTTCCCGTCAACCGTCACCGGTGGCGCGCGCAAGCTGTACGGCTTGTCAGCCGATGGTGTGTTTGACACCGCGAAAGTGAACGATGTTCTGAAGATGGGGGTGCGCGGGCCGCTGCTGGCAATGTTGCGTGATGATGGTTCCTTCCAAGAGTGGTTGCTACCGGCGCCGGCAGATGCTCTTTTGCTGCGAGCCGAGGCAGCGAGCGCCGATCCACGCCGGTTGCAGCTTGTGCCTCTGCAATTACCAGACGGCAGTGTCTGTGCAATGCCGCGGGGTGGCGAGCCATACCTGGTCGGTCCGCGACGGATTGTCAACGAAAAACCGTTGGGTGCGCCGCCGCGGTTTTGGTACTGGTCAGCCCTGCTCACCTGGCTGGAGAAGCCTGCCGATGGCCCGTGCAGTCTTCAGGAGCTGGGCATCGGTGGTCTCTTGATGGAGAGTCGCACTCACGTCGCAATCGAACCGACCACCCAAACCGCTGAAGAGGGCCGTTTGTTTCAGACCAGCGGGCTGGAATTTACCGGGCCGGAGCGGAAACGTCTTGCGCTGATTATCGAAAGCGGTCACGAGTTTCCCCACTGGAGTGGCGGACTAGCGCCGCTCGGCGGCGAGCGAAGGCTGGTCGCCTGGCGGCAGATAAAACAGGATTTTCCCGCCTGTCCTCCTGAGGTGCGTCAGCAGATCATCAAAGACCGCGCATGTCGAGTGATCCTGTTGACGCCAGCGCACTTCACGCAAGGCTACCGACCGACCTGGTTGCTGGAAGCGCGTCACGGCGTGCAACCCACCCTCCAGGCGGCAGCCATAGCGCGGCCTCAGGTCGTCTCAGGCTGGGATCTCAACATCGGGAAACCGAAACCAACCCGCCGGCTAGCGCCGGCAGGCAGTGTCTACTTTCTCACGCTTACCGCATCCGATGATGAAGTGATTCAGCGATGGATCGATGCGATCTGGATGCAAAACATCAGCGACGCGCCCCAGGACCGGCTTGACGGTTTCGGTCTGGCCGCACTTGGCGTGTGGAATGGGAATCCTGTAAAGATGGAGGTGTCGTCATGAGCCGGAAACCACCGGTCAAAGAGCCATCAAAGCTAACATTGCGGCCAGCCGCTGAAATGATCACCGAAGTCCGTGAGTACAGCCTGATCACACCACTCTTCGGCGGTGGCATTGATCCGGCCAGCCCTGATCCGATCACCGTTGTGCGGGCTGCTGAAATTCGTGGCCAGCTCCGGTTTTGGTGGCGCGCTACTCGTGGCGGCCAGTTTGGTGCCGATCTGAAGGCACTGCGCGATGCTGAAGAGGCAATCTGGGGCGGACCGGCGCGCGAGGAGAACGGGAGATCGCTTGGGGGGCAGTCGTCGGTGCAGGTGGTGGTGAGGGATTGGAAGAATGGCACGCCTGATGTTCCTTTCGAGATGGCAGGCAATCGTCTTCAACCACGCGGAGGATCGGTCGTGCCCGCCTATGCCGCGTTTCCACTGCAGCCGGAGCGCGCAGCGCAGAGACCTGGATTACAGATCAAGCCGGTGTATAAAGATGTGCGTTTCACGCTGGTGATCACCTTTCCCAAAACATACCAAAACGATGTTGCGGCGGCGCTGTGGGCCTGGGAAACATTTGGGGGGATTGGCGCGCGTACCCGACGCGGCTTCGGGGCGTTGCGCCTTGAGAAGGTAAACGGAACCGCCGCGCAAAACCTGCCACCCTGTGATGACAGACAGTTCGGGCAATGGCTAACGGCACAGCTCAATCATCACGTCGCAGAGGGAGTCTGGCCAGCAGGTATTCCTCATCTCAACCGGCAGCTCCGCTTTAAAGTTGTGGTGGGTAACAGCGCCATCGATGTCTGGCATGAACTGATCAACCGCCTCCAGAGTTTCCGTCAACAGCGCCGGGGAATGAATGGCCGGCTGAACAGATATGGTCATAGCGATTGTCCAGAGCCGAACGCTATCCGTCTCCTTTTCAAACGACCACCACGCGGGCCGCATGCCAATCGCCGGATTCGCAAATTCCCGCGAGCCGCTTTTGGCCTGCCGATCGTTTTCCATATGCCGCACGATCCAGGTTTAGATGTCACCCTGGAGGGCGAGAATCTCAGCCGCCTCGCCAGTCCGCTCATTCTCAAACCGGTAGCCTGTCGTGACGGCAAGGCGATCGGGCTGGCAGTGATCCTAGAGGGTGTGCAACTCCCCGTGCCCCTCGTGCTGAAGCAGGACAATCGTTCAGTTCACGAGGTTCAGGCAACGTTGATCCAGGCGGAAGCATGCCAGATCCCACCGCTGAGAGTTCCACCGCCCAATGGTTGTCAGCCCGATGTTATTCAGGCATTTCTCGATCTGCTTTAGATTTGACGAGGTGGTTTTATGGCTACAACATACCTCTACTTCCTCCACGCGCTTTCGCCACTGCACGCCGGTACCGGGCAGGGTTCCGGAGTGATCGACCTGCCGATCGCGCGCGAGAAGGCAACCGGCATTCCCTACCTGCCCGGCTCGTCGGTGAAGGGAGTGCTGCGCGATAAGTCCGGTGACGAAGACGTAACGTATCTGCTGTTGGGCCAAAGACTGAGAATGCCAGCGAGTATGCCGGCTCGCTCCAGGTTGCCGATGCCAGGTTGCTGCTGTTACCGGTGCGCGCGCTGCGCGGCACCTTTGCCTGGGTAACGTCGCCCTACGTGTTGCGCCGCTTCGCGCGCGATGCTACGGATGCCGGACTGAGCGATCTGCCACCGATCCCAACAGTGGCCGATGAAGCGTGCGATGTTATTGAGCAGGCAGCAATTCGGGTTGAGTGGCAACGCAACGGTCAGCAGACCAGACGGGTGGTGCTCGAAGACCTCGATCTTCAGCCAGAACCGCAGTACGCAGCGCAGTGGGCAGCCTGGTTGAGTTCACGCATCTTCCCGCCGAACGATCAGGAATGGGCCGCTATGCTCGCGCCGCGCCTCTGCATCGTCGGCGACAATGTGTTCACCTTCCTGCTTTCGACCGCCATCGAGGTCATCGCCCGCAACCGGCTGAATGACAACAAAACGGTGGCCAAAGGCGCGCTCTGGTACGAAGAGGCGCTGCCTGCCGAGACAGTTCTTTATGGTCTGACCATCTTCGCTCCTACGGCAGAGGTGCGCAAACGTCATCAGAATGAAGCGGAACTGATCGAACGGCTAAATGATCTGGCGCAGCGTTCATTGCAGTTTGGTGGCAAGGCAACCGTTGGGAGAGGGTTGTGCCGCATGCGGCTGGTGAAGGGGAAGGAGAGAAGCTAACCATGCAAACACGCGAACAACGCTTTGCCGCCGAAGTATACCGGCTGGTTGCCGCGCGCAACGGTCAGTTCAACGAGAGCGACAAGAACAAGTACGGCTCGATGGCCCATAAGTTGCCAGTGCTGATCCGTTCAGCAGGACTGGCGCAGGCGCTGGAATTTGTCGCCACGCGCACCGATGCGCAGCGGGAGATTCTGCCTGATCTGGCGACGGCGCTTAAGTTTCGTGATGATCAGGCGTTGCGAACGGCGAGTCGCGAGGCCGATCTGGCCGAGTACATGTTGCTGACCGAGGAGGCGCTGGCGGCGCTGCTCTGGTTTAAGCGGTACGCGCAGTCGGTGCTTGGCGTTACCGCAGATGCGGAGGGAGGGAGCAATGCCTGAGTTTAGCGGACAACGACGTGTCCTGGAAGAGGTAACCGCAGATACCGGTTCTACCAATGCCAGCCTGTGGTTTGACCGCTATTTCAATGCGCGGCTCGATACCGAAGCGAAACGTACATTGATGGAGCAAACAGCCAAACTCGGCATTCCCGAGGAGTACCGAACATTTTACGATCGCTATCGGGCAGCCATTGATGAACAGGACGGTGTGCAGTGGGCGATTGCCGACGTTCAGGGGCGGCTGATTGTAGGGTTGGGCGACAAAGGTGTTGCCGAGACAGGTATTACGCTACATCATACCTACGGCGTGCCCTACATCCCCGGCAGCGCGCTCAAGGGGCTGGCATCCGCTTATGCCCATCTCAGGCTCGACGGCGCGGAGTGGCGCAAAGGCGGGATCGATCACACCATTCTATTTGGCACAACCGATACCAGCGGCTACATCACCTTTTTCGACGCGCTCTACATTCCCGGTTCGGCAGAACAGAACCGTCCACTTGCGCGCGATGTGGTGACCGGCCATCATCCGGAATACTATGTTGGCAATGAGCCGAAACCACCGGCAGATTGGGACAGCCCCAATCCGGTGCCATTCCTGACCGCCACCGGTCGCTATCTGATCGCAGTAGCCGGTCCTGAACGTTGGGCGCAGACTGCGCTGATGATTCTGGGCATGGCGCTCCGTGATCTGGGGATTGGCGCGAAGACTGCTGCCGGCTACGGACGGATGCGGTTACTGGATACGTATGGCAGGCCAATTCTGTTGCCTGATGAAGTCGGTAATGCAGATATTGCCTCTGGTGGCGCACCGGCTGAGCCGCCGCAAGTTATGTCGTTCCGCAAAGAGATCGCCCAGGCGCAAAAGCAAACGCTGGCGAACCTGGTGCCACGTCTGGAACAGCTCGCGATCGATCCCACATACAAACGGATGCTGGCCGAAGTGTTAATTGCCCGCGTCCGTGAATTGAAGATGAACACTGAGGGCAAAAAGTGGTATGAGCAGTTGCTGAGATTGCGGGAAGGTAACACCGGAGATAGTAACGGCTGAACTCTTACAGGAGCAACCATGGAAAAGAAAGCAATTTCATTCCTGGGTTACACAAGACCAGGCCAGTCCTATCGCGAGACCACCTATGTCTATCAAAATCGGGAATGCACCACAGCATTCATGGCCGAAGCGACCGCTCGTTTTTTTCAGTCTGAGATCAAGGAACTTCTTGTAGTAGTGACCGAGGAGGCTTATAAGCAAAACTTTGCCGATCTTGAACGTGCGGTAGCCGAGGTTGTCCCTATCCGTCCAATTCGTATCCCGTCGGGCCGAAATGAAGGCGAACTTTGGGATATATTTGCTGCAATCGCGAACGCAATCGAACCTGGTGATCGAATAATCTTCGATATTACGAATGGCTTTCGTTCGATTCCCGTGCTAGCGCTGCTTGTTGCTTCGTTTGTGCGTGTTGTTCGCAATGCTACCCTGGAACGGATGATTTACGGCGCTTATGATGCCACTGCAAACAATCGCACCCCTATCTTTGACCTGACTCCGCTGGTAACACTTCTTGATTGGACTTCAGCAACAGATGCTTTTCTACGCTATGGACGCGCTGATGTTCTGGTCAAACTTGCCGGAAATCAGGGATTGGCACCGACACTCCGCCAGCTTACCGATGCGTTGCAGACTTCACGACCTGCCGAGGTTATGAAAACGGCGGTCGAACTGGAGACAGCGATTAATGCCGGGCCTAAAACAGTACAACAGCAACCTTTCACTCTTCTGCTCGAACGTATCCATCAAGAGTATGGAGTTTTCGGCTTATCTGATCCGCATCAGCCAGCAAGGGCAAAAGAGGTGCTTCGTAAGCAACTGGCAATGATTAAGTGGTATATCGAAAAAGGCTTGTATGTCCAGGCGATTACCAGTTCCCGGGAGTGGCTCGTTTCGCTGGTAGTCTTCTATGATAATGGCGATCTGTTTGATAAGACAGCGCGTAATGAGGCAGAGGAGAAGCTCAACAGTCGAGTGCCTGCAAGCAATCAGCAACCAGAGTACGAGCAGATTCGCGATTTATGGAATGAAGTGAGAGAGGTTCGAAACTCACTGGCGCATGCTGGCATGTCACGCAATGCTCCTAAGTCTGGGACAGTGATCAAAAAAGTGAGAGAAACATGCAGTAAACTTGAACATTTGCTTGGATAAGTCTTTCAATCTATGCATAGACTCAGAATTGTTGGAAGGGCAGTGGTCTTTCAACAATTTCGGCTCACGGTAGAGCTTTCAATCTATGCATAGACTCAGAATTGTTGGAAGGGAAGAACGAATATGCTCCTCCTCAACTATTCCCACCCCCTCACAACCACCCAGCTCGAACAAGCCGAAGCACTCCTCGGCGAACGACCTGATGTACGCCAGATCGCAGTGCATATCGATCGCGGGCAGCCGCTGGCAGAAGTGGCGTGCCAGATTGCCGATGCTGCCGGGTTGAGTCCTGATGAGTGGCAGACGACTGCGCTGGTTGTCAACCCACCCGGTCTGTCACCACTGGCGCTCGCTCTGATCGCCGAAATTCACGGACGACGCGGCGATTTCCCGCCGATTCTCAATATTCGTCCGGTACCCGACTCGGTGCCGACGCGCTACGAAGTTGCCGAGATCGTCAATTTGACCGCGATCCGGCTGGCAGCGCGAGGGCGACGGTGAATGTATTGAGTATATGACACTGTGTAGCCCTGGTCGGCAGAAATAGAGCGCGGATAGCACGCGCCTGATGTGGTCTGACAAAAGTGGCCGGTGGGTTACAGATACCTGCCACTATGTACTGTCGCGCCCTTGTAAGTGAAGGGGAGAGGTGAAATCAGCGCCGAAACCTTGACATACAGTTCCTGGAAACAGGGTACAATAGGAATCACTGTTGGGATTAGCGATTACTATCTGAAACATCACTTGTGGGCAGCAGGTAAGGAGCGATTGCAGGCAGTTGTGGCACGAACCAGGTCTATCTCCAGGCACAGTTGAGAAATTGCGGAAGATGACCGCTGCCCGACAAGTAGTTGATCGCCGACGCCGTCAGCGCTGCGGTCTGGCGTGGAGGGAAGGCACTCGTGAACAACGCGGTAAGCTTTTTCACTGGACTGGTTATCGGGGTTGGTGGCACATTGGTCGCGCGCGATCTGGCGCCTGCGCTGGCGCCCCATGCTCGCGCGCTGGCCAAGCATAGCCTGAAGCTGGCAGTGCTTGGTTTTGAGCGTGGACGCGAAATGGCTGCGCTCGCCAGCGAAACGCTGAGCGACTTGCTGGCTGAGGTGCAGGCAGAGTTACAGCTCGAACGTCGTGGAACAGCGAGCAGTGAATAAATGAGCTGAGCGCGGATTGGTATTGCGACGATGCGCCACGGCAATACCGGCAAGCGCATCGCTTACACACAATACAGGGTAATGGTATGGTACCACAAGCCTACATCGTTCATCAAACTGGAGAACGGCTGCGACTGCGAATTCCGGCACGCAAGGGCGATGCCGGTTTTTTTATGCAGGTTGAGCGCGATCTTGCGGCTTTGCCGGGGGTAGCTTATGCCGAAGCCAATCCGCTGACTGCCAGTGTTTTGCTTCAGTATCACGGCGAGGTGAGTGAGCTGGCGACAATGGCAGCGACTGCTGGCCTGTTTACGCTGGTTCCTCCGGCGCCTCCCGGCGAGACAATACTGGATATTGTGACCGATCGGGTTGACCGCGCAGAGCAGTTTGTGCGGCGCGTTTCCAATGGTGTTATCGATCTAGACACCCTGGTGTTAGGTGTGCTGATTGGGGCGAGTGTAGTGCAGATTGCTCGCGGCCAGGTCTTTGGGCCGGCCAGTTCACTGCTCGCGACTGCCGCAACCTTGATCGCATCGCACCGCGCTCGACGGGCTGAACGTTAAAAATACTATGACTTCATCAACAACCGCAGCGAAGTCTGAGGTGGATCGCGCCAGGCTCAATGCGTTGCTTGAGCAAGTATTTAGCCATGGTGGAACGATCCGCGATTTGCTGGTTGCTTTCAGCGAAATGGCCGGTTTTGTTGTTGCAGGGCCGGTATTTCGGGCTGCGCTTGATCAGTATGGTCTGCGCGCGGCTTTTGACGCTGTCTTTCAAGATCCGGCAGTGCTTGAACAGCTTGAGATGGCGCGGGCCAGTGTTGACCGGCGCGCCATCGAACTGTTCCTTAACCAGCCGCTCAATATCATGCAGCGCATCGGTTTTACCCGGTCGTGGTTACAGGTTAACCGCGAGCTGGTATTGCTGGTGGATGACCGGGGAGAGGTGGAGCTGCGGCGCGGCGATATGAAGTTGCGCTGGTTGGGCATGCGCGAAGATGTGCTGGTTCGCTTGCGACCAACCCGTTACGGCGGCACGGCGCGTGATGTGTTGTTTGTCTCGGCGGGCCATGTGCTCAATCAGACGACTCCTCTCGATGTGATTACGCTGATGCCCCATCTCCGTCCAACGGCGCAACCGTCTCTGGTTACGCCGCCCGATCTTATCCCGACGACGATGCCGGATGTGTCGCTAACCGTGCTGCATCACACGCCTGGGCGTGTGCGTTTCCGTGTCGATAGTCTCTATCGCAACCATTCCGAAAAGCAACGTCTTGAGCGTGTCTTGCGTGGGCGGGCAGGCATTATTGGAGTGGTAGCAAATGTGCTCACCGGTAGCCTGCTGATCTTCTTTGAGCCGGTTGCTTCGCTTGAGGAGATCGAACAGATTGTGCGGCGCGCACTGGCCGGATTTGAGAGTGACATTGGCCAGCGCGCGCAATTGCAGCATCCATGGCATCTGCTTGATATCGATCAGACGGTGAGTCTGCTTGAGAGTTCGCCAGTCAACGGTCTGAGCGACGCGATTGCGCAGCAACGGTTGCGTGAGTATGGCCCCAATCTTCTGCCACAGGCGGCAGTGCGCTCGCCTCTGCAAATTCTTCTCGAACAGTTTGCCAGTTTACCGGTGGCGTTGCTCGGTGTTTCAGCAGTGGTCTCGGCTTTTACCGGCGGTCTCGTTGATGGGATTGTTATTTTGGGTGTTGTGGCTCTCAATGCCGGGATTGGCTACGTTACCGAATCCTGGGCCGAGCGCACGATTGCTGGCTTGAACCGCGGTTCGCAACCACACGCGATCGTGGTTCGCGATGGTCGTGAGTTTGAAGTGCCGGGAGCGCAGGTTGTGCCGGGTGATCTGATCGTGCTGCGGCGTGGCCTGGCCGTGCCGGCTGATGCACGGTTGATCGTCGCCGATCATCTCAGCGTTGACGAATCGGCGTTAACCGGCGAGAGTATGCCGGTTAGTAAGTCGATTGCCCGCCTCAGCGATCCAAACACACCGCTGGGTAGCCGTACCAATATGGTTTATCGTGGCAGTGTAGTGACCGGCGGTAGCGGTCTGGCTATTGTCGTTGCAACCGGTCTGTCAACTGAGGTGGGCGAAATTCAGCGTCTGTTGGGTGAGGCGCGCCAGCCTGAGACGCCACTGCAACAGCAGTTGGGCGCACTCAGTCGGCAACTGGTTCTGGCTTCACTGGCAATTTGCGGTGGCGTTTTTGTGATCGGGTTGTTGCGCGGGCAGGCGCTGGTGCCGATGCTGAAGACGGTCATTGCACTGGCGGTGGCGGCAGTGCCCGAAGGGTTGCCAACGGTGGCGACCACGACTCTTGCCATCGGGTTGCGTCGCCTCGAACAACAAGGTGTGCTGGTGCGACGACTGGCGGCAGTTGAGACTCTCGGCGCGCTTGATTACCTCTGTCTCGATAAGACCGGCACGATCACCCGCAACGAGATGACACTCCTGGCAGCGTATACCGGTAGCAGCCGTTATGAGCACAATGATACCGGTTTCAGTCTCGCCAGTGAGCCGATCAATCTGATGGCGCATCCTGATCTGGACATCATGATGCGTCTGGTATCGCTGTGTAGCGAAGTGGAATTGGTAATCGATGGGGCAGAGCTGCGTTTGATTGGTTCCCCTACTGAGTTAGCGTTGGTACGCGCGGCGCAGACTAACGGGATCGACGTAGTGAGATTGCGTGCCAGTTATCCATTGCTGCGAACGCGGCTGCGTAGCGAAGGACGCGGCTTCATGGATACGCTCCATCAGGATGGCGACGGGGTCTTGCTGGCGGTGAAGGGTAGTCCTGATCAGGTGTTGGGATTGTGCAATCGATTCCTCGAACATGGTCAAGAACGGCCTCTAAGCCCGGCAGATCGGGCCAGAATTGCGCTGGAGAATGAGCGGATGGCCAGTCAGGCGCTGCGAGTGCTTGGGGTTGCGTTCCGGCGTGGTGATTGCGTGCCTGATCAAAGCCGTGATTTGATCTGGGTTGGCATGGTGGGGATTGCCGATCCGCCGCGCGCTGAGTTGCCCACGCTGGTTGCTGAGTTGCGTAGTGCCGGTATCCGGTTAGTCATGATCACCGGTGATCAGAGCGCAACGGCAATGGCAGTAGCGCGTCAGATCGGTCTCAGCCGCAATGGTCAGCTTGAGAGTCTCGATGCTGCCAATCTGGAAGCATTACCGCCAGATGTGGTGCGCAGTCTGGCCGAACGGGTCGATATCTTCTCGCGGGTCAGTCCGGCGCACAAACTGCGGATCGTTCAGGCGCTCCAACGGGCCGGTCATGTGGTTGCAATGACCGGTGATGGGATCAACGACGGCCCTGCCTTGCGCGCGGCCAATATCGGCATTGCCATGGGTGCCAGCGGCAGTGAGGTCGCGCAAGAGGTTGCAGATGTCGTGGTGCGCGACGACAATCTTGCCACGCTGGTCGGTGCGATCGAACAAGGTCGAACGATCTACATCGATATCAAGAAGGCGGTTCACTTCATTCTGGCCAGCAATACCAGCGAAATTATGCTCACGCTCGCGGCAACGGTGCTGGCGCTGGGTGAACCACTCACACCGCTCCAGTTGTTGTGGATCAACCTGGTCACCGATGTCTTCCCTGAGCTGGCGCTGGGTTTGGAGCCGCCGGAACGCGATGTCCTTGCCCAGCCACCACGTGATCCGCAGGCCGCGATGTTTGATCGCCGTGATATCCAACGCATTGGCGTTGAGGGTGCGATCCTGACAGCCTGCGCCCTCGGTGCCTATGGGTGGGGTTTGACCCGCTATGGGCCGGGTGCGCGCGCCGGCAGTCTGGCATTTACCACGCTTACCTCTGCGCAGTTGCTCTATGCCCTTAGTTGCCGTTCTGAACAACACTGGTTTCTCGAACGCAACGCGATGCGTCCCAATCCGTATATGGCGCTTGCCGTTGGCGGCGGCCTGGGTTTGCAAAGCGCGGCTATGTTGCTGCCCGGTTTGCGTCAGCTCCTTGGCGCTGTGCCTCTCGGCATAGCAGACTGGCTGATTGCCGCTGTTCTGGCTACTGCGCCATTTCTTGCCAGTGAATTCTTAAAAGCGGCAACGTATCGTCAGGCCGTACCACAAAGAGAGGAACAGACTTATGCCCGCTGAATACGTCTTCACTTCTGAGTCGGTTACTGCCGGGCATCCCGATAAGCTGTGCGATCAGATTAGCGATGCCATCGTTGGACATTTTCTCTGGCAAGACCCACGAGCGCGGGTGGTAGCAGAATGCGCCGTTTCCAGCGGCATTCTATTTGTCTCGCTCCGAGCCAGCGGCAATGCCTGGGTGGATATTCCACGCCTGGCTCGTGAGGTGATGCTTGAAGTTGGCTACGATCGGGGTAGCTTTGATGGTCGTACCTGCACGATCATGCTCAACCAGATCGAGGAACAGCCATCGGGTTCACGCCGACCGGTTCGCGCCGGCAACGACGATCTAACCGCGCTGGTGGCCCAAGAGAATGTCACGTTGTTTGGTTTCGCCTGCACACAGACACCGGTGATGATGCCGCTGCCGATCTGGCTGGCCAACCGGTTAGCCCAACAGCTTGGCGCGGTCTGCCGTGAGCATAACGATATTCTGGCTCCTGACGGCAAGGTGCAGGTCGGTGTCGTGTTCAGTGACCATCAACCCCAGCGACTGCATAGTATTACGTTGGTGGCAAGCCAGCGGCGAATCGACCTGCCGTTGAACCGGCTGCGCGAGTTGATGATCGAGCAGGTCGTGCAGCCGGTTTTTGCCGGTGAACCGATCAAACCCGACTCTCGCACTTCCATTCAGATCAATCCGGAGGGGCCGGTGCTGGAGGGAGGGCCGGCGTTGCATGCAGGCTTGACCGGGCGCAAAAATGGGTCTGATACCTACGGTGGTTTTGCCCGCCAAGGCAGCGCAGCGCTAAGCGGCAAGGATCCGACACGCATCGATCGCACCGGCGCTTACGCTGCGCGTCACGCTGCCAAGCAGATCGTCGCGGTTGGATTGGCGGAGCATTGTGAAATCCAGCTCAGCTATTCGATCGGCCAGGCGCAACCGGTCAGCGTGCGGGTTGAAACCTTTGGCAGCGGTCGGCTGTCCGATGACGAATTGTCGCGTCGGGTCGCCGAAACGTTTGATTTCAGCGTTGGTGGAATTATTCGCCGCTTTCACCTTGATGAGCTGGCCGGCCGTTCACAGGGACGTTTTTATCAGCAACTCGCCGCGTATGGTCACTTTGGTCGGACTGATTTGACCTTGCCGTGGGAGACAATTGATCATAGCTGGTAAGGCGATCAAGATGAGTGTTGACCCGCGTCAGGAGAACGCAGATGTGCGGTTCAACGTCAAAAAAGGCGCAGTCAATGCTGCGCCTCTTTTGATGGTCTTGATGATGTGGTACAGAACCGGTCAACCCTACCCAACCACCACATTGACCAGCCGGCCAGGGACGACGATCACGTTGCGCACCGGTTTGCCGTTGATGAACTGCTGTACCCGCTCGTTGGCCAGAGCCAGTTCGCGTAGCCTGGCTTCATCGATCTCGACCGGCACTGTCAGTTTACCGCGCACCTTGCCGTTAACCTGAAACACGATCTCGACTTCCTCTTCGGCAGCGACTGCGGGATCGGCAACCGGCCAGCGCTGCTGGTGGATGCTGTAGGGCTTGCCGAGGCGTTCCCACAGCTCTTCGGCAATGTGGGGCGTGATCGGTGCCATCAGCAACAGCAGAATCTCAATCGCTTCGCGCCATGCTGGCGTATCGACCAGACCGGCATCGCGCGCTCGATAGAGGGTGTTGGTGAATTCCATCAGCGCCGCCACCATCGTATTGAACTTGAAGTTCAAAATGTCGCTCTCGACCCGCTGAATGGTTTGGTGGGCTACGCGCCGCAACTGTCGTTCGGACATTGTAACGTTGTTCTGTCCGCGTTCGGCAGTGGGGTAGAGCGTGATGCGCCAGACCCGATCGAGCCAGCGTTTAACGCCGGGCACGCCATCGGTGTTCCACGGCACCGACAGCTCGAAGTCAGAGATGAAGGCTTCGTAGCCGCGTAGCGCGTCGGCGCCGTGTTCGGCAACTACTTCGTCGGGCGTAATCACGTTGCCTTTCGACTTCGACATCTTCTCAATGATGATCTGGCCATCGACCTCGCGCGGTGGCGCCAGGATGAGACCCTGATTGCGCAGGCAGGTGAAGGGTTCAAAGAATTTGACCACTCCCAGATCGTAGAGTACTTTCGTCCAGAAGCGAGCATAGAGCAAATGCATGACCGCATGCTCGGCGCCGCCGACGTACATATCGACCGGCAACCAGTAGTCGAGCGCCTCGCGACTGGCCAGCGCTTTGTCGTTATGGTTATCGGCGAAGCGCAGGAAGTACCAGGACGAACAGGCAAACGTGCCCATGGTATCGGTTTCGCGCCGACCGTGGCTACCGTCGGGTAGCGTAACGTTGACCCATTCGTCGATCAGGGCCAGCGGTGACTCGCCGGTTGCAGTTGGTTCGTAACTATCGACATTGGGCAGAGTCAACGGCAACTCATCATCGCTCAGTGCGATCTCCAGCCCGTCTTCGCGGTGGATGATCGGGATAGGTGTGCCCCAGTAGCGCTGACGGCTGATCAGCCAGTCACGCATCTTGTAGTTCGCGCGGCCCTTCCCGATACCTTGTTGCTCCAGGTACGCAATGGTCTGTTCGATGGCCTGATCAGCCGCAATGCCATTGATCGGCCCAGAGTGGATGGGGATTCCCGTCTCATCGTGATAAATCAGGTCACGGTAAGCGGCAATCGAGTGCAGATAGGCCATTGCCGTCGGAATAGTGGCGTCGCCGGTTACCGCGCGCAGACGGTTGGCAATCTGCTCATCCGCGCTGATCGAGTCGAGTTCAAGCACTGCATCCGGGAAGATGAACAGCCAGCCTGAACCGGCCACCTCCGTCCAGCCTTCACACAGGCGTGGCTGCACAATGGCAGCGTATTCACGCGCGCGATCGCCGCTCAATTCAACCAGCAGGTTACCGTCATCTTGAGGAGTGACGGTAAAGCCGGCAGCGCGCAGCGCATCGGCGGTGTCGGCAGCAACAGTCGCAATCCGCAGCAACGAGCGAGCTGCGTTATCGGGACGGGTGATAACCGGGATGATCGGCAGATGGTACTTCAGCGCAAACGCAAAGTCGCGCTCATCGTGGGCCGGCACAGCCATGATCGCGCCGGTACCGTATCCCATGAGCACGTAATCGGCAATCCAGATCGGGATGCGCGCGCCGTTAACCGGATTGATCGCGTAACTGCCCGTCCAAACGCCGGTCTTCTCCTTCTCTTCGGCGACGGCGGTCGTGGTTGGGCGCTGGCGCGCCTGTTCGACATAAGCCTCGACCTGCGCGCGCTGGTCAGCGGTGGTTAACTTCGTTACCAGCGGATGCTCCGGCGAGAGCACCATAAAAGTAGCTCCCCACAGCGTATCGGGGCGAGTGGTGAAGACGATGATCGGATCGCCGGCTTCGGTATGAAAGATCACCTCAGCGCCGCGCGAACGACCGATCCAGTTGCGTTGCATGGTAACGATCTTGTCTGGCCAATCAACCGTATCGAGATCGCGGTCGAGCCGATCAGCGTAAGCAGTAATGCGGAAGAACCACTGCTTGAGCAGCTTGCGCTCAACCTTCGCGCCGCTCCGCCAGGCTGTGCCATCAGGCAACACCTCTTCATTGGCCAGCACCGTCTTATCGACTGGATCCCAGTTCACTACGGCTTCACCGCGGTAAGCCAGGCGGAAGCGACGCAAAATCTCCTGACGTTGCAGGGGAGTCGCCTGACGCCATTCCTCTGCCGTCACCTGTGGATCGGTCAAAGCCAGATCGAGCCGGCTGGTACCGTATTCGGCCAGCTCGGCTTCCAGCTCGCTAATCGGACGAGCTTTATCGACGCGGCGGTCGTACCACGAATGATAAAGCCGCAAAAAGATCCACTGTGTCCAATGATAATAATCGGGTTCAGAAGAGGTAATCTCACGATCCCAGTCGTAGCTCAGGCCGAGCATATTCATCTGGCGCTTGTAGTTAGCGCTGTAACGGCGGGTGAGCACGGCGGGATTGGTTTTGGTCTTGATGGCTGCATTTTCGGTTGGCAGGCCGAAGGCATCCCAACCCATCGGATGCAGCACATTGTAACCGCGCATGCGGTAGAAGCGGGCTACGACATCGGTGGGCACGTAGTTGCGGCAGTGACCGACGCTGAGACCGTCACCACTGGGATAAGGGTAAAAGTCGAGCACGTAATACTTGGGTTTTGATGGATCAATGGGTGGAGTGCGGTAGAGCTGATCGGCGGCCCAACGAGCCTGCCACTTTGCTTCAATTGTGGATGGGTCGTAACGTTCGATTTGCGCTTTATCGATTTTGGTATCGCTCATAATCGTCTGCCTCTAGAGGTGAGCATGCAACAATATGATGCGGTAAACAGGCGTGATGTGCATTTTTAAGGCCATCAAGACTGGGGTCTGCCATCTGCTCACCTCCTTTCCGGTATTGTTCAGTGCGCAATACAATGTTATGATTGTGATGCATTATAACACAGAGTAGGGGCGCAACGTATTGCGCCCCCATAACATAAAACATTCCGCCCCTACTATCACGAACCATGGGGCGCACCATTTCACACCCCACAATTAACAAATGCGCGGCAATTGTTCACCAACCAGGGTATCAACTACTCGCATACCGCCGATCCCGGTACGGGCCACCACCACGCCGGGATGATCGGCGGTAGCGTAGCCGATCAGCGCCGCTTCGCGTCCCAGCGGGTGGTCGCGCATGACTGCCAGAAGCCGGTCGGCGTCTGCTCGATCAACGAAGGCGATCAGTTTACCTTCGTTGGCGATGTGCAACGGATCCATGCCGAGCAGCTCGCAGGCGGCCTGCACCGCAGGCGGTACCGGCACAGCGCGTTCGCTGATTTCGATGCCGATCTTTGCGTCGGCAGCAATCTCATTCAGCGCCGCTGCTACGCCGCCACGGGTGGGATCGCGCAGCGTGTGAATGCGCGCGCCGCTGCTAAGCATAGCGCTAACCAGTCCGTGGAGCGCGGCAGTATCTGAAACGACCGGCGCGCCAAATTCAATCCCTTCCCGCACACTGAGGATGGCGACGCCGTGCAGCCCAATTGGGCCGCTGACGATGATTGCGTCGCCAGGACGGGCTTGTTCTGGCCCGATACTCACCCCGGCTGGCGCCATACCAAAGCCGGTAGTGGTAATGAAGACGCCGTCGCCGTGGCCGCGATCAACAACTTTGGTATCGCCGGCGATGAGAGTAACGCCGGCCTGACGCGCCGCGCGACCCATACTCTCGGCGATCAGGCCAAGTTGATCGAGTGGCATACCCTCTTCAAGAATGAAGCTGGCCGTCAATGCCACGGGTTGCGCTCCCATCATGGCAATATCGTTAATAGTGCCGTTAACTGCCAGTTCACCGATATTGCCGCCGGGGAAGAAGAGGGGGCGCACGACGAAGCTGTCGGTCGAAATGGCCAGGCGCGCCCCGCTGATCTCTAACAGCGCTGCGTCAGTGAGTGGACCGCGTTGACCTCCGAAGGCCGGTAGGAAGAGGTGTTCGATCAGTTCAGCCGATAGTTTACCGCCGGCGCCGTGACCCATCACGATGGCCGGGTAATCGCGAAGTGGCGCCGGGCAAACCCAGCCGCTGAAGTCAATTGGTTCAGTCATAGCGTCACTACTTCCAGGCGATGCCAATTGCGTGAGTTGGAATGAATTCTGATAAGAAGCTGTGTCTGCACTGCTGCCAATACCGTTGTCATGTCAGCCAGAGGGCGCGGCGCGCCTCCCCGCTAACAGTCGGCTACCGTTGGGGTTCAAGCAACCTGCAACACTTCGCCTCGCCGGTAGTGGAATCTGATTGCCGACTCGGGTAGCTGCGAAGCGTGCCCGGTAATCTAACCACTCAAGCAGTTGGCGCCGATGAGACACCATTGCTTCAGGCGACACCGATTGCGCCAGTTGGGATGAAGCGGCCATACTGATAGTAGGCCGCGCACGCTCCTTCGCTTGACACCATTGTAGCGCCGAGCGGGGTGCGCGGCGTGCATTCTTTCCCGAAGGCCGGGCACTGATTGGGCTTCAAACGGCCCTGCAACACTTCACCACTTCGGCAGAGAGTCGACTCAGCAGTCTGAATATTGCTGACATCAAATCGACGTTCGGCGTCAAACTCGGCGTAACGGTCGCTGAGCCGCCAGCCACTGCGCGGAATGACGCCGATCCCGCGCCAGGCCCGGTCGGTTACCGTAAAGACATCGGCCAGCATCTGTTTAGCGGCAACGTTCCCTTCAGGCCGCACCGCCCGTTCGTAAGCGTTGTCGAGTTCGGCGCGTCCCTGTTCAAGTTGAAGGATAACCCGGCGAATGCCCTCTAAGACATCGAGCGGCTCGAAACCGGTCACCACTATCGGCACGCGGTATTTTTCCACCAGGGGCTGATATTCTTCGGTACCCATCACGCTACAGACGTGGCCGGCGGCGAGAAATCCTTGCACGCGGTTGGTGGGTGATTCCATAATGGCGCTGATCGCTGGCGGCACCAGCACGTGCGATACCAGCATCGAAAAGTTCTTCAGGCCAAGCCGGGCAGCCTGATAGACGGCCATGGCGTTGGCGGGAGCTGTCGTCTCAAACCCGATACCGAAGAAGACGACCTGACGGTCTGGATTCTGCTGCGCCAGCTTCACCGCGTCAAGCGGCGAGTAGACGACGCGCACATCGCCCACCTCGCTCTTGACCCGGAAGAGATCTTTCCGGCTACCGGGCACGCGCAGCATATCGCCAAACGAGCAGAAGATGACATCGGGGCGGGCAGCAATCGCCAGCGCTTTGTCGATGATCTCGAGCGGTGTGACACAGACCGGACAGCCGGGGCCGTGAATGAGTTCAATGTCAGGCGGGAGCAACTGATCGATCCCGTTACGGATGATTGAATGCGTCTGGCCGCCGCACACCTCCATGATTGCCCAGTGGCGGGTCGTAACCCGCCGAATCTGATCAAGCAGGCGTTGGGCCAGTTCAGGATCGCGAAATTCGTCAAGGTATTTCATGGCAGTTTCCCTGAGAGTGAGTAAACACAACCGGGCCTGCGCAAGGCCGGTCGCATCTGCGTATTAAGCTGTCAAATGCGAGTCATCTGGATTTAGCTCTTCTTCGAGCACGCCGAGCGATTGGAATAGCTTGAGCGTTTCGCGGGCCGATTCTTCGTCAAGCCGGGTGATGGCAAAGCCGACGTGAACGATGGTGTAATCGCCGACTTGCAGATCGGGCAGGTAGGCGAGACAGACTTCTTTGACGATGCCGTTGAAATCGACTTTACCCATGCGAGTCAGGCCATTGTCGTAGATTTCGATGATGCGACCGGGAATGCCAAGACACATAGGTCATACTTCCTTTCATTGTTCGTAGCCGGGGCAATCTGGCATTGGCAACTGATGGCAACGGATAGGCGTGCCTGTAGATTTGGCGCTCTAGATAAAGCGTGCATACTGTCATCAATTCAGCGACACATTCTCAGCGATCTGCCAGATCAACGCCCGATTGTTCCCCGAGTCGGCCACTGCCAGCCAGTTCCGGTGAGCGCAGAGGCCATACGGCCAGCAGAGCGAATCAAAGCTGATGGCCTGCCAGCGGTTTTCACCGCTATCAGCAAAATTGTACTGACCGTACACCGCCTGCGCCGGCAATCCGGCGCCAGCCCGCGGCATTGGTTGCCACATCAAAATGCGGTTGTTCGCCGTATCGGCCACGAATACTCGCTGACCGGCGTAGGCCACGGCATAGGGAAAGCGTAGTCTTTGCGGCCCCTGCGGCACGTGTGGTTGTTCAAATGCGCTCTCCATCGTCGCCTGTCCCAACACCAGATCGGCGGGACGATCACTGTCTGGTGGTGGTGTCCAGCCCAGCACGCGATGATTGCCGGCATCGGCAACGTAGAGGGTCGCTTCATCACCGGCGATTGCGTGCGGCCAGCGGAAACTCGATGCGGTTGGCGAACCACCACGATTTTCGGCGTTGCTATACCCGTCCGGTTGACCAAGTATCAAATCGGGAGGCTGGCCGTCAACCGGTAATCCGCGCCATCCCAGTACGCGCCGGTTCCCAGTATCAGCAATGTAAAACCAGCCGGCAATCCACGCCACGCCGTAAGGCCAGTAGAGGCTGGTCGGCGTTACAGCGCCACCCCGGTTTGGCTCGATGTCAAACAGTGAATCCTGGCCGATAACGCTATCGGGTGGCGTGTCAGATCGTTCCGGGATGTGATGCCAGCATAATACACGATGATGCCAGGCGTCGGCAAGATAGAGTCTTCCTTCAGCCACCACAACGCCGGTGGGCAAATGAAAGCCATTGGCCGGGCCGCGTCCGGCGGCGCGTGGCCCTTCATGAAAACAGTCGGGCTGACCGAGCACCAGATCAGCCGGTTGGTGATCGCTCACAGGGAAGCCGTGCCAGATCAAGACCCGATGATTGCCCGAATCAACCACGACCACGCGCTCATCGTCGAGGAAGACTCCACGCGGCGCGTAGAGACTACCTGGAGTTGGACGGGCCATCGGTAGCGCCAACCCCCCTGGAGCCGGCGCGCCGAGCCAGCGATATGCTTGAATTGCCGTCATTGCGGTCGCACCCAGATCACGCCATCTACCACTCGCAACGGAAACGGCTCAAGCTGCGCCTGCGGCGCAGTGAGACATTCACCGCTGGTAACATCGAAACAGAAGCCATGCCATGGACAGGTGAGCGTGCCGGCAGTAACATCGAGGATCCCGCCATCGAGTGGTCGCCCCTGGTGAGCGCATGCGTTGCGGTACGCGCTCAACCGGTTGGCGAGATTGATGATCAGAACCTGACCGCGTTCGGTGGCGATATGAACCATGCGACCGGGTGGCACTTCAGCTACAGTAGGGCCGCGCACCCAGCCCTTCTCGATGGCCGGCTGCTCGTAAGCTTCAGGACGCAGGATCGCCGGCGCCGGCTGATCGTCGATCACTTCGAGGCGGGTAATCTCCGGCACTTCGCGCAGTAACGTCTCTTCTACGTGTTTGCGCAAGGTGAATCCGGCCAGCGAACAACCGTTACACGAGCCGTACAGGCGGATATACGCTACGCCATCGCGGACATCGACCAGCTCAGCGTCGCCGCCGTGCGATTGCATATAAGGACGCGCATTGTCGAGAACGCGGCGCGCGCGGGTCAGCGGGTCGGCGCGCACAATGTTATGCATCAATAGCAAAGCGTAGACGGCAGGGTCTTCAACCAGCTCGAGCAACAATTCTTTGCCGCGTGGATCTTGTTTAAGATGACGCACAATGGTTGTCAAGGCCAGTTTATGAAACGCCTCAATCGCCTGTTTAACTTCGCTGGCGACGGCTTGAGCCGCCGGTTCGAGTTTCGCCAGCGCAGCGAGCGCGGCATCAACTCGCGCCGCGGCCTGTTCCAGCGCATCAGTATCGGTCAGCGATTGAGTCATAGGCTCCTCTTTGATAGTTAATGGTATCCAATCATCTGTTCCAGCGCCTCTTCGGCGCGTATGACGAGCAGGTCGGCGAAGGCGCGTCGCGCCATCGTTTGCAACATCGCGTTGATGGTGCCGGCTGGCGGCGCCGATACTGCGCGGTCGGCGAGCGCCTGCAAGACGAAGCACGCGCCGGCAGGGTTGTCGAGCAAAAAATCCTGAAAGAGGGCATCTACAAAGCGGTCGAGCCAGATCCCTTCACCTTGCGGATCGGTACGCAGCCGGGCAAGCGCCGCCTCCGGGCCGGCGCAGCGCTCGATCATGCGTTCGGCGAAACGTTCGACCGCCATCATCAAGAGCAGATCAAATTGCTGGCGCTGATAGAGTTCCATCCGTTACCGCTTCATCCTCTCTGCCGACATAACAACGCCGGTTGTCAATCGTTTGACGCAGTTGCCAGCTCCTCGTGCTGATCGATGTTAGCGATTAACTCGCGCACAGTTTCTACCGCCATCGTGTCACCGATGCGGGCAAACAGGGCTTCGGCCTCGGTGAGACGCGCGCGCGCTTCGGCGAAGATACCTAGATGGGCCAGCGCATTGCCCAGGTTGGCCAGAATACGCGCATAACCAGCCGGGTCAGTCGCCTGGTCACGCCGCTGCAAGAGATCTTCGTAGATCGCAACTGCTTCGAGCAGATGCTCAGCCGGACGGGCCGAGTGGACGTATTGCAGCGCGTTTGCCAGATTGAGGCGCGCGCTTGTCCATTCACGCGGATGTTGATCGGGATCGTAAATAGACAGCGCGGAGCGAAGGGCCTGCACGGCAATCGCGCCACGCAACCGGTCACCGGCTTCGGTCATAGGCATTGCCAGGTAGGCCAGGGCCAGATTATTTTGAATGAACGCGAATTCAAGCGGATGCGTTTCGCGCCGATAGAACCGCAATGCCTCCTGATAGCACCGCACCGCAGCCTGCAACGGGCCGCGCTGGCCGCTGGCATGATCGTGCAGCAACTGGCCCAGATGAATCGCAGCTCGCGCGCGCGCCTCGCAATCGCCATCGGCAGGAATGAGATCGATCGCCTGCTGCAACCGGCGCGTTGTCGCTGCCAGGTCTCCGCCGTGTTGCATCGCAAATTCGGCGTGGTTGAGCGCAATCATGCCGGCTAACGTCGGCGAGACCGGCGTTGCCGCAGCCTGCGCATCGGTGAAACATTGGTCAACCACGCTCAACTCACCCCGCTCGATCGCGGCGGCGGCGTGAGCAACCAGCGCCAGCGCGCGGATCTCACCGGTTGCGCCATCCAGCGCCGGTGGGTGACTGCGATGCCCCATCGTGAACGCAACTACACCCTGCAAGCAAGCCAGTTCGCCGTCAAGCAGCGCGCGCAGAGCCAGATCATCGGCTGGCGCGCCGGCCAGCACGTAGCGGTTGTAGCGGGTCATCGGATCGGAAGCTGGCGGTAATGCCGCCAATGCCGCTTCTACATCACCAGCCAAAGCGCGCTCGTAAAACTTCCATTCTGGCGGCCATGCAGCAGGCATACTTCCCCGCAAGAGAGCAGCGAGGGCGGGAGCAGCTTCCGGAGCGTTGGCCGGCGGCAGCAGCAGATACCCTGCGGGCAGGGCAAAGATACCTAACGGTTGGGGCCGAATTGCAAGCTGGTTCATAACATCTACTCCGGTTCTGGCTGCAACGCTACGCGCAACACACCGCGGTCATTATCCCAGACTGCGTGGCGCGTGCCGGGTAACGCATGTGGCGGCAAAGCTTCCCAAATCAACACGCTGCGGTCGCCGCGAGCATTTCGCTGCTTCAAAAGTAACCCGCCGGCAGCCGGCCCACGCAATGGCACAAGCCACACCTCATCGGAACGCGGCAGCGCCACGAGGAGGTCGGCGGGAAAATAGCGTTGGGCCAACGGCGCCGGCAGGTGTAAATAGCCTTGCGCAGTCAATTCAAGCAGCCATTTCTCCATTGCTTCGGTCTTCATTGACGATCTGATGACCAGGATACGGTTGCCAGGGATTGCGACTGAGATGGCGCGCCAAGTCTTCCATACGCGCTGCCACAGGCGCGCTGAGCGGCGCGCCGATGGTAAAATCTGCCCCTTCGATCAGGTAGACCTGCACCGAGCGAGGATAGGCATCTTTGAGCAGCCAGCGGCCAAACGCGAGCGCGTGATCCCAGCGAAAAGCGTGCAGGTTGATACCGGTTAGCGGTGGCAACTGTTCGACAACCGATCCCGGCACAGCATAGATTGTGCCGGGTTCAGCGCCGGTACAGGCGGCATCAACCAGTATCACGGTGTCAAGACTGCGCATGCGGAAGGCAACGTCCATGCCGCTAGTGCCGGCATCGGCCACGCCGACGCCGGGTGGCAGACCCAATTCCAGCAAACGGCGCACCAATACCGGCCCAACGGCATCGTCACCGCGTAGCAAGTTACCGCAGCCGATGATTAAAAGTTGTTCTTGCATAACAGCTCAAGCGAAACACGCAACCACAAACGATGCCGATGTTCGGTCTCATCTGCTGGTCGGATAAACACGGATCTCTATCTCCAGCCCGGGCAATACAGGTTGCCTGCGCCGGCGATCTTCACAACCACCGGCGCAGACTGCCTTGCGCGCTTGCCCCTGCTACGCGCCTTCACCAATGCGGAACTGCGCCAGCTCTTTGCCAGTCTTTTCGTCGTAGGCATGCACCGTACAGACCAGACACGAGTCGTAGCTCCGCGCCACGTGACCAAGCTCGACCGGATCGTTCGGATCGGCAATGGGCGCGCCGATGAAGGCCTGCTCCATCGGCCCGTTGACATCGCGGCCATCGCGCGGCCCGATATTCCAGGCAGTTGGCGTTACCACCTGATAGTTCTCAATCTTTCCGTCCTTGAGCACGATCCAGTCAGAGAGGCTGCCGCGAGCGGCTTCAGTTGAACCAAAGCCGCGGCCTTCGGGCAGCTCTTTCGGTTTGATGTAAAACTTCTCGTGCAGATTGATCTGGTCAAGCCATTTGCGCACCAGCCGGTAATACTTGGGCGCTTCGTGCATGCGGGCCATCACCCGCACCAGCACACTCGGCCCGACCGTGGTCACAGCATCGAGGAAGAGCGGGTCGTAATCCTGCCAATCGGCAGCGCCGGGACGACCGGCGATCACCTGGCGCGCCAGCGGGCCGGCCTCGACCGGATGGCTACCAACGCCGGGGATCAGATAGCGCGGCGCTTTCGCCCACGAGTACTTGCCCTGTCGATGCCCGACAGCGGGATCAATCGGCTCGGTGCGTCCTTCAAACGGGTGCAGCGCATGGCTTCCCTCGTAGAACGAATGGGTCACATCTTCGCGCACATTAGCCTGGTCGAAATCGTAGAACTGACCGTTGACATACACCCCTGAACGCGCAATCAAGGCGGCGTTACGGCCTTCGATTGTCGGGCGAGCATACAATTCGGGATGGAAGTAGGTGCCAGTAGCGATGTAGTTGTTCCAACCGGCGCCGTACTTGTCCAGGCCGGCAGCCATGGCAAAGCGGATGAAGAAACCACAATCGGAGTTGTAGTGCCGTTCGTTCTCGTGCATCCACTCCATCACGTCGGCCCAGCTCTTGTTTTGCAGCCAGCGGTCAACCGAGCAACCGAGCCACTTCTTCTCGAGCCACTCATCCTTCCAGTATTCAAGAATAGCGATTGCGCGGGTAACATCGGCCAGCGTGGGCGCGCACATCACGCCACCGGGGATCATGAAACTGGAGTGGGGCCACTGTCCGCCGAAGATAGCGTAAATCTCGACCGGTTTGTTTGAGAGAGTCACGCCATGCTCATAGCTCGTGCCCACAAAGGGAGCGAACCGGCGCACCGCCTCATCGTACTCAGGGAGATGGGCATACTTCTTGTTGGTCAGGTCAATGGCAAACAGGGCGTAAAACCAGCGCGGAATGCTCTGGAGCGTCTCGCAGGCCTGGGCGATATTGCGAATGAGGGTGGCGTTCGGCGGCAATTCGGTTTGCCAGGCCGTATCGAGCGCATACACTGCCTTGGTCAGGTGGCTACCACCGCAGATTCCGCAGATGCGCGGAGTAACGATCAGGCCGGCCTGGGGATCCTTACCCTTGAGAATAATCTCAAAGCCGCGAAACATAGAGGCTTCCGTCCAGGCGCTGGTAACAACGCCATCGCGGATGGTGACCCGCAGGTCGAGATCACCCTCGACCCGACCGAGCGGGCTGACGCGCAGATCGCGCCCGGTAATTGTGGCCGGATTCTCGATAATATTGACCATTGCCAGCTTCTCCCTTGCTTAAACGACGAACATATCTTCTTTGGCCCATTTCGGCGCGGCCACGCGAGCGGCGGCGGCCAGCGCCATGTAGCTGATCGGATCGGTTCCGGTTGGCACCTCTTTGGGAATCGCGCCACTGATCTTCTGCGTCTTAAAGACGGTGCCGGGAGCCAGATCGAAGAAGGGAAATTCCGGTTCAGTGCAACCGGTGCAGGGCATGCCGGCGCGCGTCTTCGACGACTGGCGATTCCAGAGGATGCGGTTGCAGGGCGAGCGGGTCATCGGACCGCGACAGCCGAACTCGTAGAAGAGGCAGCCAGTGCGCGTGCCCTGACCAAACTCGAGGGTGGATTGTTTGTACTCAAAGAACTGCACCCGGGTACAACCGGTTTGGGTGAAGCTGGTAAAGAACGTTTGCGGACGTTGCAATTCATCGAGGGCGATGTCGGCGGCGCGACCGCTGGCAACGGCGACCAGAATCTGGGTCACCCAGTCGGGATGGGCCGGGCAACCAGGAATATTGATGACCGGCAGGCCAGCCTTTGAGCGCCAGTTGGGACCGAGAAAGCCGCCGAGTTCCCGCTTGTGAAACTGAAGGCCGGTCGATTGGCTCGGATTGGGGGCCATTGCCGGGATGCCACCCCAGCACGCGCAATCGCCAATTGCCACTACGATGCTGGCCTGGGCCGCCAGCTCGCGCACCCATTCCTGCATCGGGCGATCGGCGAACATGTTGTAGCGACCGGTGCCGTTCGGCGCCTGAATCACCGTCCCTTCAAAGACGAAAATGTCAAGTGGGCGAGCGCCGCTGGCGCAGTCGTGAAAGATGCGTTTGGCATTCTCGCCCAGTTCCATACCAAGCGAGGGATGCCAGAGGATCTCGATCCCGAAATCGGTCACCAGATCGCAGGCGCTAGGCTCCTCGGCGTTGAGGAAAGACATCGTGTTGCCGCTACAGGCGCCACCCTGTAGCCAAAGCAGTGTTGCCATCGAATCGCCTCCTTAAACCAATCTCGAACGATAACTGTCAAAGCTGCGGCTTCGCCACAGCCGATGGCGGCAGATCAGCAAAAGTTTCTACTCAATCAAGGTGATGTCAATCCAGGTTGACTCGCCAAAAAAGCTAACTCCCTGTCACGTCAACGTCCCGGCGATGATTGCGCATCTGCTTGCGCAACCAGGCCATCCAATCATCTAAACCACCAGCGCGACGAGCTGAGGTGGCGACGATCGGCGCTCGTGGGTTAACGGCGCGAATATTCTCTTCAGCCAGCGCGCGGTCAAACTCTACTGCCTCTGCCAGATCGATCTTGGTCAGCAACACGGCGTCAGCCGTTGCAAACGTGGACGGGTACTTCAGCGGCTTGTCTTCGCCCTCGGTCGTTGAGAGCAACACAACCCGCGCCGCTTCACCGAGGTCATAGCCGGCAGGACAAACCAGATTGCCAACGTTCTCGATAAAGAGCAGATCGATCGCCGACAAATCCCAATCGACGAGATGGCGGGCAACAATATCGGCTTCGAGATGACACATGTCGCCAGTCTGAATCTGGCGCACCAGGCCGCCGCTGCGGGCCAGTCGCCGAGCGTCGTTGTCGGTAGCAAGATCGCCAACCAGCGCGGCAACGCGGCACTCGGCCAGCATCGCGCGCATCGTTGCTTCCAGCAGACTGGTCTTGCCGGCGCCGGGGCTTGAGAGCAGATTCACGACGAACACACCGGCAGCATGAAAGCGCCGCCGCAACTCAGCGGCAAGCTGGTCATTCTTGCTCAATACACCCTGGCGAATCTCAATCAGTCGTTTCGCTTCGTAGTTCATGGCGTCTCCAGCGCAACTATTTCCAGTTCCCGCCCGCTGACAATCTGGCCGCAGGGCTGGTTGCAACGCGGACAGCGGAACAGGCGCGGGTTGGGCAACATCATCTCTTCATTGCATTGAGCGCAAAAGACCACAACCGGCGTCTCTTCGATGACCAGCTCGGCGTTCGCCAGAGGAGTTCCTTCGGCGGCAATGGCAAAGCTAAAGCGCAACGCATCGGCAACCACGCCGGAGAGCGCGCCAATGCGCACGTGAACTGAGCTGATCTCTTCGGCGCCGGCCTCGGCGGCGGCAGCGCTGGCAATACTGACGATATTGTGCGCAATTGACAACTCGTGCATGGCGCGATTTCCACTCTCCTGACTACGCAAGTGAACGGCCAAACCGGCGGCCAAATTCAACGATCAGGCCGGCAGCGCGCTGCACATCGGGATCTCGCAAAGCGCGGAGCAGGCCAAGCAGACCAATCGGTTTGGGTGAGTGGCGCAACGACTCACGGCTAGCGACGAAGGCATCGCCGGCCTCACCAACCAGACGCACCGTATCGGGATGGAAGACACCCGAATCGAGGAGGGCATCAAATTCGTCGGAGGCGACAAACGGTTCGATCTTCTCGATCACCTCGATAAAGTTGGGCGCGACGGCCACCAGGCGAGGGAAGTACGGGAGGAACGCAATGAAGGCATCAATGAGCTTATCCGGCGTAATGGCTCGATCTTGCATCGTTGCCCGCAATTCTTCGACTGCGCTGCGAATATTCTCGGTCAGTTCATCGCCGCGCGCCAGCAGATGATCGAGGGCGCTGACCAGGAAAGCGAGCAATTCGCTCTGGCCAAGCAAACGGTCAAGCGCGTCCAGCGTCTGCGGTTTGCTCAGCGTTGCCATAAGTCGTTGGAACGCCGGCTGATTGGTCAGCGTCGCCAACTGCTCGATAGTCTCGGTAAGCTGTGGAAGTGTCCGCGTCAGTCTGGTAAGCTGATCGGTCAATGCGCCGCTCTCGGCGGGTAGCGCCGCGCGCAGTTCGTGGACACTGGCGGCAACGTTATCGGCGATCACCTCGCCGCGTTGTAGAAGGCTATCGACTGCGCTGGCTGAGAAGGCTAACAATTCGGCGTGGTCGAGCAGGCGATGAAGGGCAGCAGCCGTCTGCGGTTCATTAAGCCGTTCGAGTAGCGCGGCGGCATTCAGGGGCCGGTCGGTGTGTGTGGCAGCGCCATTACTGCTCATTGCGTTCCTCGTATTAAGCAGAAATAACAATAAACAAACTTGCCCGGCAAGCGGTTTTGCGGCTACCTGGCCGATAGGAATGCGATAAAACGTGATTGCTGGAACGAATTATAACGGTCATAAACTGTTAACGTCAAGTAGCAGAGTCATAACCGTCAGTTATGATGATTGCGCATTCGCGTGTGATTATCTTGTGCAAAACCCTGATGCATGCTACAGTTGAGGCGCGAGGGCTGTTGCATGCAAATGTTAGGCGAGCAATGGTGGCGCCGGATGAAGCGTTCATCTTTCCGGTACCACCGTTTGGGAGTTAGCCCGTATAGCCAGCATCCCATGTATCACATTCTGACATTGCCGCGCGCGGTCAAGAGTGACTTATGGAACAGCCATTAACCAATCCACAACAGCGACGCTGGCGGGTACACGTTCGCGGGATCGTTCAGGGGGTTGGCTTTCGGCCTTTTGTTTTCGGATTGGCCGAACGCTGGCATCTGGCCGGATTCGCGCGCAACGATAGCCATGGAGTGACCATTGAGATCGAGGGTGATGAAAGCTCGCTGCAAGCATTTGTGAATGCCTTGCGCCGCGATGCGCCGCCGCTGGCCCGGATCGATCAGGTAAGTATCGAACCGCTGGCGCTGATGGGTGAGCGCGAGTTCGTCATTGCCGCCAGTGAGGCGCAGGAGCGCCGCCAGGCGTTGATTGCGCCTGACACGGCGACTTGCGCCGATTGCCTGCGCGAAATTACCGATCCTGCCGACCGGCGCTATCGCTATCCCTTCACCAACTGCACCAACTGCGGCCCTCGGTTCACGATCGTGCTTGATGTGCCTTACGACCGCGCCCGAACGACGATGCGGAGCTTTCCCCTCTGTGAGCGCTGCCGGGCCGAATACGAAGACCCTCGTGACCGCCGGTTTCATGCTCAGCCGACTGCATGCGCAGAGTGTGGCCCTCGTCTGCGCTGGTCGGCAGACCCGCTGGCCGACCCGCTTGTGGCGGCGGCTGCGGCGATTGCGCAGGGGCAGATTGTTGCGATCAAAGGGTTGGGAGGGTATCACCTGGCCTGCGCCGCCGATGACGAAGCGGCAGTCAGCCGGTTGCGCCAGCGCAAGCAGCGCGAGGCGCGTCCATTGGCGTTGATGGCGCGTGATGAAGCGGTGGTGGCTCGTCTGTGCGACCTTGATCCGGCGGCACGGAGATTGCTTGCCAGTCCGGCTTGCCCGATTGTGCTGATGCCGCGACGATCTGATGCGCCGGTCGCTCCTTCGGTCGCGCCAGGAATGCAGACGCTGGGTGTGATGTTGCCGTACACGCCGCTGCACCATCTGTTGATGGCCGAATATGCCGCTCTTGTTGGTCAAGAGCGAGTGGCCGCCATTGTGTTGACCAGCGGCAATCTGAGTGATGAACCTATTGCCTATCAAGATGATGATGCCACGCAGCGTCTGGGGGCAATCGCCGACGCTTTTCTCACCCATAACCGTCCGATTCATATGCGCTGTGACGACAGTGTTGCGCGCATTGCGGCTGGTGGGCCGTTGCTCATCCGCCGCTCGCGCGGTTACGCGCCGGCGCCGATTACGCTGAACAGTGAACTGCCATGCCCGATTCTCGCCTGTGGTGGACATCTCAAAAACACCTTTGCCCTCGGTCGCGGGCGTGAAGTCTTTCTCAGTCATCACATCGGTGATCTGGAAAATCTGCCAACCCTGCGCTCATTCCAGGAAGGGATTGCTCACTTCGAGCGCTTGTTTGACATTACCCCGGCAGCAGTGGCTTACGATCTGCATCCCGGCTATCTGGCGACGCAGGCGGCGCTGGCAATGCCGATCGAGCGCAAGATCGGTGTGCAGCATCACCATGCCCACATTGCGGCAGTGCTGGCCGAGTATGGCCATGCCGGGCCGGTGATCGGGATTGCCGCCGATGGCAGTGGCTATGGGCCAGACGGTACTGTGTGGGGTGGTGAGATCCTGGTGGCAACCTGCGCCGAATACGAGCGGGTTGGGCATCTGGGAAGGCTGGTTTTGCCCGGCGGCGAGCAGGCTGTGCGCCAGCCGTGGCGAGTTGCGGCGGCGGCGCTGGCCCAGATCTATGGCGATGACTTCTGGCGACTTGAGTTCACATTTACGCGGCAGATCGATCAGGCGGCGTGGCGCGTGCTGGCCCGCATGATCGAACGCGGCCTGAACAGTCCGTTCACTTCGAGTTTGGGACGCCTGTTTGACGCGGCAGCGGCACTGACCGGGATTGGTCAGATTGCCCGCTACGAAGGAGAGCTGGCCATTCTCTTTGAGCAGATTGCCGATCCTCTACAAACACCCTATCCCATGCCGATCAAAACTGACGGGGCTGCTGATGCGCCTTTCATACTCGATGGCCTGACATTACTGGCTGCGCTGGTGGATGATCTGCGGGCCAGCGTTGCCCCGCCAGTGATTGCAGGTCGCGCGCATCAGGGGGTAGCGCAAGGTCTGTATGAGGCCTGTCGGCGCGTTCGCGCCGAACGTGACCTGACCACGGTTGCGTTGAGTGGCGGCGTGTTTCAAAACGTCTTGTTGCTTGAGACACTGACGGCGAAGCTACGCGCCGATGGTTTCACCGTGCTGATTCCCCGGCTGGCGCCGCCAAACGATGGCGGTCTGGCGTTGGGGCAACTGGCAGTAGCGGGCGCGCAGTTGGCTGCGCAGATGTAGGCCATCAGCGCGCAGCACATTCGCTCGCGCTCTGGTTGAGGTATCGCCGTTACCGCACACTTCTGGTGACAAAACATTCATCTTTGTCAGTGACAAAATATTTATCTGAACGGTACGGCTTTTTAGCCTGCGCTTAACACCGATTTCATGTTTTGCCGCTATCATAGCGGTACCTGATTGTTCAACCATTGCGCGCAGCATTCCGCTCATTTCCCTACCGATATGCCGCATGGTCATCTCGCGGTTGGGGAGTTGTCGCTTGTGCGCTCTTCGTGATCGGTTGGCCCTGAGAGCTGTAAACGCAATGAGAGGCTTCCTCGCAAGCCTGCCCTCGTTGTGTTTTCGTTCGATATGCCTGCCGCGCGAATAGCGTGCCGTATCAAAGAGGTGCAGTATTTATGCGTCCTGCATTGAGTGGTATCCGTCGTCTAACCCTGTTACTGCTGGCGATTGCGTTTGGGCTGGCGCCGTTCGGCGTTTGGCAACCAGTGGCGCGCGCTGTGAGCGCCGATCTGGTTATCAGTCAGGTCTACGGAGGCGGTGGAAACAGCGGCGCGCCGTATACCAATGATTTTGTTGAGATATTCAATCGTGGCACAACAACGGTCTCTTTGAGTGGCCTGTCAATTCAGTATGCCAGCGCCACCGGCACCGGTAATTTTGGCAGCAATCCGGTAGTCTTGCTGAGTGGCACTCTCGCTCCAGGTCAGTATTACCTCGTACAACTCGCCGGTGGCGCAACCGGCGCGCCGTTGCCAGCGCCTGATGCGACCGGCACGATCAACGCCAGCGCGACAGCAGGCAAATTTGCCCTGGTCAACAGTACCAGTGGCCTGGCCTGCAACGGTGGTTCAACTCCTTGTTCTCCCGCCCAACTGGCTCTGATCGTTGATCTGGTCGGTTACGGTAGCGCAAACTTTTTCGAGGGCGCGCCAGCGCCGGCGCTCAGCAATACAACAGCCGCTCTGCGCAACAGCAACGGTTGTAGCGAAACCGATAACAACGCCAGCGATTTCACTGCCGGCGCGCCAAATCCGCGCAACACTGCCAGCCCGACCAACCCGTGTAGTTCGGCACCGCCGCCACCGCCTATGGTCGGCAATTGTCCCGATGTGCCCAATACCACGCTGATCAGTCAGATTCAGGGTGTGACCAATATTTCGCCCTGCGCCACCGAGGAGGTGCTGGTTGAAGGCGTGGTTGTCGGTGATTTTGAAGGTCCTTCTCCCAATCTGCGCGGTTTTTACGTTCAGGAAGAAATGGCTGATTGGGACGCCGATCCCCTCACTTCAGAGGGCATCTTCGTTTTCAACGGCAATAATAATAACGTCAGCCTCGGTGATCTGGTGCGAGTGCGCGGTACTGTCAGCGAGTTTCAAGGACAAACCCAGATCAGTGCAGCGCAAATCACCGTTGTCGGCAGTGGCACGGTCGATCCGGTTGACGTGACAATGCCCTTCCCTGATGCCGATTACCTCGAACGGTTTGAGGGTATGCTGGTGCGCTTCCCGATGAAGCTGGTGGTGACCGAACACTTCCAACTGGGTCGGTTTGGACAGGTTGTCATGTCGGCTGAAGATCGGCTCTATCAGCCAACCAGTATTTACCCGCCGGGGCCGCTGGCAAGCGCGTTGCAGGCAGCCAATGATCTGAACCGGATTATTGTCGATGATAACCTGCAAAATCAGAATCCCGACCCGATCTTGTTTGGACGTGGCGGTAATCCGCTCAGCGCCAGTAATACGTTACGTGGCGGCGATAGCGTGACGGGGCTGGTGGGAGTAATGACCTTCACCTGGTCAGGCAATGCCGCCAGTGGCAATGCCTATCGAGTGCGACCGGTCGGCGATCTGAGCGATCTGTCGCCGGGTGGCGGCGCGCCGGTCTTTGTGGCCGAAAATCCGCGTCCGGTCGGCCCGCCTGACGTTGGTGGTCGCATCACAGTGGTGGGCATGAACCTGCTCAACTACTTCAACACCTTCAGTGGCTGTACGAACGGTCTGACCGGCGGCACAACCGACTGTCGCGGCGCCGAGAATGCAACCGAGTTTGCCCGTCAGGTAAACAAGACGGTAGCAGCCATTATCGCGTTGAACCCCGCAGTATTAGGAGTGATGGAGATGGAGAACGACGGGTACGGCCCGAGCAGCGCAATTGCCGATCTGGTCAATCGACTGAATGCGGCGACTGCGCCGGGAACGTATGCGTTCATTGATGTTGACGCCGCCACGGGGCAAATTGACGCGCTGGGAAATGATGCGATCAAGGTGAGCTTCATCTACCAGCCGGCACTGGTGACGCCGGTAGGACAAACAGCGGCGCTCAACAGCACGACCTTTATCACCGGCGGTGACGGCGCGCCGCGTAACCGGGCAGCATTGGCTCAGGCCTTTGCCGAGAATGCCACCGGCGCGCGGTTTGTCGTGACGGTCAACCATTTCAAGAGCAAAGGCAGCCCCTGCGACGCGCCGGATGCCGGCGACGGTCAGGGCAACTGTAACATTGTGCGCACCAATGCAGCCAACACTCTGGCGGCATGGCTGGCCACTGATCCGACCGGGGTGAATGATCCGGACGTGTTAATCATCGGCGACCTCAACAGCTATGCAAAAGAGGATCCCATCCGGGCGCTCGAAGCCAGTGGATACGAGAACCTGATCGAACGCTTTGCCGGAGCGAATGCCTATTCATACGTCTTCAACGGGCAGTGGGGCTATCTCGATTACGCGCTGGCAAATGCCAGTCTCGGCGCTCAGGTGACCGGTGTGGCCGAATGGCACATCAATGCCGACGAACCAAACGTGCTCGATTACAACACTAACTTCAAATCGGCAGGCCAGATCAGCAGCCTGTATGCCCCCGACTTCTATCGCACCTCTGATCACGATCCGGTGGTCGTTGGGCTTGATCTCGATGGCGTGTCACCAACCACAACGGCCAGTGTCAGCGGCGTGGTTAACCCACTCTGCCCGCCCGATTGTTACGCGGGCAGCACAACGGTGACACTCACCGCGACCGATGATCGATCGGGAGTAGTCGAGATCGCCTACCGGGTTGATGGTGGCAGCTTCCAGCCTTACACAGCGCCGTTTACCCTCAGTGGCGAGGGGGTATACACCGTCGAGTTCTTCGCTCGCGATGGCGCCGGCAATGTTGAACCGACGCAAAGCAAGATTGTGAAGGTGTCACCCTTTCCGGCTTCATCTACCCTTGATTCATTCAACCGTGCCAATGGCCGCCTGGGATCGAACTGGAGTGGCGCAACTCAGCGTGATCAGTACCGGATCGTTGACCAGGCAGTCGTAGTCGAGAAAGGTGGACTGGCACTGTGGCGCCCAACAGTGTTTGGCGCCGATCAAGAGGCGTTTTTCCGCCTGACGGCGATCAATCCAACCGGTCAGCATCATACACTGGCGCTCAAAGTGCTTGGCAATCGCGGTCAGAACGGCGCGTTACTGGTGAGTTATGATGCGGCCAACCAGCAGGTTGTGGTTGAGGCATTGGTGCCGGGGCAAGGCTTTGCGACCATAGCAACCTTCGATGCTACCCTTCAGGCCGGAGACTTGCTTGGCGCGCGAGCGCGCGCTGATGGCACCATTGAGATCTTCGTTCGCTGTGAACGGATCGGTGTCGCCGATAGCCGACCCGTTGCCGGTAACCGTTACGTGGGCGCCAGCGGTCGGATCGGTGTCTGGTTCCACAACAGTGCCGGCGCTGCGTTTGATGACTTTGGTGGCGGTAATCTGACGCCGTAAGCTAGCGCGATAACGCGCGCAACGCCGGTCAGGAAATGGCCGGCGTTGCTTTTTGTCAGGCGAAATGTCATCGTTCAGAGCAACTTCACCACTTCACGCTCGATAGCCCCAACCGTATCAGCGGGAGCAAACCGGCTCACGACGCGACCGTTGCGGTCAACCAAAAACTTGGTGAAATTCCATTTAATCTCGCCATCAGGGCTTAAACCCGGTTGCTGCTGCTTCAGATAGGCGAAGAGCGGGTGGGTATCAGGGCCATTGACAGCTATTTTGGCAAACAGAGGGAATGTAACGGCATAGTTGCGCGTGCAGAATGCTTTGATGGTCGCTTCGTCGTCCGGTTCCTGCTCAAATTGATTGCTCGGAAAGCCGAGAACGACCAGACCGCGTTCACGATAACGCCGATAGAGCGATTCGAGATCGCCGTATTGCGGGGTAAGGCCACAATGACTGGCAACGTTGACGATCAACAAGACGTTGCCGCGATAGATTGAGAGAGATTGGATTTCGCCGTCGATCGTCCGGGCGGTAAATTCGTAGATACTCATAAGTGCAGGATCGCTTTCTATGGTGGTTGCCAGTTACGTTTCCTGATAGTATTGTTTGAATCCCGCTGAAATGTCAACCCGACCAAGTGGGAACGTGGTGTGGTATGCTGATGACAAAATGAACGCATAGAAGAATAAATTCGCCCTTTGACGCGGATTTGTTCTCACAGTTAATCGATAGTCTTTCGACCTGATTACTTTGATGTAGCCCGGGTAGAGACGTTGCATTGCAACGTCTCTACCCCCTCTCGAGGCATCTATCTCAATTCGAGATACCTATGAAAGAGATGATTGATCAGACTCCTGATACAGAGATTACTCTGGCACAACCCACCGATCCGCCACCATCGCGCTGGTCACTCCTGCGCAAGACGCCACGGGCAGTCAATGCTTTGCCATTTTACTGGCGGTTAACCCTGCTCTACACCACCTTGTTTTTGATCGCGCTACTCATCATCGGCGTCGGCGTTCATTTTGCCGCCGAGCAGTCGCTTTACGCTGGCGTGCAAAATGATCTGACCTCAGCGACACAGCAGGTACTGGCGATTCTAAATGCGGTTGGCTTGCAAAGCATGCGAACGACCAGTGGCGAGCTGGAACTTTATCTCAATCGCGATTTTATTCAGCTCTTCACCAATCGTAACATTGGCGCCCAATTTTTTCGCAGCGATGGCATATTGGTCAGCAGTACGCCTAATCTGGCTTACTACTCGCTGCCGTTACCGTCCGAGGCATTTCAATTGCGCCAAAATGGCGAAACGAGTCTCACTATCGTGCGGGAAATTAATGGCGTGCAGGTAAAATCGCTGATTACGCCAGTTGTGTTGCGCAATGGAAACCAGATCGGCTTTTTACAGGTATCACGCCCGCTCGATGATGTCTCTCATACATTGCAACTGCTTCAGCGGATCCTGATCGGTGGCGGCTTGATCGCAGTAGTAGTAACCGCGCTGGGCGCTATGTACGTATCAAAGCGCGCGCTGCGACCAATCGAGCAGATCACGCTGACCGCGCAAAGCATTGTGCGGGCCGAGGATTTGGGACGCCGCATTCCCGAACCGGTGCAGCAAGACGAGCTTCGTCAGCTCACCGTGACGATCAACGAGTTACTATCGCGCCTTGAACAACTCTTTTCCACGCAGCAACGATTTGTCGCCGATGTCAGTCACGAACTGCGCACACCCTTAACGGCAATGCAGGGCAATCTTGAGGTGCTCGAACGCGGCGCCGGCGCCGATCCTGAGCTATTGAAAGAGATCATCGGCGATATGCGGCGGGAAACGGCGCGGCTGATTCGTATGGTGAACGATCTGCTCTTGCTGGCGCAGAGTGAGACGCGCGTGGCACTGCGTTACGACCCGGTTGAACTCGACACATTACTGCTCGAAGTCTTCCGGGAATTGCGGCCTTTAGCCGGACAGGTGCGGCTGCGTATCGGCGCCGAAGATCAGATTCTGGTCTATGGTGATCGGGATCGAATCAAGCAGGCGCTGCTTAATCTGGGTGTGAATGCGTTACAGTATACTCCGCCGGGTGGGATGGTGGTTTTAGGTCTGGAACGCTATCAGCAATTTGCCTGTCTGAGCGTAGCCGACACCGGTGTTGGGATCAACGAAGCCGAACGCGATCGGATTTTTGATCGTTTCTACCGGGTTGATCGCTCACGTTCGCGTCATAGTGGTGGCGCCGGGTTGGGTTTGTCGATTGTGAAGTGGGTCGCTGAAGCCCACGGCGGGTACGTAACCGTTGCCAGCGAAGTTGGACGCGGTAGTACGTTCGCTATGTATCTCCCCCTCCCGGCGGATACGACCACGCCAGCGGCAGGATAGAGTACAATAGGCGGCATGCGCACACTTACGATCAGCGATGAAATCGTTCCAGCCGTCTACAGTCTGAACATCAAGCAACGTTTTGCCGATGTGCAACTGGTGCTGGCATGCGGTGATTTACCGATTTATTATCTTGAATTCGTCGTTACAATGCTTGGTAAGCCCTGTTTTTACGTCTGGGGCAACCATGATGCGCCCGAAGTGCAGGCCGACGGTCAGGTTGTCAGCTATGCGCGCGGCGCTGTCTGCGTCGAGGATCGCGTAATCTGCCATCAAGGGTTGCTCATCGGCGGGTTGGGCGGATCGATCCGCTACAAGCCTGATAGTCATCATCAATACACGGAAACTCAGATGATGTTGCGCGTCTGGCGAATGGCGCCGCGCCTGTTGCTCAATCGGCTCCGCTATGGCCGCTACCTCGATGTTTTATTGACGCATGCGCCGCCTCTTGGCATCCATAACGGCCCTGATTACCCTCATCGCGGCTTTCGCGCGCTGTTGTTGTTCATGCAGTGGTTCCGGCCACGCTATCTCATTCATGGCCATATTCATCTTTCATACGGTTTTGGTCATGCTACCGAGACGCAGGTTGGTGAAACCCTGGTGATCAATACAGCAGGTTATCGGGTGATCGATCTACACATAGCGGGTTAACGTCCGGTGGGGTGCCAGTGGTTCCACCGGCAACATTACAGATTGCAATTACGTCTCACCCGTGGTACGCTATCAGCGACAAAGGCCGCCGGCGTCGCCGGTCGATCGAAAGCGCGTTGATCTTGCGCTGACCATCATACATTTGATGAGGCCGAAAGGAGTGGCCGATGTCAGCCATTCAGGCAATCGTTCACGATGAATTTACGCGCATTCGCCGCGACCAGATGTTGCGCGAGCTGCTGGCGCTGATCACCCGTCGCCCCAACGAACTACTTCCATTCGATGAGGTGCGCGCGCGGTTGAATGTGCGCGGCCAACACTACCTTGGTCATCAGACCGTTCCACTCGATAAAATTATCGGCAGCGAGGGCCGTTACAGCGATTTTGATCGCCAGTTTGCGCCGCGACATAACGCCAATCGCTTTCGCTGGATGAGCATCGATCGCGCCCACCACGAAGGCGTTCCGCTGCCATCCGTTGAGTTGTATAAACTGGGCGATATTTACTTTGTCAAAGATGGTCATCATCGCATCTCAGTTGCTCGCTTCCAGGGTCAACGCGAGATTGATGCGATTGTGACCGAACTGGTTGTAGACGTGCCACTTGACACCAGCTTGAGCCTGCGCGATTTGCTGTTAAAAGAGGAATACAGTGATTTTCTCGAATGGACGGGCCTGGCCGATCTGCGACCCGATCAACGGATCGAATTCAGCGAACCCGGTGGCTATCTTGATCTGGTGCGACACATCAATGCTCACCGTTACTATCTAGGGCAGGAACTGGGTCGTCCGGTGAGTCGCGAAGAGGCGGTTGCGAGCTGGTACGACAATGTTTATATGCCAGTGATCGAGGTGATTCGATCTCAGCAGGCGTTGCGCTACTTTCCCGGTCGCACTGAAGCGGATCTCTATCGCTGGATCATGGATCACCGCTGGTATATGCGCGAGCGCAATGGCGGCGCCGATCCGGGGCCGCTGGTAGCAGCTTCGGATTATGTGCGGTTGTTCGGTCGGCGTAGCCTGTCCTCGATCACGAGCTGGCTGCTGGGCGCGCTGAGGGGTCAGGCGTCGGCCAGCTCATAAGACGCAACGAACGCACTCAATGCGCTGAGCAGTTGTTGGGATCCGCCACCTCTTGCCCGGTTTGCGCCACTGCACTGTGCTTGATACGACCCATTTCAGGTTCGGCTATAATACAGAGCGTGATTCGTGTACTCAACCGCTTAACTAAACAATCTTTTCCAGCCCTGTTGCTGCCGATCGCGCTAACGGCGCTGGCCTGTGGAGTGTTGCTGCTCGATCTGCCGCGACCAGTTCAACGCTGGCAGGTGTGGGATATAAACGGGCCAGCGCTGGCCGGCTTTCATGCGCTCGAGCAGAATGATACCGATCTGTTCCGCTGGTCACAGCCACAGGCTTCCATCTTCATCGATGGCTATCGCGGCGCGCCAGCGCTGGTCGAGCTACGCTTGTCGGCGCCGCGTCCGCCGGATACGGCGCCGGCCCGGGTGACACTCTTCGATTACCACAGTGAAATAACCCGCATGACCGTTGCCGGCGATTGGCGGCGGTATCGTCTGCTTGTGCCCACCACAACGACCGGTGAACCGGTGTTGCGCTGGTCAACCGATCCGTACAGCGTGTTTTCCGACGCGCGTGAGTTGGGGGTGGTGTTGAGCGAGGTACGGTTAGCAACACTGACCGGCGCGCCACCACTGAGCGCGCAGACTCTGCGCTGGGGTCTCTTGCCGCTCGTAGTCTGGCTGGCCGGCACGGCCTGGCGCTGGCCAGCGCGCTGGCGTAACGCATTAGCCATTCTGTCCATTGCGCCGGCGCTATGGCTGGCATTGATGCCGGTCTCTGCCGAATACTGGTTGCCAACCCTGCCCTGGCCGTGGTGGCCGTTATTGCCTGTTCTGGTGCTGACCGGCTGGCGACCGCTGACGACTCTGCTGAGGCGCGTTTATTGCCGGCTAACGGCGAAGCCGGTGATCAGTTGGGGCGGTCTGATCGGTGCGTTCTGTCTCTTACTGGCGATGCGAGTCGGTCTACCGTGGGGAATCGGCTTACCCCTGGTTTTGATCGGTGTCTGGCTGGCGATGCCAGTGATTGGTCATCGCGATGAGCCGCAATCGATGGCATGGCCGACAGGATGGTTGCTGGTCGGTATCACGGCGCTGGCGCTCGGCGCGCGTCTCGTTGCTCTTGATCAACTACCGGTGGCGCTATGGCGCGACGAGGCTCGCCATGGCCTGTTAGCGTTTCAGATCTGGACAAACTCCGATTTTCGCCCGATCTACGTTGTGAAAGATGCCGACCTGCCGGCTTTGCTGTTCTATCTTATGGCGCCAGTGGTAGGTATACTGGGGCCACAGATGTGGAGCGCGCGGCTAGTTAGCGCGCTGGCCGGAGCATTGACGCCACTGGCGTTGTACTGGTTTGCCGCGCCATTGATCGGACGACGGGCAGCTATATTTGGCGCAGCATTGCTGGCCTGGTCGTCCTGGTCGTTGAGCATGAGCCGGTGGGCATTCCCGGCTACGCTCGATCACCTGTTTGTGCTGACGGCGGCAGGTTTTCTGTGGCGAGGTTTAGACCCGGCATGGAAGGGAATCCGTCCCTGGCTCTATGTGGCGATTGCTGCCGCATTGGGCGGACTGGCCATTTACACGTATCATACAGGCCGCATCGCGCCGCTGGCTTTACTGCTGGTCGCGCTGCTACGGATCGGTCGTTCCTGGAGTCGGTGGCGAATGATGTGGCCGCGACTGTTGATGGCCGCGCTGATCGGTGGTCTCGTGGTTGCGCCTCTCGTCTGGTACGTTTTCACTGACATTGAAGGTTTCAACCGTCGATTGGGCATAGTCTCTATCTTTCAGAGTAGCGATCTGACCCGGCGCCGTCCACTTGATTTTTTGCTTGAGCACACTATCCGCTATGCGCTGATGTGGCACGGTCCAGGCGAGGAGAATGGGCGTCACCATCTGCCGCTGGCGCCTATGGTCGATCCGATAACCGGACTCTGGTTGCTGGTCGGTCTAGGGTTGGTCTGGCGTGAACGTCATCAAGCTGTGATCATTTTCGGCATCCTCTGGCTGATCTATGTTCTGCCAGGTCTTTTCAGCTTCAATCCGCCGCATGCGATGCGCGCATTAGGCACGCTGGCGCCAGCCTGCGCTCTCGCCGGTTGGGGCATCAGTTGTGTGCGCCTGCCATTCCCCTCATGGCGTCAATGGCTTGTTCCAGCAGCTCTATTATTCAGTCTGGGTTTCAATCTCTGGCTCTACTTCGGATTGATGCGAGTCGATCCCCGCGTCTACGGTGAGTTTGATCGCGTCGAGACCGTCATGGCGCAGTTGGTTCGTTTGCCTGCCACCAGCACCCATCCAGCCTGGCAGCGGGTTGAGGTGTATCTGTTGAAGGAATCGGCTGTGAGCGATACCGTGCGTTTTTTGACAGCGGATCTTCCCCAACCGCCACGTGTCCTTACCAGCGCAACGCAGCCCGGCCCTGATGTAGTCGTCATCCTTCCTGCGAATGCCGATCCCGATCTGGTGGCCTTTGCGCGCGCGATGCTTGGCTCAACTGCGATCGAGATCACGC
>NZ_CAKZNK010000090.1 GCF_937129525.1 uncultured Chloroflexus sp. | reverse complement strand
AAGCGTCGCACCATGCCGCTTGAAGCGCCGTCACACGACTAGGCGATAGGCGACAGCCGATAGCCGATAGCCGATAGCCGATAGGGGGATCGAAGCGCCGTCACACGATGAGCCGGGATCGCGCTGGGGGAGGGGGGTATGAATAAGAGTGTGGTGGAAAATCTGCGGCGGGTGGACTTGCTGCACGGTCTGAGCGACGAAGAGTTGTTGCAGATTGCGACGATTTGCAAAGTGCGTCGGCTCGGTGCCGATCAAATCGTCTTTAACGAGGGTGATGAGGGAGACGAGCTATTTATCATCCACGAGGGATGCGTTCGGATCTCGATCAAGACGCGCAACAGTGATGGCACATTTTCGCCTTCGACCATCAACCTGCTCTACAGCGGGCAGAGCTTTGGCGAAATGGTGCTGCTCGGCGGCGCCACGCGCTCGGCAACGGTCAGTTGCGTAGACCCGTGCGTACTGCTGGTCATCCGCGAGCATGACTTCACGGCTTTGTGTCATCGCAATCCACGTATTGGCTATCTGGTTATGCGAAATATGGCTGCCGATCTGGCCTATAAGTTGCGCTCATCGAATCTGCTCTTGCGGGGAAATATTCGCTGGCAACACGGCGAATTAGGGAAGCGATAAGGCCTGGTAACATCTCAAAACCGGGTTTGTAACACCTGGATATTTTTCGCCATCCTCGCGATCATGCCCACTTCCCGGCCTGTCGATACTCTGAGCAACATGCAATCGACACTCGCATTCACCAATCACCCAGGATTAGAACGCCTGGGTGATTGACATGCCATGTCAGAAGCCAGGCTCCGGATCAAAAGCGATCAAATCAGGAAGCAATCCTGTCAGTGAACGCACACCGGGTTTGTCATCTGATGCGCCCCCGTGTCGGCGACCAGACCCACTGCACTGCCTGCTGCATTGCATAGCGCACCAACGCCCGGCGGAGCATCTCACGGGCCGACTCGGCAGGCACCCGAGCGCCTGATCCCCGTCGGTAACGTTCTGCGACATAAGCGGTAGCAATGTCGTGAATCGTCGTTGCATGCTCTGGTAAGACCGTTGCCAGTCGCTGAGCAAATTCGCGCGGGGTCTCCCAGCTCTGCTGAGCGAGACCGGCGAGGCTGGCCAGCCATCCCATCTCAGCGTAGGCGGCAGCGGCCAGGCGCAGACCGCGCAATTCCCGTTGCAACCACAGGCGAGGCCCAAACCAGCCCGCAACAACGATCAGCGCGATAATCAGTAGCGGACACAACCACTCTAGCGCCCCGCCACTTGCCGCAAGGTCACGATTATCAGACAGAGGAGCATTCGCCGCGTCACCGGTAACGCCGCTCGATGCAATCTCGCCATCTTCCAGCTCTTCAAAGCGACCAGGATCAAGCGTAGCGCCGCTGGCGCTGACTGCGGCATCGCCTTCCTCGCCGAAGTCTGACTGCAATGGCCGCTGCGGCAACGACGTGTAGCCAGCCGCCGTTGGCTCAAACCGCTCCCAACCGATGCCGGGAAAATAGACTTCCGGCCAGCTATGCGCCACATTTTCGCGCACCACATAAACGCCCTGTTCGGGGTCAAACTCACCGCTGGCGTAGCCACGCACCCAGCGCGCCGGGACTCCGACCGAGCGCAACATCACCACCATTGCCGAAGCGAAGTAATCACAGTACCCGGACTGCTGTTCGAAGAGAAACCAATCAACCAGATCGACATTCGGTGGCGGCGGTGGAATATCCTCAGTATAGGTCAACCGGCGCAAATAATCCTGAATGGCAACTGCCTGATCATACGGTGTTTCGGCGTTGGCAGCGGCAATCACGCGAGCGGCTTCGGCGCGCACCCGCACCGGCAAACTGGCCGGTAATTGCAGGTAGCGATCGCGCACCCATTGGGGATAATCAGTGCCGGCATTGCGCAGACTGCGCACATCGGCCAGCGAGGTCAACACCGTGGCAGTATAGGTAGTGCCGGCAGCCAGTGGAGCGGCAGAGGTGATCAGGGCGAGGTCATCGTAAACCGGAACTATCCCGCCATTCTCATTACGAACAATCAAATGCTCAAGATTGGCCGGCAGGCTAAATTGTTGCGGCGATCCTCCGAACAACAAAAGGTCATCGTTGCGATCCTGCCGCAGCGTTACTGTCTGCGTAATGACCTGGCGTAGCCGTCGATCGGCAAGTGGAACGGCTTCACCGGCAGCCAACGGCGTGCGCGCCTGCTCGGCGGTCGTAACGCCCAAAGCCGCGCGAGCCAATTCACCGGTAGTGTTTAACCAACCCGTGCCATCGTACCGGTCAAAAGCCACAGCGCGCCAGTAATCGAGGCGAGACGAACGCACCAGCATCACTTCATCGAACCCCGGCACGCGCGCGCCACCAAGGGGCGCAACTCGGGCTGTAAACGAGACACTACCGGCCCCTGGCGGCGCGTTGATAGTGCTAAACGCATCTTCCCAGGCAGCCCGGGCCGCGCGAAACGGCGCGCGCAGCATTTCCCAAGCCTGCGCGGCGCGTTCAGACGGAATCTGGGCCGGCAAGATGGCCGTCACTGCGATCAACGCTACGCCAACCACTGTAGCTGCCCACAATGCTCGTAGTGGCAGCAAATCAGGATAGCTAATCTGGCGCGCTTCCCAGACTAACTGACGTTGCATGACGTGATGGTAAACCAGCAAAAGTAAGGCACTGGCGATGAAGACCAACGCCTCAAGATCGGGCTTTGGCCAGACGTATGTATAGTTGATGAGGAATACTGCGCCATTGGTAACGATCATCAGCCATGGCCGTTGGCGCCGAAATACCGACCAAACAGTAGCATAGGCCAGCCACCAGCAGAGGGCAGCCAGCGCCATCACGAATAGCGCAATGTCTTCGCCACGCCCACCACCGGTCAGCACCCGCACCCAACTGATCACCCTGATTGTCAGTTCGACCGCCCAATCACGCCAGCTCACCAGGCGTTCATCAAGCAGAGGTCCAAGCTGTTGCACAATCCAGACAACAGCCAACCCCAATGAGAAAAGATGCGCCGCCCAATTATGCAAGCGCGGCCAAACGGCCAGCGCCAATCCTGTCACCAATGCCATCCCGACCACCGCCGGTAAAATGGACAGGCCATCTGCCCAGCCTGATTCGGCCAGACTGCGCGCAACGGAGCCGGTCATCAGCACAATCAGGACAAAACCCGGCAACGTCCACCAGAAATGAATCAGTCGAAATGGTTGAGTTGTTGACCAGCGGTTTGTCACAATATCTACACCTGTGCTAAAGCTGCCGCCAAACGCGGGAACAGGCGCAGCGCATTTTGCCAGAGCTGGGGCGCAAGTTCGGGCAATGGTTGCCGACGCAGATCGGCCAGTTTCTGGCCAATGTAGATGAGCCGACTCGGCTCATTGCGTTGACCGCGATGAGGATGTGGACTAAGGTAAGGGCTATCGGTTTCGATGAGAATTCGATCAAGCGGCGCCTGTTGAGCAACTTCGTGCAGCGCAGTCGATTTAGGGAAGGTCAGCGACCCGGAAAACGAGAGATAGAAACCGAATTCGAGGCATGCCTGCGCTGCCTCCCAATCACCAGAGAAAGAATGCATCACGCCTGGGCCGCGCGCTGCATCGCGCAGAACGGCAATCGTCTCAGCCATCGCATCGCGCGAATGGATGACGACCGGCAGGCCAAGCTCGCCGGCCAGCGCCAACTGAGCGCGAAACGCCGCTTCTTGCGCGCTGGGCGGCGACTTCATCCAGTAATAATCAAGCCCGATTTCACCGATTGCAACCACTTTGGGATGGGCCGCGAGCGCTCGGATCTGCTCGATCCAGTCGGGTGGCAGATCGTGGAGATGATTGGGCTGAATACCAACCACGGCAAAGATCGCCGGATGGGCATTGGCCAGCGCCAACGCCGCGTGGCTGGAGGCCAGATCGTAGCCGATTTCGATCATCACTGCAACGCCGGCATTGAGCGCGCGCGCAATCACATCGCTGCGATCCTCGTCGAATTGCAGTGAAGCGAGATGAAGATGGGTGTCAATCAGGCGAAGCGTAGCATTCATAGGCATCCCTTCGCATTGTAGCACACCTGCTCACAGCGGGTCGGATGTATTATACCCGTTACCGGTCAACAGAACGCAAACTGACCAATCCGGCATGCGCAACTCAACCTGTAGCAGCATATGGATAGCGCATTGATCCTAACATTACAGCAACGTCATTTTTGTGATTATCGTCACAATTTACTGGACTGTTCTGAACCTTTAAAAACCTTTTTGTCTCACAAAAAGCTAAGAAAAACCATCTAGAGCTTGTGATCTGACAGTTGACAAGAAAGCGGAATCGAGCTATAACACTCAGCGCGTGGCGCATACGTGAGTTCTGTCACAAACGTGAGTTCTGTCACAAAGCGGAAACCACACTCACTGTCACGCAATCAGAGTTCGGTAGGCAACAGCGTGTAACAGGCGAAGTCACAAGCAGTTTTCTGGTTAAAACTATGATCAGATCTGCGCAAACGATGATAGTTGTGCAACCAAAATCGGCACGCTGGATCGATCAGCCTATCGACACCACCTGATTGCAACCCCCTGACGAAGCAGTCATAGAGGTTCTTGAGCTACGCTAGCTTTGCGCTGGTGACATCGGGCAACGTCACCTGTGCTGGTCTGTATTTTTTTGAAGACAATGAAAGAAGGTCTGGCGCTATGAATCTGCTCGGCCTACCCATCCTGTCGCTGCTGCTCTGGCTTCCGGCACTTGGCGCTCTCGCCATTCTGTTGCTGCCACGCAGTCAACCTGCTCTGTACCGCTGGACAGCAATGGGATTTACGATCGCAACGCTCATCATTGCTGGCGTTGTTATCAGCCTCTTCTACACCGGGCCATATGGCCCAATTGCCGGGGTCATCGTTGGCCCACCGCTGCAATTTGTCGATTCGGCCGCCTGGTTGCCCGCCTTTGGCGCAAGCTACCTGATCGGCGTCGATGGGATCAATTTATGGCTGGTTGGCCTGACAACCTTTCTTGCTCCATTTGCAGTAGCGGCGACATGGCAACGACAGACGCGCAGTCCACGTCTCTTGCTGGCGCTGCTATTGCTGGCTGAGACAGCATTTCTCGGTGTCTTCCTGGCCCAGGATATGCTGCTCTTCTACGTCTTCTACGAACTGGCGTTGCTTCCCATCGTCTTCCTGGTCGGTATGTGGGGAAGCCATGGGCGCGCGACAGCGGCACTCAAGCTCTTCCTGTACACGTTTGGCGGTTCGCTGCTGATGCTGTTGGCGATCATCGGCCTGCACATTCTGCACCGCAATGCGGTAGCGGCGGTTGATCCCGGCTTTACCGGCACATTCGCCCTCAATCAGATCGTGGCCGATCTGCGCTCGGGTCTCTTCACGATCGATCCGATGGTTGCGCGTTTGCTCTTCGGAGCCTTCTTTATTGCCTTTGCTATCAAACTGGCGCTGTGGCCATTCCACACCTGGCTGCCCGACGCTTACAGTGTTGCGCCGACTCCGGTGGCCATTATGATGGCTGGTTTGATGGCCAAATTCGGTATCTACGGCCTGATCCGGTTCAATCTGACACTCTTCCCCGAGATTGCGTCGTGGGCAGCGCCGGCCATCGCCACTCTGGCCGTTATCGGCATCATCTACGGCGCGCTGATTGCCTTCACACAGCGCGATATGCAGCGCATGATTGCATATGCTTCGATCAGTCATATGAACTTCATCGCGCTGGGGGTGATGACACTCAACAGCACCGGCATCAATGGCGCGCTCTTGCAGATGGTGGGGCACGGTATCATTATGACTGCCCTTCTGCTTATCGTAGCAGTGATTGAAGAGCGCCGCGATAGCCGCGAACTTGGCTCATTTGGCGGCCTGTGGAGCGTGACGCCGGTCTATGCCGGCCTGACCCTGCTAACTTTGCTAGCAATGGCTGGTCTCCCCGGTTTGAGCAGCTTCGTCGGCGAGTTTACCATCTTGCAGGGTATCTTTACATCGCCTCTGTTAGGCTGGCCGTTTGCCCTGGGCGCTGTGATCGGCATCATTCTCGCCGCAGTCTATGCATTGCGGGTCTTTCACCTTGGTTTTATGGGTGAAGTGCGCAACACTGCCAACCGTGACCTGCCCGATCTGCAACGGCGTGAGCTGCTGACCCTTGGCGCGCTGGCCGTGGTGATGATTGCGCTTGGCCTCTTCCCGAATCTATTGCTGAGCGGCACAACCGGCTCGGTGCAAGGACTGGTCGATGCTCTCGCGCCTGCGGTGCAGGCAGCCGCTCAATTGAACGGGTGGTAACAGGCCAGAAGGCAGCGGAAACAACTTTCAGCCGGTCAACCGGCTACAAGCAGGGCGACGCATGGAGAAGTATAGCGTGTGTCGCCCTTTTCGCATGTTGTGATATAGTATCTCTGCTATGGAAGAACCAACTGATGGCCGCATGGTCGCGGCATTGCATGATTTTCAGCGGTTGCGCTGGCGCGCCGATCTTGAACACCTGCTGGCCCGTGTGCGTGGTCGGTCTGATGATCTTTTGCCCTTCGAAGAGGTGCGCCAGCACTTGCGGGCCAAAATGGCCGGCGAACGCCAGTTGCGCGAGATCCCGCTGACGGCAATTGTCGGTAGTGTAGGTCGCTACCACGATTTTAATCGCAGCTTCCTGCCGCGTCGTGATGATGACTGGCAGCGCTGGTCGCGCGTGATGGCTGCCGTTGATGGCATGCACGGCTGGCCACCAATCGAGGTGTACCAGATCGGCGATGTCTATTTTGTGATCGATGGCAACCATCGAGTATCCGTTGCTCGCCAGTTGGGAATGGATCACATCCAGGCGTATGTGATACCACTCCAGTCTCGCGCGCCAATCGATCCTTCAATGACGCTGGAAGAGATCATCATCGCCGGCGAATACGCCGCCTTTCTGGAAGACACCCGACTGGATGAACTGCGCCCTGGCTGTGACCTGCGGGTAACCGTTGCCGGTCAGTATGATCAGTTACGTCAACAGATCGCGCGCGTCCAGCAACGCCACGCCACACCAGAACACACTCCATCACTGGAAGAAGCAGCCTGCCTCTGGTACGATCAGGTGTACCTTCCGGTCGTCGAGTTGATTCGCGAGCGCGGACTGTTACGCGGTTTCCCCAACCGCACCGAAACCGATCTCTATCTCTGGTTGTGCGCGCACCGTGATGAATTGAGCAAACAGCTCGGCTGGGAGCTAAGTCTGGCCCAGGCGGTGGACGATCTGGTCGAAACGCCGGGCCGCGCCGAACAGATCATCGAACGAGTGATTCCTGATAGCCTCGAGCCGGCTTCGCCAGCCGGGACCTGGCGGCGTAACCGGACGCTCGATCCAACCCACTGGCTGTTTCGCGAGGTGCTGGTGCCGGTTAACGGCAACCCTGACGGCTGGCAGGTGCTCGATCAGGTACTGGCATGGGCCAGACGAGAAGCGGTACGTCCGCTAGGACTGCACGTTGTGCGCGTGATGCGTCAGCGCGATTCGGCAGCGGCGCAGGCAGTGGCGCGTGAATTTGTCGAACGTTGCGCTGCCGCCGGAGTAGCCGGCGAGTGCGCGATTGAAGCCGGCGCTATCGACCGGGCGATCCGCGCCCGTGCCCGGCTGGTAGATCTGGTCGCCATTCAGATCAATCACCCTCCCGGCCCGTCGCCACTGGCCCGACTGACATCGGGTTTACGTACCATCTTGCGCTGCTCGGTGCGACCGGTCTTAACGGTGCCACGCGCCGTCGAGCGAATTGAACGGATCTTGCTGGCGTATGACGGAAGCCGCAAAGCGGAAGAGGCCCTCTATCTGGCAGCATATCTGGCCGCGCGCTGGCAACTGGCATTAAACATCGTGACTGTACTTGATAGCAATGCAGGCGCCGAGTCAGTGCAAATGCGCGTCTTTCGCTATCTCGAACGCTACAAGATCGCGGCTGGTTACATTCTGGAACGGGGCGAAGCTGCGCCGGCGATCATTCACGCCGCCGAACAGACTCGATCCGATCTGCTCGTGATGGGTGGCTATGGGCATCGTGACCCGCTCAGCGATCTGGTGATCGGATCGACTACCGAAGCTGTGTTACGCGCGCGCCGTCTGCCAACCATTATTTGCCAGTGAGACGCTCTCAACCACACTGCGGCAAGAAATTGAGCAACTAACGAAATTCCCCGCATCTTTTGGCTCTCTCGCGCGGTATACATAGTAGAACCGTGATTGCAGCGCGAGGAAGATATGCTCTCACTGCGAATGAATGAAATCCCTGTCCGTGAGCAACCGCGAGAACGCCTGGCCCGCCTTGGCGCCGGCGCATTGAGCGATGCCGAGTTACTGGCCATTCTGCTGCGGGTAGGTTTCAGTGGAACCAGTGTTTTGCAATTAGCGCAACACCTGCTCAATGATTACGGTGGCTGGACGGGATTGCAGTGGGCTGATTACGATGATCTCTGCCGGCGCGCTGGCATCGGGGCGAGTAAAGCCGCCAGTATCAAAGCGGCGCTCGAGATTGGGCGGCGGCTGGCGCGGAGCGGGATCGATGAACGTTACCCGATCCGTTCACCTGGCGATGTGGCAGCGCTGTTGATGGTTGAGATGAGCCATCTCGACCAGGAACATTTACGCACGGTACTGCTCGACACGAAACATCGGGTGCAACAGATCAGCACGGTCTATATCGGCAGTCTCAATTCGGCAACCATCCGCATTGGCGAGGTTTTCAAAGAAGCGGTACGCCGCAACAGCGCCGCGATCATCGTGGCGCATAATCATCCGTCAGGCGAAGCAACACCGTCACCAGAAGATATTCAGGTCACCCGCCAGCTTGTGGCTGCCGGACGGTTGCTTGATATCGAAGTGCTCGATCATCTGGTGATTGGGCGTGGGCAATATGTCAGCCTGCGCGAACGGGGTTTGGGATTCGAGTAATCGGTATCTCGCGCAGTCACTGAGCGACGCTGTTGTATTGCAATGCGGTCGTGTCTAAAGAGGAAAGAGCGGCGCAGGGTAAAAGGGGAAAGGGCTGGCCAGCCCCAGCAGGGCAGGGGTGGAAGGGCGTAGCACATCCAGACACTGCTCGCGCAATGCGGTCGTGTCTAAAGAGGAAAGAGCGGCGCAGGGTAAAAGGGGAAAGGGCTGGCCAGCCCCAGCAGGGCAG
>NZ_CAKZNK010000089.1 GCF_937129525.1 uncultured Chloroflexus sp. | reverse complement strand
CCTTCCTGCGAATGCCGATCCCGATCTGGTGGCCTTTGCGCGCGCGATGCTTGGCTCAACTGCGATCGAGATCACGCCAACACCGACACTACCGGTCGGGAGTGAACCAATAGTGCGGGTCTTTGCCCGCGGCGATCACGCTATCGCGATGCTGAGGGAATTATGACTCCTGCACGCCAATTGACAACCGATCAGGCGGCAGTGGCGAGGTTTGTGCATCACGGCTTGTTGATGCCTTTTTCCGATCCGGTCAGCGCAGCCGGCGCACTATGCGGCGCGCAGGCGCAGATATTGCCAGCGGCGGGTTTGGCGCTCTGGAATCGGGTGCCGGCGATGACGGTCACCGATCTCGACCGCCTCCTCTACCAGGATCGCTCACTCACGCGGCTATGGGGACAACGCCACACGCTTCATCTTTACCCGGCAACCGACTGGCCTATCATCTACGCCGCTCAGTCTCAGCGCGCGACCTACTGGGAGCAAGAAGCGCTGCGGGATGGATGGGATCCGGCGGCTTACGAGGCGTTTCTCACCAAGGTGGCGCAACACCTCTTCGAGCGTGAAACGATGGGGCGAAGTGATTTGAAAACGCTGCTCCCGTCTATCGATGAGCGGCACCTGTCAGGTTGGGGTGGAGTTTTCGCCATTCTGGCCCGTCGCGGTCTGGTATGTCACGCAGCGCCGCGTGGTGGCGAAGCGCGCATGGCGCACCGCTTGCGCTGGTTGCCCGATTTGCCCTGGGATCCACCATCTGCTGACGAGGCGAATCTCACGATGCTCCGCCGGTATCTGGCGACCTGCGGACCGGCTACAATTGCCGATATGAGCTACTGGCGAGGATGCGCGCAGGCTGAGGTGAAGCGGTGGCTTACACTCCTCGGTGATGAGATTGCGCCGGTTAGCGTTGATGGACAACCGGCGTGGTGGTTACAGTCTGCGTTAGAGCGGGTGAACGAATTACCTTCACGCGCCGAGCTGCCGGCGCGACTGTTAGGCCGGTTTGACCCGCTACTGCTCAGCACCCGCGCCAAATCCTGGTTGATCGATGCCGATGTGTATCATCAGGTCTGGCGTCCGGCTGGTCATATTGAGGCTACTATTCTCATTCACGGACGAATTGCCGGCACGTGGCGTTATGACTGGCAAGGCGCAGCGCTGGTCGTAACGATGCGCCCATTCACGCCTCTGGAACCGGCGCTACGCGATCAACTTGAGCGGCTGGCGCTCGGTGTGGCCAACCATTTCAACGCGCCATTGGGAGATTGTCGATGGGAGGAGTAGAAGAGTGGCGTCTCTTGCCACCTGCGCAGGGCGATCCTGCCAGCGAGCTGGCCGCAGGCGCGACAATGCTGGCCAGCCTTGCCACAACATCACATCCGGCGATACGCTGGTATGCCGCCGGTGAGCGTCCGGCGCTGGTGATCGGGTCAGGCCAAAAGATAGACGAAGTTGATCGAATGGCGCTGGCGCGCGCCGGGATCACCCTCCACCGGCGGGCAAGCGGTGGCACTGCCGTGCTCTTCGTGCCCGGTTTGTTGATGCAAGACATTGCCTTGCCGGTCTCACACCGCCTGGCGCATCCCGATGTCAGCGAGTCGTATCGCTGGCTCGGCGAGGTATGGCGGGAAACACTGGCATCTTTTGGTATCACTGCCGAACTGATCTCGATCCCGGCTGCGCGCGCCGACCGGCAGGCGCTTGATCGCTTGACCGCGCGCGCGTGTTTCGGTGGACAGTCGCCGTATGAATTGCTGGTGGGAGGGAAAAAACTGGTCGGTTTTGCCCAGATCCGCCGTCGCGAAGGGCTACTCTTCCAGGTCGGCCTTTATACCCGTTGGCCGGGGCTGCAACTGGCTGCGTTGCTGGCGCTGACCGATCACGAACGAACAGAACTTGTTACCCGATTGGCAGATCGGGTGACCGATCTAGCCACAGTATGCCAGCATCCGCCCGATCTGGTGACGCTAGCCGTCGCATTTGCCTCTGCGCTCCAACAACGGTACCATATTCGCGTCACTCCGACCGATTGGTCGGCGGCAGAACGGGCAGCAATGGCGGCGGCGCAGAGCCGTTTCGCGCCGCTAACACTGTAGCTGTACTCCAGATAGACATTGAGCGTCGGTGTAGCAATCAGCTCAGGGATGTAACCCACCACTCTAGAAATACGACTTATGCATCGCTTCAGCATTGCCTATCTCATGTTGATCGTCATTGCGCTCAGCGCCTGCGGCCAACGCGATCCAATCATATCGGCCTGGTCGCCGGTAGGGCCGCAGCCAACCATATTACCGAGCGTTACTCCGGAACAAACGCTCGCAACCCCTGCGCCATTGGTGGCAGTTATGGAGCCGGTACAGCCAACCTCGACGCCGAGCCTGGTTGACATTGCCACCCAGATTGACGCTTACCTGCGCGAACTGACTGAACGGGGTCAATTCCGTGGCGCAGTATTAGTTGCAGCGCAAGATCGCATTTTAGTTGCGCGCGGTTACGGCCTGGCGAATGTCGAGCGTGATCTACCGAATACAGCGCAGACACGCTTTCGGATCGCTTCGATCACCAAACCGTTCACTGCGCTGGCCATCATGCAGTTGCAGGCAGCGGGCAAACTGGCGGTTGATCAATCGGTCTGCGCGTATTTGCCAGACTGTCCGCGGGCGTGGCAACCGATTACGCTCCACCATCTACTCACCCATACAGCCGGCATTCCCAACTACACCGACTTCCGTGATTTTGCGCAGCTCGAACTCTCACCGGTAACGCCAACCCAGCTTGCAGCGCGTTTTCGCAACCTCCCACTCGATTTTGCTCCGGGAACTGCATTTCGCTACGGCAATTCCAACTATGTGGTGTTAGGTCTGGTCATCGAAGCCGTCAGTGGCCAATCGTATGCCGACTACCTGCGCGACAACATCTTTCTGCCTGCCAGCATGATCAACAGCGGTTACGATAGCGGCGACGCTTCGGCCTTAAACGGCACTGTCGGGTATTTAGGGCCGGGAGCCGAACGATCCATTCCCATCGATACCAGCAATCTCTACAGCGCTGGTGGTCTCTATTCGACGGTTGAAGATCTCTACCGATTCGTGATCGCCCTCAACAATGGGCAGTTATTGCCGTCTTCCGCTCTCGTCCAAATGTACACGCCGGTGCGTAACGATTACGGCTACGGCTGGAAGATCGAGATGCGCAACGGACGGCGAGTCATCTATCATCCTGGCTTCATGTCGGGCGCCGTCACCCATCTGGCATACTACCCTGAAAAGGGGCACGTTGTGATTGTCCTGAGCAATATGGAACGCACCAACGCCGACGCGATTGCGGCGACGATCGGCGGATGGTTGCCGTGATGTCGGGGCATATTACGCCGGTCGTGGGATGGTGACCGATGGCGGGGCGATACGCCGCCGGTTGGCGGATGATGGCCGATGGTGGGGATGGTGGCCGGTGGTGGGGATGGTGGCCGGTTGGCGGATGATGGCCGATGGTGGGGATGGTGGCCGGTGGTGGGGATGATGGCCGGTTGGCGGATGATGGCCGATGGTGGGGAATGATGGCCGGTTGGCGGATGATGACCGATGGTGGGGAATGATGGCCGGTTGGCGGATGGTGGCCGGTTGGCGGATGATGACCGATGGTAGGGGCGAAAAATTTTTCGCCCCTACCATCGGTCGGGGGATGGGGGATGGCGGGGCGATATACCGCCGGTCGGGGGATGGGGGATGGCGGGGCGATATACCGCCGGTCGGGGGATGGGGGATGGTGGGGCGATATACCGCCGGTCGGGGGATGGATGCCGTGATGTCGGGCTGCACATAATGCGCCAGTTGGCGGATAATTGCCATCACGTCGGGAAATAATGCGCCCCTACAGTTGTCCCGTGTCGCCCCATTGCGCCAACTGCGCCCGATACGTTGGATCGTCGTATCGGCCCGGATGGAAGGCGGTAGCATACTCAGGCAGGTGATCGCCAGTCATATGCGCAGCCAGCAATTCGGCAGCGGCGCAGGCCGCCATAATACCGTACCCGGCCAGCGCGCCAATCACGTATGCGCCGGTTACCGGCAGCGGCCCGATCAGAGGCCGATTCTCAGGCGTGCAGGTGTAGTAACCGCCATCCAGGTAAGCTCGCGGCAGGCGATGCAGATACTGACGCAAACCGGGAAGCATCACTGCCATACCGCGCAAAGCGATCTCGAAGAAGTTATCGTCAAGCGGGAGCGGAAACCGGGCCGCGCGCGCCGCCTGATCGTGAGAATGGTAATCCCACAGCAACAAGACCTGCTGACTGCCGCCTTCTCCTTCCGGTCGGCAATGCACGCCAGCAGGAAACCGATCGGCCAGCCACGCGGTAGCCGGATCGGCCAGCAGATCGGCCTTTTCCTGCTCACTCCATCCCAGTTCGACCGAATCACTCCAGATCAAGAGCGGCGCGTTTCGGGGAACGACTCCCAGATAATCGCCAAACGCCGCTTTGAGATGAAGCTGGTTATGAACGGGCAGTTCAATCCCCAACAGCTCACCGACTGCCGCCAGATGGGGGCCTGCCGCGTTCACAAAGCAGGGAGTAGCAATGAGCAGCGTTTCGCCTGGCGCGGCAACTGTCACGCCGCTGACACAACCGCCCTGCCGCTCAACGGCAATCACCTGACCGCGAACGAGCGTGACCCCGGCTGAGCGCGCCGCTTCCAGCAGCAAAGCGCCAAGTTGTTGGGCGCTCAACCAGCCACAACGGCGCGGGTGTAAAACAGCTACCGTGTCAGGCGACAACTCCGGAAAATGGCGCCGAATCAGATCGGGATCGAGCAACAGATCCGCTCCATCTGGCGCCTCGCGCCAGTCATGCCCCGCAGACGGTTGATAATCAGCATCGGCCCGTTCGTGAACACGCAAAGACCCCGCGCCATAATGCGCAGCCCGTTCCGCCTGCTCGCGCCACTGAGCTACCCGCCGTTCGTCGGCGGTAGCGTAGAGATAACCGCGTCGGTTAAGCCGAATCCGATTCCCACTCGCAATTGCTAACGCTTCCAACAGTTCGATACTGCGATTCATCAGCGCGACCATGGCGCGATCAGGCCACCAGTTACGATAACACTCGGTTGATTTATCGCTCGTCAGCGCCAGTGGATCCCCCGCTTCAACCAGAACGACATTGCGCCAGCCTTTCCTGACCGCAAGCTGATAAGCAGTGGCAACGCCAGCAATCCCGGCGCCACAGATGACCGCATTGGCCGTTATTCCCATCATCTCCTCGCGTGATCGTCAAATTGCCTCCCAGGCTGGCATGATACGACACTGCCCGGCCCGGCGCAAAACTCCGGTTTGAAGCGGCGAGCCTGATCAACAGTGACTACTGCGGAAAAGAACACGCCTCGTTACCGACCGTCCTGACCGACAACATCTCTCCGCGCATGGCCGGTTATCTCTGACAATTTGCCATTGAAGTATCGATCGGTGGTCGCAAGCCAGCGCGTCCTCTCTTGTGGAATCCCCAGTGCGGCACAGACACTATCGATAGCATCTGATGATGTGTCGGCCAGGGGGATTATCTATCTGTCGAGACAAGACCCCATAACCGCGCTGTGCCATCTGCCGAGCCAGAGACGAGGAACAGACCATTGGGACTGAAGGCCACGCCAGTGACCTGATCAGTATGGCCAGTGAGGGTGTGGATGATTGCGCCGTCGCCGATGCGCCACAGCCGCACCGTCTTGTCTGCCGACGCGGAAGCGAGGATCTGCCCATCGGGACTAAAGGCCACGCCGGTAACCTGATCAGTATGGCCGGTGAGGGTGCGGATGATTGCGCCGTCGCCGATGCGCCACAGCCGCACCGTCTTGTCTGCCGACGCGGAAGCGAGGATCTGCCCATCGGGACTAAAGGCCACACCCGTGATCCTATCGGTATGGCCGGTAAGGGTGTGGACGAGCGCGCCGTCGCCGGCTCGCCACAGCCGCACCGTCTTGTCTGCCGACGCGGAAGCGAGGATCTGCCCATCGGGACTAAAGGCCACACCCGTGATCCTATCGGTATGGCCGGTAAGGGTGTGGACGAGCGCGCTACCGCGCTTTGTGGTTCCGATCTTGAAACCGAACATTCGCGCCAGCAACTGTTGCCAGCTATCGAGAGGGTGAGCGCCGTGTATGTGCCACAAGCGTACCTGCGCGTCCGCCGAGCCGGTGGCGAGCATCTGTCCATCAGGATTGAAGGCAACGCAGATCAAACCGAGTACTGACTGTGAACGGAAGATGAACAGTACGTTTGGTTCGCGCCTCGCGCTTGCTTCCAGTCTATAATCGAGCGCGCCATCGCCGATACGCCACAGCCGCACCGTCGTATCCCTGCAACCCGCAGCGAGGATATTGCCGTCAGGGCTGAACGCCAGGCTATGAACCTGTCCGGTATGTCCATTCAGGGTACGGAGCAGTCTACCATCGTCTGCTCGCCACAATCGCGCGCGCCTATCCTGTGACCCGGTGGCAATGGTATGACCATCAGGACTGATTGCCACGCTGGTAACGTGTTCGGTGTAGCCGGCTATGGTATGGCGAAGTTTGCCATCACGCGCGCGCCACAATCGCACCGTCGAATCCCAGGACGCCGAGGCAATAGTCTCACCATCAGCGCTGAACGCCACACTGTGTACCCAACCGCGATGACCGTTCAGCGCGTGGAGAAGTTTGCCGTCACTGAACCGCCACAACCGCACCGTCGAATCCCACGATGCCGAGGCGATAATCTGGCCGTTGGCGCTCATTGCCACACTGCGTACCCATCCGGTATGACCGGTCAGAATGCGGAGAAGAGCGCCCTTGGCTACCTGCCACAGCCGCAAGGTTGCATCATCCGATCCTGAGACGAGAGTTTGCCCATCGGGACTGAACACAACGCCATGTACTTTATCGGTATGCCCGGTGAAGGTGGCGAGCGGCATGCCGTTATCGGCGCGCCACAACCGCGCCGTCGTATCCCACGACGCTGAGGCAATGAACTGCCCATCAGGGCTATACGCTACGCCGGTCACCCGGTCAGCATGTCCGGCCAGCGTAGCGAGAAGCGTTCCATCGCGCACCCGCCACAGTCGCACCGTCGTATCTGCCGACCCTGTGACGAGCCACTGCCCATCGGGAGCAAAGGCCAGGCTGGTCACTTTGTCAGTGTGTCCGATCAGGGTATTTATCAACGCACCGCTGTCAACGTGCCACAGCCGCACCGTCTTGTCTGCCGATCCTGCGGCAAGAAACAGCCCATCGGGACTGAACGCCACACTCGTGACGCAGGCGCTGGCGGCAATGAAACGTTCTTCGCTCAACGTTTTGGCGTTGTAGAGATAAATACCTGTCGAGGCACCAACGGCCATCATCGACCGAGCAGAAGCAAAAGCAACAGCGGTATTCCATCCCTTACCCAAAACTGCCAGAGAACTTACCTGGCTGGCGTTGTGAAGTGTGATAGGAGTGGCCATAGGCGATAGCCGATAGGCGATAACCGATCATCCCTCTGCGTCCTCCGCGACCTCTGCGGTGGGAACGATAGCCGATAGGCGATCGTTGCATGTTGCAGGTAGCGGCGGGCGGGGAGGGGGTAGGGGCGAAGCGCCGCTTCGCCCCTACACCGCGACCTCTGCGGTGGGAACAATAGCCGATAGGCGATAGGCGATTGCCGATAGGTGATAGCCAATCATCCCTCTGCGTCCTCTGCGGCCTCTGCGGTGGGATCAATAGCTGATAGGCGATAGGCGATAGATAAACTGGCTGCGGCTTGTTAGAGACGCAGCATTGTGACGATCGTTCAGCAGGGCTTGCAAGGTTGCCACCATTTGCCCGTTGCGTGACGTATAATCAGGCCATAGCCACATCATATGCCAGATGGGGGGGAATGGCTATGAATCTGGAACTGAAGCGACTCTTATTTATGCTATCCGCACTCTGTGCGTTGATTGCCCTGCTGAGTGTGCCATTTGTCGCCGAGCAATGGCGGTTGCAGGTGATCGGATTGGCCGTTATCTTCTATTTTGTGATGATCTTCGCTCGAATGCTGGTGCAGGACATAACCATGCGCGAGGCTCTGTTGGATGGATTTTTTTGATCATTGTGGTCATCCTATTCTTCCTGGTTCGTTGATTGCGCCCGCATTATAGCCGATAGGCGATCGTTGCGTGTTGCAGGTAGCGGCGGGCGGGGAGGGGGTAGGGGCGAAGCGCCGCTTCGCCCCTACACCGCGACCTCTGCGGTGGGAACAATAGCCGATAACCGATAGGCGATAGGCGATAGGCGATAGGCGAT
>NZ_CAKZNK010000088.1 GCF_937129525.1 uncultured Chloroflexus sp. | reverse complement strand
GAACGGGTTGATGTCTGACAACGAATTAAGGTTGCCCGCTACCATTGTGGTCGGGCAACCAGGTAGAGAAATAGCTATCTGTACCGACGTAAATACCTTTTAGCGCTGCTCGATATTGCCACGGGAGAAGTGATGGTGTCGCTATCCCTCTCGCGTAACCGGTAACTGACGCCGCGCCAACCATAGCGCGATGATTGACAATCCCAGGAGCGGCAGATGCAAGAATCCCATCCACCAGCCTGCCGGATCAAACCAGGCCGCCTGGTTGATCAGGCCGTAGAGCAAGCCATTAAAAGCAGTGATCCGATAGGCGAGTGACGGCACATTGGGTAAGGCAATGATCAGCCAGAACAGGAATACCGGGGTCGTCAGACAATAGGTCAGCCCATAAGCCGGTGAAGTAAGCAATAACATTGGATTAAAATCGGGCATCACTCCCGAAGCAGTCACTGCCGCCGGCGACCAGAACGCCAGTAGCGCTAATGGCGCCAGCGCATAATGGCGCCAATTCAGTTGACTCAGCGTGATGTTGAGCTGATTTTGCCATGCTACTCGCAACCAGATCATCGCCAACAAAACACACGCCACCACATTACCGGTATGCACAACATATCCGTAGTCAACGGTCAATCCCTGCCCCTGCACCCAGCCGATGACAAGATAGTTCAAGCCCATGTAGGCGGCTACCAATCGGCCTGCCCGCTCGGGCCGCCACACCATGAGCGCCATTAACGCAATCGTTGCCAGATGAAAGAATGGCGCCAGCGCGCGATATGGTTCTGCTGGTGTAACCTGTAGCAATGCGTTGATGACCTGCCCTTGTTCCTGCGGTAGGTATGGTTTTTCAGTGTACAACGGCAGGAAAAAGATGATCAGCAGCAATCCGTATACCAGACGATAAGCCCATCGATAGGACTGCGCATGAGTTGTTGAAGGATTGGCCAGCATGAGCGACCTCTTTTCATTGTCAGGCCTGTTTCGGCGCGCGCGACCGCGTCGCAAGCGTGATAATCGAGGCGCAGCGTCGCATTCAGGCGCAAATCATGACCTGCCCTTAACTGATGCGCAACGCGCGCGAAGCAGGCTGATTGTTCCATCAACACCTGAGAAACAAGAGCTGCGGCAACATATCCTTTGTTACGCCGGCTTACCGTCAATAGTGAGCCAGCACGCATAACGATGGCTCAATCTCAAGCTCGTCAGCTTCAGTCTGGTCAGGTTGCCAGAGGCCAAGATTTGCCCGCAAGAACGAGTCAATCGCGCCCGGTAAAGCAGATTCCGGCGCTGAGACCAGCTCCTGTAACGCCGCTACGGAATCAAGCTGTAGCGCCGGATGAACAGTGCGCAAAGTGGCAAATGTCTCAGCAACGATCCCGTCTGGACGCACTTCGGCCAGGCTTGACAGCGAAGAAGGCAGAATGAGGGTCTGATCGTCGGCCAGATTCGGCAACGAGCGAAGACTATTCAAGAGCAGCTCTGTCCAGGTCTCCGGATGGCCACCCAGATCGGTGCGGCCACAACCGCGCAACAGCAGCGCATCACCGGTTAAGAGAAACCGCGCCCCATCAGGTGTAATCACCCGGTAGAGCAGGTGACCCGGCGTGTGTCCGGGAAACCAGTGCGCCTCGATTAAGAGCCTGCCAACCGGCAATCGTTCGCCACCGAGCAATGGCAGGTAATCAAGATGGGCCGGCAACAGCCTGCGCGGATGCAAGGCATCATACGGATGACAGTAGAGCAGGGTATGGCGCGCGTTGGCCAGCGTCGCCCCTCCCGACAACCGACCTGCGGTGAGATGGGTCAGCAAGACGCGCGTGACATCGGCCTGCGCAGCCGCAGCAATCTCCTGGTAGAGATGGATGAAGCGACCGGGATCAATCACCGCAGCTTCGCCAGCGCTAATGATCACGTAGCTCAGATCACCACGCGCCGGACGAATGAGCTGAACGATGCTTCCCCACCCGGCGCTGACCACTTCGTGGATGGCGTGGAAATCAAGCCATGCGCGAAAACCGCCGATGAGATAGCGGGCCGGAATGCCGTGTTCAACCAGTAGTTCGGCAACGTATTGCGATGAACCCTCTTTGGCGCAAACAACGGTCACCGGCACCCCGGTCGGAACCCGAGCCAGCGCTGCCGCTTCGTCTTCAATAAATTCAAAGTAGGGAATGTTTAGCATTGGCACAGGTGAGCGGCTACGAATCTGATTGCGGGCAAACTCTACTTCATTGCGCACATCGAGAATGAATAATGGTTGACCCGCCAACAATTCAGCATAGAGTTCAGCCGGGCTGAGCAATCCAACCCCTCTCTGCTGTCGTTCGAGCGTCGGCATTGCGCACTCCTTCAAATCGATTGAGCTTCATCGCGCAACCATGGTTTCAGTGTACGCGCAATGCCAACGCCCAACAAGCGTAAAATTCATGAACTGGGTTGTGATTTGTCCCTCAATCGAGACGCAGGCCAACCTGTGATCAGAATGCGATAGATGGTTAGAAACAACACACTCCCACCCGAAAACCAGTAAAAGCCTGTCAATAGTTCGGTATCACTCCCGCTCATGATCGCATGCAGTAAACTGAGAATCCAGATAGCAAAGCTCAGAAAGTGGATGAGACGCCAAAGCGCGCGGCCAATCCATTGCTTGACGTAGAAGCTAAAACCGACCACACCCATGCCGTATAGACTCAACTGACCCAATCCGACCCAAAAGGGTTCATAACCGCTATAGGTAAAGGGAACAACAATCTGGTCGATGGTAGCGCTGATATAGCGATCACCGAGCAAGATGAGCGCGTGGAAGATGGCAAACGCCAGACCGAGTAGACTGGTGTGCTGATGCAGATCAAACGCGCCCGGCCCGCCTGGCCATAACCGGGCTAGACGGTTGGTCATCAGCAAACCAAAGACCATCGAGAGCCAGAGCAGGGTGTAGGCCACCACTGCGCTGCTGCGCGAGAGGTACCAGTAGGCTTTTGGTTCGCTACCCAACAGCGAGGCGCTCAGGCCGGGAAGCCAGGCAGGCAGGATGATCACGGCGGCCAGCGCGCCGACGATCGTCCCAAGCAAGAGGATCAGGAGCGCAGCCAGTGGCATAGCCGGCGGCAGATCGGTTAGATCAGATGATGACGGCGCCGCTCGTTTGCTTCGTTCCGGCGCGCGATTCGTCGCTGCCGGTTGCTCAGGTTGCGTAACAGGATTGACAGACATCGTTCACCTCTTTCGCAGCTACGTATCAACATTGTTTGACGCAGCCATACGTGTTTACAACCTTAGGCGCCGATAACCAGCTCGCCAGATGCAGGCTGCCAGCGATAACGGGCGAACGCTGGCGAACGAATGACCTGCCCGTCAACTGTCACCAGCAACGCTGCCAGCGCCGGTTGCGCGTTCAGCCAGCGTAGACCATCATCACGACCGCGCAGCAAGATCACCTTGACCGCCAGCTCGGCAATCGGCAGCGTCGGCGCAATGACGGTCGCCGCGAGCAGATCGGTCTCGGCAGGCGCGCCAGTGCGCGGGTCGATCAGATGGTGGAGCCAACGGCCATTGCGTTGCCAACGTCGATAGTCGATGCCTGATGTCGCCACACCGCCGCGACGGATCAGCAGCAGATCGAGACCAGAATCGGGCGCGCGCGGATCAGCGACTTCGATCGGCCATGACTCGCCATTGCGTTGCGGCGCACTGACCGCGATGTCACCGCCCGCATCGACCAGCGTCGGGAAGCGACGACCCAGACGGCGCGCAACCAGCGCCGCCGTCCATCCTTTGGCGCTGCCACCCAAATCAAGCTGCATGCCGGTTGGCAACCTGATCGCGCGTCGGCGCGGGTCACAAACAACTTGACGCCAGTCAGGCACTGATACCGGTGGCCGATCAGTAACAGCGTCTGGGATGGCTGCGAGCGTGGCAAAATCGCGATCATACCCCGCTGCCATCAGCGCCGCACCTATCGTCGGCGTCACCAGACCATCACTGATGCGCGCCATCGCCAGTGCATGTCGCATGGCATGCCAGAGTGTTTGCCCAACCCGCACCGGTTTACATCCGGCGCGCCGGTTGAGCGCATTCAGTTCGCTGTCAGGACGAAACCGGCTCAGGATGCGCTCGAAGCGGATGAAGGTCTTGCGGGCGGCGGTCAGCGCCGCCCGCGCCGCTAAGTTATCATCGTCTACAATGATGTTCACCGTTGACCCCATTGCGCGAAAGCTGATCTGCTGCATCGCGCGCCCTCCTTCAGCGAGATGAGCGGGTGCGGGCGGCGGGTGCCGGTTGTAAAGCAGGCGCAGGTAGTGCTACCTCGCGCAAAGCCGGCGCGGCAGGCGCGGGCGCGGCGGCAGGCGCGGCAGGCGCGGGCGCGGCGGCAGACGCGGGCGCGGCGGCAGGCACGGGCGCAGTTGTCCCAGCATCCACATTTGGCATGCTCAATGGTCTGACTGTAGGCACAACTGGCACAGATGGCGACTGTTGTAGCCACTGCGGCGCTGATTGACGCTCAATCAACGGCTGCTCAACCACAATTACCGGCTCTATCGTCGTCACTGTCGGCGGATTCTGCGCAGTGAGCCAGCCCCAACCGCCAACGGTCGCCGCCAGCGCCGCGGCGCTGATTGCCGTCTTCAAACCTTCCATACCAGTGACACGCTCCGGTTTGCGGATTGGTTTCATTGTCATTCGTTACCCTCCATATTGGTCAGGTGAGATCATAAATTTCTCACACCTTCTAATCATCATCGCGATCTTTATCATCACCGTCATCGTGATTGTCATCGTCATCATCACCGTCATCGTGATTGTCATCGTCATCATCACCGTCATCGTGATTGTCATCGTCAGTCTGATTCTGGTCAAACGCCGAGCGGACTTTGGCATACACCACCTGACCGCTGGCCGCATCAACGTATACCTCGCTCCCGTCACTGAACTTCACCTCATATACATCGGCACCATGCTCACGCTCACGCTCGACCTTGACCACCTGACCGCCACCGAGATAGGCCGTAGCCGCAGCGATTGCCTGATCGGAGCTAATTATGACGCCAGCGGCAGCGACCGGCGCGGCGATGGTATTGGCCAGCACCACTCCCGTTTGCGCGTCGATATAGATTGCGCCCCGATCAAACAGCACTTCATACGCTGGTGTGCCTTGCAGGCTGACCAGTTCGGCAGCGCGGGTCAGAGTCGCGCCGCCCGCATGAGCCTGGGCGATACCCTGTGCCTGCTCAGGCGAGACTGGGAAGGTTGGCGCTGCCGGAGCTGCCGCCGGAGCCGCTGGAGC
>NZ_CAKZNK010000087.1 GCF_937129525.1 uncultured Chloroflexus sp. | reverse complement strand
CCGGCGCGGAAGCTATCGATTGCGCCGACCAGGGGCAAGACCAGAATGCCTTCGTAAAGCGGCAAAATGGGCGTGCTCAGCTCGCGGATGGTCTGTTGTTGGGCTGAGAGCTGCTCGGCCTGATCGCGCAACTGGTGGTGTAACTGGAGATAGGTAAGGTTGAAGCTTGTTATCATCGCCCGCTTGAATTGTTCAAGCAAATCTTCGACAATCCGCGCATGCTTGATTGTGCAATCAGGCTGTTCGGCGACAAATGCCTCAAACACCTCCCAGGTAAGGGAACGAAAGTTATTGATCGCAATCAGTACATCGGTCAGAGTAAACCCTTCGAGGGCGCGCATCTCGCCTAGCGCTTCAGCATAGGCAATAAATGGCAGTTGATCCTGAGTGCCAATCGCTTCAGCCAGAACCTCAATGGTCGTGTTCATCGTAGCCAGCAGGTCTTCCTGATTAAACGCAGCATAGCCCTGGCTTTGCTGCCGCGCGCGATGAGCCAGCTCAGCCAGCATCCACTCACGACGGCTGAAGAGAAAATCCTGGAGCGCAGTAAAAACGTTGGTCACGCGACCTCCCTGTCGCTGAAACAGATTATCAGGCAATGTTTGTGTTGCGTCCCGGCAACTGTCAGCGTCTGCTTGCAACCTTTGCAAGGTATGGTTTGCCATCAGGCAGCAATTGGGCCTTGATACATTATACTGCTAATGTGTATTGACTTGCCATTCTCGAGCAGGTAGTTTATGCGTTGAGCCGGTCTGATAGTGGCAAACAGTTGTTATGAAACTCGTTTTGTAACACAAAAACTTACTGCCCCCTAATGCGGTTTTCTTTGAATTAAGCATACTCTGTTCGGGGATAGCGCAGGTAGCGCAAGCGGTGATCTGACCAGGATGGGAAATGCCGATTGTTTCAGGCACTCCCTCCACTCGACGCTCTGCGCTGTCCGACAATCAGAGCTGTGCTGGTCGAACAGCGCGCCAACTATTCAATCCCCCTCGATTCCCAAATCAGTTCCAGATGATCCTTGGTTGCCTCACTATGTCGGCCATAAGGCGCGAACCGGGTTGATCCCGAATGGCTCTGACCGGTTGGATGGCCGGCCCAATGCGGTGGAGAGCCAGCTCAATCCCGTTTTGCAGATTGGCGCCAATGGTAATCTTGCTTAAATCGACGCCAAGCTGGACGATAGTCTGGGCAATTTCCGGGCCAATCCCGACCAGAATGACCTGGGCGCCGATCAGTTGGGCGGCGCGCGCCGTTTGCAGCAGGTAGTTGGCGATGGCGGTATCGATGACCGGCACGCCGGTAATATCGATGATCACGATGTCTGACTGACGTTCGGCAATCGCGGTGAGCAGCCGTTCCATAATCTGGCCGGCGCGGAAGCTATCGATTGCGCCGACCAGGGGCAAGACCAGAATGCCTTCGTAAAGCGGCAAAATGGGCGTGCTCAGCTCGCGGATGGTCTGTTGTTGGGATTCAATTTGCCTGGCCTGTTGGGAGATCTGCTCTTGCAGATTGCGATAGGTGTTGCTGAAGCTGATCAACAATGTTCGCCCAAACTCTTGCAACAGGTCTTCTACTTGGCGAACGTGCCATACCTGTACAATCTGGCGGTCGCGGTCAAAGGAATTGATCAGTTCCCAGGCCGTATGCCGTAGCCCGTTGAGAGCCGTAAACATGTCTGCGGCAATAAACCCACTTGCTGCGCGCGCCTCGCCAACAGCTTTGGCGTGAGCAAGGAATGGGCCGGTATTGCCGGTGCTCATGGCAATAGCTAACGTCTTAAGTGAGGTCGTGATCGCCTGCAACAGCGCAGCGCGATCCATGCTGGCATAGTTTGGTTGTTGAGCGCGCAGACGGTCGGTGAAAACTTCGGCAGCAGTCGTCAGTTTGGTTTCGGCAAAGGCGGCGATCTCGGCTAATACGTTGTCCATAGCTCACACCGCTCATTCAATCAGCGAATCGCAAATCCTAGCCGACTCAACGCTAGCTCAATCCCGGCTTGCAGATTGGCGCCAATCGCAATACCGCTCAGGTCAACGCCAAGCTGGACGATAGTCTGAGCAATTTCCGGGCCGATCCCGACCAGAATGACCTGGGCGCCGATCAGTTGGGCGGCGCGCGCCGTTTGCAGCAGGTAGTTGGCGACGGCGGTATCGATCACCGGCACGCCGGTAATGTCGATGATCACGATGTCTGACTGACGTTCGGCAATCGCGGTGAGCAGCCGTTCCATAATCTGACCGGCGCGGAAGCTATCGATCGCGCCGACCAGGGGCAAGACCAGAATGCCTTCGTAGAGCGGCAAAATAGGCGTGCTCAGCTCGCGGATGGTCTGTTGTTGGGCTTCGATCTGTTCCGCCTGATCGCGCAGCTCTTGCTGGAGCGAAATCATCGCCTGACTGTATCCGAGCAGGAGCAAGCGGTTAAATTCGTTGATCGCATCTTCAAACATCCGCACATCGTTGATCGTCAGGCGTTCATTGCCAAAGGTATCGAGTTCTTGCCAGCAGAATTCACGGATAACCGAGACGACGGTCATCATGTCATCGAGCGATAGCCCCATGCGGGCGCGGCGTTCGCCAATTTGCGGCGCCCAGGCCTGCACTGGCTTGCTGTCCTGATCGCCGAAGAGCGCGCAGATAGTTTCGACTGAGCGCTGGAGGGCAGGGCGCAATTCATCAGCCGGGATCGCGGCATAGCCGCTGCTGGTTTCTTGAAGTGTTCGGCATAATCGCTCACTCTCTCGCGGGAGACGTTCGCGAATAAAGCCGGCCAGTTCTAGCAGTGTGGCACTCATAGCGCTCCTCGGCGATCTTGATTCAGTATGCGCGAGCGAAGATTACCTGCCGATCGGTTTCGCGACCGGTGTAGACACAGCGACCGGTTATGCCGGGCTGCTCGAGTGGAATGCAGCGAATTGTCGCGCGGGTCTCTTCCTGGATACGCTTCTCGTCGGCGGTATCGCCAGCCCAGAAGGCGCGGGCAAAGCCGCGTTCGACCTGAGCTTTTAGTTCTTCATACGTGGTCACATCGGCAGTATGGGCTTCGCGGAAGGCGAGCGCGCGCTGGAAGAGCGCAGTTTGCATTTCGCTCAGGAGCGCTTCGATACGTTCGGTCAGACCGGCTTGGGGAACAAAACTCTTGCCGGTTTTGCCGGGCAGATCGCGGCGAGCGAGGGCGACTGTCTCTTTAGCGACATCTTTCGGCCCGATCTCGATCCGCACTGGCACTCCCTTCAGTTCCCACTCGTTGAATTTGTAGCCAGGGCTGTAGTTATCGCGGTCATCAACTTTAAAGCGCAGTCGCCCTTTCCATTCGGCAGTCATGCGGGTGACAGCGGCCATTACTGCGCTCCGCTCTTCATCGTTTTTGTAAATTGGTACCACTACGACCTGAATAGGAGCGAGACGCGGTGGCAATACCAGCCCTTCATCGTCGGAATGGGTCATAATCAACGCGCCGATCAGCCGGGTGCTCACGCCCCAGCTCGTTGTCCAGGCGTACTGGATGGTATTATTCTGGTCGGTAAAGGTAATATCGAAGGCGCGGGCGAAGTTTTGCCCAAGGTTATGCGAAGTGCCGGCTTGCAAGGCGCGCCCGTCTTGCATCATTGCCTCGATGCAGTACGAGCGGAGCGCGCCGGGAAACTTCTCTTTTTCGGTTTTGAGACCGCGAATGACGGGAACCGCCATCTCCTTTTCAACAAAGTCGGCGTAGACCTCGTGCAGAATGCGGAGTGTCTCTTCTTCGGCTTCAGCTTCGGTGGCGTGCGCGGTATGACCCTCTTGCCACCAGAATTCGGCAGTGCGCAGGAAGGGGCGGGTGCGCATTTCCCAGCGCATAACGTTGGCCCACTGGTTGTAGAGCAACGGCAGATCGCGGTACGAGCGGATCCACTTGCTGTAGAAGTAGCCGATAATCGTCTCGCTAGTGGGACGGATGACGTATGGTTCGGCCAGTTCTTCGCCACCTGCGCGGGTCACTTCGGCTACTTCAGGCGCGAATCCCTCAACGTGCTGCGCCTCTTTCATAATAAAGCTCTTGGGAATAAGCAGCGGGAACTGCACGTTGGCATGGCCAGTGGCCTTGATCCGTTCGTCTAGCGCGCGCTGCATCAATTCCCAGATCGCCCACCCGTGCGCCTTCACGACGATACAGCCGCGCACCACTTCGGCGACTTCGGCAAGATCGGCTTCGCGTACAATATCAAGGTACCACTGGTTATAGTCAACGCTACGTTGAGTAATAACGTCTTTTGGCATGCCACTTCCTCGGGCTGGTTATAAACACTCATTGTCAGCGCGCGGCGCTGATCCCTTTCGCTATTATAGCCGAGATACGCGAATATCGCGCGGCGCAGTGTGAGTGAGGGTATATATTACATGATACAAGATCCCGCTCTCACAGAGAGCGGGATCTGACTACCCTGACAAGACGGTTGCAGCGGCATACTCGAACCGAATCGGGTTATGTCCGTAACTATTTTTTCAGCTCTTGTTGCATTGCGGCCATGATGCGATCGACATCCAGGCCGGCCTCTTTCGCCAGACGAATCTGTTCGAGCAGGCGCGCCTGTGCTTCGGCCAATCGTCGCTGCTGATCAATCTTCTCTTGCTCGCGATCAGCTTTGGTCTGCTCTTCAGTCCACTTCCATACCTGTTCCCAGAAGAGGCCGACTTCGCGGAACATCATGCTGAAGATGCCGTCGCTCTCTTTGACAGCCATTGGTCGCTCCTTCCCGCAGCCGAATCGGCAGCGGCGTTGTGATCGCGGTCCTGTTGTTCATTCTATTACGCAAAAAGCAAAACGTCAATCCTGATGTTGCTTGCGTAAAGCCAGGAGAGATGCTATACTGGCCGTGATTGATGTCATATATGAAATTCGCGCTCTCCGTTTCCGGAGTTGCGCCGAGGAGCGTCTATGTCGGCGCCCTACCCATCTTCCGCTGTCAGAGATGATCAACGTCGCGCCGTTGATCTACATGGCGCTGCCGTTCACCTCTTCCGCTTCAACAGTCCACTCGATCTCGCCTACGAGTATTTTTGTGACATTCCGGCAGTGTTCAGTCTGCTGCCAGACGTGATCGAAGTGTTCGCTTACGCTCCCAACCGGTATCGGCTGGTGGTCGGAGCAACTGATGGCCATGGTCATGCGATGGCCGGTTACTTCGATATTGCCGCCATCTTCGAGCCTCACCGGGCGATCCGTATCGTGCCGGTTGATGATGGGCCTCCTATCGATCTGACCGGCTTTGTCTTTCCTGGACAGCTTTTCGCCGAAGCAGTCTTCTACCCCCATGCCCACGGTACCGATGTCGAGTATACCGTCGAGCTGGCGATGACGATTCCGGTGCCAAAAGTGCTCTGGTTTATGCCTGGCCATGTGTTGCAATCGATTGGCGAGCGCTCAATGGAATATAAAATGAACCATATGATTACCGGTTTCTCGCGCGCGATTGATGCCGATTTTCAGGCCTGGATCGGTAGCATCGAGTGATAGTATCGGCAGATTTCGGGGCGCGCCGGGTTGTAGTTGCAATCATGCCTGCCCCTAAGCTGCGCTTGTTACCAAAGATTCTGCGCTCGCGCCATTCGATGTCACGCCTTATTTCAGCTTCGCCTGCCACTGCCATTCGCGCTTGACGGTTCTGACTCTCGGATCGTTCCTGCCTGTAGCCTGACGCTGGTTATCCATGCCTCGATCCAGACTTTGAGTTCTGACTACCGGATCGTTCCCACTTGCGCCCGGCCAGTTGACGTTTGCCTTTTCTCCGGGTCTCCTGCTATACTACGCGCAAATAGTTTCGCTGCCAACTATTCAGAGGTGAAGATGATGCTGACCCGTGCCTGGTACCGCCGCGCGTCAACAGTGTTGGTGATGGCGCTCTTATTCTGCTGGCCGTTAGCTGCCTTGCCAACCGCAGCGCAAACGACGCCCGATCCAAAAACGGTCACCATTCCTGGTACCATCCAGAGTGTGCTGGGTTGCCCGGGTGATTGGCAACCGTCGTGTAGCGTAACGTATCTGACCTATGACCCGACAGTTGATGTCTGGAGCGCGCGTTTTGAGTTGCCGTCGGGGTATTACGAGTATAAGGTCGCATTGAATGATAGTTGGGCAGAGAATTATGGCCTCAATGCCCGTCGTGACGGGCCAAACATTCCGTTGCAGGTGCCTGCGCCCGCCACGGTGCGCTTTGTCTACGACCACAAGACGCATTGGGTGACGGATAGTATCAATACACCGCTCATCGTGGCCGTGGGTGATTTTCAGCCTGCCCTCGGCTGCGCTGTTGCCGATGATCCGACGTGTCTCGGATCATGGTTGCAAGACCCTGATGGCGATGGCCTGTATACCTTCACTACCAACCGTATTCCCGCCGGGGAATACCGGTTGCGACTGGCAATCGGTGAGACACTCGATGGCGCTATCGGCGAGGGTGGGCCAAACGGATCGCCGTTTGTGATCGAGGTCGCGGAGGGCGGTGAGGTATACATCGGCTACAACGCAAGGAGTGGCGAAGTGACGATTTCAACCGCCGGCGCGCCCAAAGGCGATATTTCACGCGCCCGCGCTTATTGGGTTGATGCTGATACGATTGTCTGGAATGTGATCGGTTCACCGCGTTACCGTTATGCGCTGTTTAGCGATCCCGCCGGTGAGATCAGGCTTACACCGGAAGGAGTTTCCGGTGGTCGTCGGATCGATCTCACGTTTACCCCTGCCGGCCCCGGCCCGGCGTTAGCCAAATTCCCGCATCTGGCCGGGTTTAGTGCCTTCAAGTTGCCACCACTCGATCGCGCCCGCCTGATCGGTCTGACCCGCGGTCAGCTCGTGGTCGCGATGTATGATGAGAATGGTCAGCCACTCGATGCCACGCGGGTACAGATTCCCGGTGCACTCGATGCGCTCTTCCCCTACGATGGCCCCCTCGGGGTGGCGATTGAAGACGGCCTGCCGGTCATTAGAGTATGGGCGCCAACGGCGCGGCAGGTGCGCTTGCATCGCTTCGTCGATTCCAATCCGGAAACGAGTGCAATTGTGTTGCCAATGACGCTCGACTCGGCTACCGGAGTCTGGAGTATTCGGGGCGAAGCGAGCTGGATCGGTCAGTACTATCTGTTTGAGGTTGATGTCTATGTGCCCGCTGTGGGCCGGGTGGTGTCGAATCTGGTTACCGACCCTTATTCAATTGCGCTGAGCGCCAATAGTGCCCGCAGCCAGATTATTGATCTGAACGATCCGGCTTTGCAGCCGCCAGGGTGGGATACGCTGCAAAAGCCGCCGCTGGCCGCGCCGGAAGATGTAGTGCTCTACGAATTGCACGTGCGTGATTTCAGCATTCTCGATGAAACGGTGCCCGCCGATCTGCGCGGTACGTTCCGCGCCTTTACCGCGCGTGACAGCGCAGGGATGCGTCATCTGGCCGAGCTGGCCGAGGCCGGTGTGACGCATGTCCATCTGTTGCCGGTATTTGATATTGCAACGATTGAAGAGATCCGCGAGCGGCAGGAACCACTGCCTTACGATCAGTTGCGCGCGTTGCCGCCCGATTCACCCGAACAGCAGGCGTTGATCGAGCCGATCCGCGATCTCGATGGCTTCAATTGGGGGTACGATCCCTACCACTACTCTGTGCCGGAAGGGAGCTACAGCACCAATCCCGATGGCCCGCAACGCACGCTGGAATTCCGTGAAATGGTGCAGGCGTTGAATCAGATCGGTCTGCGCGTTGTGATGGATGTCGTCTACAACCATACGAATGCCAGCGGTCAGAATCCGCGCTCGGTGCTCGACCGGATTGTGCCCGGCTATTATCACCGGCTCGACGGTGAAGGTAATGTGACCACCTCAACCTGCTGCGCCAATACTGCTACCGAGCACCGGATGATGGAAAAATTGATGATCGACTCGGTCGTGCTGTGGGCGAAGCACTACAGAGTGGATGGATTTCGCTTCGACCTGATGGGCCATCACATGAAGGACAACATGCTGGCAGTCCGCCAGGCGCTCGATGCGTTGACCCTGGAACGTGATGGCGTTGATGGCAAGTCGATCATTATTTACGGTGAAGGCTGGAATTTCGGTGAGGTTGCCAACAATGCGCGCGGCATCAACGCCACGCAGTTCAATATGGCCGGCACCGGCATTGCCACCTTCTCTGACCGATTGCGCGACGCGGCCCGCGGCGGCGGCCCGTTCGATGATCCGCGCTTGCAGGGCTTTATTTCGGGATTGGCAACCGATCCGAGCGACTTTGCGCAGGGTACGCCTGAGGCGCAGCGAATCAAGTTGCTGGCTGAGACTGATTTGATCAAGTTAGGGTTGGCCGGCAATCTCAAAACCTACCGGATGGTGAATTACGAAGGTCGGCTGGTGCCGGGCGAGCAGATCAAATACCGTGGCGCTGCCGGTGGTTACACACTCGATCCGCAAGAGCAGATTGTCTATGTTTCAGCGCACGATAACGAGACTCTCTTTGACGCCGTGCAACTGAAAGCGGCGGCCAGTACGCCGATTAGCGAACGGGCACGGATGGCGCAACTGGGTCTTTCGCTCACCGCCCTGGCTCAAGGCATCCCCTTCTTCCATGCCGGCGATGAACTGTTGCGGTCGAAATCACTCGATCGCAACAGCTACAATTCTTCTGACTGGTTTAACCGGATCGATTGGCGTGGCGAAGAAAACACCTTCGGATCGGGTTTGCCTCCGGCCTGGGACAACCAGAGCAACTGGCCGGTGATGGCGCCCTTGCTGGCCAATCCTGCGCTCAAGCCTGACGCAACGCTGATGCGCGCGACCTACGACCACTTCCGCGAGATGTTGCGTATTCGCCGCAGTACGCCGCTCTTCCGGTTACGCACTGCCGCCGAAGTTGAGCGAATGGTTTCATTCTTTAACAATGGTCCCGATCAGATCCCTGGTCTGATTGTCATGAGCATTAGCGACAATGGCCCGACTCGGCTTGATCCGAATATCGGGCAGGTGGTCGTGCTGTTCAATGCTCGCCCTGATCCGGTGACGATTACCATCCCCGAACTGGCTAACGGTGATCTGGGTTTGCACGATGTGCAGGTGTCTTCGAGTGACGAGCGCGTGATCGCGTCGCGTTACAGCGCCGACGGTACTTTTAGCGTGCCCGGACGAACGACGGTGGTGTTTGTCGGGCCGCGTCCGCTGATCGCTGCGCCAGAGTCGACAGTTACGGCGCCGACGAGCGCAGCGCCGACGAGCGCAGCGCCGACGAGTGCAGCGCCGACGAGTGCAGCGCCAACCCCTGCGTCGCCGCCAACATCGCTGGCAACCGGCAGTGGCGTCGGCGGGTTGTGGTGGTTGTGGATTGTGCTGGCCGTTATCGTGTTAGGTGGAGCTGGCTGGTTCGTTGCGCGACGCCGGCGGTAGATGAACGCAAAGCTAAGCTGATAGATCACGAAGGGGCGCACACTCAAGCGCCCCTTCGTGATCGTTATCGAGACAGGCTTAGCGCGATCGGAAGCGTGTCTCGCCAATGATCGCATCAGGCCAGTATCCTACGCCGATTCGCCAGTATCTGCCCCTATCCCTGCTGCCATTTCCAGCAACCGCAGAATGCGCGGCGCCATTGCTGCCGGGTCGCGGTGGAGACCCTCTATCAGCAGCGCATTATCGTAGAGTTGCTCGGCAGCCAGCGGAATCAGCGGATCGTTGGGATCGGCAGCGGCGCGGCGCGCTAGCGCCGCGATCAACGGGTGAGCTGGATTGAGTTCCAGAATGCGCGGTTTGCTCTCCACTTCGTGACCGAGGATGTGCTGGATTCGCTGCATCTCACGACCGAATGCCGCTTCATCGGCCACCAGCCGGGCCGGACTGTCGCGGAGGACCTTCGAGGCGCGCACCTCTTTTAGCCGCTCGCCAAGAGTGGCAGCAATCCGCTCGGCCAGCGCAGTGAATTGTGTATCATCGATGACCGGAGCGGGCCGCTCAACTTCGCCCGGTAGATCCAGCTCGCCTTCGTCGATATTGCGCAGACGCAGGCCATCGTACTCGCGCAGACCGGACAACATGAAACCATCCATCAAATCGGTAAAGAGGATGACCTCGATGTCGCGGGCGCGCAATGGATCCAGGTGCGGACTGCTCAGCGCCGCCTCGCGGCTGGCTGCCATCAGATAGTAAATCTCCTTCTGACCGGGAACCATTCGCTCTTTGTAGGTGGCCAGCGTAATCCACTCATCGCCGCTCCTGGTGGTCTGGACGCGCAGCAACTTGAGCAGGTCGCTACGATGCTCGTAATCGGTGGCAATGCCTTCTTTGATGAAGGGGCCAAACTCTTTCCAAAAAGTTCGATACTTTTCAGGGTCGCGCTCAGCCAGATCGTTCAACTCCTTGTGCAGGCGCCCGGTAAGTGTCTTGCGTAAGCGTTGCATCACTGGCGATCCGCCAGCCGTACCGCTTTGCACACTCTCGCGCGATACGTTCAGGGGCAGGTCTTCGCTATCAACCACACCCTCAACAAAGCGGAAATAGGCCGGCAGCAGGTCTTTCGCCTCTTCGAGGATCAGCACCTTGCGCGAATAGAGCTTGATCTGACCTTCAATCCGGCGTTCGAGAATACCCCGTTCGCGCCGCGAAGGAATGTAAAGAATCGCATGCAGATCAACCGGCGCGTCGGTTGAGATATGGATGTAGCTCAGGGGTGGCTGACTATCGAGGGTCAACTGACGATAATAATCGTTGTACTCTTCGGTGGTCACATCACGCGGCGCCTTGCGCCAGATCGCGGTGCGGGCATTGATCTGGCGACCATCGAGCATGATCGGGAACGCAACATAGTTGGAATGGCGACGGACAATCTGCTCGATCCGCCAGGGATCGGCGAATTCGGCGGCATCTTCCTTCAAGTGGAGGGTGATCGTCGTGCCGCGCTGAGCGCGTTCAGCCGGGCCAACGGTGAAGCTATCGCCACCGGTCGACTCCCACATGGCCGCCGGCGCATTCGGTCGATACGACTGTGACACCACCGTCACCTTATCGGCAACCATGAAGACCGAGTAGAAACCGACGCCAAACTGACCGATGATCTCGCTGGCCGTCTGTTTCGCGCCTTCACCAGCCTGACTCACAAAGGCGCGCGCCGCCGACTGGGCAATTGTGCCGAGATGCTCAACCATTTCATCGGCAGTCATGCCGATACCGGTATCGCTGATCGCGATGGTGCGCGCTTCTTTGTTTACCTCAATGGTGATCTGGGGTTCGAGATCTGGATCTCGTACTTCGCGGTTGGTCAACATCTCGAACTGCATCCGGTTGATCGCATCGGAGGCGTTGGAGATCAGTTCGCGCAAAAAGATTTCGCGGTCGGTGTAGAGTGAATGGGCCAGAATGTACAGCACCTGCTGCACTTCGGCTTTGAAGGTATGCGATTGCCGACCCGTTTCGGTCAACGATTCGGTTGTCATAGCCCTCCCTCGCTGAAGCTAAAAGCCGATCGAGCTTGACGGAAACATGTCTCGTCAAGCGCAACATAATGCGCTAGCATGCATTGTAATCACTTATTCGGTCTTTGAACGTTAGAGAGATGTTGGAAATTGCAGCCGGGGAATACTACGACAACCATCATGAACGACGGGTGCAAGAATATCTTTAAGAGTTGACCCGAGCGCTTTGACGATACCGATGATCTATCGTTGGGGAATGATGATCCCGACGAAGACACTCTCACCAGGATGGCAACGGTCAACTGTTCACCACCAGTTTGGCGGTGAGAGCCAGATCAACGCTTACCGAAATCTTCGCCACCGTCAAAGCAATCAACCTCCCAGTTCTGACATTCCGCGCAGCGTCGGCTTAACACCGGCGGGGAGGCCGTGACCCCAGGGTTTGATGTACACCGCGTGGCGGATGATCTGTTCAATCTGATCGACGGTGGCGCCGCTGCGCACTGCGGCGCGAAGATCGACCTCATCGTCGCGCAGCAGGCATAGATGCAGGCGGCCATCGGCGGTGAGCCGCATCCGGTTGCAGGTGGCGCAGAAGGGATCGCTGACACTGGAGATGAAGCCAATGACGCCTTTAGCGCCGGGCAAGCGGTATGTGCGGGCGGGATCACTTGGCGCGTGACCGATCTCTTCCAGCGGCCCATAGTGTTGTTCGAGGCGGGCCATCAGCTCGGCGCTCGATACGATCCCCTCTTCGGCCAGGCCGGCCACACCGGTAAGCGGCATGACCTCGATAAAGCGAAACTCCCAGGGACGTTCCAGCGTCAAGCCAGCCAGTCGCACCACCTCTTCATCATTCATCCCGCGCACCACGACAGCGTTGAGCTTGATCGGATGCAAGCCGGCAGCATCTGCGGCCTCGATGCCGGCCCACACCTCATCGAGGCTGCCACCACGGGTTATCATGCGAAACTTTACCGGATCGAGTGTATCGATGCTGATATTCACCCGATCAAGGCCGGCGTCGCGCAGTGGTTGGGCCAGCTTGCGCAGGCGCAGCGCATTGGTTGTCATAGCAATATGCTCGATACCGGGGATCCGTTTGAGTTCACGCACCAGATTCACCAAATCGTGGCGCAGGGTCGGTTCGCCGCCGGTCAGGCGGAGCTTACGAAATCCGGCCCGGGCTGCAGCGTGGATAACGAGCAACAGCTCATCGTTGGTGAGCAATTCAGGTCGGGGAGCGAATTGCACACCGACCGCCGGCATGCAGTAGACGCAACGCATATTGCAGCGATCGGTCAGCGAGACGCGCAGATAATCGATCCGACGGCCATACTGATCAAGGGCAGGGGTGTCGGTCGGGTAGCGTGGATGACGCACCGGATCGTAGAAGATGATCGGCGTGGTGCCGGAGAGCGGTCTAGCAGCCATGAACACACCTCATCGTGCAAAACAGCGATACCCTGGGTGGCGCAAAGTCCTGGCGAGACGTAGTGGCTAGAATGCCGAACGAGAAGGACTTTGCGCCGGTGCGGTCAATTTACGTCGTGGCGTATTGCAGCACGGAAATGCGAGCCGCGACCTGCCGGGCCAGTTCACGGAAGAGATCGGCATAGGCATCAGGCGCATCGCTGATCACTGCCGGTTGACCGCTATCGCCGCCTTCACGGACGCTCATGCCGAGCGGGATCTGACCAAGCACGGGAACGCCAAGCTGACGCGCCAGTCGTTCGGCGCCGCCGCTGCCAAAGATGTCGTAACGCTTGCCGGTGTCGGGGGCGATAAAATAGGCCATGTTCTCGACGATACCGAGCAACGGCACGTTCACTTTGCGAAACATCTCCATAGCTTTGACGACATCGATTGTCGCTACCTGTTGCGGTGTCGTCACGATGAGTGCGCCGGTAAGCGGCAGGCTCTGGGCCAGGGTCAAAGCCACATCACCGGTGCCGGGCGGCATATCGATAATCAGGTAATCGAGCGGCGCCCACGCGACCTGATAGAGGAACTGACGCAGCAACTGACTCACCATTGGGCCGCGCCAGATCACCGGTTGCGACTCATCGATCAAAAAACCGACCGACATCACTTTGATGCCGTGGTTCGTTAGCGGAAGCATTAGCGGCTGGCCATGTTCATCGCTGACCGCCATCGGTTGGCCACGCGCGCCTAACATCAGTGGCAAGCTCGGCCCGAAGACATCAGCGTCGAGCAGACCTACTTGAGCGCCCATCTGGGCCAGCGCTACAGCCAGATTGGCGGCAATCGTGCTCTTGCCGACACCACCTTTACCGGCAGCAACTGCGATCACATTGGCAACGCCGGGAATGGCGGCCTGTTCAGGGATACCGGCGGGCCGGCGCACATTGGCGGTAAACTCAACATTCACCTCTTTCACACCGGGGACGGCGCGCACTGCCGTTTCAACCTCGGTGCGGATCTGATCTTTAAGCGGGCAAGCCGGTGTGGTCAGCTCGATAGTACAGCGGACAATCCCATCACAAATTGCAATATGCTTCACCATCTGGCGCGAGACCAGATCGCCGCCCAACTCGGGTTCTTGCACCTGGCGGAGCGCCGCCAAAATCTGCTCTTCCGTTACCTGCGCCGATTGGTTGCCTGAAAAGAGACCCATGCGTTTTACTCCATCTGCCTGTTTGCGCGTCTCTTTCATTATACCAGAGAATTAAGAAAGCAAAATATTATTAAAGTCCGAGACTGCAATTATGTTGCTTGACAGGGTATAGCGCGGTTGCTATACTCACACTAAGGCTGTATTAATAGGTCAAAATTCGTAAAGTGGTGAAGCCGGCAATGAAAGTGGAGCGCAGAGCCCAGGGAGCAACCCGGCGCAGTATCTTACAGTTGCTGCGTCGACATGGCCAGATGAGCGCGGTCGAACTCAGCGCCGCACTCGATATTGGCGCGGTTGGCATTCGCCAACACCTCACCGCTCTTGAGCGAGAGGGATTAGTCTATATCTGCGGTCTGCGCCGGAATGTTGGCCGGCCAGCCCACCTCTACGCGCTGACCGAACGAGCGGAAGCATTCTTTCCCAAGCATTACGAACGGTTAGTCTGTGAGCTGATCGAAAGTGTTGCCTCGGTAGGTGGGGAAGCAGCGATAGGCGCGGTGTTAGAGCAGCGGCGCAAGACCCTAAGCGCCGAGCTTGCTCCGCAACTGTCCGGCAAGCCACGAGCAGCGCAGGTTGCCGCGTTGGCCGAGCGACTGGCCGATCAGGGGTATATGTGCGAATGCGAGCAGCTCGACAATGGCGATCTGATCATGGCGCAATACAACTGTCCTTTTGATTGTGTGGCGCGCCGTTATCCGCAGATGTGTGATCAAGAGCTTCGTTTATACGAAGAGCTGCTGGCAACGCCGATCGAACGCGATATGACCATCGCAGAAGGCGGTCATTGCTGCCGTTATCGTATTCCAGCCTAGCATCATTTTGATAATTCGCGGTACAATAACAGTACAAACCAGAGACGGCCAGAGGTGGCCGTCATTGTTTGAAATTGCCACGGAGGTCTCTCATGGCATTCGAAGTTCCGCCGTTGCCCTACGACTACAACGCGCTTGAGCCGCACATTGACGAAGCGACGATGCATTATCATCACGATAATCATCATCAGACCTATGTTACCAATTTAAACAACGCGCTGGCCAACTATCCCGATTTGCAGGGCAAGACCATTGAGGAGTTGCTGAGCAATATCGAGGCCATCCCCGAAGCGATCCGCACTGCGGTGCGCAACAACGGTGGCGGCCACTGGAATCACACCTTCTTCTGGGAGATTATGGCGCCGAATGCCGGCGGCGCTCCCGATGGCGAACTGGCTGCTGCCATCGATGCCGCCTTCGGCAGCTTTGACGCTTTCAAAGAGAAGTTTAAGGCAGCGGCATTGGGGCGGTTTGGTTCGGGCTGGGCCTGGTTGATCGCTGCGCCAGATGGTAGCCTCAGCATCATGAGCACTCCCAACCAGGATAATCCGCTGATGGAAGGCAAACACGCCATTCTCGGCCTCGACGTATGGGAGCACGCTTACTACCTGAAGTATCAGTACAAGCGAGCCGCTTACGTCGATGCCTGGTGGAACGTGGTGAATTGGGCAAAGGTCGCCGAGCATTACGCGGCGGCAAAGAGCTAGCGCTGACCGCTCATGATTTGGATCGGGGCGACGCATTGCGTCGTCCCTTCTCGTTATTGATACGCTGACCTGCCTCCAGGGAAGTCATCTGCATCTATTATCGGGTGAGTAAGGGCACGAAGACGCGGCTGTGAACGTTCAGATAGCGAACGACCCCGTGGAACGGGCGCTGCTCGATGAAGCCGAACTGCCCGCCAACCCACTGCAGGTGAGTGTCGGCGCAGATGAGTCGGTTGAGAGAGTCGGTGTTGCTTTGAAACGGCTGATAGTTCAATGTCATCCGATCGGTGCCACTGGCGCTCAGTCTGGCCAGCGCCGTTCCGCCAATCCAGATTGCTCCGGTTGCCTGCTGAATGCATATGTCGTTAACGACCTGGAAGCCGGTTGGCGCCGGAAAGGTTGTATCCAGCGAACCAGAGCTGGCAAGACGCGCCAATGCCGTTCGTGCTACCCCATTCACCTGGTTAAAGTTGCCGCCAACCAGCAGATGCCCATCACTGGTGATCGCAACGCTTCGGATGGTTGCCGGTAATTCGTCGCGGGTAAAGGTGGGGGCCGAAAACTGTGGGTCTGGCGTGCCATTACTGTTGAGTCGGATCACGCCAAAATCACCTGCGACGATCAGCTTACCGCTCACCGGATCGAAGGCCAGATCGCGCACGCGATTGTCCGTGTTATATTGGAAATCTACTGCATTAAGACCGGCATTTAACCGGTATACCACACTACTGGCGCCCACCAGCACCCGACCATCAGGTTGCCTGAGTAGTGACGTTGGCCAGAAGTAGTTGATCAACGCCGAAATATTGGTGAGCTGTTGCGCCTGGTCTACGACGTACAATCCGTTGGCCCAGCCGATCACTGCGCGACCATCGGGCAATGCCAGCGCCACGCTGACCCAACCAGCCGGCTGGTTGGCTAATGGCGCAAATCCTTCGTCGAGCTGGCCATTGGCCAGCAAACGCGCCAGACCGAAGCGGGGTTGGCCATTGACGTAACTAAAATCACCGCTAACCAGTATGCGACCATCGGGGTAGAGACTGAGGTCGTAGATGGTGGCTTCGTCACCGACCAGCAGGTTGAACGCAGGATTTCGTTCAAGGCCATTATTTGCCGCTGATAGTAACGTTAGCCCGTTAAATAGCCCGATGGCACTGGCGGATCGCGGTTCACTCTTGCCGCCGACCATAACATTGCCATCGCTGCGCATGGCCAGCGCCAGTATGTCGGATTGATCGCCTAGCCCTATCATTGTGCGGTAAGCGCCGTTGGCTGCATAACGCCAGACTTCGCCTCGATGTTGGGTTGGATTTCCATTGATACAATTGTTGGAATACCATCCGCCGACCAGAAAACCGCCATCGGGTAGCGGCAAGAATGCTGTGATTGATTCAAACAGAGATGGTGAAGGCCAATCGGGTAGTGGCCTGGCTGCGCCACTGACTGTATACCACTCAAATGACCGATCGTTGCAGATGTCTTCGCCACCAACTATGACGGTGCCATCGTTGAGTATGGCTACTCGCCGCATGGGGCGAGATCCACCGGGCACGAAGCTGGTGTCAAGCGCACCATTGGCCTGAAGCCGGGCCATGCCGACTTGTCCGACTCCGTTGTATGTGCTGAAACTACCTGCAATCACATATTGTCCGTTACTCTGGCGGGCAATATCGTAGACGATGCCATTAGGTCCGGTAGCTGGCGTAAATGATGGATCAGGAGTGCCATCGAGGTTCAGGCGGGCCAGGTATGGCGTCGGGTTATAGAAGTTTCCGCCAATCAATAGTTTGTTATTGTCGAACAACACGGTGTAAATATTGCCAAAAATGCCTGTGGTAGCCGCTAGAAATGGTTGATCGATGCGCCCATCAGCGTGGAGGCGCAGTAAGAAGTGATTGATAGTATTCCACTTGAACATGCCGGCCAGCAGGATTTTGCCATCGGGTTGGACAGCAATGTCAGTAATGTTATTGACAATCAGGTCTTGCTCGAATGGCAATACTGACTCAACCGATCCATCACCACGAATGATCGCCAGACTGTACGGAGTCACGCTATTGCCAATGACGGTAAAATGTCCGGCTACCAGGATACGGTTATCAGAGAGTGGCGTCATAGCCTCAATTGAGCCGGGCCTGGTGAAGATGGCTGTGCTGAGCGGCATGAGATCAGCGGTTGACAACGTGGCAGTGGTGATCGGCGCCAGCGCCAGTATCGTCCCTGTCAATAGCGCGATGAAAGCAACCCTGGAAATGGTGGCGCAGATGGTCATGAGTGTTTCCTTTCCGCGCAGGTAGAGCAGATTGTAGCGAAGAGCGTTGGAGGTGAACGCACAATCGAATCGCTTGGAACGGATTGGAAAAGGTGGCGCGAACAAGATGTGGGCTATTGCCCCAATGAGCCGGGTGACTTGTTTTCCAGGGTAAGAGCTTTACAGCACTTTTTGCAGCCGCGTGTTCAGGAAGAACATCGATCTTTATGGTAGTAGAGGAAGTGAGGGAAAAGAGGCGCGAAGCGCGCAAGGTCAGGTTGAAGACCGGCAACCCGGCTTATCGAGTCGCTTGCGCGCATCGAGGATGTCGCAGTTTCTGATGATCATCAGAAACCGATGGTTATGCGCCACTGGTTGGGCCGATCACATCGATGGGGCGCGGTATACCGCGCCCCATCCTCCGCTCACGAAACGTACCGCCTATGGTACGCGCGCGCTGGTATCGATCCGATAGGTGTTGATAATTTCATCTGTCCGGCTGACCAGCGTATCAAACTGGTCTTCGGGCACCAGGGTTGTCAACACCGAAAGCTTGTTACCGCGCTGCTCAATGAAGCTGTTGCCCAGCATTGATGCCTGCACATTATTAGACGCAGTGGCAGTGTATCCCCACACAATCAGGATGCTACCATCGCTTTGCGGGCGCGGATCCTCGTAGAAGAAGTCGGGTTGATTGCCGAACGAGCTTTGCAAGAAGGCGACCAGCTTGTCAACCAGCTCGTTATCGCTGTACTGAGTGTTGTCTTCGAGGATGTCAACAATCAGCGCCGCATTGTTTGAGGGATCGGTCCAGACCAGAATCAATTCGCCGGGCCGGCTGTTGTCGGTCAGTGACCAGTTTACCGGAATGTCAATGCGGAACACACCCGATGTATGGGTATAGGTGCGTAATTGCCCGATCTCAACCGGAGCCAGTCCGCTGCTGCTTGCGCTGCCCCCGGTATTGTTGCTGCCGATCGTGGTGCCGCCGATTGAGGCGCTCGTGTTGATTCGGTAGGTATTGATAATCTCGTCAGTTCGGCTGACCAATGTCTCAAACTGGTCTTCGGGAACCAGCGTGGTCAGGATTGAAATCTTATCACCACGTTGTTCGACAAAGCTGTTCCCCAGCAGGGTTGCCTGCACATTGTTGTCTGCGGTAGCAGTATACGACCAGACTACAAGCTGGCTACCATCGCTTTGCGGGCGCGGGTCTTCATAATAGAAATCGGGCTGACGACCGAAACGGTCGATGAGGAAATTGTTCAGTAGCTCAACAAGCTGGCTATCGGTGTAGCTGCGGCTATCCTCGAAGATGTTGACTAGAATCGCGCCGTTACCGGTGGGATCCGTCCAGATAAGCAACAACTCGTCATTCGTGCTGCTATCTTGCAGCGTCCAATTGTTGGGAACATCGAGACGAAAGACTCCGCTTGAGTGTGAGTAGGTTTCCAGCGGGCCAATCTTAACCATGGCGAGCTGATTGCTCGGATTGGTTGGCGCTGCGGTTGGCGCAGATATGGGTTCCGTAGGGCGAGGAGAGGGGGTCGGGTCTGGCGGACGGGTAGGTCTGGGTGTGCGGGTTGGCGCAGCGGCCTCCTGGGTGGGCGCGGCAGTTGGTGAAGCGTTGCCATTACCGCAGGCGGTAAGCGCGGCGATGAGAAGGCCAGCGAAAAAAACGAACCAGTATCGGCGAGCGGACATTCTCAACCTCCTTGTGAAGTCACCGTTAGCTTGCAGGCAAACGTCTGAGAACTTCTTCAATGGTTTGTGCCGGCGAGTTCCAGCATGGTTTGCAACTATGTACGTGCTATCGGCGGATGATGTTACACAGGTGAGACGGCGATCAGAAGCTGTGTTCGTTACTATAGCATTGATCTGAAGTCAGGGGAATAGAGGGATCGCATAGCAAAAAATTTATCTTTCTTCTGTTCATCATTAACAAAATTGCTATTCCATATTCCTTTATCTACCGCTATAATAAGGTATTATCACCGCTGTTGTGGGGATGCGCTATGCATCGTTATCTCGCGATATTCTTCACTATCTGGTTTTTTCTCTCTCCATCATCGGTTGCCGCGCAACCAACCCAAACGTTCACGCTCAATTTTGAGGGTTTTACCGACAATCAAACGATTGGCGAATATGGTGGATTGAGCTTTAGTCCCGGCTGGCGGTTTGGCGATGTGCGCAGTGGGCGTTACAACGCGCCATTTCCCAACGACTGTCCCGCTTTTGGTGGTGTTTGCGCGTTTGCGCTTAACGGCAACGGCTTTGCTCGCGTTAGCGGCGATGGCAAAGGCTGGATCTTTTTCCCTGGCGGCGTGATCGCCTTTAGTAGCATGGTTGCAACTTCTGAGCCGTTAACCTTTACCGCCTTTGCGACCGATGGCAGTGTGCTGGGGTCAGTAGTAGTTAACGCCAATACTTTCACCGGGCAGCTCGATCAGGTGGTGCTCACTGCGCCGACGGGTCGCGCAATCGCTACGGTTGAGGTGAGTGGCCTTCGTGATACATGGCTGATCGACGATATTCAGTACACGTTACTGCCAGTGCAGCGAGCGCGACCGGCGCGAGTGGTGTTGGCGCAACGAGTCGATGATGTGGCCCAACCTGGCACAGTGTTGACGCTCGATCTCGTGTTGGAAAATTATGGGCGTGGGCCAATGCGAGAGGCAACGATTGAGCTGCCTTTCGATGACGCTGCTCTGATCCTGCTTGACGCGAATCCGGGTCGCGCCGATGTGTGGGTGAGCGAGGTAAAGCCAGGACTCATAACCATTCGCACCGGCCCATTGGCGGCTGTCCGCGATCTGGTTACGATTACCATCCGGTTTCGGGTGCGGGATGATGCGCCGTTGGGCTTTGCCATCGGGCGAATGGCTCGATTGTGGTATCGCGATGATCTGACTGAGTTCGGGCGTGGTCAGAGTAATCTCCCCCGCCTTACTGTTGGATCTCAGCCAGCGCTCGTAACATGGCGGATTCCAGGTCTGACACTGGACGCTCAGACATTGACATATACCGCTGAAGGTTTTGCCCCCGGCGAGCCGGTTGGCATCTGGTATAACCCTCCTGGCGGCGCGCCGCCGGTAACGGTGACTACCGCGCGTGCCGACGGTGACGGTCGGGTGCGTGGCACATTCGCGATCCGTGATTTGCCAGCCGGCGACTATACGCTAGTGTTATACAGCCATCACTCGCAACAGACATTTGTCGGTGATTTTACCATCCGCTCGCAATGAATCATCTATACAGGAATGAGGCAAGGATCGCGCCTGATCGGCGGTCACCTTGCCTCATTCGTTCCGCCACACCTGCCGGTCAGGCTGCCAGCACCCGTTCTGGCCCCAGGATCTGGCGCAATTCGTTGATCAACGTTTCCGATACCTCGATCGTTTGCTGCGATTGCAACACGACCATACCCACGCCATTGGGCAGATATAGCGTCACCTGATCGTTGCCGTGTGTGGCGCTAAGCAGATGGTGAATCTGCTGCATCAGCGCAACATCAGCATCGAAATCATTCGTGCGCGGTAGATAGATGCGCAGGTTGCGCGCTGGCTGGCTTTCGGTTCGGGTCGGTTCGGTTGTCCTGGCATGACCATTGCCATTACTCTGCCCATGGCCATTGCTATGGCCGTTGCCGCTCCCATTCAACTTCACCGGCTGCCGCGCGCGCACTGCCGGTGGTTTAGCCGGCGCTGAGGCCGATTCTGTTGCTGCAATCGGTTGTGTTACCGGAGCCGATACCGGCGCAGGGTCAGGCAGATCAATCATCAGCTCACCGACTATTTCGTCGCTCACCCCCTCGAGATCCATCTCAACCGGTTGGACAGCCTGAGTGGTATCAATCGTACCCGGCGCTTCCACGCTTTCAACCACAAGCTGCGGCGTATCGCGGCGATTATCAACTTTTGCCGTCACCCGCACAACCGTATCGTTCTGCAAGAGATCGGCACATTTCGCCAACACTTTAGGGAAGACGACGATCTCGATACTACCGGTCAGATCTTCGAGCGTGGCGACCAGCATCGAATCGCCTTTCCTGGTCGCGATACGACGCACACCACTCAACACTCCGACAAAGGTCAGGGTCTCACCGATATGTTCGGCCTCAATTGAACCGAGATCGGTTGCCCCTCGCAGATCGATCCCCTCTAGCGCCTTCGCGACGGGATCATCAGAAATATTCAGCCCCAGTAGCTCTTTTTCCCACAAGAGCACCTCTTTCTGTTCAGCAGGAGTCTCGGTGATCAAGGGCATGGGGATACGAGCGACTCCGGGGCCAATCGGGTTATTCGCTTCGCCAAAGATGTCGAACAAACTGCTCTGGCCGATCTCGCGCGCCTTTTGCGCTTCAATCCCGGCATTCACCGCCTGATCGAGAATGGCCAGCTTTTGGCGCCGGGTGCCGGGCAACGAGTCGAGGGCGCCGGCCTTAATCAGACTTTCCAGAGTGCGCTTATTGAGTGCGTGACGATCGACGCGGGCGCACAGGTCTTCGAGCGACTGAAACGGCCCGCCCGCCTCGCGAGCGGCGATGATAGCATCAACCGGGCCTTCACCCACATTTTTGATCGCCATAAGACCAAAGCGAATCCCGCGCTGGTGGATCACACCGGCTGGCAGTGGCGGCGCGAGCGGCTCGATAGTGAAACCCTTCTGAGACCGATTGACATCAGGCGGCAACACAGCCACCCCGAGTCGGCGCGCTTCGAGGGCAGCCTTGGTGACATCTTCGATGACCCCGTTGGCGCCGGTCAGCACTGCGGTCATATATTCGACCGGATAATTCACCTTGAGCCAGGCCGTCTGGTAACTGAGCAAGCCGTACAGAGTAGCATGGGGCCGGTTGAACGAATAGCCAGCGAAGGGCAGGATCAACTCCCAAAGCTGATCGGCGATCTCTTTGCTAATCCCTTTGCGTTGACATCCTTGTTTAAAGATGGCTTCATTCTCGGCCATCAATTCTTTATTCTTCTTGCTGATTGCCTTAATCACAATGTAGGCCTGACCGAGGGTATAATCGGCGACCGTCTGCAACAGTTGCATAATCTGCTCCTGGTAGACGATCACGCCATAGGTGTCGGCCAGGATCGGCTCAAGCACCGGGTGGAGGTAGCGAATCTTGGAGGGGTTGTTTTTATTCTCGATGTACACCGGGATCTGTTCGAGCGGACCGGGGCGATAAAGCGCGACCATGGCGTAGAGGTCTTCTACCCGGGTCGGCTTCAACTGCATAAGGTAGCGCGTCATCCCCGCCGACTCAAGCTGGAAGACATTTTTGGTTTCACCGCGGCCCAAGGCTTCAAACACCTTCGGATCATCTAGCGGAATCTCATCAAGCCACATCTTTCGCCCGGTCGTCTGCTCGATATACTTGAGCGCCTCGGCTACCACCGACAGGTTGGTCAGCCCGAGGATATCCATCTTGAGCAGACCCATCTTGGCCAGGGTCGGCCCCTCGAACGCGGCCATCAAGGCATTTTCGTCTTTTGTAGTGCGTTGTAACGGCACAATCTCTTCGAGCGGTGTGCGGCTCACCACCACGCCACAAGCGTGAGTGCCAACCGAACGCATCCGACCTTCAACCTTTTGCGCCTGGTCAATCAGCTCGCGCAGATGGGGCTGGGTCTCGTAGATCTGCTTCAATTCGGGTACCCGCTCGAGCGCCTGGGCAATAGTTGTGCCGACCGGCAGCGCCGGAATGAGCTTGGCGACGCGATCAACCTCTGCCGGATCGAGATCCAGCACGCGACCCATATCGCGAATGGCAGCTTTGGCGCCGAGGGTACCATAGGTGATGATTTGCGCTACATTCTCGCGTCCGTACTTATTGGCAATATAGTCGAGAATCTCCTGGCGGCGTGAATCGGCGAAGTCAGTGTCAATATCGGGCATCTCGAGGCGTTCAGGCGAGAGGAAGCGCTCGAAGAGCAGCTTATTCTTGACCGGATCGACATCGGTGATGCCAAGAGCGTAAAGCACGAGCGAGGCGCCAGCCGAGCCGCGTGGGAGACAGGGAATGCCGCGCGAGCGAGCAAACTTGACGTAATCCCAGACGATCAACATATAATCGGGAAAGCCAGTCTGGTTAATCACATCAAGTTCGTAGTCAAGGCGGCGCACATACTCCTCTGGTGGTCGGCCATTGAAGCGCCGCATCAACCCCTCTTCGCAGACAAGCCGCAGATACGAAGCGGCAGTATGGCCTTCGGGCAGCTCGAAGACCGGCAACTGCACGCGGCCGAACTCGAGCTTCAGGCGGCACATATCGGCAATCCGGCGGGTATTTTCAAGCGGCTCGGCGCCGTAGCGACGAAAACGTTGCCACATCTCTTCGCCCGACATAATGTGGTAGGTTTCATCCATCGCATATTCACGGGCGCAGAATTCGGCGTAGGTCATATTCATGCCCATTGCCATCACCTTGTGCTGCGTCTCTTTGTCAGACGGCAGGACGAAATGGGCATCGCTGGTGGCAACGAGCGGGATGCCGAGTTCGCGAGCAATGCGCACCAATTCATCGTTGAGCGGTTCGAGTTCGGGCGTGTTATCGTGTAATTGCAGCTCGATGTAGTAGCGATCGGGGCCGAGCAGGTCGCGATAGTAGGCGGCGGTTTCGACAGCGGTGCGACGGTCGTTGTTCTTGAGATAATGGAGCACCTCGCCAGCCAGACAGGCTGAGGTCACGATCAGACCTTCGTGATGCTTCTCGAGCAGAGCGCGATCAATCCGGGGACGGGCAAAAACACCCTTGCCCATGCCATCAAGATGGGCGCGAGTAGTTAACTTAACCAGATTACGATAGCCTGTCTCGTTTTGCGCCAGCAGTAACAGGTGAAAATAGTTCTTGCCGCCCCTGGTCATCGGATCGCTGAGCGAGCCGGGAGCCATGTAAGCTTCCATCCCGATAATCGGGCGAATACCGGCCTTCTTTGCCGCCTCGTAAAATTCCATTGCGCCGTACAGTACCCCGTGGTCAGTCAGCGCGATGCTGTCCATACCCAGCGCGGCGGCGCGTTGGGCGATACCTTTGGTGGTGGCGTAGCCGTCAAGCAGGCTGTATTCGGAATGGACATGCAGGTGAACAAAGTCATGCATGGGCGTGCTCGCAGTAAAAACTCTTTACACTTGAAAGACGCGATCAAAGGCAAACAGGCGATCCAGGCCTTGAAACATTTGTCCGATAGAATGCTGGTGGTGTCGTTTTTTTGGTATTATATCGACATAAAGCGCAGTCAGCGGCGCAGTGATTTGGCCTGATTATAGCACACTGTGCCTTCATTGCGAACAGACTTTCATCAAACTGTAAGAGATATTTGCATCGTGTTGAGGCGGAACGCTTCTTTCCCTTATCACCTGCCTGCTTTTCCGACACTTCGCTCGCTGAGGAGAGAATTGTGTCTACGCAAGTAGCCATCGCTCACCTGTCTGGTTGTAATCGGTCTCTCTCCTGGGGTTGTGGGAGAGAAAAAAATGTTTCCTCGCTGCACTCTTATCCCACAGCGCACAGATGCGGTGAGCGCCGTTGCCGGTCGCATTAGAGAGAGTGAGACAGCAGCAGCAATTGTGAACTGCGTTTACCGGGTGTGATACAATCGCCTCGTGCAGCAATCATCCCCATGTCGAACAGGGGTCAGTGGGCACCCCTGGCGCATGAAAGGAGCTGAATGTATGACTGAGCGTTATCGCATTGAGCGCGATTCGTTGGGCGAGATGCAGGTGCCGGCTGATGCGTTGTACGGCGCGCAAACGCAGCGCGCGGTGTTAAACTTCCCGGTTAGCGGTATGCGCCCCTATCCCGCCTTTGTCTGGGCGCAGACGATGATCAAGCGGGCTGCGGCTGAAGTCAATCGCGATCTGGGTTTGCTCGATCCGCCGATCGCCAATGCAATCATTCAAGCCGCCGAAGAGGTTCTGGCCGGTCAGCACGCCGATCAGTTCGTGGTCGATCCGTTTCAGGCCGGCGCCGGCACTTCACACAATATGAACGTCAACGAAGTGCTGGCGAATCGGGCTAACCAGATTCTGGGTTATAGCCTCGATGATCCGAAAAAGCCGGTCAGCCCAAATGACCATGTGAACATGGCGCAATCGACGAACGACACCATCCCAACCGCAATCCGGCTCGGCTGCTTGTGGCGCTTGCCGGAATTGCTGGCCGCAATTGACGATCTGGCTAATGCTCTGGAAGCCAAGGCGGTTGAATTCGATGATGTGGTGAAGTCAGGCCGCACTCACCTGCAAGATGCTGTGCCGGTGCGACTCGGACAAGAGTTCGGCGCTTACGCCAAAGCGGTGCGCAACGATATGGAGCGAATCGTGACTGCCGCCAACCGATTGCGCCGGCTTGGTATCGGTGGCACTGCAACCGGAACCGGTCTCAATGCCCACCCCGAATACCATGCGCGTATGGTGGAAAAACTGTCTGAATTGACCGGTCACGAGCTGTACTCATCGGGCAATTTGTTCGAGTCGATGCAGAGTATGGCCGATCCTGCCGATTTCTCAGCCAGCCTGCGCACGCTGGCCATCACGCTAGGCCGCATTGCCAACGACCTTCGCCTGCTTTCGTCGGGGCCGGCAACCGGTCTCGATGAGATTCGGCTACCGGCAGTGCAACCCGGGTCGTCAATTATGCCGGGCAAGGTCAACCCGGTGCTGGCCGAGATGATGAATATGGCCTGTTATCACGTGCAGGGTTGCGATCTGACCGTTGCGCTGGCGGCGCAGGCCGGGCAGCTTGAGCTGAATGTGATGATGCCTATCATTGCCCACAACCTGTTTGAGATGATGCATGTGATGATCGGTGCCATTAACGCCTTTACGACGAAGTGTGTCGTTGGTATTACGGCAAATCGAGAGAAAGCGGCTGGCTGGCTGGCCAAGAATGCCATTCTGGTCACTGCTCTCAATCCGGTGATCGGTTATCTCAACGGCGCTGCGGTTGCGAAAGAGGCGATGGCTACCGGCAAGACAATCAAAGAAGTGGTGGTCGAGAAGGGCTTGCTCACCGCCGAACAGGTGGATGCTCTGCTCGATGTGTATAAGATGACCGAGGGCGGTATTCAGGGTATTGCCGCGGCAGGTTAAGAAATAAATATGTGGGGAACGTGTGAACATCACGCCGCCGGCAAGGTGTTCATCCGTTCCCTTTGTGTTGTTCGTTACTCCCTGTCTTTGTGGGGTATGCGCTCGAAGGGGGATAAGGAAAGTGCCGGCCTGCTACACGCATGACCTTTGCGCAGGGTGAGATACCTTTGCCCCATAGACCTGTCTCGCCAATGGGCAGCAATCTCCAGGCGCGCCAGAGATGGCGTTCCGGCTCGTGTGGGACATTACAGTCGCAGTCAGGTGTCTGGCGCCTTGCGCATGACCGCGCCATGTCACTGTTCTGGGTGCGCCTCAGTCACTCCTCACCCCGGCCAGGGCGCGCCGGGCGCGTTCGCGATCGTGGTAAGCAGCCTGCACGGTAGCGAGTAACTCGTCGGCGGCGAAGGGCTTGCGCAGCACGGCGTAGGCGCCACTGGCCGCCATTGTCGCGACCTGATCGGGTTCGATTTGGCCGGTAAACAGAATGACACTGACCGTTGGATCGTAGGAACGCAAGACATTCAGCAGACTGATACCATCGAGTTCGGGCATAACGACATCCGATAGCACGAGGTCAAACTGATTGGCGGTATAGATTGCCACTGCCTCGGCGCTATGCGCGCAGTAGGTGACGTGATGACCGGCCTGGGTCAGCAGGTTGGTCAAGGTTTGCGCGGACGCTTCATCGTCGTCAATCACCAGAATCTTTTGCGGTGGAATAGGTGATAGGTTGTCGGGCTGAGCCTCTTCCTGCACGATGGGCAGGCGAATCGTCATTTTAGTTCCTTTGCCAACCTCGCTCTCGACCTCGAATTGACCGTTGTGGTTTTGGATGATACCGTAAGAGACCGCCAGGCCCAGGCCGGTACCTGACTGACTCCCCGTGGTATTTTTGGTTGACACAAACGGTTGAAAGATCTGTCGGCGGATTGCTTCAGGAATGCCATGACCGGTATCTTCTACCTGTAGGATGATCCAGTCAGCTTCAGACCTGAGGGTGACGGTTAGTGTGCCACCCTGTGGTTTCATAGCATCGCGGGCATTGGTCAGCAGGTTGAGAAAGACCTGTGAAATTTGCCCGGCATCACAAATCGTCGGGGGAACCATCTCGATCTTACGGACTACCCTGATGTTGTGTTTTCGCAGTTCGATCTCCATCAGGGTGATCGTACCATCGATCACTTCCCGTAAATCAGACAACTCGCGGCGCGAGTCGCGCCGACGGGCAAAGGTAAGCAGGCTCCCGGTGATACTGCGTCCCCGCTTGCAGGTATCGAGCACCACTTTCAAAGCCTCATTCTTCGTCTCAACCTGATCATCAGCCAGACCGAGTTGAGCATAGCCTAACATACCAGCCAGCAGATTGTTAAATTCGTGCGCAATACTGGCAGCAAACGTGCCGACTGCGGCCAGTTTAGCCGAGCGTCCCAGTTCCGTCTGGGTTTCCTGCCAGCGGCGGAAGAGGCGCGCATTTTGAATGGCTGCGGCAGCATGGCGGGCAAAGGCTGCCAGCAGGCGCTGCTCATCCTCTTTGAGGCCACGCACTGTTTCGAAAGCCAAACAAACGGCGCCTAACCGTTGTCGTTCATCGAGGAGTGGCAACAGTATGATGGCTTGCCAGGGTGAATGCTGGCGCAATGCGGTTACCGGCGCCAGTGTCTGCACGTGCTGATCGGTGAAGAGGGTGACGCGACCGCGTTCAAGTGCAGATTCGTAAGCTTGGGGAAGGGGAATGGGCTGTGGGCCGACTCCCTCAGTAGGTACCGGCAGATGGTGGCTGGCAACCAGTTGCAAATTGCCATACTCATCGTAGAGGGTTACCCATGCGCAATCGGCCTTCATCAGGCCGATCAGACGTTCACCAAGCAGATGGAGCATGGTCGGAACGTCCCGGCTGGTCATCAGCGAAACCACCAGATTTTGCAAATGATCGCTCTGCTGCGAGAGATTCTGCAGTCGGGCATTAGCCGTTCTTAATTGCGCATCGGCGGCAGAGAGAGCCTCTTCTAACCGGTTCTGGCGCCGCATGCTGATCTGCGCCATAGCTAATGGCGCCAGACCGAGCGCAAAAGCCCACACCTCCTGTTGCCAGAGAATGGCCAGTATGCCGCCTAACGGGGCAAAGATCAATCCGTACCAGCCGGCATCGTCAAGCCGCAACGACAAACTTGTCAAGAAGCGCTCTCCAGATAGGGGGACGGTCAGGCTAGCGCTGGCTACACGTTCGATCAGGTAAACGATCACGCCACACAAACTTAACCCGATGATCATTGCCGGTGACGCAACATTGACGCCATAGACATGTTGCTGAGCAAACAGCATTAACACCACGCTACCGGCGGTTAATGCGATCCAGCGCACTGCCAGTAATGCAAGCGCCTGCCACCAGAGCATATTGCGAGCCAGCGCGCCGGCAATTGCTCCGATCGCTGTGGCCAGGAGGAAGAGCGGCCAGGGCAAGATGATCATTGCAGCAATGAGCAGCGCCAGGGTTACCGCTAAAGGACGGTCGCCGTCGCGGACAAGCGTCAGGGTTTCGAAGATGGTCAGACCCAACGCAAACAAGATGACTGCCAGCCACGTTGCTACATCGAAAGGAGCCGGTGGCGCCAGCAGAATCGAGATGCTTCCCACCAGCACTGCGGCGATCCACAATCCGATCAGCGATCCACGTAAGGGAAGAGGAATTGCGTGCATGGAGTGCGTCTCCTCAAATCTGGTCTGGCTCTGGTTTTGGTGAGTCGGCTCGCATTGCAGTTTGATCTCACGCTTCTATCCTGGCGGTCGGTCAATGAGAGCGCTGTGTGCTGACGTGAACGATTCTAGCCAGTCGGCCAATTGGCATGTTCAGTGATCATGGCAGTTGGCGTTACAGCCGGCCACTCAGATGTAACCTCACCGGACATTTTAGCCAGAGTCCGATCGCAAGCAAGCGGGCAAGGTTATCAGGTTGATCGCTTGAATCGTCAGGCTATGATCGAGAATCAGGCAGGATTGCGTCAGGTGGTTGCAGAAATTTACCTGCGATCAGACTGAAAGATAAGGTAGCATTCGGCGGCAGATCTAATCTACCCGAACCTCAATCTGGCAATCGCGCGCCTTGTTCATTCACCACCAGTAACCCGTCACGCTCGAGATCGCGCACCAGCTCTTGCAGCCAGGGTTCAAGATCGGCAGTAAAATCTGCGCGCACCTGTTGCCCTAATTCGAACAGAGGCAGGATGGCGCCAGTGGGGAGCGCGCGCAGCGCAGCGATAATCCGGCCACGATACCAGCGGCGCGAACCTACGAATGGTTCGGTAGGCCGTGGTTCGGCAACCCGCTTCATCGTCGGCGCAACGACAGGCGCCAGCAAAGCAGGCTCGGCGTTTAGAGCATTGGTATAAGCGCGACAATGCCGGCGCAGCGGACAACGCCAGCAAGCCGGATTACTGGCAGTGCAAATCAACGCCCCAAGTTCCATAATGGCCTGATTCCATGTCCATCCCTGTCCTGGTGGGATGAGTGCCGCGGCGTGGGCCAGCAGGTCGGCGTTGGTGGCGGTTGCTTCGTGGTCTGCGCCAACACAAAGTCGTTGCACGACACGGCGAATATTGGTGTCAAGGAAGGCTACATCCTGCTCGAACGCGAAACAGGCAATTGCGCCTGCGGTGTAGGGGCCGATGCCGGGCAAGGTGCGCAAGACAGCGACTGAATCCGGTACCTGCCCGTTGTGCTGCGTGACGATGATCTGGGCAGCGCGTTGCAGATTGATCGCGCGTCGGTTGTAGCCAAGCCCGGCCCACAGGCGAATGACTTCGGCGGTAGGAGCAGCAGCCAGCGCCGTCAGCGTGGGAAAAGCGGCCAGAAAGGCGTGATATTTGGGGATGACTCGATCAACCTGCGTCTGCTGAAGCATGATTTCGGCGACCATTATTGCATACGGATCACGTGTGCGTCGCCAGGGCAGATCGCGCGCATGGGATGCAAACCATTGCAGCAAATCAGATTGGATTGACTCAATCATCGACAACGGGCGCGCTAGGTTCTACGATAGACATCGATCACATCAGGAATACGGTTAATCTTTTCGATCAGCGGCGATAACTGAGTCATCGAATTGAGAGAAACCGTGACATTGAGGGCTGTGCGTCCATCAGCACGGGATTTTTTACTCTGATGAACATCAGTGATATTGATACCGGCTTCAGCAATCACATGCGAAATGTCGCGCCACAGGCCAACTCGATCCCAGGCTTCGATGCGTAACGGCACCGGAAATTGCTGGTTTGATCCATTGTTACTACCCCAGCAGACCGGCATCAGCCGACCTTTCTCGCTCTCACTCAGATTTTGGATGGTGCGGCAATCAGTGCGATGAACGGTGACGCCACGACCGCGAGTGGTGAAGCCGACTATCGGTTCGCCGAAGATAGGATTACAACAACGAGCCAGTCGCGAAGGAATCCTGCCGGTATTCTCAAGAAAGATTTCTCCATTAGCGCTTACCCGGGCAAGTGGCTGACTTTGGGAAGAGGCTGGCAGAGGTTCAGGTGCCGGTGGCTCTTGGGAAGATAATAATTTCTGGATCAGCGCGCGCTCATTGAGATCATCGACCCCGATTTGATAGAAAAGATCGTCAACCGAGCGCACTGAGGGGCCGGCCAGTTCCACCAGCTTTTCAAAGCTAACGTGCGTGAGACCGAACCGCTTCAGCTCTTTCTCGAGCATCTCGCGGCCAGCATTGATATTCTCTTCGCGTTCGAGACGGCGGAAGTAGCGCTTGATATGATTCTTGGCCGAAGGAGTTTTCACGATGCGCAGCCAGTCACGGCTCGGGCCGCGAGGCGACTTTGCCGTAAGAATCTCGACAATTTCGCCATTCCGCAACTGGTAATCGAGTGGCACGATCCGGTCATTGACCTTTGCGCCGATACAGTTGTGGCCCACTTCAGAGTGAATGCGATAGGCAAAATCGATCGGCGTTGAACCCTCTGGCAGATCGATAATCTTACCTTTGGGCGTAAAAACAAAAACGCGCTCTTCAAACTCAGCGCGCAGCATGTCAACAAATTCGCTATCGGTCGTCTCGTTGCGCCACGAAATCAGTTCGCGCAACCAGCGAATCTTATTCTCATAGTCTTTGTCGCTGCGGTTATTGAAGCCTTCTTTATAACGCCAGTGAGCCGCAATCCCGTGTTCGGCTTCTTCGTGCATCTTCCGCGAGCGGATCTGCACTTCGCAATGCAGACCTTCGGGCAAAATAACCGTGGTGTGGATGGAACGATACGAACTCTCTTTAGGGGCGGCGATGTAGTCATCAAACTCCGACATAACCGGCGTCCAATTCATTTTGCTATGGACGACACCCATCGCTTGATAACATGCCCCGACTTCATTAGTAGTATCTTCGACAATGATGCGTACCGCGAGCTGATCATAGATTCGCTCAAGCGGCACACCCTTACGTTCCATCTTGCGCCAGATCGAATAGATATGTTTTGAGCGCCCGGTGACTTCGGCTTTGACGCCTTCGCGAGCCAGGGCCTCTTTCAACTGGGCAATGACGCGCTGCACGATGCGGTCACGCGCCTCTTTGCGCATCGCCAGGCCCTGGGCAATCTCTTTGTAACGGTCGGGATGCAGCGTTTTGAACGCGAGATCTTCCAGCTCTGATTTCATCTGCCACATGCCGAGACGGTGGGCCAGCGGCGCATAGATGTCGAGCGTCTCGCGCGCGACCCGCTGCTGTTTTTGCGGCGGAGTGGCGTAAATCGTGCGCATGTTGTGGAGGCGGTCGGCAAGTTTGATCAAGACCACCCGTGGATCATCGGCAGAGGCGATGATCAGCTTGCGATAGGTGCCGGCCTGTACCTCTTCTTTGCTCTTGTTTTCGTAACCTGAGAGCTTGGTAACGCCATCGACTAGATTGGCGACCTGCTTACCGAAGAAGCGCTCGATCACTTCACACGGGACGCCGGTGTCTTCTACTACGTCGTGCAATAGTGCCGCTGCGATTGATTCGGTATCGAGCCGGAGATCGAGCAAAATCAGGGCCACTTCAATCGGGTGATCGAGGTAAGGTTGACCAGACTGGCGGCGCTGTCCTTCGTGAGCGACAGCGGCGAGGGCATATGAGCGGCGAATGAGATCAAAATCGGCGTTGGGGAGGTATTCGCGGTGGCGGGCAATGAGTGCTTCTACCGAGGGCGAGTGATAGGCCTGTACGAAGGCGCCTTGTACGGTTTCGAGCGTGGCCTGACAACCGCGACGCTGTTGCTGCTCGACAATGGTGAGCATCACTTTATGTTTCAGCAGCTCAGCCGCAAGTGGTGGTAGCGATTCGTTCATTGCTGCACCATCTGGCGTCTCTAAGACCAGCTCCAGGGAAGAGGTAATCGTTGCGTCATCCATGATAGCCGCTCCAGTTCAGGTGGCCATAAACTGCTGACGAGGCTTGTTGCTGCCGGGTCAAGCCCATGCGTTCGCTCGTAACATATATTGGCTGCGTATGCCTGATGAGCAATGCGCGCTCTGCTAGCTGTTCCGGTCTGCTGCCTGCCATCGTGCAGGGTGTAGCTCGGTAAGTGCTGCGCCGGGATTACCGCAGCATTGCTGCCGGCCATGCGGGTAGTGAGCGCTTGATCCCGGCAATACCTGATCAAAAACGCCCGGCGTGCAACGCCAGGCCGCATCTTTTCACCCTGTAACGATCATCCGCGATCGCAACAAATGTTATTTCTATTGTTATGTAGGATAACATCAGCGAGCAGTGATGTCAAGCCAGCTTGCAGGTAACGCTCGCATTTGAGGTTGTCTCGTCGCGTTGTCAGGCTGCAGTATTATTCATTGTATAATCAAATATCACGTCACGATCCGCCTCTCTTGCGCGAAGGAGCCTTGTCATGGATCTCAACCTGCACCATTTCCCCTACCCTGGAAGGCGGGTGCCAGTAGTTGCCGAACGCGGTATTGTTGCCAGTAGCCATCCGCTGGCATCGCAGGCCGGTATGCAGGTGTTGCAGGCTGGGGGCAATGCCGTTGATGCAGCGATAGCTACTGCCGCTGCGTTGACCGTGCTTGAGCCAACCTCAAATGGTTTGGGTGGTGATGGATTTGCCCTGATCTGGGCCGGTGACAATCTTTACGGTATCAACGGATCAGGCGCGGCCCCAACTGGTCTTACTGCTGAAGCGTTGGCAGCGGCAGGTCACCACGAGATGCCGGTACATGGCTGGTGGCCGGTAACGGTGCCGGGAGTGGTGCGGTTGTGGGGAGATATGCACGACCGGTTTGGTCGCTTGCCGCTGACGCAGGTGCTGGCGCCGGCTATCGCCTATGCCGAAGAGGGTGCGCCGGTGCCGCCGATGGTGGCCTACTTTTGGGCGCGGGGAGTGGTGATGGCGCATGCGCGTAGCGGTCCCGAATTTGCCGGTTTCCTGCCCACGTTTAGCATTGATGGCCGCGCGCCACGTCCCGGTGAGCGTTTCGTGAGTCCCGGTCATGCCCGCACGCTCCGTCTCATTGCGCGTCACGGCGCTGATGTCTTCTATCGCGGTGAAATTGCGCTGGCGATCGACCGCTTTGCCCGCGCTACCGGTGGCCTGCTGCGCGCCGAAGATCTGGCGGCGCACTGCTCGGAGTGGGTGACGCCGATCTGTATGCAATACCGCGGCTACAAAGTGCATGAAATTCCGCCAAACGGGCAGGGTATTGCCGCATTGATGGCGCTTGGCATGCTCGATCAGGTCGATCTGTCCCGCTATCCGCGAGATTCTGCTGCCTCTTTCCACTGGCAGATTGAGGCGATGAAGCTGGCTTTTGCCGATGCGTTTGCCTATGTGGCTGATCCGGCGAAGGTTGCTGTCCCTGTCAAAGAGCTGCTCAATCGCGAGCGGCTGGCAGCGCGCAGTCGGCTGATCGGCGAACGGGCAGGTAATTACGGTCCGTCAGCATTGCCGCAAGGCGGTACCGTCTATTTTGCCGCAGTTGACCGTGATGGCATGATGGTCAGCATGATCCAATCGACGTACATGGGTTTTGGGTCAGGGGTGGTGATCCCTGATTACGGCATTGCGCTGCACAATCGCGGGTGTGGTTTCACGCTTACGCCCGGTCATCCCAATCAGGTAGCGCCCGGCAAGCGACCGTTCCATACTATCATTCCCGGTTTTCTCAGCAAAGATGGCGCGCCAATTGGCCCCTTTGGCGTGATGGGTGCGCATATGCAACCGCAAGGTCACGTGCAGGTCATCGTTAATACCCTCGATTACGGGCTGCATCCGCAAGCGGCGCTCGATGCGCCGCGGTGGCGCTGGGAGCGCGATGGTACGTTGCGTCTGGAACTTGAGACGCCGCGCCATGTGATAGAGGGTCTGGCTGCGCGTGGTCATCAGGTGGTCGTTGAGAGTGAATTAGGTGGCTTTGGGCGAGGGCAGGCGATCTGGCGGTTAGCCAGCGGGTGTTATGTAGCCGGTACCGAACCGCGTTGTGATGGGCTGGCTGTAGGCTGGTAGAGAGCTACGGTTGGTTTGAGGGTCAGTGGAGATCAATGACAATGACGATGCGCAGAGCGACGCTGTTTGAACTTTTGCGCGCCGGCGCCGAGCGCGATCCGGCGTTGATCGCCCCTGGCGGGCAGGTGTGGACGTTTGCTGAGGTGCAAGCGCAGGTAAGCCGGTTGGCCGAGTGGTTGCAGGCGCGCGGGTTGGGGCGTGGCGACCGGATCGCCATTGCGCTTGGCAATGGCCCGGTGATGGCAATGGCTTTTCTGGCTGCGGCCACAGCAGCTACCGCTGCGCCGCTTAACCCCAGGTATCGGCGAGAGGAGTTTGCCTTTTATTACGAAGATACCAATGCGCGGGCTTTGATCGTAGCTCCCGGCGAGGGTGAAGAGGCACGGGCTGCCCTGCGGCCAGGAATGTTGCTGATCGAGGCGGCGTTAAATACCGAAGGAAACCTGACGTTTTCTGCCAGTGGTGCGGTTGGCGCGCCGCGCCACGATGGGATGGCCGGGCCTGACGATGTGGCAATGATTCTGCATACCAGTGGCACGACCAGTCGGCCCAAGCGAGTGCCGATCCGCCATCGCAATCTGACTGCTTCGACAGCCAATATCATTGCCACTTACCGGCTGAGCGCCGCTGACCGCTCGCTCTGCGTAATGCCACTCTTTCATATTCATGGTATCGTGGCCTCATTGCTCAGTCAGCTCGCTGCCGGAGGCGCAGTGATCTGCCCGCCCGGTTTCGATGCGCTCAAGTTTTGGAGCTGGGTTGAGCAGGAGCGGCCTACCTGGTACTCAGCAGTGCCGACAATGCATCAGGTCTTGCTGGCGCGCGCTGAGCGAAATGCGGCGATCATTGCCGCCAATCCGTTTCGCTTCATCCGTTCTTCAAGTGCGCCACTGCCGCCAGTGGTGATGGAACGGATGGAACAGGTCTTTGGCGCGCCGGTGATTGAGAGTTACGGCATGACTGAGGCGTCGCATCAGATGACTTCTAATCCATTGCCGCCCGCTCAGCGGAAAGCCGGCTCGGTTGGAATTGGTTTCGGGGTGGAAGTTGCTATTATGGACGAACATGGCCAACTGTTACCGGCAGGCACTAAAGGTGAGGTAGTGGTGCGTGGGCCAAATGTGGTTGACGGTTACGAGAACAACCCTGACGCAAATGCGGTTGCGTTTGTGAATGGTTGGTTCCGCACCGGTGATCAAGGGTATCTCGATGAGGATGGCTATCTCTGTCTGACCGGTCGAATTAAAGAGTTGATCAATCGCGGTGGTGAAAAGATTTCCCCGCTTGAGATCGACGATGTATTGCTGCGCCATCCGGCAGTGGCCGAGGCGCTGGCTTTTGCTGTCCCTCACCCAACATTAGGGGAAGAAGTGCATGCGGCGGTCGTCTTGCGCGAGGGAATGCAAGCCAGTGAACGCGAATTGCGTGATCACTGCGCCGGTCTGCTGGCCGATTTCAAAGTGCCGCGGGCGATCCATATTCTCGATGCCTTGCCACGCGGTGCTACCGGCAAATTACAGCGTATTACGATGTCCAAAACGTTGGGTTTGGTGTAGCTGCGCCGAGGCGCGCATGTATCGCCGTGGCGAGCGTAAGGCGCAAGCGCCGGGGTTTGGTTTGTCGGCAAATTGACGATAACTGGTATGATACTAGCATTTGCGATCGCAAATGCGCGAGCATGCGTAACGTTGCAATGGTGCTGCCGGTAATCAATGCCCGTTGTTGATGGACAGGAAGCGGCATGACTCTCAAGCCTGAACTCGAACGGCGTCTCTCGCCCTACCTGGCTTTTTCGCGCGCAGAATGGGCGGCATTGCGGAATGGTACGCCAATGCCGCTGAGCGCAGCCGAACTGGATTCGCTGGTTAGTCTCAATGACAGCGTCTCAATCGAAGATGTGGCTGACATCTATTTGCCGTTGGTTCGCCTGTTACAGCTCTACTATGAAAATGCCTGCCGATTATATCAGGCAACGAGTTCTTTTCTTGGTTCGGCAACAGCGCGCGTGCCATATGTGATCGGGATTGCCGGTAGCGTGGCAGTTGGCAAGAGTAGCACAGCGCGCATTTTGCAGGCGCTGTTGACGCGCGGTCCTGGCCGGTTGAAGGTTGATCTCATCACCACCGATGGCTTCCTCTACCCTAATCGAGTGTTGCAAGAGCGGGGCATCATGCACCGCAAAGGTTTTCCAGAGAGTTATGATCGGCGGCGTTTGTTACAATTCATGGCCGATATTAAATCGGGTTATGGTCCGGTGACGGCGCCGGTCTATTCACATCTGATCTACGACATAGTGCCCGATCAGGTGCAGGTGGTCGATCACCCGGATGTGCTGATCGTCGAAGGTCTGAATGTGTTGCAACGTGGCGCCAGTCATCGCCGTGAACCGCAGCTCTATGTGTCTGATTTCTTCGATTTTGCTATCTATGTCGATGCTGATGAGCGCGATCTCGAGCAATGGTATATCGAGCGCTTTTTGCGGTTGCGTGAAACGGCTTTCCGCGACCCTTCATCCTATTTTCGCCGCTATGCTGAGTTGAGTGAAACTGAGGCAATTGCGACTGCTCGCCGGATCTGGCGTGAAATTAACTACATCAACTTGAAGCAAAACATCGAGCCGACGCGCTGGAGCGCCGATCTGATACTGGTTAAAGGGTCGCGGCATGAACTCGAGCGGGTCTATCTGCGGAAGTTGTAGTAGCGTAACTGCTGGCCAAAGGTAGCCCTCTCGGTCGTGGCGGCTGGTCATAAGTGAGGAAGTGATATGCGGATTTGCATTGTTGGGGCTGGCGCAATTGGGGGCTGGCTCGGCGCGAAGTTGATTCAGGCCGGGGCCGAAGTGACTCTCATTGCGCGGGGTGCGCATCTGGCCGCGATTGAAGCGCATGGATTGACCATCATATACCAGGATGGCCGCCAGGAGGTGGTGAAACCGGCAATGGCCACTGCCGATATGATTGCTGCCGGCCAGCACGATATGGTGATTGTGGCGGTGAAGGCGCAATCGTTGCCGGCGCTGGCGGCGCCGATGCGCGCCCTCTACGGCCCAACTACAGCAGTGGTGTACGCGCAAAACGGTATTCCATGGTGGTATTTTCTGCGTCATGGCGGCCCTTATGAAGGGCGACGGATCGAGTCGGTCGATCCCGGCGGTGTGATTGCTGCCAATACTGAAATCGAGCGCGTGATCGGCTGTGTGGTCTATCCGGCAGCAGCCATCGAGCGACCCGGTGTGATCCGCCACATCGAGGGCAATCGGTTTACACTTGGCGAACCTGATGGCAGTCGCAGCGAACGGACGATGCGGCTGAGTAAACTGCTCGAATCGGTTGGTCTGCGCGCGCCGGTGAAAACCGATATTCGCAATGAGATTTGGCTCAAGCTGTGGGGTAATCTCTCCTTCAACCCGATCAGTGCGTTGACACGCGCTACGCTTGACCGGATTATCGCCGATCAGGGTACGTACACATTGGCGGCAACGATGATGGCAGAAGCGCAACAGGTTGCCGAGACGTTGGGCGCGCGGTTTCCAGTCTCTATCGAGCGTCGGATTCGAATGGCCGAAGAGATCGGCGCTCATAAGACCTCGATGTTGCAGGATATTGAAGCCAAACGTCCCACTGAGATTGACGCCTTATTGGGGGCAGTGGTTGAATTGGCCGAATTGACCGGCACGCCGGCGCCTACCTTGCGCGCGATCTATGCCGTTACCTCGCTGTTGGATCGGATTAATTGCGGGCAGTGATGGGTCGATGAGCAGCCGGAACCTTCTTGTGATACCATAAACAGGGAGATCGTGGCAATACCGGGGTGAAACAACTCGCCGGATGACCGTCTCGATCTGAGCGCAGGCAGCGGCGTAATTGGGTGAGAGAGGTATACTGATGCGCGATTTGCTTGCTAATCCGGTGCTTCATCGCGAGCTATTCGGTCGCATTCGCGGACGCAATGCCTGGTTGATTCTGACCGGCTATCTGACTGTCATCGGCGCAATAACCTTACTGATCTACGCGGTTTTTGCCAGTTCGACGAGATTCAATGATCCAGAAGCGTCTCGCTCGCTTGGCAAGGCTATCTTCTTTACGGTGATGACCGCTGCGCTGATACAGGTCTGTTTTCTCTCGCCTTCGTTGACTGCCGGCGCAATTGTGGGTGAGAAAGAGCGACAAACCTACGATCTGCTGCTGGCATCGTTGTTGTCGCCAGGGCAAATCGTCATCGGCAAACTGATCTCTGCCATCGCCTTTGCGCTACTGCTAATAGCGTCTTCGTTGCCGATTGCGGGCCTGGCGCTCATTTTTGGGGGCGTTACCGGGCAAGAAGTACTGATCGGCACTGTGGGTCTGCTGGCAACGGCGATCAGCTACGCAACGATTGGTCTATTCTGGTCAACAGTGATGCGCTCGACACTGGCTGCGACGGTATTGGCCCAGGGTACGGTTATTGCGATCCTGTTGTTGGTGCCATTCTTGTTTTTTGTCATCTCGTTACTGATTGGCGCCTTCAATGACCTGCTTTCCCCATGGTACATCTACACGATGGGGGCCTTCCTCTGTCTGCATCCGTTCATTGCGCTGTCTATGACTGCCGGTGCGCTCGAAACCGGCAATGGCCCATGGCTGTGGGAGATTCCCTCCTCGGTGGGTAATCTGTGGGTACCGTCGCCATGGCTGGTCTATACTGCATTTGCGATCGTCATCACGGTTGTGTGTTTGTGGATGGCAATCTATGAAGTGCGGTCAGACGAGACGGTAGGGTAGACGCGGCAAATTATTCCCGGAAGCAGGTTGGAGTGGCTATGCTGATTGCGACCGGCAAGGGTGGTTGCGCGTATTCTGCCCGCTCATCGCGAAAAGAAGTGGCAAGCACTGCCACTTCGACAGATAGCCTATCTCTTGTGAATACTGACAAGCTCAGCAAGCAGGGACAACCAGCATCAACGACTTCAGCTTGAGCATAACGAACGCAATCCTGCTCCTACCCTTACCAGCCCACTGCGCTGCAATCAGGTTAACTCACGCAACCAATCGGCAATAATAGCCGCCACTTCAGCCGGTTTCTCCATCGGCACCATATGGCCGGCCTCAACTTCAACCAGCCGGGCATGAGGAACTGCTCGATGGAAACGGCGCCAGACCGAATCGGTAATCAGCTCAGAGCGGGTGCCGCGCACAATCAACAAGGGGCCTTGCCAGCGGCGCAAATCGCGCCATCCATCGACCGGTGACGAGGCGAAAATGTGCGACTCCCACTGTTTCGGCCAGGCCAGCTTGTAGCCATTACTATGGCGACGCAAGCCACCGTTGAGATAGCCTTCGAGCGCGGCAGGCGTGAAGTCGGCAAACACGCCGCGACCTTGCCAGCGCTGTCGCGCTTCATCGATGCTGGCAAAGTGATCGCGTCGGCGTAACGCACCCTGGGCCAGGGGGAAGCGATGCCCCTGACCGCTGCGCTGGAGCAGCCAGATCAGCATCTGTAGCCGTCGGCGAAAGAAGACCGGGTCGATGAGTGCCAGGCCGCGAAACAATGCCGGTTGTTTGACTGCGGCAAAGAGCGATAAAATCCCACCGAGCGAATGACCGATCCCGATCACCGGTTCGTGAGTTACAGTTTGCAGATCGGCAAGCAGATCCGCCGCCAAATCGCGCCATGTCCCCCCCGGTTGCGAATCACCATCGACGCGCAACGGACGTGGCCGGTATCCGAGAATGCGTCCAAAGGACGACAGTCCGGCGGCGAGAGGGACATATGCTTCTGGCGGAAAGCCGTTAGCAGGCGCGATATGGATGAGACGGGGGCCATGGCCTCCGAGCTCACAATAGGTTGGGATGGTGACTGACATGGTCGTCATCGGAACATTGTCACCAGGCTTCAGACAGCAGACGGGCGGAGAAAGAGACTGTTCCCGATAGCCGGTTCAGTGTCCGCCCACCTGAATTATCCTTACATTTGTATCGAGCTATGTTACCGGGTTGCAGTTGCTACGCGATCTGACAACCCGGTAACCGTCATACACACGACGCAACAATGACATACTGCCCATCGATCACAGAGAACAGGCAGAGACATTCAGCCGCCAGCCTAATCGTCGCGCCGTCCTTTGTCTTTGGTCACAAAAAACCGAATCGAACCATCTTGGAGACATTCAGCCGCCAGCCTAATCGTCGCGCCGTCTTGGGCGTGGCCGATCGGCATCGCGGCGCGGCCCACGCAACTCTTCGCGCAGACTGCGCGGCTCATCGCGTCCACCGCGCTGTTCATCCCGCGGACGCGGGCGCGGCGCGGCGCCAGCAGCTTTTCGTTCTTCCGGCGTCTCGCCGGTCAGCACTGCCCGGCGGCTCAGGCTGATTTTGCCGGTTGTCCGGTCAATATCAATCACCATTACATTGATCTCATCGCCGAGCGAAACCACATCTTCGACATTCTCAACTCGCTTATCGTCAAGTTCTGATACGTGTACCATGCCATCTTTGCCGGGCAGGATATTGACGAAAGCGCCGAACGGCTTAATACTGACTACCTTGCCGAGAAAGATGTCACCCACTTTTGCTTCGCGGGTCAGCCCCTCGATCATGCTGATTGCCTTCTTAGCCGCTTCCCCATCAGGTGTGGTAATAAAGACGCGACCATCATCTTCGATATCGATCTGAGCGCCGGTCGTATCGCAAATATTCCGGATCGTCTTACCGCCGGGGCCAATCAGCGCGCCGATCTTTTCCACCGGGATCTGGATCGTCATAATGCGCGGCGCATAGATCGACAACTCAGGGCGCGGTGCGCTGATCACTGCGTTCATCTTCTCGAGAATGAAGAGCCGTCCGGCGCGAGCCTGCGCGAAAGCCTGCCGCATAATCTCGTAGGTGATACCGGTAGTCTTGATATCCATTTGCAAACCGGTGACACCTTTGGCAGTGCCGGCTACCTTAAAGTCCATATCACCGAGGGCATCTTCGAGGCCTTGAATATCGGTCAACACACGCCAGCGCCCATCTGCTCCGGTGATCAGACCCATTGCCACCCCAGCTACCGGCGCTTTAATCGGCACGCCGGCATCCATCAGGCTCAGCGACGAGCCGCAAACTGAGGCCATTGATGACGATCCATTCGATGAGAGCACTTCAGAGACGAGACGGATCGTGTACGGGAACTCCTCTTCGCTAGGGAGCACAGCGTACAGCGAGCGCTCGGCGAGAGCGCCGTGGCCAATGTCGCGCCGGCGAGGGGTGCTGAGTCGGCGCACTTCACCGGTGCTAAACGGCGGGAAGTTATAGTGGTGAATGTAGCGTTTGGTCGTCTCGATGCCAAGATCGTCAACTTTTTGCTCATCGCCGGGCGAACCGAGAGTAGTGATCGTCAACACCTGGGTTTGACCACGAGTAAAGACTGCCGAACCGTGGACGCGAGGCACGACTCCGACCTCGATGCTGATCGGGCGAATCTCATCGAGGGCACGGCCATCGACCCGGATGCCTTCATCAAGGATGGCGTTGCGCACTTCATCCTTGAGAAGCTTCTCGAACGCCTTGGTCACCTCTTTGGTGCGGTTCGGTATCTCTTCCTCCGGCTCATCGGCGGTGAAGTGAGCGATCACCTCGGCCTTCAGCGCCTCGGTTTGCGCCTCACGTTCCTGCTTAATCGGACTGCGAACGGCCTGGCGCAGGCGATCGCCCATCCAGGCGCTAACTGCCTCTTCGAGCGAGGTATCGATTACAGGCGGAGTGAAGGGCCGCTTGGGTTTGCCGCAGAGCTGCACCAACTGCTCTTGCAGCTCGCAAATCTGTTTGCAGACGGCGTGCCCATCGATGACCGCCTGGAGCATCTCGTCTTCAGTCAACTCATACGCGCCAGCTTCGACCATCAACACAGCATCTTTCGTGCCGGCAACAACCAGATCAAGCCGGCTCTTTTCGATGTCTCCCATCTTGGGGTTAACGACCAGCTCGCCGTTGAGATGCCCCATCTGCACCGCTCCCACCGGGCCGGCGAAGGGAATATCGCTGATCGACAAGGCAGCCGAGGCGGCGATAATGGCCAGTGGACCGGGATCGTTCTCCATGTCGATCGAGAAGGTGGTGATAATCACCTGTACTTCGTTGTAGAACCCTTTGGGAAAGAGGGGGCGCAGTGGGCGATCAGTTAACCGTGAGATGAGAATCGCTGTGGTGGTAGGTCGGCCTTCGCGTTTGAAGAAATTACCAGGAATCTTGCCTACCGCGTACATCTTCTCTTCGTAATCGACGGTAAGCGGGAAGAAATCAGTGCCTTCACGCGCCTCTTTGGCGCAGACAACAGTCGCCAGCAGCATCGTGTCGCCGTAGCGGGCTACCACTGCGCCATCGGCCTGCTCGGCGAAACGTCCGGCTTCCAGGGTTAAAGTACGACCGGCAATCTCCGCGCTGACGGTATAAATTTTTCGTTCTGTCATACGTGCTTGCTACTCCTGACCAGAATGGGCATTACTCGCCCGCTCAAAACCAAACTACGGCTGCGCTGGCAGCCGGGGCGCGGAGTTCGGCACTGGCGTATGCGCACGAGGGTATCATTCGCACGCGCCAATCCCGAACCACCGCGCCAGACCACTGACAAGCAAAGAGCGCCGCGCGGCGAATACCGCTGGCGCCCTCCTCGACCTTATTTCATACCGACGGTTGCCCCTACCATACTTAGCGGCGCAGACCGAGGCGATTAATCAGGCTACGATAACGTTCACGATCCTTAGACTGCAGATAGTTGAGCAGTCGTCGCCGTCGCCCGACTAGCTTGAGCAGGCCACGCCGCGAATGGTGGTCGTGGGAGTGGACGCGCAGGTGCTCAATCAGTTGATTGATGCGCTCAGTTAGAAGAGCAACTTGAACTTCGGGCGAACCGGTATCACTCTCGTGAATTTGATACCCGTTGATAATTTGCGACTTTTCCTCTTTTTCAAGCGCCACGAGTGGTTCCTCCTCGCGTAATCGCGCGCGGGCCGGCGCAGCCCGGCGTTCCTGCATTCAAAGTTGTCGATATTATAGCATAGATTGTCAGGTTTTGCCAACTTATGTCGCGCAAGCTTCACCATCCAACCTCGCGTGGCACACGCGGCAAAATACCGGTGAGTACCTCATAGCTGATTGTTCCTAACCAACCGGCAATTTCATCCACCCCAATTTCGTCGTCACCCTGACGGCCGATGATTGTCACCGCGTCGCCCCGTTGCACACCAGGGATGTCGGTGACATCAACCATCGCGTAGTCCATGCAGATTCGACCGACAATTGGCGCGCGGCGACCACGAATGAGCACAAAGCGCCATGGCGGCGAGCGGCGCAAACCGTCGGCATAACCGACCGGAATAGTGGCAATGCGGGAAGGTCGCGAGGTGACGTACACGCCGCCATACGAGATCGGTGTTCCTGCCGGGTGTTCGCGGACTTGCGCCACCTCGCTGTAGAAGCTGAGCGCAGGGCGCATGCCGGGTAGAAGTGGCGAAGCTGGACTGGGCGCGAGACCATAGCAGGCCAGCCCGGGTCTGACCATATCGAATCGGGCTGCCGGGAATCGTAAGGTAGCGGCGCTATTGGCTGCATGCACGATTGGTGGTCGCAGGCCGGCGCCAGTAATTTCGTTGAGCGCCGTCTGAAATCTGGCTATCTGGCGTTCAGTTGGCGCAGGATCGGCCTCGTCGGCGCGGGCAAAGTGCGTGTAGATACCTACTGGTTCAATGCCGGGAAGGTCACTGAGGCGCGCAAGGAAAGGGCCTGCTTCCGTGACCGACAGCCCGAGACGGGCCATACCGGTATCGACTTTGACATGGACGCGCGCGCGCTGGCCGAGTTCGCGCGCAGCGGCATTGAGAGCCTGGGCCGTGTCGTCATCAAAGAGGGTCACCATCAGGTCGAGGCGGATTGCGTCGGCGGCCTGCCATGGCGGGGTGTACCCCAAGACGAGGATCGGCGCGTTGATACCCTGGGCGCGTAATGCCCGTCCTTCGCCGAGTGTGGCGACGGCCAGCATGTCGGCGCCAGCGGCAAGGGCGGCTCTTCCTACCCGCGCCGCGCTATGGCCGTAGCCATCACCTTTGAGGACAACCATAAGAGGCACGCCAGCGTGGGCGCGCAGAAGGCGGATATTATCGGCGATGGCAGTGAGATCGAGATGAACCCATGTGGGCCGACCGGGATCGCCGATCCGCGCGCTGCGCCAGGCCGGTTCTTGCCGCATGAGATAATGTTCTGGCGGATGATCGGGCGCCAGCAGCGGCGCAATGATCTGTTCGAGGCGTTCGCCTGCGCCGCCTGATACCAGTATCAGATCGGCGGCAGCGCGGTCATGTGGAAGGGCGGCGCGGGCGGCGCTATTGGTGTCAACGATATGGATGGCTGCATTGGGATTGGCTGCTCGCGCTGCATGTGCCATCGTCGCCGCGCCGATGCCTTTAAAGATCAGGTAATCGGCGCTCCGCGCCGCTTGCGTGCCCAGGTCGATCAACATCGGCGTAGGATCGATAGCCGGTAGCTCGGCAGGTGTTCCCAGCACGGCAATGCGTCGTTGCGCAGGCAATGCGGCCAGAGTTTGCAAGGCAGCGATCATAGCCGGGAGCGTGGCATTGAAGCTATCATCAAGGATGGTTTCGCCGCGTGATCCCGGCAAGGGTCGCAAACGTCCGGCAGGGGTAGTCAATTGGGTCAAGGCCTGCGATATAGCTGATGGCGCGATACCGCAGGCCAGGCCGGTGGCAACTGCCGCCAGTGCCGCAGCCACACCCGGCGGGCCGAGCAAGGGAGTAGCGATTGGCAATCTGATCCCACTGCCCTGAGCGATGAAGGTAACGCCGTGGCGTCCGTATTCAATCGCTGTGGCCTGGATCTCGATCCCGCCTGCGCCGGCGTAGTGAAAGTTGTCGGTCGCGATGAGCACACTGGCTCCTTGCGCTGCCAGCAACGTTGCCATCCCGGGATCGGCTGCCGGCGTGATGACGGCCAGGCTCGGCGGAAAGGCTGCCGCCAGGGGAGCCAGGTGCTCGCCGGCGAATTCGAGCACTGCGTAGCGGTCATCGTCGCGGAGGCGGGCGAGCGAAATTGGCAGACCGAGCAGCGAGTTAAAATTGCGCCGGCTTTGAAAGGTGGGGTGCCGGGTTGCCAGTACGGCTGCAATCGCGCGGCGGGCTAACGTCTTGCCGATGCCGCCGGTAACTGCAATAACGGTTGGTTGCAATGAGCGCAGGCGCTGACTGGCCCAGCGCAGCAGGAGCGTCTGCGGATCAGGGCAGACAATGACGGTTGCGTTGATGTCAGCGCGTGGTGGGCGACTGCACAACACGCCACGCGCTCCGGCGGCCAGCGCCGCCGGGATGTAGTCGTGACCGTCAGCGCGGGCAGTGCGGAGGGCGATAAAGCATTCGCCGGCGGCGGTCAACCGCGAGTCATAACTCCAATCGGTGAAGCTATCGGTAAAAGCAGTTCCAACCAGAGTGCCACCAGCGGCAATCAGATCGGCGAGCTGAACAGGCATAGGCGTTCTCCCGGACAGACAGGCATAAAGACATTTTTAGCTTAGTCAACTTTTGCTATAATACTCGCCATGAGTAATTCATCTGCCGCTACCGCAACCCGGGCCGGTGTTACGTGGACATGGCTGATTGTTGCCCTCTTTGCCCATACCGGCTGGGGCGCCTATCCCGTACTGGCTCGCTATCTGCAAACGATTAGCCATCTGCCCAGCATGGCTATTCTCGCTCTCGGCAACGCGATTGCACTGCTCATCTACCTGCCCTTTGCCTATCGCCATCTCGATCGGCGCGTGTGGTTAACACCGATCATCTGGCTTTTCGCGCTGGTAGTCAGCGCGCGGGCGATGACCAACCTCACCTCGGCGCGCTTCACGCTGGCGATCTATGTGCAACTGATTACGTTGCTAACCCCGCTCATTGTCGCGTTGATGAGTAAGGTGTTCTTTCGTGAACGGTTGCCACCGTTTACGCTGCCGGCTATCGGTCTCTCGATCTTCGGTTCGTTGCTGATGATGAGCGGTGATCTGAGCAGTGGCGCCATGTTGCGCCTCACCGGTAGCGATCTGATCGGCATTGCCATCGCCTTCGTCTCGGCCTGCGCGCTGGCATTGTACATGATCTTGATACCGCGCGCGACCGGCACCGGTCACGTGCGGGCAGAAGCAATGCTGCTGATCCAACTGATTGCGCTCACCGTGACCTGTGGCGCGATGAGTCTGCTCTTAAGTGAGCCGTGGCAGCAGTTTACCGTTATCGGCCCGTTCGATTGGGCAGTCTTTGCCGCTTTCATCGTGTTTGTGCTGCTTGGCGCCAATCTTGGCCAGATTGTGGCCTTGCGCCAGCTTGGCGCGCCAATGGTCAGCAGCACGATGGGCTGGCGTCTGATCAGTGCGCTGGCGCTGGCAGCATTGTTGCTCGGTGAGCAGTTGCAAAGTGTCTGGCAAGTGTTGGGCGCAGGTATCGTGCTGGTGACGATTACCATCTATTTGCGTCGTTCCCACGCCAGGAAGTAAGATTGTTGGGTCTGGGTGATATGAACGTGCAGCGAGGAAGCTATGGATACCGTGATCCGCGCGCTCGATGTCGCTCCGCTCGATATTCCGCTGCGCAGTCCGTTTGGCATTGCCGGTGGCGCGCAGGAGATCGCCCGTAATTTGCTGGTTACGGTGGAACTCGCAAATGGGGTGCGGGGCTACGGTGAGGCTGCTCCTTTCCCCGCTTTCAACGGCGAGACGCAGGCCGGAGCACAAGCGGCAATCGAGTCGGTGCGAACGGCAATTGAAGGGGCAGACGCGCGCGAGTGGCGAGCGATTGCCGACCTGTTGCGCGAGCGGATCGGGGCAAGCGGATCGGCTCGTTGCGCCATCGAGACGGCAGTGCTCGATGCGCTGACGCGCCACTACGGTATCCCGCTGTACGTCTTCTTCGGTGGCGCCGGCCAAACGCTGGAAACCGATATGACCATCACCACCGGTACGGTAGAGGAAGCGGCACTGGCTGCGCTCGATATTCTTGACCGTGGTATTCGCCAGATCAAGGTTAAGATCGGCGGCAGTGATCTACAACACGATCTGGCGCGCATTACAGCGATCCGGGCGGTGGCACCCGACGCGCCGTTGATTCTCGACGGCAATGGCGGATTGACCGCCGAGACGACACTGGAGTTGCTGGGAGCGTTATGCCTGCAGCAGATTGTGCCGGCTCTGGTTGAACAACCGGTACCGGCTGACGATTGGGAAGGGATGCGGCAGTTGGCGCGGTGGAGCGGCGTGCCGATTGCTGCCGATGAGACGGCTTCCAGCGCGGCACATGTGTTGCGGATTGCGTTTGAGCGGGCAGCTCAAGTGATCAATATTAAGTTGATGAAGACCGGGGTGGTGGAAGCGTTAGAGATTGCGGCAATTGCGCGCGCTGCCGGATTAGGACTGATGATTGGCGGGATGGTTGAATCGATTCTCGCGATGACTATGTCAGCGCATGTTGCTGCCGGTCTGGGTGGCTTCCGCTTTGTCGATCTCGATACACCGCTCTTTCTGGCTGAAAATCCCTTCTCAGGCGGTTTTGTGTTGCGCGGTGGCACAATCGACCTCAGCCACATCACCGCCGGTCATGGCGTTAATCCCTGATCGAGAGTTCCTGCGTGTTCATGCTCTCGCGAGCGAGAGCGCTATTAATCTCATTCGATCTGAGCGGCTGATTACTCGCCAGTCAAATACAGAAGTTCCGCTGACTGGTCTATGGTAGTCGGGACGGCAAGAACGGTCGCAGGTTGTAGTGGGTGAGTCGGGGGGAAGCATTGGTTGGCAGTGAGGCTTGCCGGGTTTGCTGCCCTATCTTCAAAAAGTCTTACGGGTAAGCTTGCTCATGTCAATTTACGCCTCCCTGATTTCGGGCATAACGCGGGAGCCGAGCGTTTCCAATACTTGCCGGATGTCTTCGGGCTTCACGGTTGGATCCGTAATTGTTACGCAACAGAGTTTTGATGGAACGTCAATTTTGGCAGAAATTGCTCCTGATTCTACAAGATTGTGCTCTAGTTTCAGGATTGCTTTTGCGTCGCGCTGGCACATCTCTGCATAGTTCTGAACTCGAAAACAGACAACAAGATTGTTTTCCTGAGATCTGAAAATTCGCTTCAACAGTTTCATACCTGTACACCTCAATACGCTGAGATGGTATGTCTTGACGCCAAACACTCTCTGGCGCCTAACCGCTTGCGTTTCATCCGTGCCGCGAAGCGTAGCGCGGCGGTGTCAGGCGCAAGTGAGAGTTAGCCCGCTTGATATTATTTGCAGTTGCCAAGATAGCAGTAACTATCACAATGATAATATAAGTCTAGATCTAAAACTATATGGATTTTGATGGTTCAAAGTGTGTTAAAAAATTTTTTGTCTCCTGTATTGATATGCATATCAAAAACATAACCATGTTTCTCTATTGATTTGTTTGTTGTTCTAAAAACTTTTTTATGGATAGCGATGTCTTTATAGAAGAAAAGTTAGATTTTTCTATGTTAAGGATAGTGGTTACATCTATTTGAAATTTCTTCAAGTCTTATTTGCTGAATATTAAGATTTTGCGAGGTTTCTGTTTCGTCAAATGGGGCTATTCCGCCACAATATGTCCCCTGGGCTATGATTCCTGTACTTGCAATTGGCGTTAACTTGTGCTCGCGAAATGAGCCGTCAGTTTGTAAAGTATGGTCGTGAAGTAGTATGGACTGCGCTGGCGCTCTGTGTAGGTTAAGAGGGCAATATTTAACAACCCCTATCTCGGGCTGAGATCTGTTCGACCGAAATCGGTATTCGGACTTCGTATGTCGTGGTCTGTACGTTGATTTGCACATTGCCGGCCCGCACATCATAGAACCAGCGCAAAACAAACTCCATATTCGTTCCAGGGGGTGCAACTACACGGATACTCTTTGAAGTGTTGCTATACGCACTGTACTTTGCAGAAATGGCTCCTTCTACAACGGACTTAAATCCAGCAGCAATTCCTGCTCCAAACTCAATAGTTGTTGCAACATCTCTTGCTACTATTTGGTCTGTGTCTCCTTTGCCTCCACCATTGTTGAGGCGGATAATCTCATCTCATACACAATGGTATTCCTGCTAATTTCAGTAGGTTCAGGGTATGCGGAGCCGCAGCCGCTTATTACTACCAGCAATGCTAATAAAAACAACGCAGAAAAAAATCGACACATCATATGTCTTCTTAAAATAAGCGGGCTAACGGCATATGCTCCATCTGCGCCGCGCAGCGGCGTCAGGTGAATCGCTTGTTGGGTGCCAATGCGGACTGGAGCAAAACCCCACCGTCTGCAAGCCCGCCTATCACTTCTGGCAAAGCGCAAACGATATTGTCATACTCCGCAATGACTGTAGCACAACGGTAGCACAACACTATTACCAAAACACCCGCTAACCGTTCACCGTCGTCACAGGCCGGCCATGGCAAGCGCTGCGCCATAGTCCTGCCGAACTTGAGAGCCTGGCGTACCTGCACCTTTCGCCGAGCCTTTCACCTCTCGCTGCTGACATTGCCTGCTGCTCGATACTCCAGGCTGGGCATCAGTCGCGCGCGAAGCAAGCGCAGCAAGCGGAGCGTGTCGGCTGGATGGGCATGTTGGGCAATGGCAATCCTGCTCAGGTTTTCAGAGATAGCAGCGTTTGCTCCACGCGCGGATACAGCTTGTCAATCTCCGCCTGAATCTCCATTGTGCGCGCCAGGGCGGTGACGATGCGGCAGTAGGCGCGGATGTCGTCCAGGGTGAGTGACCGGCCCCGGCGGTCTTTGAGCCATTTCTCACACACCTGGTAACCGCCGATGGTGTACTCCCACACGTCTGGGGCAACCGGCGCAAAGTACTGGGTCTCGTTGATCGAGACTTTCTTCGCTGCCGCGTCGTAGGCGACGTTGACCACGCGGTTATCCCCCGTCCCCTCAAAGTGGGCGAGGGGCGGATCGTGGTCGGGCGAACGGAGCAGGTGCAGGGCGACCAGTTTCTTGCCCAGGGCGGCCAGCTCCGCAAAGAGTTCAGGGTCGGCGGGGAAGGGGATGCGGGGGAAGTCCCGGCGCAGGAAGTCGGCGTATTTCTCCCGATAGGTTGGGGCGTATAGCACGGCGTAGATGTAATGGAAGACCTGCTCCGGAGTAACGGAGACCGACGATTCTTTCAAGGCCCGGCCAATGGCGGCCAGCACACTCGTTAGGTCGGTGAAGACCTGGTCGTTGGTAAAACGCAATACGCGCAATCCCTGACGTTCCAGGAACTCCTGGCGGATTGCGTCTTCCTCTGCGGTATATTGATGAATAGGCCCATCCACCTCAATGACCAGCCCTGCATCCCGGCAATAGAAATCCACAATGAAGCGCCCAATGGTGTGCTGACGCCGGAATTTGTATCCCAAGAGTTGCTTATCCCGCAGGTGTTGCCACAACATCTTCTCCGCAGGTGTGGGATGCCGACGCATCTCCTGGGCGAGGGGCTTGAGTTTTTCCCAGAGGTGCGGCGGGGTACGCCAAGACCCCTCCCCCCACACCCCTCCCCGCTCGTGGGGAGGGGTGTGGGGGTGGGGTTATCTGGCTCGCGAGGAGGGGGTGCGGGGGTGGGGTTATACGGCTCGCGGGGAGGGGGCTGGGGGGAGGAAGTATACGCCTTTTGCAGCACCGCGAGCAGGTCTGGTTTCAGATTTGGCCGGCGCCCCTGCGGCTCCTGGTCGCTAAAGAGGTCTTTGCGCTCGGCTTCGGGGTAGAGGTAGAGGGGAAAATGATAATCTATCCATTATTGCAAGATTAAGTTAAGCGATGTCGGTTGTATTCTTTAATCTCCTCTTCTGAAAGGTCATCGAGAGACACTAAACGATAATGTCTTTCCGAGGAAACCCTTACACCCTCTTCTGTCAACACGAATTCAACTAACGCGATAGTATTATCCTCTACGAACTGAGCAGTTAAGGGTCTTCCGATTGCATTGGGAAATTTCTCGGCGCATACTGCACAGTCTCGTTCATTTCTGTCCGCGCCGGGCCATCGCGGCGCTGGTTGCCGACACCAGGGAACTGTTCGAGCCTCGATTAGTATCGGCGGATGAGCGCGACGGCGATGGTGTACTGCTGTATCCCGGCGCTGGTCGCATGCGGCTTCCTTAAAGCGGAGCGCGCCCGGTTGCGCGTCGCGGGTGACGATGACCGGCTACCTCCCTCGTTGATCTGCTCAAGCGTTTCCACCAGCAGTTTCCGCATCAGGAAGTCTTCGCCAGGCATTGTTTGTCAACTCGCCGCGTAGCAGTCGGTACGAGCAGGGAGATGGTGAGGGTAGCGCGCTCACAGAGCAGGAGTTGCGCTGGCATCGTCGATTGATGCGCAGCGTTTTCTATTACTCCTATCCATAACACATTGTGCAATTCAACCATAGCATGTACTGCTCTGTTTACGTATACTGAAATTACATCGATACTATTCGCATTGATGCCACCTGCGCGTCGCACTGTTGCGGCGGCGGGTGCTTATTCTTTTTTGGAGCACGCATGGCAGCGCGACTCTTGATTGCTGATGATGAATCGCTGATTCGAATGCATCTACGCGAAACGTTGCAGTCGCTCGGTTATCTGATTGTTGGCGAAGCAGCAGATGGGCAGCAAGCGGTTGTGATGGCGCGTCAGCTTCGCCCCGATCTGGTCTTGCTTGACTACAAAATGCCGCAGCTTGATGGATTGGAAGCGGCAACTATCCTGTGCCACGAGGAGGTGGCGCCGGTGATTTTGCTGACCGCGTCGGCTTCGCGAGACCTGGCTGCGCGCGCGCGGATGGCCGGTGTGTTTGGCTATCTGATCAAACCGTTTCGCGATGCTGAGTTGATGCCCTTGATCGAAGTGACCCTGGCGCGCTGGCAGATGTATCAGGCGCGTCGCAATGAGGTGATGGCGTTGCGTGACCGGATTGAGACACGCAAAGAGATCGAGCAGGCAAAGGGTGTGTTGATGGAACAACACGGTTTGACTGAGGCCGAGGCGTTTCGCCGGATTCAGCAAATGGCGATGCGTAACCGCAAGACGATGCGGGAAGTGGCCCAGGCGATCTTGTTGACCCACCAGTTGTCAAATGGCTAGCAGTGTCATCGATAGACGCCGGTTGCTTAGATGGCAGATGATTTGCAAGCAGGCTGTGGTATCCTGAATCTGGAGCGAGCTATTCTGGGAGGAGACTATGCCTGCTGCTCGTCATGCGGTAATTCTGGTTGCCGGCGCATCAACGCGCACTCGTCCGCTAACCGAACATCGTCCAAAGCCATTGATTCCGCTGCTTGGCCAGCCACTACTGGCGCACATTCTCGATGAGCTGGTTGGCCTGATCGACCGTGTTACCCTCGTGGTTGGCTATCGCGCCGATCAGATAATAGCTCAGTTTGGCGCCGAATATCGTGGGATGGCGCTCCGTTACGTCCATCAGACCGTGATTAACGGCACGGCTGGGGCGTTACTGGCTGCTGCGCCAATTGATGAACCCTTTTTGTTGCTGTACGGCGATAACCTGATTGACCGCGCTGATGTGATCGGGGTCTGTCAGCATCGTTACGCTGTTGCCGGTCTGCGCGTTGCCGATCCGCGGTCGTTCGGCGTGCTTGATGTGCGGGATGGGCTGGTCTACCGGATTATCGAGAAACCGGCTCATCCGCCGGCTGATGCGCTTGCCAATCCCGGCATTTACCATTTCGATGAGGAGGTCTTTCCACTGGCGCGGCAGATCATCCCGTCGCCGCGCGGGGAACTTGAACTGACCGATCTTATTGCCTTGCTGTCCGCTCTCCATCCAATCGCCTGCCACATCTGTGCCGGTCACTGGATTCCGGTCGGCACACCCTGGGAGGCATTGCTGGCGGCCCGCTTTTTGCTGGCGCGGATGGCGCAGTCGCAGATTGCATCCACCGCTCGGATCGATGATCAGGTTGAGCTGGAGGGGACGGTTGTGATCGGAGAGGGGGCGCAGATCGGGGCTCAGGCACGGATTGTCGGGCCGACGGTGATCGGCCCGCGCGCTATAGTTGGGCCGGGCGCGCTGGTAGTTGCTTCAGTGCTCGAAGCCGGCGCAACAATTGGTCCCGGCGCGATGGTGGGTGGTTCGGTGATTGGGGCTGAAGCGATGGTAGGGGCAGATGCCATGGTGAGCCATTCATGGATCGACGACGAGGCTCAAATTGGCCATCATGCCGCGCTGAATGCGGCTGAACTCCCTGATGCGCAGCCGGTGGCTGTCGTCAACGGTGTACTATCGCTGGCCGAGATGCGTACCCGCGGCGCTGTGATTGCCGCGCGGTCGTTTGTTGCGCCGCAAAGCGTGGTTGCGCCTGGTAGTGTCGTGACCTATGGCGCGTCGGCTTGAAGAGGGCTGTTAACCTTCCCTACACTGGCTGACCGAACACTTCGCCGATAATTTCTTCGATTGGCGGTTCAGCGATATTTACATCGGCGACCGGTAGTTCGGCCAGTAGCCGCGCGCCGATGCGTGTCGTCTCATTGCGGGCAACTTTTAGTTCGACTTCAAGCCCCTCAGCGCGTTGCACCTCGCCGTAGCGCGCCAATATCTCTACCGCAACCGGTTCGCTCAAAACCAGATGGATGATCTTGTGGGGGGCGACCTGCTCAATCATACTCTGCAAATTGCCGTCGTAGAGTAAGCGTCCGTGGTTGATCACTATCACTCTTCGACAGAGCGCAGTGACATCAGCCATGTAATGGCTGGTGAGCAGTACGGTCGCGCCGTAGTGCCGGTTATATTCGGCAACAAACTCGCGCACCCGCGCCTGCATCGTTACGTCGAGGCCGATAGTCGGTTCGTCGAGGAAGAGGACTCTAGGGCGATGGAGGAGAGCTGCGGCCAGTTCACACTTCATCCGCTCGCCGAGACTGAGCTTGCGCACCTGTTTGTTGAGCAGATCGCCGAGATCGAGCAAATCGATTAGTTCGGCGAGTGTGCTGCGGTACTCGGCAAGCGGTACCTCGAAGATGACCCGATTGACTTCGAAGGTCTCGATTGCCGGTAGGTCCCAGAGCAGTTGTTGTTTTTGTCCCATCACCAGCGTAATCTGCTTGAGAAAGGCGGTTTGGCGGTCAAAGGGCGTGTAGCCAAGCACTCGCACTTCGCCGCTGGTTGGGTGCAGCAGGCCAGCCAGCACTTTGAGCGTTGTCGTTTTGCCGGCGCCGTTGGGGCCGAGAAACCCGACCATTTCGCCTGGGGCAATGGTGAAATCGATACCGTCAACTGCTTTGACGGTCTCGTAACGCCGGCGCGCGAAAGCGCGCAGCGATCCGGCAAGGCCGGCCTCTTTGCGATGGACCTGGTAGTATTTGCGCAGATTGCGAACTTCAATCGACATACAGCATTTCTTTCCGAAAACTTCACCAACCACGGGTCACAGTCAGAAACCGTTCGGCGACGAGCATCCAATCAAACCGATCGACGTATGCGCGACCGAATTCGCCGTAGCGTTGACGGAGGGCCGGATCGGCTAGCAAGGCGCTCAACGCTGAAGCCAGCGCCGGTATATCGCCGGGTGGAACCAGTAAACCGGCTTCGCCGTGGGGCACGACTTCGGGTATTGCGGCGGCAGTGGTAGCGACTATCGGCAGCCCGGCAGCCATCGCTTCAAGAAAGACGATGCCGAAACCTTCTTGCACGCTGGGCAAGCAGAAGAGATCGGCGCGATAATACCAGGCCTTCACGTCGTCATCATTGGGCAGCGCGCCGAGTAGCTGGCAGGCGTCGTTAAGATCTAACCCGGCGGCCAGCGCGCGCAGGTTGGCGTGTTCTGGCCCATCGCCGATGATCACCAGTCTGGCCTGTGGGAACTGTCGCCGTACCTGAGCAAAAGCGCGGATCAGATCGGCGATGTGTTTGCGCGGATATTGACGGGCTACGCAGAGAATTGTCTGGCCATCGCCTCGCCGCTCTGGTTGTGGCCAGGCCGCCAGATCGATCCCTTCGGGCACAATCCGAATGCGTTCTTCCGGCACCCCGTAGTGGTGTTGCACGCTGCGCCGGCAGTAGACACTGGTTGTAATCACGAGTGGCGCGCGACGGGCGTTGATCCGTTCGAGACGCGAGAGCAACCAGAGCAATCGACGGACGTTGCCGCGTTCGTGTTGCAGTTCTTCGGCAATCACTCCCTTAATGCTACAGACATAGGGGGAAGTGACTCGTCCTGCTACCAGAACACCATCAATATCTACCCCGACAATAAGATCGTAGGGTAGCGCGCGGAGCAGTGCCGGCACGTACAGGTTGAATAGCAACCGGCGCAAGGTCAGGTTGGGTGGCCACATGACCGGTGGCGAAATGCGGGCGACGTGATGGCCGTGTTTGCGCAAAGCGTAGCCAAGACCGCCAATTGCGGCGGCGGTGCCACTGCCTTCGGCCACCTGCTGAATCCACGAGTCGAGAAAAGCGATGCGCATGAGTTCTCCGTTTAGAGTGCGTTGTCTTCTCTATCATAATCGAAACGAGCCAGATCATTGTAAAGAGCGGGAATTTGTTCAATGTCATCAGTAAAAGATCAATGCCGACCGCTCAGCAGCGCAAGGTAACTCTGCGGATGGACAACAACTTCAAAATGTTGCGCCACTTTTGCTACAATAGAAAGAGTGTCTGATCGATAATAACGCGCGAGCGTTGCGGCAGTGACATGAAGGTAGCGCGTCTATGCTCGCCAAATTTGCCGTTCTGATGCGCGCAGCCTGGGCTGATGCGCTGGCCTATCGCGCTCAACTCTTTATCTGGGTTGTTACCGGCATGCTGCCACTGATCATGCTGGCAGTCTGGCGTTCGCTGGCTGGTGACGGAGTCATTGGTGGTTATGGCAGCGACGATTTTGTCGCCTACTTTGTCGGGGCGCTCTGCATTCGTCAGCTTACCGGCGTCTGGATCATCTGGGATATGGAGCGCGAAATTCGGCTAGGTGAACTCTCGCCGTACCTGTTGCGACCGGTGCATCCGCTCTGGCGTTATCTGGCGATGGCGCTGGCTGACAAGCCGTTGCGGTTGGTCATGGTGGCGCCAATTGCGTTGATCGCTGCCCTGATTGCTCCTGGCGCAATTCCGCAACCTGAGCCGTTATCCTGGGCAGTGTTGCCGCTGGCCATCGTCCTGGCGTTTATTGTCTACTTCCTCAACCAGTGCTGCATCGGCGCATTAAGTTTCTGGTGGACGCAGGTGCTGGCGTTGCAAGATTTCTGGTTTGGTCTGTACGCCTTCAGCAGCGGCTACCTCATTCCGCTCGATCTCTTGCCGCCGCCGGTAACGGCAGTGTTGATGTGGTTGCCGTTTCGGGCGATGCTCAGCTTCCCGTTGGAGCTGTTGTTGGGTCGGCTCGATCCAGCGGCCATTGGCTGGGGGTTAGCGCATCAACTGGGATGGGCTATCGCACTCGGTTTGCTGCTGCGCTGGCTTTGGCGAAATGGTGTGTACCACTACAGTGCAGTAGGGGCTTAGCGTGAAACAAAGCAATCGGCCAGTCTGCGGTCGTTTGCCGGTCGTTGCGGGCCATACGCTTGCCGGTCTCGTGTCTGCGGCACGCCTGCGCAATCCCCTATGAATTGATGGCAGGAATGTCACCGATTTCCGCATCTTCACCTTGACGCGCAGCGCGCTTCGCGCTACCATGGCAAACAACATCAAAAAGCGCCGACGAGGACGAGTACCCCGATTCCGACCACAGGGAGGGCGCGCCGTGACTGAGAGCGCGTCTGGAGATGGGTCGGGCGAAAACCACCTCCGAGCGGCTCCCGGAACGCGCAAAGCCAGTATGGGAGCACGGGATTCGCCCGTTATCGCGAGCAATGAGGCGCGACGCCTCTACCCGGCGTTGCGTGAACACAGGGTGGAACCACGAAGCAGCTCTTCGTCCCGGTGCGGGCGGAGAGCTGTTTGAGTTGAAGGTCGGCATATCAGGTTGCGCAGATGTATGGAGCCGGTTATGACGACCTTGCCCGCATCCAGGGGGCTGTCTATGCGTTCTTCTGCGCGTCGGTTACCGGCGCGACGCCGTGAGGCGGGGAGCTGCGGCGGCCAGATTGCGCGCCTGGGGTTAGGGTTGCTGTTCATTGTAGCGCTCTATCTGTTCCTGGCCCGACCGCAACTGAGCGCCGCCATTGGTCGCTATCTCGCCGATCTGCTTGTGCCACCGGTCAATGCGCCGGCAGCAGCGGCGCCCTTACCGGCGTTAATTGCGGCGTTGCCGAACGGTGAAGTCACCGTTAGCGAAGCCGAGATTAATAGCTATCTCGGCGGGATCGACGCAGTGTTGCCGGTTGAAGAGGCCAGGGTGCAGTTGGTGGCCGAACGGGCAATCATCACCGTGCGCGCCTATGGTATGACAAGCGTGGTCAGCAGCGGCGTTACAGTGCGTGATGGCCGGATCGTGCCGCTCGCGCCGCAGATCGAGGGTCCGCTAGTGGCATTTGTCTCAGCCGATGATCTGGCAACAGTGTTGAATGAACGGATTAACACCGAGCTGGTCCGGCAAGGGCGTCAGCTCGTCGCGGCCCGGATTGAAGACGGTTCGCTTACCATCGTAACCAGGTAAAAGGAGATGCTACTATGCCAGTCGATCCCAACAGCGATCCCTACTACCGTCTGCGTCATTCACTGGCCCATGTGATGGCGCAGGCTGTGCTCGAAATGTTTCCTGAAGGCAAAATCGCAATTGGGCCGCCGATTGAAAACGGTTTCTACTACGATTTCGATCTGCCACGACCGCTGACTCCCGAAGATCTGACCGAGATCGAGCAGCGGATGAAGCGGATCATTGCCGGTAACCATCCATTTATCTATCGTGAGGTCAGCGCTGAAGAAGCCCGGCAGCTTTTCGCCAACCAGCCCTACAAGCTGGAATTGATCGAAGGGCTGGCTAAGGGTTTGGATGAATATGGCGAAACCCATCATGGCGATACGGTTATTTCCACCTATCGCCAGGACACCTTCGAGGATCTCTGTCGCGGGCCACACCTCAACCATACCGGCGAAATCAACCCGGAAGCGTTTAAGCTGATGAGTATCGCCGGTGCGTACTGGCGTGGCGATGAGAAGAATCGCCAATTGCAGCGCATCTACGGCACCGGCTGGAATACCAAAGAGGAACTGGAAGCCTATCTGCACCGGTTGGAAGAGGCGCGCAAGCGCGACCACCGCCGGCTGGGTAAAGAGTTGGGGCTGTTTTTCTTCTCTGATGACATTGGTCCCGGTCTGCCGATCTTTACCCCCAAGGGTGAAATCATTCGCTACGAAATGGAAAAGTTCGTACGCGAAGTGCAGACGCGCTACGGCTATCAACATGTCTGGACGGGGAATGTCGTCAAAGAGCAGCTCTACCGCAAGTCGGGCCATTACGACAACTATCGGGATAGTATGTTCCCGCCGATGGTCGAGAGCGAAGAGCTGGTCTTCCGCCTCAAGCCGATGAATTGTCCCAGCCACATGACGCTCTACAATCAGCTCGGCGTGATCAGCTATCGCGATTTGCCGTTACGCTTTGCCGAATTTGCCACGCTCTACCGTTATGAAGATAGCGGTGCCTTAAGTGGTTTGACGCGAGTGCGCGCCCTCACCCAGGATGATTGTCATATCTTCTGCCGACCCGATCAGATTCAAGCTGAGTTTAGCCTTGCGTTGCAGGTAATCCGAGAGGTGTTAGGCACGTACAAATTCACCGATTATAAAGTGCGGCTATCGCTGCGCGGCAAGGATGGGAAATACGTTCAAGACGATGAGAAGTGGGAACAGGCGACCATCGCATTGCGCGCTGCGCTTGAAGCCAACGATGTCGAATATTTCGAGGCTGAGGGTGAAGCGGCGTTCTACGGCCCCAAAGCCGACTTTTTGGCCCGCGATGTATTGGGGCGTGAATGGCAGTTGAGCACGATCCAGGTAGACTTTATCCAGCCGGCCCGCCTGGGATGCGAATATATTGGCGAAGATGACAGGCCGCATACGCCGGTCGTGTTGCATCGCGCTGTGACCGGCACTACCGAGCGATTTATGGGGGTCTTGATCGAGCACTACGGCGGCGCCTTCCCGCTCTGGCTGGCGCCTGTACAGGCCGTCATCATCCCGATCACGGATAAGCAGATGGAGTTTGCCCATAAGGTTCGCCAGCGCCTCTTTGCTGCCGGTTTGCGGGTTGAACTTGACGATAACCGTGACCGCATGCAGGGGAAGATTCGACGGGCGCAGTTGCAGAAGATTCCGTATATGCTTATAATCGGAGCCAGAGAAGAGGCTGCTGACGCAGTTGCTGTTCGCACCCGGGCCGGTGAAGATCTCGGCGCAATGCCGGTTGATGCATTTTTGGCCCGCGCTCTGGAAGAGATTCGCACCCGCAGCAGTTGAGGAGTTCCCGATGACCGTTGAGAACGATGCGATTGCCGAAGTCGCGCGCCGGTTCGCCGAAGCGCTCCATTCCGAACGCGCCGCCACCTTCGAGGCGCTGGCTGCTGAGCGTGAAGCGGCGCAGCGCCTGCTTGCAGCGTTACGCCGCGAACACGAACGCCAAACCGCATCGGCAACCGGCGCGTTTATTGCCGGCGTCCTGATTGGCGCCGTTATCGGCGTAGCTGCGGTAGCCTTGCTCAATCCGCGTTCAGGTGGCGATATTCGCCAGGCGCTCGTGGCGCGGGCCGGAGTAACACGGCAGTCGTTTGCCGAGCGATTGCGAGCTGCTATCGCTGCCGGGCAGCGCGCCGCTGCTCAGCGTGAACAAGAATTGTGGCGCGAGTATCGCAAACGGATCAGCGAACCACCTCAGCCGCCATCAGAACCGCTGGCATGATGTGAATCGCAGATACCGCAGCGTTTCAGAGGCAATGGGCAGCGTTCTACGCGCCGCCCAGTTACTCTGTTATCCTCCCGGTTTCGGCATTGTGAGTGGCACAGCATGTCTGTGTCTTTGTGCGCCAGAGGAATGAGCTATGGATGCCGAAATTATCGCGATCGGCTCAGAATTGTTACTGGGCGTAACAGTTGATACTAACAGCGCTTACCTGGCCGGTCAACTGGCTGCCGCTGGCGTCAATGTCTATCGCAAGACAGTGGTGGGCGATAATGTTGAGCGGATCGCGACGGCAGTGCGCGAGGCGCTGGAACGCTCTGATCTGGTTATCTGTACCGGTGGTCTTGGCCCAACTCTCGATGATGTTACCCGCGAAGCGGTGGCATCCGTATTCAACCGTCCGCTTGAGTTTCATCAGGAATTGCTCGATCAGATTGCGGCCCGCTTCGCTGCGATGAATCGTCCGATGAGTGAAAGTAACCGGCGTCAGGCCTATGTGCCGGCGGGGGCGCGGGTCATCCCCAATCCGCGCGGGACTGCGCCGGCTTTCCTGATCGAGGATGAACGCGGGACGGTGATCGTTCTGCCTGGCGTGCCGGGTGAGATGCGCTATCTGTTTGAGACGGTAGTGATCCCGTATCTGCGTGAGGAGCGAGGGGTCACGACGGTCATTCTCGTGCGCACACTGCATGCAGTTGGTCTGGGAGAGAGTGTCATCGGTGAGCGGATCGCCGATCTGATGCAACAGGCCAATCCAACCGTTGGTATTTCGGCCAAGCGGGCGCGGTACGAACTCCGCATCGGCGCTCGCGCCGAGAGTCAGGCCGAAGCAGAGGCGATGATTGCGCAGACCGAGGCGATCATTCGTGAACGGCTCGGCCCCTATCTGCTGGGCACAGAGGAGTTGCCGGTCGTGGTGGCCCGTCTCCTGCGGGAACGGCAGTTGACGCTGGCGCTGTACGAAGGGATCCTCCAGGGGCCGGTGTTGCGCGCTCTGCTGGCCGCGCCTGACATTGAGCAGTATTTGCGCGGAGTTGAAATCCATCCGCTTGACCGTCCGGCAGATGCGCTGGCAGCATCGGATCTGGCTGCGGCTGGCGCGGCCTCGGTTGCTGACCGCTGGCAGAGTCATCTGGGGTTAGGTGTGCAACCGGCTAGCGGGCACGATGAGCAGGGTTTCACTCCGGTCGCTTTCGTCCTGCTGGCGCCGGGAGGTGAACGCCGGCTTACCCGTCCCTTCGATCTGCGCTCGGGTGATGGTCGTGAGTTTATCGGCACAGCGGCGCTCGATCTACTTCGCCGCTATCTGGCCGGGGAATCTGAGTAGTGTATACGCCGCTCCCTCCTCCTACCACGCTTCGCGCTGCGGTTGAGCTGATCTGGCGTGATCCAACCTGGTGGCGTAAGTGCCTGCTCCATGGCGCGCTGGCCATAACGATCATCGGGTTGCCGCTGGCAGTTGGGTTCATCATGGAGAGTTATGATAATACTCGCCGTGGTTACCCGCTACCTCTGCCGCCATGGCGTGATTGGACGCTGCGAGCGTTGACCGGAATTTTTGCCCTCCTGATCGATCTGGCCTTCTTTCTGCTGCCGTTGATGATCGGCGGCCTTATCCTGGGTTGTAGTGGTCTGTTCCTTGCGCTGGCAGCGCAAACTGCATTGCTCGCGCCGGTCATCAATACTATCCTGGCCCTGATGGGGCTGGTCTGGTTATGCTTCTTTATGATCGGGGTGGCTCCGATTGGCCGGCTCCTGTTTGCCGAAGAGGGCCAGATTGAACGCGCGCTCAGTTTCGAAACGATTCGCCGGGCTTTGAGCGCGCCCTACCGCATCTTCTTCTGGCGCGCTCGCCTGGCCAGCCTGGCCGCCTATCTGCCAGCAGCGTTACTGGCGCTTATGACCGGTCTTTTGATCACGTTCAATGCGCCACTGGTCGTGATCGGATTGGCCGGCTGGCTGGTATGCAGCGCCGGCGTCTTCGCCCAACTGGTTGGCGCGCAACTGTATGTAGCTGCTGAACGACAGGCGCAGATGACGCAGCGCGCATAATCTGCTATCTTATGGTACAGTTGACGCCAGGAAGCGATCATTGGCGTAGTCTGGATCGTCCTTTTCAGTGACCGATCTGTTGAGCCAGCTTCACGGCGCAAGCTGTGCTTGACAGAGCCTGTTTACCTGGTCGGGATGCCTCGACCTGGTTGCTTCGTCGCCGATAACCGGTAGATTCGCCAGCCTTCACAGATTAAGGCAACAAGCAAGAACCGGAGCACCTCAATGAATGTCACACGCGCCTTTAGCTTTGTTTTCGATGATCCTGACTGGTGGCAGCCTGTCCTGGTGGTGGGATTGCTGCAATTGGTGCCTGTCATCGGGCAAATTGCCGCTCTGGGATGTGTCTTGTTTGTTGCCCGCGCAGTCGTCAGTGGTCATGATCGTCCGCTGCCCCGTCTCAATCAGTTCGGTTTAGTGTTTAGTGAAGGTCTGAAGGGGGCGCTTATCGCCATCACCTACTATCTGCCGGTCTTTTTGCTTGTCTGTCTGTTTGTATGTTTCGCAGTCGCGGTAGTTGTAGCAACCGGTAACGATCAAACGGCGGCTGGGATATTGGTAGTAACTGTGCTGTGTCTCAACGTTCTGCTTCTGCCTCTCTCAGTCATCATTCAGGTCTTGCTGATCGTCGGTAGTGGAAATTACGTGGCCTCCGGCACAGTGGGATCCGCCTTGCAGATAGGCGGCGTTCTGTCATTGTTCCAGCGCAATCCGGCTGAGTGGCTGGTGTTGTGGTTGCTTTCGATCCTGTGCAATGTTGTCGCCGGTATGGGTGCAGTCGGATTGGTCATCGGTGCGCTGTTTACAACGGCCTACGCAGCGCTGGTCTTCGGTCATCTCCTTGGGCAAGCGGTTCGCCAGGTCTCATCGCCATTGTTGCAAGAGTGAGGAGAAGGTTATGGCGCTCCGTGACCTCATCGATCCACGCGAGTTTCTCTACCCTTCAAATCTGCTCACAATCAGCAGGTTGTTGCTCTTGCCGGCGACGATCTACTACATGCAGCGCACTGATCGCCGCAAGCGGGCATTGGTGTTACTGGCAATCACTATGTTGACCGACGCGCTCGATGGGCCGATTGCGCGACGGCGAGGCGAGGTCTCAAAGTTAGGGCAGATCCTCGATCCGATTGCCGATAAGGTGTTGATCGACTCGGCAGCGGTGATGCTTTCGCGCACCCGCGGTTTCCCCTGGTGGGCAACCGGGCTGCTCATCTTCCGCGATGTCGGTATTTTGCTGGCCGGGTTGATTGTGCTACGCCGCAAAGCTCATATCACTACCGCGCAGAGTAGCGGCAAGTTGACCACGCTGGCGATGACGATTGTTGCGCTGCTCTACCTTGCCGGAGGATCGCGTTGGGGGAAGCCGGCGCTTTACGCCGCGCTAGTGCCGTTCAGTATTTCGTTTGTAGAGTACGGCTGGCGTTTTGTGCAGATTATGCGCAATGAACACCGCCCTGAAACGCAAGAGTGAAGGCGCAACAAGGTGCTTATGCGCTCAGGTGTTGCGCCTTCAAGCCAGGAGGTTTAGCGCGCCACCTTCCCGGCAAACAGCTTGCGGAACTTCGCCACTTTGGGCGCAACCACAAACTGGCAGTAGGGCTGGTAAGGGTTACGGGCAAAATACTCCTGGTGGTAATCTTCGGCGGGGTAGAAGGTGGTCGCCGGCACGATTTCGGTTACGATCGGGTCGCGGAACACCTTTTGTTCGGTCAGTTCACGTACCAGTTGTTCGGCAATCTGTCGTTGCTCGTCTGAATGGTAGAAGATGGCCGAGCGATACTGAGTGCCAATATCGGCGCCTTGCCGATTGAGCGTGGTTGGGTCGTGAATGCTAAAGAAGATTTCGAGCAGTTCACGATAGCTGATCTGAGCCGGATCAAACCGGATCTGCACTGCCTCGGCGTGGCCGGTGTTGCCATCGCAGACCTGTCGATACGTAGGGTTAGGGACGTGCCCGCCGATATACCCGGATACAACATCCTGCACGCCGATCACCTGATCGTAAACTGCTTCAAGACACCAAAAACAACCGCCGGCTAACGTGGCTAACTCTTGAGGCATAACGACTCCTTATCAGGCCCAATTCGTTCTTCCCTATGTTAGTCTACCTCAGATTGCCAACCGATAACGCCTGATCGCACAAAATCGCTACAACGGATTGTACCGGTTCATTGCGGTGATCACCCCTTCACTCAAGACAACCTCAACTGCATCGGCGATCCGGGTTAACAGATCGGGCAACATCGCTTCTTCTGCGGGCGTGAAACGGCTCAACACATAATCGGCAGCATCCATTTTGCCCGGCGGTTGACCGATACCAACCCGCAACCGCGGAAATTCGGTAGTGCCCAGTTGAGCGACGATTGAGCGCATGCCGTTGTGAGTGCCGGCGCTGCCCCGTTCGCGCAGACGCAGTTTGGCAAAGGGGAGATCAAGATCGTCGTAAATGACCAGTAGCTCGCGCGCCGGATCGATTTTGTACCAGGCGCGCAAAGCAGCGACAGCCTGCCCGCTCAGGTTCATGTAGGTTTGTGGTTTGACCAGAGCTACTCGTTGCCCGCGAATGTTGCCTTCGGCAATCTCGCTGTTTGCGCGCTGGTTGCGAAAGGTCAGTCCATGCCGTTCAGCCAGCGTTTCAACGCTGCGAAAGCCAATATTGTGGCGGGTGCGCGCATAACGTTCTCCCGGATTGCCCAATCCGACGATTAGCCACATTGTCTTCCATCCTTAAACGAACTCTGCGCCGACTACGCACCGGATAGAGCAGGTGTCGTTGCGCGTTCTATGCCTCGCGCTAACAATCACATCGGCGCGACTGCCCGGTTCAACTTACTTGTCGGCGAGCTGACGCTCCAGCAGATGTATCCCCTCTTGCAGGAGGTTGATGAACTGCGTTGCAGGCAGGTATTGCGACCTGGCCTGTAGTGCGCTATGATTTGCCGGCGATGGTGATGCGCAGCGTATTGATCCTGGGCGGATTATTCTACTGGTGGTAGCGCGCCGTCAGCGCCTGCCACTTTGCTCAGCAGTGTGCCGGCTCCGGTCTACCCATCTGGCAGTGGGGAGGATACTTCGTTACCTGCCCGTGCCCGGTTATCGTTTGCGCGCTGTTCCTTCCTCTCTGCGCGGTGAGCAACGACCTGGTGATACCCAGGCACGGCGTTGCCCGGAGCGGCCTGGTGACTGTTAGGGTTCGTTGGAAATCATCTCACGCCGACACCTTATAATGCGTTCATTTCCCGCGCGTTCTGCGGCGCCGCCACCGGTGAGGCAGCCATATCGCCTGACACGATCACAGCGGAATAGTTTGCCATCTCCTGATTGTGCAGGCGCCAGATACGCCGTCGGCAGTATCTACCAAAACAACAATGCTGTCAAGGAATTTCCGAACGTTCAATCGCGACCAGATCAAACCGCTTGACCTGATGCCATTTCTGGTGAACATGGTATCGGTCAGGTTCCACCGATAAGGAATGATGGTATGACTACAACCACTGAATCACTGCCCATCCCCAGGCTCGCCGAACAGTTTCTGCTCCGACGCGATATGACCTTTCTCAACCATGGCAGTTTCGGCGCCTGTCCGCGTCCGGTATTTGCCGTCTATCAACAGTGGCAACGCGCGCTGGAGGCACAGCCGGTCGAGTTTCTCGGTCGCCGCTTATCCGAATTGCTCCGACAGACACGGCAACGGGTGGCAACATTTGTGGGAGCGGCGGCTAACGATCTGGTGCTGGTTCCCAACGTGACTTATGCGCTTAATATTGTCGCTCGTTCGGTTGCGTTGCAACCAGGAAATGAAGTGTTGGGGATTACCCACGAATACGGCGCAATCGAACGGGCCTGGCGCTACGTCTGCCACCAGCGCGGGGCAACCTACGTCAATCACCCGGTGACATTGCCCGTCACCTCGCCTGACGAGATTGTAGCGCAGATCTGGCGGGGTGTTACGCCGCGAACTCGCGTCATCTTGCTCAGTCACATCACATCGCCAACGGCGCTGATCATGCCGGTGGCCGAAATCTGTCGTCGCGCCCGGGCAGCGGGTATCATCAGCGTGATTGACGGCGCCCATGCCCCCGGACAGATCGACCTGAATCTGACTGCATTGGGCGCCGATTTTTACGGCGGCAATTGCCACAAGTGGTTGTGCGCGCCCAAGGGGGCAGGGTTTTTGTACGCGCGATCTGAATGGCAATCGATGCTTGAACCGCTGGTGGTCAGTTGGGGCTGGCAACCGCCGGAACCACTGTCGGGCAGTTTTCTCGCCTATCCTGAAGGACGCCCGTTGCAGGCATATTATGAATGGATGGGGACAGATGAACCATCGGCGTTACTCACCATTCCGGCGGCGATTGAATTTCAGCAGGACAACGATTGGCCGTCAGTGCGCCGGGCCTGTCATGCATTGTTACGCGAAGCATCGCAGTGCGTGTTAGCGTTAAGTGGTTTGCCACCGCTCACACCCGATGATAATGGCTGGTGGGTACAGATGCGGTCGTTGCCATTGCCGCCATGCGATCCAACCCAGGTGCAGGCGCGGCTCTGGCGTGAATGGCGCGTGGAAGTGCCATGCTTCATCTGGGAAGGGAAACCGTTGATCCGCATCTCGATTCAGGCGTACAATAGCCCGGCAGACATCGACCGGTTGCTGGCCGGACTGCGAGCAGTGCTCGCCTGATCAAAGAATGGCGCTTATGATTGACATCGACCGTGTAAGTTATACCTATCCCGGCGCGGCGGCGCCAATCTTGCGTGACGTGACCCTCCAGATCGCGCCGGGTGAGTTTTTGCTCGTCTGTGGGCCGAGCGGCGCTGGCAAGAGCACTTTTTTACGCCTGCTCAACGGTCTGGTGCCCCACTTCCACGGCGGTCGTTTCAGTGGTCGAGTGCGTGTATGGGGTCGCGATACGTTGACCTGCCAGCCGCGGGATCTGGCCAACCTGGTCGGTTTCGTGGTTCAAGACCCGGAAAGCCAGTTTGTAGTCGAACGAGTGGAAGACGAGATCGTCTTTGCCATGGAGAATTTAGGCGTTCCGCCGGCAGTGATGCGGCGGCGGGTGGAAGAGGTACTCGATCAACTGGCGATTGCTCATTTACGCCATCGGCATGTTGCCACGCTCAGTGGTGGCGAGCAGCAGCGCGTCGCAATTGCGGCTACGCTGGCGGCGCAACCACGCGCATTAGTGCTCGATGAGCCGACCAGTCAGCTTGATCCGCATGGCGCTGAAGAGGTCTTGACCGCGCTGCAAAAGCTCAATGCCGATCTCGGCATTACCGTGATCTTGTGTGAGCATCGCCTGGAACGAGTCGTGCAATACGCCGACCGTATGCTCTATCTGGCGCCGGGTGGCCGGATCGAACTCGGTCTGCCGCGGGAAGTGCTGGCGCGGATTGAGTTGCGTCCGCCTCTGCAACACCTCGGCGCAGCATTAGGTTGGGAACCGTTGCCGCTGACGATCAAGGAAGGACGGCGGTTTGTGCCCAATGATCTGCCAGTGACGACACCGACTGCCAATGCAAGGGCTGGCGCGCCGCCGTTGGCGCGCTTGCGGAACGTGACTGTGCAGTATGGGCAGCATGAAGCACTCTACCGGGTGAACCTTGATCTGCCGCGCGGCGCGCTGGTTGCTTTAATGGGGCGTAACGGGAGCGGCAAGAGCACGCTGCTCAAAACGCTGATCGGGCTGGCGCGCCCGGTTACTGGCACGGTTGAGATTGAGGGACGCGATATTGCGCCGATCCCGGTCGAAGAGCTGGCTCGCCGGATCGCCTATGTGCCGCAAGATCCGCGCAGTATGCTCTTTCACGACACTCTCAACGACGAAATAGCTTTTAGCATGCGGGGGCGTGGGCTGCGACCTTCTGTGAGCGCAATTACCGAAGCTCTGACCCGGTTGGGCATTGCTCATCTGGGTTTGCAGTATCCGCGCAGCCTGAGTGGTGGTGAAGCGCAGCGGGCTGCGCTGGTCGCCGGACTGGTTGGCGATCCACAGCTCATTCTGCTCGATGAACCAACGCGCGGTCTGGATTATCACGCCAAAGCGGATTTGACGGCAATCTTGCGTCGTTTATGCGATGAAGGGCGCACAGTGGTTATGGCGACCCACGATGTCGAACTGGCCGCCGCTTGTGCCGACCGGGTTGTATTGCTCGGTGAAGGGGAGGTGGTCGTTGAAGGGCCGGCTACTGAGCTGCTCGGTAACAGCCTGATCTTCTCGTCGCAGGTAGCCAAACTCTTTCCGGGACGAGGCTGGTTAACGGTGGCGCAGGCGCTGGCCGGTTTAGGGCGATCACCTGGCTGAGGCGACTGCTGTGGCAGCGGCAAATAGAGTGAAGCGTCAATTGCTCTCTTGCGTCGCTACGCTCAGGCAGGCTCGATGCCGGCATCCTGGCGTTGAGCATTCATCTGGTTTCGCCTTGCAGGCGCAAGCAATGCCATTACACCATCCTGCAACGTGGCGAAGTGGCGCACATCAGACCAGGCATTGCCGGTCTGGATCATGACCTCAGCTACTTCGGGGCGAACGCCACACAATGCCATCGTTGCTCCCATCAGGCGCGCGCCATTGCTGAGCTGGCGTAGCGCGTGCGCCAGTGTCTGATCGAAAACGGTCAGGCCGGTCAGATCGATTAAAAGAGTCTGCGCATTTCGTTGACCGATTTGGTTGAGTACGAGATGGATCAGGGCCTGACAACGAGCTTGATCGAAAGCGCCGATCAGGGGGACGACCAGCGCGGTTTCGGTCAACGGAATCAGCGGCAAGGTCAGGCGGGTAATCAGGGCATCGCGCTGCCGAATCTCTTCCAGCGAGTGCTCGAGTTCGACTGTCCGCTCAGCTAGCGCCGCCCGCGAAGCGAGCAATTCGGCCTGCTGACGTTCGGCAATCGTGACATCGCGGAGCGTTACCACACTGGCCTTTCCCTGCTCATCGACGACAGCAACCTCTGTAACCAGAAACGTTCGCTCATCGCCATCACGGCGGTGAAATCGCCGCACTCCCTGTTCTCGATCGGTGGCGGTCGTTTGTTCGTGAAATCCGAGCTGAACCAGGACCTGCTCAAAGCGCTGAAGATTGCCTTGCGGTAACGACAACAAATGCTGTCCGGCCCGATTGGCAAAACGCACATTTCTTTCGTTGTCAAGCACCAGGATGCCATCGGGCAGGTTTTCTACCGCCGCCTGTAAGGCAATCTGCGATGGTCGGAACAGACCATAACGGAGCGTAACCCAACCGAATGACAGGTGGAGTGGCAGGAGACTGACATAGGTCAGGACCGGCAGCCCGACCTCGCGGAATACATACCCTGTGAGAAAGGTTGCGAATGCGCCGCCGGTTAGCCAGAGCGCCGGCCCACGCGCAGAGCGATGCCGCACAGCAATCGTGATCAATATGATCAACGGCACCAGGACGCACCCGATCAGATAGAGGGTAAATACCGGCCAGAAGAGCGGTCCGCGCACAAATTCGAGAAGGCCCGAATCGGCGAGCGCCACATCACGCCCAATCAGGCCAATGCCGCCATACCAGTCTACTCCTAACACGATAGTCATGGTGGCATAGGGGGCGAATGCTGCCCAACGGATCGAAGGTTGTCGATACCGGTGTGGCATGAACAGGAGCATGATCAGCCAGACTAACAACCCGTGAATGATCGCCAGTAATGTTGTGAGCAGACCGGATAGCAGCCAGATCTCAGCCGGATCGCGGCTCGCGAAGCGCACTGCGCCGGCGCTGCTGAGCAAGAGCGAGGCACTGGTGAAGAGGGCGAAGAGGCGATTGGCAGTTGCGCGCGCATCTTGCAGCAGGACGTACACGATGCTGGCGGTGAGGATAACGACCGTAAGTAAGATGACCAGGAGCGCCATAGTCTATTCACCTGCTATGAGACGGCGGCGAGCGAATCATCATCATCAAACTGCGACGGTGGAGAAACCGACGGCAACAGTGTCGGTGAAGCAGACGTGGCTGAAGTATGGGGATGCTACACGATATTATCTCTGTCCAATGACAGGATGTCAACATTCATCCTGCGCCAGTCGGAGGAAGGTGCGAAGATCGCGAGCCTGGATCAGGGCGAATCAGGTTTCGCCCTGATCTGATTACTCTGATGGCGGCGCATACAGCTCGCGGTAGACTCCATAAAAGGCATAGACTGCCCAAACATAATGGCGCGTTTCGCTAAAGTCAATGGTTTCGACAAATCGATCGGGATCGAGCACCACATTCCCACCTGCCCAGCGTTGGGCGTTGCCCAAACCGCCGTTGTAGGCCGCCAACGCTCCGTGGAGACTGCCGTTCATGTCCCTGATCCGACGACCGAGATAGAAGGCTCCAAAGCGAATGCTGACATGAGGCCGGTAGAGATCATCGAGCTGGAAGGTGGTTACACCCAGATTCTGGGCAATCCCGCGTCCAGTGTCGGGCATGATCTGCGCCAGGCCACGGGCGCCAACCCATGACGTTGCTGCCGGATTGAAGAGGCTTTCCTGGCGAATGAGGGCATACATCAAGAGCGGGTCAACTCCAAAGGCTGCCGCTTCTCGCTGTACCAGTTCGGGGTAAGGTGTAGGAAAGCGCAATCGGCGCAGAGCGGTTGGCGCAGCCACGTCTGCCGGCGCTAGCAGCGCCAACCGCTCAGCCGCCAGCAGCGCCGGGTAGGTTGCGCCAGCCTGGTAAGCGCGTTGAGCAAGATCGAGCAGCAGTTGGGGTGTTTCGCCGGCTTGCCGCAAACCGTCGAGCCATTCGCCCAAAGCCTCGCTATACAGTCCAACCTCATATAGCAATCTGGCTCGCTCGGCTACTAGAGCCAGCGTCTGATCGGTGTTGGTTGATGTCCAGGTCTGTACCCATTCGGCCAGCGCATTCCAGGCTTCGGTGGTTATCGGCGCATCGGGCGGGATGATGCTAACCGGCACTTCGCCCAACTCTTCTGCTGCCCGCGCCGCGTAGTAACTATCTGGCGCAGCTTGCAATGCCTGGCGGAAGTAGTCGGCTGCTATGGGATCGCCTGACCTTTGCGCTGTTTTTCCGGCCCAGAATGCGCCCAGTGCCTGCCCGATGCCCTCGCCGCGCTGCGCAAGCAGGTGCCAGACTTCGCGCGCTCCGCTAACATCACCGCTATCGAAGCGGCTCAACGCCAGCCGGTGGAGCGCAGTAATACCGGGTGTTGTAGTCGGATAACGTTCGCCAAGTTCGCGCCTGACGGCCATCGCCGACGCCTCGTCGCCTAACCGGTCATACAGTTGAGCTGCCCGGTCGAGCGCAACCGGCGCGCGCGGATCGGTGGGGAAATCAGCCGCGTATTGACGGTACAATGCGGCTGCTTCAGCCGTTGCCCCGCTCTGACCGTAAGTCTGAATCCAATCGAGTGCTGCCTGTCGGCTGGTGTCACTCCCGGCATCATCATCGCGCGCCGCGGCCAGATCGGCCAGCGCGCCGCTAAAGTCACCCAGCGCGCGTCGGGCCAGGCCGCGTTGACGCAGCGCCTCGGCTACATTTTGACCAGCCGCAATCGCCTGATCGAGCATAGCAATCGCATCCTGCCAGCGCTCCATTGCGCGGTAGGCCTGAGCTGCGGCGTATGGGTCGAGGGCGGGATCACCAGCCGCGCGCAGAGCGTCGGCAGCGCTGGCTGCCGCTGCGCCGGCATACGTTGCGATCGCGTCACGGCGTAACGCGCTTGCGGTTGCCGGGTCGCCTGCGCTTGCCGCCAGATCGGCAGCGCGCGCCAGCACTTGCGATCGGTAATTGGGCTGAACGGCAAAACCGAGGATTCCTTGCGCGTATGCCAATCCGTCGTTTAGACGACCTTGCGCGACTGCCAGCTCGATTGCCCGCTCATACGCTGCGGCGCGCTGCCCGATGGCAATGTCGCCGGTTGCCGCGCGCAGATAGGATGTTTCAGCTTCTGCGAACTGCTGTAAGGCCTGAAATTGAGCGGCAGCGCGCAGTGCTGCATATGGTGCCAGCGGAGTGCCGAGCGCTTCATAGCGCTGATAGGCATCGATCGCCGCCGCGTGCGAGCCGGCCCCCTCGTGCGCTCGCGCGCTGAGCAGTAAGGATGGCGCATAGACCGGTGTGGCAGGATCGGTCAGCAGTGGTCGCAACACCTCTATCGTCGAAGTCCACCGGCCATAGTCGGCAAATAAGCGAGCCAGTAACAGCCGGGCCGCTGGCGCTTCGTCGGCAGTGGGGAAGAGCTGTAATAACTGGCTCAGCGCGGCGCCCTGCGTTTCAGCATCGCCGATCATAGCGGCAGCTTGCGCGCGTTGCAGAAGATCTGCCGGCGTCAGCGGCGGTTCGGTTGGAAGAGTAGGGATCAGGGTTGTGGTTGTGGTGGGGGAAGGTAATCCGGTCGGGCTTGAGCACGCAACCAGACAGCAGCACAGCAGGAATCCCACCAGTCGCCACTGCGTCAACGCCATAGATGCTCCTTTCCGTTCTGGAGCAGTATAGCACGAGAAACGGCGTTAACGGCGCGGTGATGGCGATTTGCCGCACAATGAAGAGGAATGTAGTTAAACTGCCCGGGTGGATGTCGGTGTGGCAAGCAGTGTGGCAAACCCGGCGTTATCGCGTAGGTCTGGCCTTCACTGGCATTGCGATGAGATACCGGTCGGATTGTGAGAACAATCAAGCATCAACTGCTCGCTCTTGCATGCTCAACAACAGCGACTTATCTCTTTCCTCCGGTTTGCAGTAAGTTGGTTACCTTTTGCTGAAAACTGGCAAAGTCAATCGGCTTCGTCTCGTAGTCATCGCAGCCAGATGCCAGAGCCCGGATTCGATCTTCATTCAGCGCATATGCAGTAAGGGCCAGAACCGGGATGTGGCTGGTCTTGGAATAAGCTTTGATCCGGTGAGTGGCCTGCCAGCCATTGAGCACCGGCAAACCCATATCCATAATGATCAGATCCGGTAGCTCATTGCGGGCCAGCGCCACTCCCTGAGCACCATCTTCGGCCAGAATCGGTTCGTGTCCCATCAGTGCTACCAGGCGGGCGATCAGCTCACGGTTATTAGCGTCATCTTCAACGATTAGCACTCGCGCCATAAGTCATTCCTGCACTTTCACGATGAACGCTGATAATTCATGTCTGATTGCTGTGGTGTTGCAGTGGATAGTGGTTGTATGATCTGTCGGATATGAACCACGATCTGTTCGATATTCAGATCGGCTTTACGCAAGATCGCGTTTGCGCTGGTTGCCAGATAACTCCGTTCCTCACTTGTCAGATCGCGCGCAGTCATGAAGATAACCGGAATAGCCGATCCCGCCGGTTGAGATCGCAACTGCGTCAGGAGTTGTAAGCCATCGAGCTGCGGCAGCATATAGTCTAGCAAGATCAGGTCAGGCTGGCGACTGAGCGCCATCGACAGTCCAGTAGCGCCGTCAAAAGCTACCTCGGTCTGCCATCCGGCAGTGCGCAATGTTCGTGCCACCAGCTCGGCCAGGTCCCGATCATCTTCAATCACCAGGATTAAGGGCTGAGATCCCTTATCGGTGCGGCGACAGTAGCGTTGCACAACCGTAAGCAGTCGTTGCGGTTCGATGGGCTTTACCAGATACTCAGCCACGTCCAGGGTAAGACCGCGCTGCGCTTGCTCGTCAATCGTCAACACAACAATCGGGGTATTGGCCAGCTCAGGTTTTGATCGCAAGTCGGCCAGTACCTCTAGCCCATGGCGGTCGGGCAACTTCAGATCAAGCACGATCAGATCTGGAATGAGATCAAGCGCAATTCGCGCGCCTTCGCTACCGGTTTCAGCAGTTATCACATATGCATCGTTGGCCGGCACCAGCCGCCGGATGAGATCACCAATGGTCGGGTCATCGTCGATGACCAGGACGAGCGCATTACTTGCTGATGCGTCGGCCTCGACCGGTGATGGCGCTGCTCCGTTGGGAGCTGTTGATGCCGGCGCAAGCGTCTCGATGAGCGTTGGCGTCGGTAACTCGTTACCGAGTTCTGCCGGAATCTCCATTGTAAACACCGAACCCTTGCCCACAACACTCTGCACAGTGATGCGACCGCCGATCAACTCACACAAACGCTGGCTCAACGCCAGTCCCAATCCGGTGCCGCCATACCTGCGGGTGGGTGAGTCATCAACCTGGGAAAAGGCTTTGAAGAGTTTATCTATCTTATCGGCTGGAATGCCGATTCCGGTATCGGCAACCTCGAAGCGGAACCAGACACGATCATTGTGCTGGTGGCGAGTGACTGTAAGGGTCACCTCGCCATCTTCGGTAAACTTGGCCGCGTTACTGAGCAGATTGATCAACGCCTGACGCACTTTGGTTGTATCGCTGTGCAAGATGCCAATATCGGGCGGGCAATGCGTTTGGAGCCGATTCCGGTTCTTTTGCATTTGCGGCAGAACAACATCAACCGCACTGCGCACCAGCTCGGCGACGCTGGCATATTCAGCGTTCACCGTCATCCGTCCGGCCTCAATCTTCGAAATATCGAGGATGTCGTTAATCAAGGTCAGTAGATGCAGCCCGGCGGCTCGAATGCGGCTGGCATCACTGGCCACCGTGTCATAAATCCCCTTCGCTGCCAGTTGTTCCATGAGCTGACTGTACCCGATAATAGCGGTCAATGGCGTGCGCAACTCGTGGCTCATAGTAGCGAGAAAGGTGCTCTTAGCGCGCGAAGCAGCCTCGGCAGCATCGCGCGCGCCAATCAGCTCTCGTTCAACCCGGCGTCGTTCTTGAACCTCGGCCTGCAAACTGGCAGTCTGGCGGGCAATTTCCGCATTTCGCTCCTGTAACTGGCGCATCATCTCATTAAAGGCGCGCGCGACCTGGGCCACTTCGCGTTCGGGTCTGACCGGCAGAGGATGGCTTAAATCGCCTTTGCCAATCCGTTCGGCGCCTTGCTCTATCTGCTTCAGGATACGGAAAACGATGTGGTGAAGCAGATAATTCATCGTCCCGAGCAGGATTAATCCAAACACAATCAGGCTGAACGTGAAGACGATTCCGGCCCGCGTTGAGAGTTCGGTTGCTTCATTCTCTGGAACTTCACTAAAGAGACGCCATGGCGTGCCGGGGATGTTGAGCGAAACTCCTAGTGTCTCTTCACCAAAAATGTTGATGTAAAATCGCTGGCGACCATCAGGTGGAACATCGCGAAACTCTGGCCGATCAATCATCGAGGTATAAGTGAGGATCACCTGCTGATTGGGATGGGCAATAATGATCCCCTGTTCATCGACGATAAATGCCGTTCCTAGTCGTCCGAAGCGAAGGGTGGCAACCGTTTCCCAGATCAGGTTCATGCGCAGTCGTCCGGCGACGACACCACCATCAGCGGCTGGCACAGCCATCACAATGTATGGCTCGCTTTCGGCGGTAATCAACAACGGCCCCAGGTAACGCTGGCCGGCTCGCGCCTGTTGAAACCAGTTGGCCAATGGAATAGTGACCAGATTGCCAATGATTGGGCGATCACGAGTAGCCTGGGCGATCAACTGACCATTTGCATCAACTCGAGCGATCTCAATCCATGCCGGCGACCGATTGAGCAGTTCCGGCAAGAGGTCAGGGGAGCGCTGAATCTGCTCAACCGAGAGCGCGCCCACCAGTTTCATCACATCTTCTGCCCGCAAGAGAAAATCGTCAATGGTATGGACGGCGCTGATTGCCGCTTCGCGCTGGCGACCGGCCCAGCCTTCTTGCTCGATCGACTCGACGAATTGGAAAACGCTGTACCCTGCTCCCAGCAGAATGATGGCCAGCAGCATCGCCAGCAGCAGAGACAGCTTGACCTGCAAGCTGGTATTCAGGTAGTGGTAGAGTGATTGTGGCAAATGTTGCAGTTGACGCGCGATTGAACCTTTTTCGCTGGACATAGTATATGCCGAGTCCTATCAGGGTCGATTGGCTTGAAACTCCTGCCAGATGCGATTGTGGTAGGCCTGAATTGCCGGTTCAAGGGCCAGTTCCGCTTCGGCCCGTTGGAAAACAGTTGGTGATGGGAAGATGCTCTCATCAGCGCGCAAAACTGGATCGATGAGCGGCAGAGCGGCTTCGTTAGCGGTTGCGATGCCCAAACGATTCGTCACCAGCGCGCTCATCTCTGGTCGCAGGAAGAAATCGATAAATCGTTCAGCCCACGCCTGATTTCGGCTGGATGCCGGTATCACCAGGCAATCAAACCAGAGGATGGTGCCATCGGCAGGAATAATGTACGCGATTGGCGCATCCTGATCGCGGGCTTGCACGGCATCGAATGACCAGCCCAGCGCGACTGCGAATTCTCCACTGACAAGATATGGAACTGCAGACTCGGCTGTTGGCGGCGCCATACTTACTCGTTGCGCCAGCTCTGGCGCGCGTTGCAAGGCTGCCTCAAGGTGGGCAGGATCAATCGTGTTGATTGAGTAGCTCAGCGATTTGAGCAGCACGCTGACAGTATCGCGAGGTATCGGCCAGAGCAAGATTTTGCCATCGAGCGCCGGATCCCACAGATCAGTCCAGCGGGTAATTGGCCGATCAATCAGATCGGTGCGAACGAGGAGGCCGGTCGTTCCCCATTGATAGATGACTGAGTAGCGGCTCTCGGGATCAAAATTGAGATCGCGGAAATTCAAGCTGATATTACGCGCGTTGGGAAGATTGGCGTAGTTAAGCGGAACGATCATCTCATCGGCAACCAGCGATGAGATGAAAGCATTGCCCATCACCATGAGGTCATATGTTTCGCCCTGCCGCAGTCGCTCAATTGCTTCTTCCTGCGTATCATAGCCTGCGTACTCCACAATAATGCCGGTTTCGGCCTGAAATGCCTCCAGCAATTCTGGCGGCATATACCCGTGCCAGCCGGCGATAGTCAGTTTCGCCGGAACGGAAGGAGACGGCGAAGCAGTGACGCATGCGGCCAGGAACAGGCAGCAGCCAAACAAGATGAACGGTAGCAACAATCGCACAAAGACCCCTGACGAAGAAATATCATCCTGAATTCAGCATATTATGCGGAATTGCCACACCATTACGATAGTGAACCTGCCATGTTAATAGTTGATGACAATATGTTTATCTAGTGGACGGTCGGGGTGGCATCGCGACCACCCCGACATTGTTACGCTGTGAGATACCGACTTGCCCTAGTCGGCATTGTCGATTTGGGCACGCTGCAACGCGCCGCTGTAGTCAATGTACACGCTCTTCCATTCTGAGAAGACATCGAGCATCGTGGGGCCGGCTTCGCGATGGCCGTTACCGGTAGCCTTGACACCGCCGAAGGGCAGATGGATTTCGGCGCCAATAGTCGGGGCATTGATGTACACGATACCGGCCTGCAATGCCTGCATTGCGCGGAAGGCGGCATTGATGTCACGAGTGTAGATGGCCGAGCTGAGACCGTAAGCAACGTCGTTGGCGACGGCGACTGCCTCATCGAGGCTATCAACCTCGATCACGCTGAGCACCGGTCCAAAGATCTCTTCCCGCGCGATGCGCATCTGTGGGGTGACGTTGGTGAAGACCGTAGGGGCAATGAAGTGACCGTAATCGTAATCGCCACCGGTCAGTCGATACCCGCCGCAGAGCAGCGTTGCTCCCTCTTGCTTGCCAATCTCGATGTAGTTCAACACCCGTTGCATCTGCTTCTCGTTGACCAGCGGCCCCATTTCGGTGTTCGGATCGAGGCCGTTGCCAATCCGTAGCGATTGAGCGCGGGCAACTACGCGATCAACCAGCTCTTTGGCCACCGCTCGATGAACGATGAGTCGGCTGGTTGCAGTGCAGCGCTGGCCAGTGGTGCCGAAGGCAGCCCACACAATCCCATCGAGCGCCAGATCAAGATCGGCATCAGGCATGACAATCAGGGGATTTTTGCCACCCATCTCCAGGCTGACTCGCTTGATCCGACGCGCGCCCAGCTCGTAAACCAATCGACCGGTGTCGGTGCTGCCGGTAAAGGAAATGACCGGCACGTCAGGATGTTCGACCAGCGGCTGACCGGCGCGTGGGCCATAACCGGTAACAATATTGACCACGCCGGGGGGCAAGCCGGCCTCCATCAGGCACTGGACCAGATTGTAGGTGCTGACCGAGGCGTCTTCGCCCGGTTTGATCACAACGGTATTGCCGCAGACAATCGCGGGTAACATCTTCCAGGAGGCGATTGCCATCGGGAAGTTCCAGGGAGTGATCAGACCGACTACACCAATTGGCTGTCGGATACTCATCTGAAATTTGTTGGGCAACTCCGAAGGGGTTGTTACCCCGTGCATGCGTCGGCCTTCGCCGCCAGCGTACTGAGCCATCCCAATCGCTTCGACAATATCGCCGCCAGCCTCAAACAACGGTTTGCCCATCTCGCGCGTCAGATCGCGGCTATACTGCTCTTTGCGCGCTTGCAGTAGTTCGGCAGCGCGCAACAGAATTTCGCCACGCTTCGGCGCCGGTACCTTGCTCCAGGTCGCAAAGGCGGCTTTAGCGGCTTCAACCGCCGCATTGACATCACGCTCGTCACTATCGGCAAAGACACCGACCAGATCGCGCGTGTCAGCCGGGTTGCGGCGCTCAAAGGTTTTTCCGCTCTGGGCAGGCACAAATTCGCCGCCGATCAGGTTGTGAAAGATCCGCGGTGCGGACATCTTCGTCCTCCTTGACATAAAAGTAAACTTCAGACTGGTTGTGCATTAACATCTTGATTATAGCATGCGGCAAATTATGGTATGCTGTAACGGATATTGAGCGATCGAGAGGGGATGTCAATGATGGCAAATTTGGAAATGCGTGTTGCAGTTGCCAAAATTCCCCGCTATGGCGAGATCGAGAGTGGCGAGACGATCGAGACAATCGAGCGACCGGGCGGCGGGTTTTCGTTTGTGCTGGTTGACGGACAGGGTAGCGGACGAAGGGCCAAAACGATTTCCCATCTGGTGGCGACGCGAGCGATCGCTTTGCTGAAGGATGGCGCGCGCGATGGGGCAGTGGCGCGCGCAGTGCATGACTATCTGTATACCTATCGCATGGGAAAGGTGGCGGCGACGCTGAATATTCTCTCGATCGATTTTGCCGGCAACAAGATTCTGGTTACACGCCATAACCCGGTGCCATTTTTTGTCCTGACTCCGCAGGGATTGCGGAGCTTTAATGCACCCTCGACGCCAATCGGGTTGCAACCGTTGATCCGGCCACAGATCAGCGAATTGCCGATTGCGGCGTATACCTACGTGGTCTTGTTTACCGATGGGTTGCTGCGAGCAGGTGAGCGGCGGGGCGAGGATTTGGGCTTACCCAACTATCTGGCTGCATGGCCAGCGCGCGAGGGGCGCGATCCGCAGACGCTGGTTGATAGCATCATGCAGCAAGCGCTTGCGCTCGACGAGGGTCAACCCACTGATGATATGAGTATCGTCGTGCTCGGTGTCTTGCCATGCGGTGATGCGCCCGGGTTGCGCCGCATGACGGTGAGTGCGCCGATTATTGCGACTGGTTACTATGAACCGCCTGATGATCCCGCTAACGGTGAAGCTCAGGATATGTAGTCGGTATGTATGGATCGGTATGGTGATGAGCGACAGCAACGCGCGCGGTTGAGCGCGCGCGAGCGGGTGGAATATCTGCGCGCGAAGCGGCGGCAGCGCTGGCGGCGTATCGTTGCAACGGGTGGGATTGCGCTCGCTTTGTTGCTGGCAGCCTGGAGTGTAGTGTCACTGTGGAATGCGACAGTAGCCGGTCTACGGCTAGACGATCCGCGTCAGTCGAACAGGAGCGCTCCTGCAAATACCATCTTTCGCCAGCCATTTACGGTATTATTCCTGGGGATCGATCGGCGCGCTGATGGCGCCGAAGGAGTGCGTAGCGATACGCTGATGCTGGCTTATGTGCATCCGGTTGAGCGCTGGGTGAGTTTGCTCTCGATTCCGCGCGATACGGTTGCCGTCATTCGTGGCCTTGGCGAACAAAAGATCAACGCTGCCTATAGTTACGGCTATCGCAATGCTGTCGAATTGTACGGTCGCGGCGTTGATCCGGCGGCGGCAGGAGGCGCATTAGCCGCCGAGACAGTCTCTACACTGCTTAATCTGCCGGTTGATTATGTGGTTCAAATCGATTTTGCCGGCTTTGAACGACTGATCGACGCAATCGGCGGCCTGGTGATTGATGTGCCGTATCCGCTGCTTGATAGCAGTTTTCCCACTGAGGATTACGGCTACGAACGCATCTTGATCCCCGCCGGGTTGCAGGTGTTTGATGGCGCAACTGCGCTCCGCTATGCCCGCTCGCGCCACGGCTCTAGCGATTTCGACCGCGCGCGTCGTCAACAGGAAATTTTGCGCGCTGCGCTCGCGACGATACGCATGCGTGGCTTGCTCGATCAGGCTGGCGCCGTGTCGGCTCTGCTTGCCGAGGCGCAGCGTAGCATCAAGACGACGCTGCCGATTGATGATCCGGCAGCGTTGCGCGAGTTGATCGATTTGGCCAGAATGATCGACACCGATCGGGTGGCAACGTTCAGTATCAATCCGCGTAACGTGGCGGTAGTGGCCGAGATTGGATCGGATATCTACTGGAACCGGCGTGATCTGATGGCGTTGGTCGATCGAGTGCGCGCCGGGCCGCGACTTGACCGTGAGTCGGCCAATGTACAGGTGCTCAATGGAACGCCGGTGAATGGTCTGGCTGCGCGGGTCAGTCGCGCGCTGGAAAGTGTTGGTTTTCGAACTTTGCCACCCGGTAATACTGAACGACGGGCGACAACTATGCTGATCGATTACACCGGTCAATCGACGGCATTGGCGCGGTTGGCTGCTCATCTCGGCTTGCCGGCAACGCAAGTCTTCGCGACACCGCCGCCTGATGCGCCGCCACAGCCGCTGGGCGCCGATATTGTGCTGGTGTTGGGACAGGATTACAATCCGCAGTGGGCACTGGCGCCGTGATCTCTGGCTGGTTGTCGGAAGAGCATTCAGCCCGGTGTCTGAATGGGATGCCGATCGCGTGGTTTCTTCTGCGCTTGCGTAATTTGTAATGACGAGCGGTAGTATGCTCTCGGAAACAACCCTTTGGTTCCTGCTCGGATTAGCCTTGCTGGCGCCACCGCTTGGCGCCATCCTGCTGCGTCTCCTCCAGCCACGCATTGGCAGTGTTGGCGTTGGGCTGGGTGCGGCTGGTTTGCTGACGATTGCCGCAGTGGCGTTGTTGACGATCAGCCGCAATCCGTTGCCGCCACTGCGGATCGGCGATTTGACCCTGCTGCCGGCATGGGAACCGCCGATTGCTGCGGTGACCGAGCCGGAACTGGCGCCGGTACCGGTGTTCCCCACTTTGTCGCCGTTGCCGGCGGTGCCGACGTTGACCCCAAGGCCAACGACGACGCCGATGCCAACGATCACTCCAACCCTGGAACCAACTGCGATACCGGAGCCAACGGCAACGCCAACCCTGGAACCAACCGCGACGCCGGAACCAACGGTAACGCCAGAGCCGACTGCCGCCGGCCCGCGCCGCTATACCGTGCAGGCTGGTGATACGTTGCGCGCGATTGCTGACCGATTTGGCGTTACAATTGAAGCAATCTTGCAGGCCAACAATCTTACTCCCGCGCAGGGTGATAACCTGCGTGTGGGCCAGGAACTGGTGATTCCATGACAACCATTCGCACAATTGAACGTCGTCCGCTCATTGAGACCGGGCCGGCGCCATTGTTACTGATGCTGCACGGTTTTGGTAGCCACGAACGCGATCTGTTTGAGCTGGCTGACCTGATCGATGACCGGATGCATATCGTAAGCGCGCGCGCGCCAATTGCGCTGCCATGGGGTGGTTTTGCCTGGTACGAACTTAGCGGCGCTCCCGGACGCCTCATCCCCGATCCGGTTGGCCGGGCACAGGCGGTTGAGCTGCTCATCCGTTTTGTAAGTGAACTGCCGGATCGGATCGGCACCGATCCGCAGCGCACCTACCTGTTTGGCTTCAGTCAGGGCGCCATTCTCAGCCTGGCACTGGCCTGGCGCATTCCCGAACGCCTGGCCGGCATTATTGCGGCGAATGGCTATCTTGATCCGGCGCTGGCTATGCCGCCGCCAGCGGCAGGATTGGCGCGATTGCCTATTCTCCAGCTCCATGGGAGCTACGACGAGGTGATCCCGGTCGAGCAGGCCCGCGCTACGCGCGATCTACTGGCGCCGTATGCGCCGCGCCATCGCTACCACGAAGATCCGGTTGGGCATAGTTTGCATCCGAATGGGTTGAGCTTGATGCAGCACTGGCTGTCTGAACGTCTTGATGAGCCGCCGCCGCACAGTGGAGAATAGTTCTTTCGGGTGAGGTAGAGGCAGGCAATGCCGGTTGATCGCTCGCGTTGCGCCAGTTGTGGACAATCGTTGACCAACGGCTACTATGTGCTGGTTGACCGGCCCGACCGGTTTTGTCCACAGTGTATTGCGACCCGACCCCGCTGCGATACCTGTGGCGCGCCGCTGGGCAATCGATTCTGGCAGTTACACGATGGACGGCGACAGTGTGATGCCTGCCACGCGGTAGCGATCTACGATCCGGCGCAGGCATTGCAGATTTTCCAGCAGACGGCGGCAATGCTGGTTGAGGGTATGGGGTTGCAGTTGAACATCGGGGTAGCATTTCGACTGGTTGACGCGCCCACGATGTCTCAGTTGCGTGGCCCGTTGCCGCGCGGCCAACATACGCTTGGTCTTTACCGACGCCAGCAACATATTCGTGTGATCTATGTTTTGCACGGGTTGCCGAAACTGATGTTTCGGATCACAGCAGCGCACGAGTATGCCCATGCCTGGCAATCAGAGCATTGCCCACTCCTCCAAAACGAATTTCTGCGGGAAGGGCATGCCGAATGGGTGGCGTATCATCACCTCTTGCAACTCGGCAGCCGGAAAGCGGCGGCGCGAATGCTTGACGATCATCATCCTTACCGGCAGCCGTTGCGTTATCTGCTCAACCTGGAAGCGCAACTGGGAACGGCGGGAGTGAATGCATATCTGATGCGGGTGGAAGATTGATCCAGGGTGATGCGCTACTTCGGTTGACCGGTACGTTAGATTGAGATGCCTGGGTTTATGGATATCTGGTGGCTTGATCCCTTTCACGGTGGATCGCATGCGGCGGTGGCGGCAGGGTACGCCGCGCATAGCCGGCATCGCGTTACCCTGATCACGCTCAGCCAGGCCGGTGGCTGGCGCTGGCGCATGCGCGGCGGCGCAGTGACGCTGGCCCGCCAGGTCGCTGCATTGCGCCAGCCACCCGATTTGATTGTCGCGACCGATATGCTCGATCTGGCAACCTGGCGCGCCTTGACCTGTCGTCAGTTGGGGTGTGTGCCGATGGCGGTCTATTTTCACGAAAATCAACTAACCTACCCACTGCCGCCAGGACGCAAACGTGATGATGCCTTTGCGTGGATCAATTTCACCAGCGCGCTGGTAGCTGATGCAGTGATCTTCAATTCCGCGTTTCATCAACACGATTTTCTTACCGCGCTACCGAAACTGTTGCGACGCTACCACGATTATCACGAGTTGCAGACGGTCGATCAAATTGCGGCGAAAGCGCTGGTTTTACCCCCCGGCCTTGATCTGCCGCCGTTATCGCCAAGGTTGCCGCGTGAGCCAGCCGCGCCGCTGGTGATTCTGTGGAATGCGCGCTGGGAGTACGATAAGCAGCCGCAGGTGGTTATGGCGGCGCTGGAAACCCTGGCGGCGCGCGGGATCGATTTTCGCCTGATTGTTACCGGCGAGCATATTGATCCTGCTGCCGCCGATCTGGTTGCCGCGCGCGAACGTTGGGCTGCGCAGACGATTCATTGGGGGTATGCCGCAGATCGTGATACCTATTTGCGCCTGTTACAGCAGGCTGATATTGTGGTTTCAGCGGCAATTCAGGAGTACTTCGGGATCGCAATTGTTGAGGCTATGGCCTGTGGTTGTGTGCCCCTTTTGCCGGCGCGCCTTAACTACCCTGACCTCATCCCGTCAGCCTGGCATGACGACTGTCTGTACAGTGATGATGCCGCATTACCGGCGGCGCTCGAACGCCTGATCGCGCGCTTGCCAGAATTGAGCCGGCGCGACTGGATGGCGCTGGCAGCTCCATATCGCTGGGAGTTTCTTGCTCCTCGCTACGATGCGGCACTGGCCGAGATTGCCGCCAATGCGCGAACAGCGCTATGATCATTAACAGGTTGTTGACCGGGAAGAGGGTGAATGCATGCGTCACGAAGATCGAGTTGCGTTGCGTCGGCTCATTGAAGAACACCATACTGCGGCTCTTGGTACGATCACGCCGGAAGGCGCGCCGTTTGTTTCGTATGTCCTTTATGCGGTAGAGCGGCGTGACGGGTACGCGCCGGGGTTATTGCTCTTGCTCAGCCGGCTGGCGGCGCATACCGGCCATCTGCGGGCCGATCCACGACTCTCCCTCCTGATCACTGCCTCGCCGGATAGTGTGCCTGATCCGCAGGCAGTAGCGCGGGTGACCTTGCAAGGTGTTGCGCAGCCAGTTTTCCGCGATGCGCCCGATTATGCAGAGGCGCAGGCTTGTTATCTGGCGCGGTTGCCCGGCCAGCAGCATCTCTTCTCTTTGCCTGATTTCACCCTGTTCCGGGTTGAGTTGCGCGAAGCGCGTTACGTAGGTGGCTTTGGGCGCGCCTTCACTCTCGATGCGGCCAGACTAACCGCATCGCTGTCTACGAGCGGGGTAGAGCCGGCCTAGTACGTTCGTTGTGACGGATATCCATGGTATCATGACATAGAGCGAAAAGTTCTATTCACCAAAGCCAGGGTGAAGGTAGGGCACAATCATCGCGCGCAGGAGCCACTTGACTTTCAGCCCGTGAGTAGTGTTCTACGTAATGCAAGAGCTTTGCGCGGTCGTTAGTTGCCTTGCCGAACGTCTCAAGGGCGAACGTAGCAGATTGAGCCCTTGATTGTTGTCCACGCCTGGTAATTTCCAAACACAGAAAGATGACAGGTGCAGTTGTGTCAGAACCAGAACGCCGCCCAACCATCCTGCTGTTAATTCGCCACGGTATGAACGACTGGGTGCATGGCCGGCTGGCCGGCTGGCTACCGGGTGTTCATCTCAGCGAAGAGGGCCGGCGACAGGCGGCAGCGCTCAGCGAACGGCTCGGCGATTTGCCGATTACGGCGCTGTACACGAGTCCGCTTGACCGTTGTGTGGAAACGGCGCGCGCGATTGCCGAACCGCGTGGTCTGCCGTTGCGCATCGTCGAGCAGCTCGGTGAGGTGCGTTACGGTGAATGGGAGGGAGCTGAGCTGAAAGACCTTTATAAGCACGAGTTGTGGCCTGGAGTGCAACACTATCCCAGTGGCACTCGTTTCCCCAATGGCGAGACCTTAGGTGAAGCGCAAATGCGGATGGTGAGCGCGCTTGATCAATTGCGCGCGCGCCATCAGGGTGAGATGATTGCAGTTGTATCGCACGCTGATTTGATCCGGTTGGCGCTGGCATACTATATTGGCATGCATATTGACCTGTTTCAGCGGCTGGTGATCAATCCGTGCTCATTGAGTGCTATTGCCTTTGAGCCGATGGGTCCACGCCTGTTAGCCTACAATGAGACCGGGTCGCTGGCCCACCTCCGCCCCAAACCACCTGCCGCGCCAGCGGAACCGGCGCCAGTGTCCCCGTTGTCGACGGAGGCTCAGTAGTACCATGGCAGAGTTTACGTTTGATCTGGAATCGGTGCATCGGATTACTGCCGGCGCAGTCGGGCCGCGCGGTCGGCGCGTCTTTTACCTGCAGGCCCGACGTGGTAGCCGGTTGGTGACCTTACTGGCCGAGAAGGAACAGATTCGCGAGCTGGCTAACGCAATCAACCGATTGCTCGAGACGATTGGCGAGCGCAACCCGCGGCTGGCTACGTCTGACGATTTGCTGGTGACCGATATGAGTCTCGAAGAGCCGCTCGAACCAGAATTTCGTATTTACCAGTTGGGGTTAGGATACGATAGTGAGCGCGATCGGGTGGTATTACTGGCGCAAGGGATGCCAGAAGGCGACGACGAGCCATTGTCGGCACGCTTTTCCGCTACCCGCGAACAGATGAAGGCGCTCAGCATCCATGCTGAGCGAGTTGTCGCTGCCGGTCGTCCAATCTGTGGAAATTGTGGTCGCCCGATTGACCCGAGCGGCCATTTCTGCCCGCACCGCAACGGTCACGGTCCGGTCTACAGTTGATGTGATCGCGAGACGCGCGCCGGGTTGACAGATCGCCAGAGCAGCGCTGCTCATTGCGGTATTTTGGTCAGTGTTGCGTGTCGGTGTCAGTCTCCGTTACGGCAAGGAAATGGTATGGAGCGCAGCCACTCGCATGACTCGCACGAATTGAGCGTCGCTCGCGTATTGACAGCGCTGGCCCAGGGTGAGATGAGCGTCGAAGCAGCAATGCCGTATAGCAGTAACTACACCCTGCTCACCAGTGTTGTCCACGAAGATCTGCATCTGCTGGCGGTCTATAAACCGCAGCGCGGTGAGCGCCCGTTGTGGGATTTCCCCCGTGGTACTCTCTACCGGCGCGAAGCTGCGGCCTACGTGGTGAGTGAGGCGCTTGGCTTTCACCTGGTGCCTCCTACCGTGGTGCGCGACGGGCCTTATGGGATTGGTATGGTGCAGCTCTTCATCGATAATGATGAAGAAGTGCATCTCTTTACCATGTTGAAACAGGGCGGTTACGAACAGGAGATTCGGCAACTTTGCGCGTTTGATTGCCTGGTTAATAATGCCGACCGCAAGAGTGGTCATTGCCTGCAAGGGCGTGATGGCCGCTTATGGGCTATCGATCACGGCATCTGTTTCCATGTCGAACCAAAATTGCGTACCGTGCTCTGGGATTTTGTCGGCGAGCCGCTGCCCGATGAGGTTATGGCTGCTTTTGCCAGCTTTCGCCAGCAGCTCGATCAGAATCCGCAATTGAGTAACGTACTCTATACCCTGCTCGATCGAGCTGAGGTGCGGGCATTGCGCCGCCGCCTCAACCATCTGCTGGAAACCGGTCGCTACCCGCCTCCCGGCCCTGGCCCCCATGTGCCCTGGCCGCCAGTATAGAAGCTTCCTGCATGTTGATGGCATACCCTGCTCAATAACTGATACCATTTGGAGCGAGTGATATTCCCGTGTTCCAGTTGCTCGCCGCCGGACATTCATCTTGCTAACGGGAACACCGTTCTGTTCTGTGGAGTGGTCGATATGACAACCGCGAGGCGAACAGGCAATGATTCGCCCCACGGTTGTCGTGTTTAGCGTTCACCAGTGTCTATCGCTCATTCGCTGCTCAGTAATTCAAACTGCGCTTGCAACCGAATGTCAGCCGCTGAGCGACCGATCAGAACGGTAAACCCACCCGGTTCGGCCACCCAACCCGGCGCCGCCGGATCGTAGTAGCTGAGCGCCTGTCGGTCAATCGTAAAGGTGATGGTCGTTGTCTCACCTGGCTGTAGGGCTACTTTGGAAAAGCCTTTCAGTTCTTTGTCGGGTCGCATCAACCGGGCTGCCTGGTCGTGAATGTAGAGCTGTACCACCTCCATCCCGGCGCGCGTTCCCTTGTTGGTGACATCAACGCTGACGGTGATCGTTTCGTCGGCGCGCATAGCGTTGGCTGAGAGGCGCAGGTTGCTGTATGCGAAGTCGGTGTAACTCAGTCCGAAGCCAAACGGGAAGAGCGGTTCAATTCCTTTCCGGTCGTAGTAACGGTAGCCAACAAATAACCCTTCGCCGTACAACACGTGACCGTTTTCGCCAGGATAGTTGATATAGGCCGGGTTGTCGGCCAGCCGCCTGGGGAAGGTGGTCGGCAGGCGTCCACCCGGATCGGCATCGCCAAACAGTACGTCGGCAATGGCGTTGCCAGCCTCTTGACCGCCGTACCACGCCAGTACCACGGCCCCAACGTCATTAAGCCACGGCATGCTGAGCGGTGAGCCGGCGTTGAGCGCAACGATTGTGCGGGGATTGGCTGCCGCTACCCGTCGAATCAATTCGTTCTGCCGTCCTGGCAGCTCCATATCGCTGCGATCGAAGCCTTCGCTCTCCCATTCCTTGGTCAGACCGGCAAAGACAATCGCCACATCGCTCCGGCTGGCCAGTTCGACAGCCTCTTCAATCGGGTCGCGGTCGCTTTCCGGCCATAGCCCCACTTGCAGCCCTCGCCAGTTACCGGCAACCGGCCAGCGAAATTCGACGACCAGCCGGTAACGGCGTCCAGCTTCCAGCGTGATCGTCTGGCGCTGTTCGTTGCCATCCATAACCTCTTTGTGCCACCGATCAAGCGCCAGTTCGCCATCGAGCCAGATGCGAGCCTGGCCGATACACGACAACCCCAACTGGTAAGTTCCGGTATGCGGTGGCAACAGATCGCAGCTTAGTCTGGTGGCAAAGGTGGTAAGGTCTAGATATTCAATCCGATCGCCAAACCAGCTTGCTTCCAGGGTATTCAGCGTATCGGTGCGCAGTGGCGCGCTATCGAAATCCAGATCGGCGAAGTAATCGAGCTGTACCCCGCTTCGATCACTATCAGGTAATTGCAGCCAGGCCGGATCCAGATGAGGTAAGCGGCGGAAGATAGGCGTGCCGATGGCATACTCAACGCGACAATGACTGCCGGCGCGATTGCGAATACCCTGCAAGGGCGTTACCACGTAGTGCGGCGCAACTTCCGAGCTACCACCACCCATAATCGCTGCCCAATGCGCGTTAGCTCCGATCACGGCAATGGTTTGGAGCCGTTCGGTCTGGAGGGGCAAGAGATTGGCCTGGTTCTTCAGCAGCACGATTGACTCGACACCAGCGCGGCGGATCAGCGCGCGGTGTTCGGGCCGATCATTGGCCTGTTCAGCAGCAGGCGCTGGCCGTTCAAAGCCGCCTACCCGCTCGATCGCGCGCAACAGTCGGCGTACCTTGTCATCAAGCTCGGCTTCACGCAACTCGCCGCGCTCAAGCGCTGCCAGTACCCGTTCCCGGCTGAGCCAGCGCGCCGGCCCCGGCATCTCAAGATCGAGACCGTTGCTGATTGCGCGCTCGCTGTACGTTCCGTACCAGTCAGACATCACCAGGCCATCGAATTGCCATTCACCTTTGAGAATCTCGACCAGGAGCCGGTGGTTTTCGCTGGCCCAGACGCCGTTGATCCGGTTGTAAGCCGACATGATTGTCCAGGGTTTGGCTTGCCGAATTGCCATCTCGAATGGGCGCAGATAGATTTCTCGCAGCGGTCGTTCACCGACATCAGAGCTGATGCTAAACCGCTCGAATTCTGAGTCGTTGCAGACGAAATGTTTGATGCATGCGCCAACGCCACGACTTTGCAACCCGGTGATGTACGCAATTGCCATAGTGCCGGTCAGGTAGGGATCTTCCGAGAAGCACTCAAAGTTGCGTCCCGCCAGCGGTGAGCGATGGATGTTGACCGTCGGCGCGAGCAAGATATGCGCGCCTTTGTCTCTGGTCTCTTCGGCCAGCGCTTCGCCGATCTGACGCACCAGGGACGGATTCCACGTCGCTCCCATTGCCACCCCAATCGGGAAGCAGGCCGAGGTATGGGCGCCGTTGCGGCTCACACCGCGGGCGCCATTGGGGCCATCGGTGACTTTGATGGCCGGTATGCCCAGGCGTGGGATGGCAACGGTGTGCCAGGCATCAGCGCCGGCGATCAGCGCGATCTTCTCCTCGATGGTTAGTTGGGTGAGCAGGGAGTCGATTGTTTCGGTGTCATGATGAAGCATACTGTGTCCTTTACCTGTGCTCTGCGTGATGACTTGACCAACTCTTGCAAATTGACCTGACTGGAGGTGAGGTGCGGAAAACCGTCAGCTCCCTCCGGCCTGATTAGCTCTGCTGATAGACCCGCACGTAGTCGATCTGAAGCTGTTGCGGAAAGACGGTTGTCTCGTCGGGATACCCCGGCCAGTTCCCGCCAACCGCCAGATTGATCAAGATAAAGAAGGGATGATCGAAGACCCACTCGCCTGGCGTTTGATCACGCCGAACGGTGTGGTAGAGTTGATCATCGACGTACCAGCGAATTTCGTCGGCTTCCCATTCCACCGCGTAAAGGTGGAAATTATCGGCCAGCGAGACCGGGCTGGTAAACGATTGCGAGATGGCATTGCCGCCAGAATAGCCTGGCCCGTGTACGGTGCCGTAAACAACCGTTGGATTACCGATGTTCTCCATGATGTCGATCTCGCCACACGCCGGCCAGCGGGCTGTGGCAATGTTCTCGCCTAACATCCAGAAGGCAGGCCAGATACCCTTGCCTCCGGGCGGTAACTTGATCCGCGCCTCGATCCGCCCATACGCCCACGAGTGCAGGTAGTGGGTTTTGATACGGGCTGAGGTGTATTCCCAGGCCAGGTATTCCTCCTTACGCGCTTCAATGATCAAGACACCGTTCTCAATCCGAATGTTTTCTGGCCGGTCGGTGTAGAATTGCCATTCGTTGTTTCCCCAACCGCCAGCGCCCTTGTCAAACAACCAGTTTCGTGGATTGAGAGTCTCGCCGTCAAATTCATCACTCCAAACCAACGTCCACGGCGATGGAGTTGGTTGAGGTTCGGGGGCAATCGACGCCGCAGGCGTCGTTGTGCATCCGGTCAGCGCCAGGAGCGCCAACCAGCACTGGCAGCAGCGACGGATAATCCGTTCGGTCATACGTACTCTCACAGTCCTTCACCTTCTCCCTGTGCTGATCAGATCAAGTTCGGCGGCAAGGCGTTCAATGACAGCACTTCGTCTATCACCTGAGCATCGATCCCCTCGTCTAGCGGAAACATGAGGGGTACTCGATCGGGTACTCTGGCGCAGCGCTCCGGGCAATCCTGCCCTACGGTTGCAAGCCAAACCCATACGGAAAGAGCGGCTCGCCGGTGCCGCTCCCCAGTGGGAGCTGATCGAGACTGCGTGGCCAGGTCACTGGCAGTCTGCCGGTAAACGGGCGATCTCCAAACAACACATCGGCAACGCCGGCCCCCTCACTCCCCGGCAGCCAGGCTACAACCAGCGCATCCCATTTCGGCAACGAATCGGTGATCAGCAATGGTCTACCGGTGACCAGCACAACCACCAGGCGCGCGCAGGCTTCTTCCATTCGCTGCAACGCGCGCTGTTCAGTTGGTGGCAGGCTAAGTTGAGCGCTATCGCCCCGGCCTTCCGCGTAGGGTAATTCGCCCACGACCGCGATGCAAACCGCATCATCGGCGCCTGGATCACCGCTAAACCGCCCGTAGCGGTCATATTCCACCACCGTCTGCGGCGCAACGGCGGCCTGAATGCCTTCCAGAATCGTCGTCGCCGGAATAATCGGGCCGGTTTTGCCCTGCCATTCAATTGTCCAGCCGCCAGCCTGCATACCGGGGTCATTGGCCGCCTGGCCCCCGATGAAAAGGTGTGGGATCGATTTGGCGAGCGGGAGCAACTGCTGCTCATTCTTCAACAAGACGAGCGATTTAGCCACGGCTGTGCGCGCTAGCTCGCGGTGAGCGGGGCTGCCGATCTGCCCGATCAATTCGGTCGCAGCGAAGGGATGTTCAAAGAGTCCCATCGTCATCTTGACGGTGAGAATCCGTCGCACTGCGTCATTGATCCGCTCCTCGCTCACTTCACCGGCCTGAACTGCTCGGGTCAGCGTATCGATAAAGCGCCGGGCATCGTAGGGAACCATGTTCATATCGATGCCGGCATTAATTGCGGTCACAACTGCGCGATAATAATCAGGGTCGATCTGATCAATCGCGGCCCAGTCAGAGACGATAAAGCCGGTGAACCCCATTTCGCCCTTGAGCACTTCGGTCAGCCAGTAAGAGCTGGCGTGCATCTTTGTTCCCTGCCAGCTCGAATAGGAGGCCATGACTACCTGCGCTCCTGCATCGATCACTGCCTGGTACGGGGGGAGATGCACTGCCCGCAGCCATGCCTCATCACCGATGGTTTCTCCCTGATCAAGCGCATAGTTTTCGGTCTTCGACGATCCCCAGGCTGTGCCGCCATCGCCCAGAAAGTGCTTGGGAGTGCCGATCACCCGTTGCGGCGCCACCACATCGGCAGCCTGCAACCCGCGTAGAAAGGCGCTGGCCAGCGTTGCCACGTGGTCGGGCCGCTCGGCATACCCTTCGTAAGCGCGGCCCCATCGCACATCTTGCGGCACCATCACCCCGGGCGCATAATTCCACAAGACGCCGGTGGCTGCCATTTCAATCGCGGTCACCCGTCCGATTTGCTCCATCAGCAATGGATCATTGGCGGCCCCCAACCCGATATTGTGCGGAAAAATTACCGCGCCATAGAGATTGTTATGCCCGTGAACGCCATCGGCGCCATAGATGATCGGAATGCCGAGTCGACTTTCAAGCGCAGCCTGCTGAAAGGTGTTCACCATCGCTGCCCAGGCTTGCGGTGAATTTTCGGTGGTTGGGTAACCACCTCCGCCACTGAGTATGCCACCGATCGCCAGTTCCCGCACCTGATCGGGAGTCAGGCTATTCTTCTCGATCAAGGTCATTTGCCCGATCTTTTCGGCCAGGGTCATTCGCTGCAAGAGTGCCTCAACCCGTTCGGCAATCGACATCGTGGCAGCCTGATTGACCACTGCGGTTGCAATTGGAGGCGCGGCAGGCGCTCCACAAGCGCCGACAATGAACAACCCCAATCCGATCAGGCAGAGCAGTCGCCATCGCATAGCTCGCCTACTTCTCCAGGTTACTGATGACAACCCCTTCCAGGAAGATCCGTTGCGCGAAGAAGAAGACCACAATCGGAATCACTGCCGAAATCAGCGACGCGGCCTGGATGAGATTGGTCGATTGCGAGTAGAGGTTGTTAAATGCGGTGAGACCAACGGTAATCGGATACAGATCTGGATTGCCGGCCAGGTAGATCAACGGGCCAAAGAAATCGTTCCAGGCCCAGAAGAAGTGAAACAGGGCGACTGCCGTCAGCGCCGGGCGCGACATGGGCAGGATAATCGAGAAGAAGATCCGAATCGGGCTGGCGCCATCGATCATCGCCGCCTCTTCCAGATCACGTGGGATGGAAAGGAAGAACTGACGGAGCAGAAAGACATTCGTTCCCCAAGAAAAGAAAGCCGGTACGATCAGCGGTAGCCACGTGCCGACCCAGCCGATGCGCAGGAAGACGAAGTAGGTGGGGATGAGAGTCACCGCTCCAGGCAAAATTACCGTCGAAAGCATAATCATAAAGAGAATGTTCTTGCCGGGAATGCGGAAACGAGCGAAGCCATAGGCCACCAACGCCGCTGACAGCACTGCGCCAAAGGTAGTAATGCCAGCGTACATCAGCGTATTGCGCAGCAGGTTGGGGAAATTGATCGTATTCCAGGCCCGGGTGAAATTGGCCCACTGAATGTCGAGCGTCCAGGCCCGTTCGAGTTGTCGCCACTGGCCTTGCCACTCAATCGGCCCGGCATCAGGATTTTCCGGATCGATAAACAGACTGCTCTGGCGACCAGGACGGTAGAGAGCCAGCTCGCGGATTGTGCCATCAATCGGCACGAGATAGACCTCATACGCCTTGCCTTCATAAGTGAATGTGCGGGTGCTGGCCGGCCACCACGGCGCGCCGGGTCTGGAGATCTGAATATCGGTCTTCATCGCCGTGGTGATGCCATACACCATCGGGATGAGAAACAAGCCGAGGATCGCCAGAGTCAGACTGGTGAGCGTAATGCGAGCAATCAAGACCTGGGTTGACTTGCGCAGGCCGCCACCGAACATGCGTTGAGCGTGTACCATCACCGTTCCTCCCCTGCGTAGAAGACCCAGAACCGCGAGGTGCCAAAGAGGACAATCGTGATCACCATGGCGATGAACAGCATCAACCATGCCAGCGTTGCGCCATAGCCCATATTGAAGAAGGTAAACGACTGCTTGTAGAAGTAGATCATGAAAAACCGGGTCATGCCCTCAGGGAAACCGGTGCCGCCGTTGAGCACAAAGGGGGCCAGAAAATATTGCAGCGAACCGATCACTCCCAACACAAGCTGGTAGAAGATCACCGGTGTGATCAACGGAATGGTGATGAAGAAGAGGCGGTGGAACCAGTTGGCGCCGTCGATTTGAGCTGCTTCGTACAGTTCGGTAGGCACGCCTTGCAGGCCGGCCAGAAAGATGATCATCGCATTCCCAACACCCCACAATCCAAACATTGTGTAGGCGTAGTAGACCAGATTAGGGTCGGCCAGCCAGCGCAAGCCCTGCGTGCCGGTGGCCCGAATCCCGGTCAGCCGCTCGATGATAACGTTAATCCAACCTGTCTGATCGTTCAGCACTCCATTCCATATCAAGACAGTAGCCACCAATGGGATCATCGTCGGCATGTAGAAGAGGGTGCGGTACACACTTTTGCCCAGCACATGCTCAGAATTGAGCAAAACGGCCAGAAAGAGCGCAAACAGGAGCGAAATCGGCAACGAAATGGCCGCAAAGTGGATGGTTCGGCCCAACGAGAGCCAGACCTCTTGATCATTGAACAGAGCGCGTTCCCAGTTGGCTAAACCGACAAAGCGAGCCTGATCAGGGACAGCCGGATTGAAATCGTAGAGCGAAAAGCCAAACGACGCAATCATCGGCAGCAAATAGAAGAGAAGAAATCCGATCATCCACGGGCTGATAAAGAATAGTCCCCAACTGATCTCTTTCTTTTCTAGCTTGCTCAGTTTTCGTCGCTGCGGTTTGGCTAAACCGCGCCGGAGGATGCCACCGAATTCTGGTAAAGGCGCCATCGCCGACCTCCTTGTCAATCGGCAGCCCTGTGTAAACGGCGCAGGGCTGCCGATCGGTCATTGCTCCTACTTGTTTGCTGCGTCAAAAATCTTCTGCAAATCGTCCTTCAGCCTGGCGACTTCAGCCTCGAAGTCGGCGTCAGGTGTATTCGCCAGATAGTTCCAGAATTCGTTGTAGCGGTCAGTTGTTTCCTGGAAGCTAGGCATCCAGCTTTCGTGATTGGGATTATCGGCATATGCCATCGCTTCGACCACTACGTTCCAGTTGAGATCACTCTTGTTGGGGAAGGCGGTCTGATTGTACTGCTGGAAGTAGTCATTCTGCAATGACAGGCGGGCCGGCATGCCACCGTAAATCGTGAGCAGTTCATTAACGTGCTCGGCGCTCAGCATGTAGGTGAGCACTTCGAATGCAGCATCGGGATAGGGGCACCCTTTGAGGATACCGAAGGTGTCGGCATGCATCTTGGCCGTGATAGTGCCGTTGTAGCTGGGAGTGGCAGCCAGATTCCAATCGAAGTCAACATTCCCCAATGCCCACGGCGCGACGTACCACATATGAATGTGGATCATTGCCAGATTACCGGACGAGAAGGGGCCACCGGGTCCTTGCAGGAAGTCTGCGCCACCGTAAGGGCCATTCGGAATGAACCAGTCTTTCCACCAGCCATCGTAAGTCCACTTCCAGGCCGCCTTCCAATGGTCAGGAATCTGAGCGTTGCCATTCTCGTCAACCAGCGAGCCGGCGCCAAAGAAGGTGCCAATGCCGCGCGGGTCGGTCCACTGGTTCATCCAACCGAACTGCACGATCTTTTCCGGGTCGAAATCAGGCGAAGTAGCATCGTTCCCATTGACATCGACGGTCAGCTTCTTTGCCAGTTCGGTGAGGGTTTCCATGTTCCACGGTCGCTCAACCCCGTTTTCATCGACCCACGGCGCGCCATGGGTGGCTGGTGGATAGGGCAGGCCCGCTTCGTCGAACAGATCCTTGTTGTAGATGATGAATGAGGGGAAGATCGCGAACGGAATGCCAAGCTGACCCTCTTCTTTCACCTGATAGAACTTGACCAGATTGGGGTCAAAGTCGCTCAGATCATAGTTGTATTTGTCGATCAGCGGCTGCAAGTCAAGCCACGCGCCTTTGAAGCTGTCACGACCGCGAATACCGACCGGACCAACCAGGCAGGGAGCGTTACCGGCAGCAATCTGAGTGGCCAGCGTATCGTAAGCGACATTGTTATCGACAATCTCGATCACCAGTTCGATCTTATCCTGGCTGGCATTAAAGCGTTCAACGAAGGCGTTCTGGGCTGGAATAGCGCCCTCATCAGAACCGGCCCCCAGACCAACGAACCAGCGCACCTTGATACGATCAGTTTGCGCCGGTGCCGGCGCCTGGGTTGGCTGACGTACCTGAGCGGCCTCGGTTGGCGCAGGCGCACTGGTTGGTTGGGCAGATGGGGTTGTCGTTCCGCTACCGCAAGCAGTGATCAGGGTGGCAAACATGAGCATCAGGCCCAGGAGTGTGAATTTGAACGATTTCATCGCGTCTCCTCCTCTGGAACAGCTACACCATTGTTATCAAACCTGCCGTTGAAATGTGGGTAGAGAAGCTGCCGTCATCACCTCCTTTCACCAGGATCGAGTACAACTGTCGCGCACAATCAATTCAGTGGGCAAAACTACCTGCTGAACTGCCGGTTGCGTGGCAGCGGACGAGATCCAATCGAGCAGCAATCGGGCTGCGCTCTGGCCCAATTCGCCAATCGGCTGGCGCACTGTAGTAAGTGGCGGGGTCATTGCGGCAGCCAGTGGAATATCATCAAAGCCGGTAAGCGCCAGATCAGTAGGGACATCTAATCCGGCGGCGCGCGCGGCTTTCAACGCGCCCAGAGCCATCATGTCACTGGCGGCAAAGACCGCATCAGGAAGCGGATCGCACTGCAAGAGTGTCCGCATTGCGTTGTACCCACTCTGCTCGCTAAAATTTCCCTCAATCACCAGTTCATGCACTACCGGCAATCCGGCAGCCGTCAGCGCATCGCAGTAACCGGCAAAGCGGTCGCGCCCGGCCACAATGTTCATCGGGCCGGTGATCGTCGCAATTCGCCGGTACCCCTGCTCGAGCAGATGTTCGATCATCTTCTGCGCGCCGTAGCGATTATCAACATCGACGTAGGGAATGGAAGTATGCGACGTAATGCGTCCTACTACCACAACCGGTATCGTCTCGCGCGTCAACCACTGCAAAAGAAACTCGTCTTCGACGGCTGACGCAACAATCGCGCCATCGAGAAACCCGCGTTGACCGATCAGACGATAGGGGTTGCCATCGGTTGTGGTAGTAGTAGCCAGCTCCAGCATGATTGAGAACTGACGTTCGTTGCAGATCTGCGCAATACCTTCAATCAAGAGCGGGAAGTAGGGATCGGCGAATAATGCATTAATCGGTTGGGGAATGACGATCCCGATCACCTGTGAGCGGCGGCTGGCCAGCGAACGAGCCGGATGGTTGGGCTGATAATTGGTGTCACGGATCGCCTGCCAGACTCGCTCACGCACTGCCGGGTTGACGTGAGGGTGATTATTGAGTACCCGCGATGCAGTCGAGCGAGAGACTCCGGCTCGCCGGGCGATGTCATCAAGAGTGATGTTCATATGCCTTGCCGCCACTGACTGGGAACGCTTCCAACTACGCTTATCGTATCGAAAGAAGGAGCGGCTGGCTTGTCAAAAAGCGCGAATCACTTGCACAAAACCGTGAAAGCGCTTCCAGGGTTATCGCGCTGCGACGAGAGGGGTACCTTCGTGAGTGTCGGGCGGGGCAGCGCGGTAGTGGGGATGGCGCGGCAGTGCAGTCTTTACGGAGGTAGAGGGGGGATGGGCGCGGTAGTGCCGCGCCTCTATGGGGAACATACTGACCAGAGCGAGAGAAATACACGCTGCCTCCCCTCGCGCAACGTGGGAAAGGAGGCAGCGAATGCAATCTATCGTCGGTGTGCCACAAGATCAGCGCTGTCGCACAATGATCTCATCGTAACGCACAACCGCTCCACCTTCATCGAAACTCGTTACTGCCAACCCCACTTCACCGCGAGTGAAAGTTGGATCGCGGGTTTGCTCTAGCCGGCGGTCATTAACGAAAAGCGTGATTTGATCGCCGCTCAATTCAACCCGCAGTCGATTACTCTCCGCTGCAATCGCATTATGTTGCGTCCAGTCGATCAGTGTGATCCACTGGTTGTTCTCGAGCAGCTCAAGCGCATAGTAACCGTCATTCGAGACACTAAACAGGTAAAAGTTATCTTCATCCTGATAGTGGAAGATCAGTCCGGCAGCCAGATTTGGCGCGTTAAGTGGCGTTGAGTAACTGGTCTCAATCACGACATCCCGATAGTTACCTTCAATCAATGCCCACACCAGCAATTCTGGCTCCTTGACCTCGATCACGTAGCTTCCCTGTTCAAAGGAATAGCTTGAGCTGCTGTCATTACGAACACCCAGGCTGCTTGTTGTGGGGTTATCAAAATCGTCGCGCAGCAGCTCCGTTCCACCAATGCCTGATACGACGGCTCCGCCTCCGCCTTCATTCACCGCAGGTGTAGAAAAGACGCTGGTTACCTCATTGGTAGCGGTTGTATACAGTGCGACCAGAATAAAGCCACAGGCTGCGACCAGGATGATTAGCAAACACCCAATTCCACCTAACAGCCCCCAGATCAGCTTCCGGTTAGGTTGACTGTTTGAAATCGGTGGCGCTGGCGGGATGTAAGAGGGGATGTTGCTACCCGGTTGACCATACCCCGATGACGGTGGCATAAAAGGGTCTGGTGGCGCGCTTGCGCTCGGTGTGGGTGGAATGATTGGCGGCGTGGGCTGAGTAGCAGGCCGCTCAGGTGGGATAACGGTCGTTGGCGGCGGCGCGGCAGGTCGGTCAGGGGGGATGACGACGGTCGGCGGCGCGGCGGGTCGGTCAGGGGGGATGACGACGGTCGGCGGCGCGGC